>DASXKR010000013.1:0-21439 GCA_036496665.1 Rudaea sp. | reverse complement strand
TACGCGCGACTCCACCGATACGTAAGAGAACATGCCAAGCTGTTGCTGGTCGGGACTACGCATCGCGTGGAACAGCCTCGCTATAGACGATGGCTATGGATTCTGCCAAAGAACTGAGTTTCTCAACAGCCTGCTAGTACGATGAAGCCGTATGAATCGCGTCTCGCAGCAACGCTTCCATTGAAACGTCTTATGTCGCCATTGTCACGTCTCACTACCTCTTTCACCTGACTTTTGATATTGAATGGAACAGCCGCATTCTTTAAATGCTCGAACAGCTGGCGTGCCTCCGATTCCCGACCGGCAAGTGTAAGCTGTCGCGCACAAAGCAACTGCGCCCTATAATTCTTATCGCCTTTGGTAAATGCACGAAGGTAGTAGCTCAACAATTGTTCCGGCTCTGAACTATCAAGAGCGGGGTTCATCAGCCTTGTAAGCTCGGCAAAATCAAAATTGAGATCCTGACTACCAGGGTTATGCTCCAGTGCTTGGCGCAGCACTTCTCTTGCCTCAGGCAACTTGTTCCGTG
Source organism: Rudaea sp. (assembly GCA_036496665.1). GTDB lineage: Bacteria > Pseudomonadota > Gammaproteobacteria > Xanthomonadales > Rhodanobacteraceae > Rudaea. The sequence goes on along the minus strand of DASXKR010000013.1, from coordinate 20,910 downwards.
CGCGCAGAACAACTGCGTATCGCTTTGCAATCAACTGGCTGCGCTTATTTGCGTCAAACGCTCGGCGCAATGCCCTCTCAGCCCGCTCGTCGTTCTCAAGAAGCTGAGCAAGTGCCGCTTCTTCGGATAATAAGTGAGCATCCCCCGGAAATCGCTGTAAGCCAACGCGCACGGCCTCTTCAGCGGCCTTTATACTCTCGCTCACCACATCCGCCGTCAAAGTATCATCATCATCCTTGTCCATGGCATCGCTGAGCGCCTGCAACTGCGCTTTCGCAATTGTGTGGTAGGCGTAGGAACCGTTAGACGTGGCAAGCAAGGAGCGTGCTATTGAAATAGCTTCGGTTCGCCACGCCGCTCGTTCGATGGAGTTCGCCGAATGTCTTGCTCTGGCAAGCGCAAGTTCCGCGAGGGAATGGCGTATGGTGCGGTCCGCGGGCGCAAGCTCCCGAGCCCTTAAGAGCGCGCTCTCCGCCGCTTGCAGGGCCACGACGTCTCCCGCAAGGCGCTTCAAATAAATTCCTTTTTGATGGTAGATATGAGGCTGGTCCCCCAAAGCACCTACCGCGACTTCAAAGATCGCTAAACCCTTTGTCACATCGGGAAAGGCTTCTGCGAGAGCATTGCCGCGCAATAGTTCGCCGATAATTCTGCGATCGTACGAGTAAGCTGGGTTCAATCTGCTAATCAGCTTTATGTGATTATCAAAACGCTCTGCTTGGCTCTTAAATACCTGCAGGTAAAGCATTTCAGCAATATATGGATGCCTTGCCGTATAGATCCAATCCCCGCTTCTCTCATCTTTCACTAATGAGACAACTTGCTCCAACGGCCTAAGAAACCGCTGCCCAAACTCGTTAAAATCAATTCCATGAACACGCGATATGAGCCCAGCTCGTACCGGGGAGCCGAACCGATGGAGCGCGCAAATATCCGCATAGAGAATGCGCGCCTCCGGCGTTGGGATTTTTTGAAACTCGTCGTAAATTATGTCTGGAAAATGAGCGCCCCTCGTCGCCTCGTGCAAAGCTACCAAAAGCTGTCGCCCATAAACTTCGGTAAACTGTTTTACCCGGCCTTCTGGATCCAGCTCTTTCAGTTCATCAAGACAATCGTTTAGCTCAAGTTGCACGAGCAAATCATCGATCTCTCTGGGAGAGAGGTATTTCATTTCGTACTCGGCCGTAACGCTAGTTTCTAGAACTTGCGCGTAAACATTCCACTCGTTGAAGCGCGCCCCGCCGATCACGATGATTGGGCTTTTCTTTCGTTTCGCCTCTACAATGAGCTCATAGACACGTTCCGCAACAAGCGTTATGTCCTCTATAACAACAAGCAGGGCCTCGTTGGTGAGAGAAATAAGTTCAAGGAGCGCTTGAACGTTGATGTAACCCGTATTTGAAACAAATACGACGAGCTTCGAAAGTTTCTTAGCAGCGTCCCATGCAATTCGTCGCAGCGCGACGCTTTTTCCTGCACCGGCGTGAGCTTTCAAAACTACTAGTCGCGGACCGGTCGATGTCTCGGTCAAAGCGACCTGCTCTTCGAGGACGCTTCTTGTAGTCGGGCGATCGAAATCAATGTCATGCTCGATGGGATACCACCCTAGATCAAAGCCACTGAAGAATTTCCTGGCTGTACCTTCGGAAGCCTTCGTCTCGGTAGTGACATGCTCAGCACCGCTCTGGAGATAGTTCCTAAGAGCCGAACTTTCCTGTCTGTGGCTTGCAATGAATCTCGTTAGTGAAGTCGCAGTTGGTGATCTAAGAACGCCTAGGCGCCGTACGTTAGTTGGAATCAACCCTTCCAAACTGACCAGAAATTGCTCAAGGCTCGAATCAATTAGTGTGAACCTTCGTTCGCTCCAATAGAGCGATTCTATTTCGAGCGTACCTTTCTTTACGATGTAATGGCGCGGGCGACTGTCACCATCCTTGACGATCTCGTCTATCAGAAGTCGGAGGTTGTAGTCACGAAGACTGTAGCCCGCGAAGACTAACGTGTAACGCTTTGCCCACTCCAGAAATTGCGCGAATTGTGCCGCGCGCCCCTCTTTGTGCCTAAGAATGCGTTCAGTGCTGTACACCATCCCCGGTGCAAGTTGATCAAATGCCGTGATACAGCCGTGTAGCTTGAGGTAAAGGAGGTCTCCTTTCTCAAGAGAATCCATGAAGTCGGGGGTATCGCAGAGCAAAGGGCGGACGCGTTGCAATCTGTCCGTAACGTCTCTATAGGCGCGCTCGACGATCAAGTCAAAATTCGTGGTAGCGATTCCAGCCCAGTGGAACGTCGGGATCCTCTTATGAAACTCCGCTGGCTCGAACCCGTAGAGCGCGTTGTGGATAAATTCCTGAAGCTTGCGCCCGCCCTTCGCCGTTGTGGCGTAGTCGCAGGTCTGCACGAAATCAAGCCCCGCGTACGAATCGTCCAAGAAATTGCCACAGATTTTCTTTTTCAGATCGTCAGTGCTTGGCATCGAGTGCCCTTTACTGTCTTTGGCCCCCAAGGACGCACCGGCGCCCAAAAAGAGCACCACGTTTCCGGCTCTTACTTCTTCTACCAGATTTGCGTCGATAGTCATAACAATGGAGCCCCTTTCACCGGAAACGCTCTTTCAGACTTCAGATGCAAAAAGGGCTCAGGTTCATTTAGCCTGAAGTTGCAATCTGGCTTTGTGGATTCGTCGAAAATCGACCATTGCGACCGGCAGCGCGGCGTATGGCATCAATGCCCAGTCAACATTGTCCATCCCCCCCCGCTCCCTGTGCATCACGGTTCGTGATCCGCTGCAGTCGGCGCAGTTGCTGCGCCGATCGATCGATCACCACAAACGTTCCATCAGGAATCATACGCCGCCGCGCGCGCGGTGCAAATGGCGCCGCTTCGCGGGCAGCGATAGTCGGCGACGCGCCACGGTCTCAACCTCGGGCCGTGGTTCTCGCTCTTCTTTGCATGCCGCGCCGCGCCATCTGACAAGGCCGGTGCGCCCTCCCAGCTGCGCGCGGCCAATACGCAGGCCGTTGAAGCTGCTCCGCCCTCGCGCTGCGCTCGAAAAGCGCCACGAAAACCTGCTGCATAACGCACCGCGGATCCAATGCACCAGCATCCCGATTCTCCGCACCAACGCAGTCCTGATGCATTCCACGCACGGCATGCTCGCGTGCACCAAGAACCTGGACGCGTCCACGGGCGCCATGCATCCGCGCATGGATTCCATGCACCCGATCATCGATTTCCGTGCAGCGATGATCAAATTTTGTCCAACAATGCAGGATTGACCCTGCGGCGGAGCATCCATTTCATGGAACGGTCGAGCTTTTACCTTCAGTTGTGCATGTTTTTCGTGGATCGGCCGAGCCCACGCGTTCAGGCAGTCCTGGGTTTTCTTGCGATGGATGAGGTGCGCGTTGCTACCGACCAGGGTTTTGTCCCTCGGCCGAACGTCCCGCGATCAGCGGTGACCGACGCCCGGAGATTGCTTGAATCCCGCGATGTGCGGTCGGCGATCCGGCATGGGAAAATGAAGGCTGAAAGCTCAGCCTCAGGCTCCGACCGCTGCTTCGGCGGTCGAGGGTCCTTGTGTTGCCGATTCCGGCATGCCGGAACACTGCCAGGCGAACATGCCCAACTCCGATAGCGCCTTGACGGCCAGATAAGCGCCACTCCAGGCAATCACCGCGAATTCCGGGCTCTGGCGTATAAACGCAAACCCGCAGATCGCGGACACGATCGGCGCCAACACCAGCGTCAGGATCTTCGGCGCCGCGGACATCGCCATTTCGGAAACGTACAAGCCGCCGCGGCGATGCCAGGTGGACCAGTCGCCGATCACGCCGACCAACGCCAGGCTGCCACTCATCAGCAGCGGTGTGACGATGTTGAGCGATTCGAATTTGGCAAAAATGCCGGGGAACTGCGCGAGGACATTCAGGTGCTTTGCATCGACCATCAAGCCGATGCTGTAGACGCCGCTGAGCCACAGCAATGCGAATCCCAGCACGAGAATCCTGCGCAGGATTCCGCCCTGATCCGTGTCGGGCAGACGCGCGCTCCTGGGAATCGGAATCTGCGGGAGGTGCGCAATCACGCTGAGCAGGATCAACTCGCAGACGTTGGACGCGACCAGCGATACCGGAAACACCCGTCCCGCCACGACGAGATAAAGCAGATACGCATTGCTCGCAAGGATGACAAAGAACTGATAGGCGGCGGCCGACGCACGCGGCTTGGGAAAGCGCTCACGCAGCGCGATTTGGACGGCGGCGTCGCCGCTGGATTTTTTTGCTGCGCTCATGTCAGTCCTCTGGGCGCGCTGTGCTGCCGATTCCGTCAGAGGAGCGCTGCAAATCCCACGTTAGTCCTCTGCGCCGTCGGGTGCCAGCCGCTGCCGCTGTTGATCAGAAGTGGCGAGGGCCGCAGGAAGCGGTGAGCGTCAGCGAACCGCATCGATCGCGATTGGTGCGGTTCGTCGCAGTGCGACTCAGCACACCCTGCGCAACTGCAGGAGTGGCAGGCCGACGAGGTAGTGCGTGGGCCCGGGCTGTGCACTTCGCATCCGGCCTCAATCGTCAAACCCGTCATTGAAAATATAGTCGCGTTCGTAAGCGCCCATGTCCACCATGCCATTGGCGGTTCGCGGATGACCTTCGAGGTCGATGGTTGCGAGCGCAACGCCGCCCGGTGGCGTCAGCGTCCCCTGGCCAAGCGTATGCACCGATGTCGCGAGCACATGGAAGTCAGTGGCGCTGACAAATTGCGGATCGAAGTTGACGTTTCCGCTGCTGCTGGGATCCGCGGAGCCGCATTGATTCTGAATATCGTTGCTGTCGAGTACCGTCGTGCCGGTTATTTTCAGATCACACGTATTGGCGCTGTCGCCATACAGGATATTGTTGCTGATATAGCTGGTAAGGGCGGCGGCGAACACTCCGCCGGTGAGGCCTACGCCATTGGCGACGACGATATTGCCGGAAACAGTGTTGTTGTTCATGAATAACTTCCCGGTTCCATCGTTGCTCACGATACCGCCCCCGTGATCCGTGCCGGCGGTGTTGTCGACGATCAGATTGCCCGAGACATCGATGTTGGCGGTCGAGGCCGTGCTGAAATCGTCGGGAGCTATCGAGGCAAAGATACCGCCGTAATAATCAGCCTTGTAGTTGTTGCGGATGATGTTGTAATGCACGATAACGCCGCCGGTGATGCTTTCCACCGTTAATCCGCCGCTTCCTCCGCTAGCGGCTGCATGTCCGTTCTGGACAGTCAGATAGCGCACGGAAATGCCGTTCCAGCTTTCGAGATTCAAAACCGGTACCAATCCGCCGCCATCCAGCAGCGTCAGCGCGGGATTTTGCGTCGTTGTTGTGCAGCTGCTGTCGTAGCCGCCGCTCACATCGAGCTGCCCTTGGTTGGTCGACAGGGAGTAGAACGTCAACGTGGCGTCTGGCGAGTAGGTTCCCTGCGCAACATCGATGAACGTTTCGCTGGTACTGCCCTGTGCAGCCGTCAAGGCCGTCTGCAGTTCGCCCGCATCGTGCACGCATACGGTGGTGGCGGCCCGGCCGATCTGATCCAGGGCGGCAAGACCGCACGCGAAACCCAAAGCGAGGAACAGCGGATGAATACGAGACTGCCGGAGATGATCGTTCGCGGTGTTCACGGTACTTGCCCCCCATTAGCGCCTGGTTCCCAAACAACACGTAAAAGGCGGGGCAAACCGGGCAATGCACTTCTCACCCAGCGTTGCAAACTCCTTCGCAGATGACTCTACTCCCGCGTGATCGCTGTTGTCAGCTAAACGTCAGAATTGCCGCAGGGTTGGTGCTCGGCATGTTCGACCGAACCTTTCGCGATCGGCTGCGATCAGCGCTATCGAAACAAGGGCGGAGTACACTTTTTCAACTTGAGGATTCTTCCTGCTATCTGCTTCTGCCTTCCCGAAGTACCAGAACCCCTTTGCTACCGCCTCGCAAAAAAAGAATCGTACCCCTCCGCCTTGAAGCCTCTGACGCGCTTCTTCCCGGACATCAGCAACGGTATGCCACCGCTGCCGACGTTTGCGAATGCGGCGCGGCCGTCGTCTGTGTCGATGTCGACGTTGAGGTAGGCGATGCCGTGGTCGGCGAGGTAAGCCTTGGCGCGCCGGCAATAGCCGCACCACATGGCCGAGTACAGCGTCGCGGGCGGTGGTGGTGGAATGGCGGGCTCGGCTGCTGCCGGCGCACTGTCCACCCGACTCGACAGCCGCGGCGGATCGCCGGCGCGCTGGTCGATCGCGTCGACAACGCGCACGCCATTGGGCGTGTGCATCATCAGCACCGCCGGTCGCGAAGATGTAACCGAGACCTGGGCAGCGCCGAGACGCGGCGTTGCGAGTGGCGGCACCGGGCTGCTCGGCAAGTCCGGAAATTCGAGGATCTTGTCGACCTTGCCGTTGACAGGCGGCTTGTCGCTGTAAACGACGCTGCCGTCGGGATTTGTGGATTTGTAGAATGTCTGTGCGCCGACGCTTGTGGCGGCCAGCAGCGCGACAAGCGCAGCCGCGGCGATCCATCCGGTTCGTCTTGCTTTCGGGCTAACGCGTTTCATTTGATCCAAACCTCGCTGCGGCCGCGCGTGCGCTCATGATCCGGTCGACCGACAAGGGATGTGTCGAGAGATATCCCGCCTCGCGGCGGACATGCGGATCGGCCTTCTGCATCAGCTCGAGCACTTCGGCGAAGCGACCCGGTGAGATGTGGTGCGCGGCGAGGCTGGCGAAGGCGTAGGTGTCGGCGTCTTCTTCGAACGCGCGCGAGTAGTGGTTGTTGAGCAGGAACGTCGGCACCGAAACAACCAGCGCGCTGGCCGAGCTGACGTCGCCGGTGAAGTAGGCGCTGGCCAGCACGACGGCGGAATTCTGCAGTACCGAGCGCAGCACGTGGCGGTGTTCCTCGTGGCCCACTTCGTGCGCGATGACGGCAAGGAAGCGTTCGTTGGCGGCCTGGTCCGTCACCACGTCTGACCCTTGGCTTTCGTCTTTCGTGATCTTGCCGTCAACGGTGGCTGCGTCGTCTTTGCCATCGGCCTTGGCGTGGTCGACGACATTACCGGCATCGTCGGCGTCGTCACCGTCCTCATCGTCCTCGCTATCGTTTTCGTCTTCGGCGTTGCCGGAGCCTTTTGTCGCTGCATCCTGCGTCTTGAAGTGGACCGTGACGCCGCCGTCTGCATCGTTCGTCACGGCGGCGTTGCTCTTGTTAGCGGGTGCTGTGGCGACGAGCCGCACCATTTCATCGGTCACGACGATGATGCCGCCCGGCAGCGCGAACGCGTTCGGCATCTTCGCGTCGAGGAAATGCAGTTCGTAGTGCGCCGGATCGGGCAAGTCGGCGACGTATTTTTTGAATACGGCCTGCAGTTCGTCGCGACGCTTTTTCGGCAGTTCCGACTTGTCGAAGCCGAAGCGGCCAAGCAGCGTGACGGTCTGCTGGCCCATCTCGCGCGCGACGGAGTCGGGAATATGCGTTGCGATCTTCTCGGCTGCATACGGTATGCCGTAGAAGATCACGCCGACGATGCCGAGTACCGTGACCAGCAGCGATGCGGCGACCGCGAGCGAGTGGCGTTCGAGACGGTCGACCCATGCGGCACCGCGGTTGTGGTCCGGGAACCAGGCATCGACGGCATCGTTGTCTTCGACCTGCAGCTGGCTGCCATCCGGCAGCACCAGCGTGCGATGGATGCCGGCGACGCGCGGCGTGACGCGCACGCTGGCCAGCGATTCGCTGCGCTCCCAGTCGGCAGCGCGAATGGTCAGCACGAAGTCACCGGCGACGCTGAGCTGCACGGCTTGCGCGCGGCTCGAGCGGCCGTCGAAGAACGTGGCGGCGACCGCGCTCACAGGCCGATGTCCATGTCGAACGCGTGGTCGATCTCTGCGCCGACCGCGCTGACTTCGCCCTGCGCTTCGGCTTCGAGCGTATCGAGGTCGTCGCTGGCGAGCAGCACGAGCCGCGACGCACGGTAGCGCGCCATGCGGATCATTGCCCACGGGATCAGCATGCCGAGGCTGAGCAGGATGCCGAGCGTGTTGAAGAAGTACAGGCGCATCAGGTCGCGTGCACGCACGGTCGAGCGCAGGGCGAATCCCGACATCGCGGTGTGGTTGTAGCTGAGGTTCAGCACGCGCGACGCGAGGTAGACGAAGATCACGAAGTAGCCGGCGTAGGCCACGGCGAGCATCGCGTAGAGCCCGGTCATGCCCGAGCCATGCTGTATGCCGCTGGTAATCATGGGGAGTATTGCCGCGAACGCTATCCAGAGTGCGATCACCATGCCGATCGCGATGAAGTAGATTACGTAGAACTCGCTCGCGGTCGCGCTGAAGTCGAAATCGCGGCGGCCGAAGCGGTGATGCTCGATCAGGAACTTCTTCTGCCGCCACTTGACGTACGGAAAGATGAAACCAAGCGTCAGCGGGAACAATAGATAGATCAGCAGGAAGTACTTGTACGCGCCGCCGTAGTCCGGCACGAAGCGGAAGTTGAGGCCGCGCCATGAGGAGTAGCGCGCGCGGAACATCAGAGTGCGTACGATCAGCCACGGGCTCAGCAGTCCGATCATCACCAGCAGCGCGAGCTGCAGCTTGATCGAGAACCGGCTTGCCAGGATGTACGAGGTCAGCAGCGTGAACGCGATCAGGCGGCCCTTGAGGATCGGCAGCGGCCGCGCGAGGTACTCGAACGGCGTCGCCGCGACGCGCGTGTTGGCGTAGAAGTAGCGCTCGGTGCGCACCTTGGCCCAGGCCGACCAGATGCCGAACGTGACGATCGTCAGCGCGAGGTTGACGATCCAGATGCGGAAGTATTCGCGCTCGTTGCCGCGGAATTCGAAGGGGTGTTCGGCTGGCGGCGGCACCGGATCCGGCGCGGCCTCGCTCGCCGGCGGCGGTGGCGCGGGTGCGTCGGCTGATGGGGCGGGCACATCGGCCGATGGCGCGGTTTCCGACGCATCCGTTGCGGTCGTTTCTGTCACGCGGCCCCCTCTCCTGATCCGCCGTGCGGCGCATACAGCGGATGGCTGTGAGCCGGCACGAGCTGATCATACGGCAATTGGGGCGGTGGCGAATATGCCTGCTGGCGGCGGTTGCCGCCGTCGGATCGCGGCTGGCGAGCGCAACACGCGTGGGCGCAAAACGAAGATACCCGCCATTGCGGCGGGTATCGTTTTTCAATCTCCGGACAATGCGATCGCGAACGATCGCGTTGTTGGCTCAGCGCCAGCGGCGATCGACGCTGAATTCAGCCGCGCAGCCCTGGTTGACCCACACACCGGCGCGGTTCGAACCCCAGGTGCGCCCTTCGATGCACGCGCTGCCGGAAATCTGCCTGGCGACCGATACGCGTCCGGCTCCGCCAAGATCGACGGCGCAAAAGTGGTACTGGAAGTCCCTGCTTTCGCACGCGACGCTGAAGCGCGAGTCCCAACCCGGCTCGGGACGCCAGCCGCCATGGTCGCGATCGCCGTGATCGTCACCGTGGTCCCGTCCGCCCGCGGCGACAAAGCGCCCGGCGCAGCCGCGATCGACCCACAGGCCGCGACGATCGATGCCCCAATTCTGGTCGCGCACGCAGCGCGTGTCGGAGATCTGGTCGACCAGGCGCGCATCGCTCCAGGGAACGGCGCAGCGCGACCTGCCCATGTCGCGGCTCTCGCAGGTGACGGCATCGCCGCGACCGTGGTCCTGGGCGCGCGCAATGGAGACGCTGCCCGAGAAAAGCACTACCAGTGCAGCAGCCAAGGCTGTCATTCGATGTGTCATGAGATTTGTCTCCGGTTACAAACGGTTGGCGCCCCAACGCAAACTGCGCGACGTGGCAGGGCATGCCTGCACGACGCGCCGACAAGGCTCGATGCGCGCCTGCGCCGTCACGGCGACGGCACGCACAGGAAAAGTATCCACTTTGATTGCTGAACGGCGACCGGTCGGCGCGTGCGGCCACTACCGCAGCGTGAACGATGCCATGGCGGTGCAGTCATCACGATGACGCGTGGAGTACGCCGTGTGCTTGCGTGGTGCGACGGTTCGCAATTCGACTTCAACCCGGCGCCTGCCGGACAATGCCGAAATCAGCCAGGGAGACTCGCATGATCAGGATTCGCCGCTCGTCCGAGCGTGGTCTCGCCGACTTCGGCTGGCTGAAAAGCCGGCACACGTTTTCGTTCGGCAATTACCACGACGACAAGTTCATGGGCTTCGGTCCGTTGCGCGTGATCAATGAAGATCGCGTCGAACCGGGCAAGGGCTTCGGCCAGCACAGTCACCAGAACATGGAAATTCTGTCGTGGGTGCTCGACGGCGCGCTGGCTCACAAGGACAGCATCGGCACCGGCGCCGTCATCGTGCCGGGCGAGATGCAGCGCATGACCGCCGGCACCGGCATCGCGCACTCCGAGTTCAACAATTCAAGCAGCGCCGGCGTGCACTTCCTGCAGATCTGGATCCTGCCGGACAAGGCGGGCCTGAAGCCCGGCTACGAGCAGAGAAATTTTTCCGACAAACTCGACGGCCGGCTGTTGCTGGTCGCGTCAGCCGATGGGCGCGATACGTCGGTGCTGATCCACCAGGATGTCGACCTGTACGCATCGCGTCTCGCGGCGAATGCGAAGCTGTCGCATCGTTTCGCAGCGGGCCGCATCGGCTGGCTGCAGGTCGCGCGCGGCAGCATCGAAGTGAACGGCGAGGCGCTCGAGCAAGGCGACGGTGCGGCGATCGATGACACGGCCGAGTTGCAAATCGAGGCGCTCGAAGCGACTGAGTTTCTGCTATTCGACATGGCGCGTTAGGGCCGTTTGAAATGACCTGTCGTCCCGACGCAGGCTAACTGCTGTCCGGAATAAATGTACCCCGGTGAGGAGCGCCCCCTTCCGCCCTTCGGGCACCTTCCCCCGCTTCGCAGGGGAAGGAAAAGCGCGAGGGCGCAGTCTGCGATCGTTCCCCCGCGTGCGGGGAACGTCGGCAGGACTGCCGATGTTTGCAGCGGAGCTGCCCGAAGGGCGAGCCACAGGGATGTGGCGAGTACGAGGGGGCGGCACGTCGTGCGAAAGCATCACACGTGCTGCAGATTCAAATCGCGACGTCTACGAGTTCATTCGCGGGTCAATACGCGCCCATGTAATCGCGTTTGCCAATCTCGATGCCGCTGTGGCGCAGCAGTGCGTACGCGGTCGTCACGTGGAAGAAGAACTGCGGCAGGCCGTAGCCCAGCAGGTACTTCGTGCCGGTCAGGCGCTTTTCCTTCGGCGTGCCGGCACGCAGCACGATTTCGCGCTCGGCGCTGTCGTCGAAACGCGATGCGTCGAAGGCGGCGATGAATGCGAGCGTTTTCGTGATCAGGGCGCGCAACTCGTCGAAAGTCTGTTCCTTGTCATCGTAGGCAAGTACTTCGGCGCCGGCGAGGCGCGCGCAGATGCTGCGCGCGAAATCGCAGGCGATCTGCACCTGCCGGTTGAGCGGAAACATGTCCGGATACAGGCGCGCCTGAGTCAGCGCGGCGGGCTCGATCTTTTTTGCCACGGCATGCGCCTGTGCCTTGGCGAGAACATCGTCGAGTCCGCCGAGCATTTGCGTGAACACCGGAACGCTGGCATCGTGAAGCGAAAGAGTCATGGTCCGAATCAATCCTGAAAATGGGGCGCAGATCATACACGCAGGCGTTTAGCGCAGCGTGCAGATGTCCAGCCAAAGTCTAACGTTGCTGGGTTTGCGTCGCGAGCCGGTCACTTCTTTTCGCACGGAAACGTCGTCTTCAACGCCACGGCGACGAGATCGACCGCGTTCTTCTGCCACAGCTCGGGATTGCCGCGCAGGTACTTCAGGACCAGCGCCTCCGCCTGGACCGAGGTCGCGTCCTCCGGCAGGCAGATCGCGCCGGCACCAAGCGCCTCGCTCGTGGCCCGGACAAATCCCTTGGCGTAGCCGACCAGATAGAGATCGTCCTCTGACAGCTTCACTCCTGCGCGCAGGTTTTCCTGGTTGCGCAGTGCGACCTCCAAGTCAGCACCCGAATAAGCGGCGGCGTTTCCAGAACAGACACACGCCACGGGAATGATCAATGCGACCAGCCATTTCATCGCGCCCTACCCCCTATCGGTCACGGCGATTCAGTCCCGGCAAATATATAGCGTTATTGTCGACTGGGCGTTAAGGGCGGGTGATGTCAGCGATGCGGGCAAGGCAGGGAACCCAAAAGGACGAACGTTCCCTCCCCGTCAAGGGAGAGGTCGGCTCCGCGCAGCGCCGCTCTCGATGCTCAACTTCCTTTTTGGTATCTCGCGATCGAGACGGCGTCGAAGATATGGACGGTGTTGCGTGTCCGGACCAGCCTTGAAATCGCTTGCAACTCGGCGTGGAGACTGCCATGAAATCGAGCTGGCTGATCGCTTCAACCCTGCTGTGCCTCACGATGAGTCATGCGGCGCAGCCAAAAGTCGATTCGCGCGCCGTCCTGGCGCACGCGGAAACCTTGCTGCGCGGCCGCTTCGACAACCGTGTACAGGTCGACAAGGCGCCGCACGACGGCGAGCCTGCGATTCCGCGCGTTGCCATCGTCATCGAGGCGACGCCGCAGAAGAACTGGTCGCTATGGCACGTGCATGTGCAGACCGATCCGGAATCATCATTCGACCAGGCCTGGGCAATGGAGGCGCGCGTCGAATACGACGGCAGTGGCTCGCTGGTGCCGTACTACCAGCTGCATCAGACTGCCGAGCCGGCCGCAGCCGCGTTCGATCCGCACGACTGGCTGTCGCTCGAGGCGTGCGCACTGCGCGGCGCGTTCACCAAGGCCCGCGTCCAGGGCATTTCCGAGGGCGAGTCATGCGTGGCCGTATCGATGAGCGTCGGCGCACGGCGCGCGCTGCTGCCGGTCGGATTCACGCGCCAGGGCGAGGGGCTGCATCTGAACATGAACCTGCGCAACGTCCGCACGCGCATCGATGCCAAGCGCGTGCAGTAACCGAACCACACGAACCGACTTCGGCCGCGCACGTCGGGTCAATCGAAGTCGCTCTTGAAGATCCGGTCGCCGGGGTCGGTGAGGTGCAGGTAGATCGCCGTGACCGAGCTCAGGCTCGCGATCGTGATCGCGCCGGTCGCCTGGGTGTAGCCCGCAAAGTAATTGAAGTCGAAATCGATGTTTGCCGCGGAGTAATCGGTCGAGCCCTGGATCAGTATCAGCAGGTAGTAGGAACCGACCGACAGCGGCACGCCGGCGCTCGCCAACGAAAAGTGCAGATGTGGACAAAATCCTTGCTGCAAGGATGAGTTCAAGACGAGATAGTTGCCATGTGTCGCGCTGCCGACGTTGCCGATGCGCGTGAAGACGGTGGGGCTGGGCGCACAGAACAGCTTGCCGACCGTGAGTGGCGTGTTCGGCGGCGAGCTGCTCGGGTTGTAGACATTGCCGGGAAAGATCGTCGAGCCCGCCTGGGCAGCGAGACTGCCATTGATCGGACCGGTGCCCGCCACCGACGCGCCGGTCTCCACCAGCACCTCGGGACTGGCGACGGCGCTGTCGACCTCGAGCAGCCCCTGGGCGACGGTCGTCTTGCCGGTATAGCCATTGGTGCCGGTGAGCTGCAGGATTCCGCTGCCGACCTTGGTCAACGCACCGCCGCTGCCGCCGTCGAAGCCGCCGTCGAGAATGCTGCCATCAATCGTCTGCGTGTAGTTCAGCGCACCGATAGAAAGCGTCTGGCTGCCGAGCAGCAGTTGCGTGTCGACACCGCCGGCCACGGCACCGAGCGACGACGGCGCCGTCATGTACGAATAGTCGATCGTGCCGCCGTTGTAGACCACGGCGCCGGCACCGCTCGAGGAATTGGAGAAATAGATCGTCGCGCCGGCATTGTTGGTGATCTGCGCGCTGCCAGCGGAACTGGTTCCATAGAAGGCCAGATTCCCGTTGTTGTTGGTGATCAGGCTGTTGGCCGCATCGCCGTCCTGTTCGAACGAGAGCGTGCCGGGGCTGGTCGTGAAGGTGTTCTGCGTCGTCGTCGACAGATTCAGGATGCCGTGGCGAAGCTGCAGCCAGCCATTCAACTGGAAGCTGTACGGCGGTCCGTAAGCGAACGAAATAGCGCCGAGTTCCACGCTCGCCGAGATCGACACCGCGGTGCGCGCCGACGCATCGAACTCGGCGACGTCTTCCGGATTGCCGCCCTGGACAGCCGATCCGCCGGGCACGCCGTTCGGGTTCCAGTTCGTGGCGGTATTCCAGTCGCCGGACGTGGCGCCAGTCCAGACATACGTCTGCTGCGCGCGCAGCGACGCTGCCGCGAGGAGCAGGCAGGCGGCCGCGAGCACGACCCAAATCTTCGGCAACGCTGACATGATGTCCACCTCGAATCCCGGCAACTGCCGGTGGCTTTGAGGGTTACGTCATTCGGGGCTGGCGGCTGACATCGGCGATATCCGACGGCGCCGGAAGCGGCGACCATTTTACTGAATATGCGATCCGCACCGAATCCGGCGGCAGCAATGCGCGCCGGCGGCCCGACCAAAGACCAGCGTCAAAAGGCATTACGCCTGTCAGACGTCGAGGTCGACGCAGTTCAGGTAGATGCGCTGCAGGCGGACATTTTGCTGCAGCGTGGCGAACGACTCGACGGCGCAGGTGCCGGTGATGATCTCCGTCGCGTGTCCGATGTAGGCCACCAGCTGCCAGCGGTTGCCGGATGTCTGCAGCGCGGCGGGGTCGATGACCGGCCGCGGCGAGTAGCCTGGTGTTTCCAGATTCGTCAAGTCGATGCCGATGCGGCCGCCGGAATCGGCAATCTCGAAGTAGCGCAGCGGCCCACCGAATCCGAACGTCTGTCCGGCGTAGGTGATGACGACGTCGGCATACACGTCGGCCGGCTTGGCGGCATCCGCGGCCCTCACCGTTGCCAGCAGCAGCGCGGCAGCGTAGAGGAATCGAACATAGACCGCTTTCATGGCAACTCCCGGTTGGGCGAGAACCCTCCCTGTTTTTTTCTGTCCCTTGTCTATGGATTCAGTTTTTTCACGGCGCGATTACCGCGCGAGACGTGGAAAACATCCGGTTCCGACGCCGATCCCCAATGGCGCTGCCGGCGCCAACGTCGGGATCGCCCCTTCCGTGGCGCGCCCGTCGCCCCGATGAAACGCCTACAATTGCCGATTCGCTTCTCCGTCGGCAGCTCATGGCGCTCAACTCGACCACCTACAAGGCCGAACTGGCGATCAGCGACATGGATCGCCACTACTACGCGACCCATGTGCTGACCGTGGCGCGCCATCCGTCCGAGACCGAAGAGCGGTTGATGGTGCGCCTGCTGGCGTTCGCGTTGTTCGCCGACGAGCGCCTTACGTTCGGCAAGGGCATCAGCAGCGACGACGAACCGGACCTGTGGCGCAAGGACCTGACCGGCGAGATCCTCGAATGGATCGAACTCGGCCAGCCGGACGAGTCGCGCATACGCAAGGCCTGCGGACGATCACGGCAGGTGATCGTGATCACCTACAATGGACGCGGTGCCGACATCTGGTGGGACAAGAACAAGGCACTGTTCGCGCGCGCAAAGAACCTCACTGTGATCGATATTCCGGCTGCCGCAGTAGCGGAACTCGCCGCACTGGCCGGCCGCACGATGCGGTTGCAATGCATGATCCAGGATCGGCAGGTACAGGTATTCGGCGTCGATGTCGCGGTCACGATCGACCCGGCCGTGCGCATGGCACCATCACAGCCGACGCGGTAAACCCGTGGTCGACGCATTCGATGCCCTGATCGTCGGCGGCGGTGCCGCCGGACTGATGTGCGCGATCGCGGCCGGCCGGCGCGGCCGGCGCGTACTCGTGATCGAACATGCCAACCGCGTCGGCAAGAAGATCCTGATGTCCGGCGGCGGCCGCTGCAACTTCACCAATAGCGGTACCACGCCGGCGAATTTCATTTCGGCCAACCCGCACTTCTGCAAATCGGCACTGGCGCGCTACAAGCCCGCCGATTTCATCGCACTGGTGGATGCGCATCGCATCGCCTGGCATGAGAAGCAACTCGGCCAGCTGTTCTGCGACGATTCGTCGAAGCAGATCGTGCGCATGCTGCTCGACGAATGCGCAGCGGCCGGCGTGCACATCGAAACGAGTTGCGTGGTGAACCGGGTCCGCCACGAGGACACTGCGTTCCATCTCGAAACAGCACTCGGTCCATTCCGTGCGCCGGCGCTGGTCGTTGCCAGTGGCGGCCTGTCGATCCCGAGCATGGGCGCCAGCGCCTTCGGCTACGAACTCGCGCGCCAGTTCGGCCACCGCGTGCTGCCGACGCGCGCCGGGCTCGTGCCGCTGACCCTGAGCGGTACGCATCAGGAGCGCCTTGCCGACCTGGCCGGCGTCGCGCTGCCGGTCGAGGCGCGCTGCAACGGCGTGAGCTTCCGCAACTTCATGCTGATCACGCATCGCGGCATCAGCGGGCCGGCGATCCTGCAGATTTCCTCGTACTGGGCTGCCGGCAACGACCTGCGCCTGGATCTGTTGCCGGACATCGATATGCTCGAATGGCTGCTTGTGCAGAAGTCCGAGCGAGCCGACGCGGAACTCAAGACCGTGCTCGGCGAGCGCATGCCGAAGCGTTTTGCGCAGCGACTGTGCGAACACTGGCTGCAAAGCAGGCCGATGCGCCAGTATCGCGAAGCGGAGTTGCGCGAGATCGCCGCGCAACTGAGCGACTGGCCATTGATTGCCAGCGGCAGCGAAGGCTACCGCACCGCCGAAGTCACGCTCGGTGGTGTCGACACCGACGAGCTTTCCTCGACCACGATGCAATCCAAGCGCGTGCCGGGCCTGTACTTCATCGGCGAAGTCGTCGATGTGACCGGCTGGCTCGGCGGCTACAACTTCCAGTGGGCCTGGGCATCGGCACACGCCTGCGGCACGGCGGTCTGATCGCGCCACCGCCGCGTTGGGCGGCGTCCCGACGGATTGCATGGACGCCGCCGCACCAATCTAGCGAAAATCATGAGGCCCGAATCAGGAATCTGGCGATTCGCCGCGTGGCCGGCAAGCGGACACTCGGTCGTGGCGGGAAGGCGAGTCTGCTTCCTTCCACCCGCCTCAATGTCAGCATTCCTCGGAGCCATGCCATGAAATGGGAAACACCGCAAGCCAGCGACATGCGTTACGGCTTTGAAATCACGATGTACATCGCCACGCGTTGAAGGTCGCTTTGGTACGCCTGGCGTCAACGCGGAGCAGCGATCCGCGTTGGCGCTCTCCGCGCTCGACGCGCCTTTCCGAGGGGTGTCGATTCATCCATCCGGCACGACTTGACGCCGGACTGCGCGCAGCGCGGCACGCCTTTGGCCAGCATCAATGCGCGTACACGTGCTCGGTTCGGCCGCCGGCGGCGGCTTTCCCCAATGGAACTGCAACTGCCGGCTCTGCGATGGCCTGCGGCGCGGCACCTTGCGAGCCCGCGCGCGAACGCAGTCGTCGATTGCCCTGACGGGCGACGGCGACGGCTGGCTGCTGTGCAATGCGTCGCCAGACATCCTGACGCAATTGCGCTCGTTCGCGGCCGCGCACCCGGCGCGCACGTTACGCGATACCGCCATTGCCGCCGTGTTGCTGATCGACGCACAGATCGACCACACGACCGGCCTTTGCATGCTGCGTGAACACACCCGCCCGCTGCCGATCTGGTGCACCGATCCGGTGCACGAGGACCTGCGCCACGGCTATCCGCTGCTGAATCTGCTCGGTCACTACTGCGGCACGGCGCGCCACACCATTCCGCTGGATGGATCCGGATTCGAGATCGATGGGGTTGCCGGCGTGCGCCTGACCGCGCTGCCGCTGCGCAGCAACGCCCCGCCCTACTCGCCGCATCGCGACCGTCCGGTACCGGGCGACAACATCGGCCTCGTGGTCGAGTCCGTCGCCAGCGGCAAGCGCCTGTTCTATGCGCCGGGACTCGGCGAGATGGAACCGCCGGTCTGGTCGGCGATGCAGCTTGCCGACGTGGTGCTGGTCGACGGCACCTGCTGGCGCGACGACGAACTGGTTGCGCTCGGCGTATCGCGCAAGCGTGCGCGCGACATGGGACACCTGCCGCAGGACGGCGACGGCGGCATGCTCGAATGGCTTGGCCGCCTGCCGGCGCAGACGCGCCGCATCCTGATCCATATCAACAACACCAACCCGGTGCTCGATGAAGACGGCCCGGAACACGTGCGCCTGCGCGAGGCCGGCGTGGAACTCGCGTTCGACGGCATGGAGATCGAGCTGTGACTGCAGCCGAGCCGATGCCGCTGGCGCCGTGGGACGCAAGGGACTTTGAAACACGCCTGCGCGAACGCGGCAAGGCGTATCACATCCACCACCCGTTCAACGTCATGCTGAATACCGGCAAGGCGACGCGCGAACAGATCCGCGGCTGGGTTGCGAACCGCTACTACTACCAGATCTCGATACCGATCAAGGATGCGGCCATCGTTTCCAACTGCGACGACCGCGAGCGGCGCCGGCAGTGGGTGCAGCGCATCCTCGACCACGACGGCCACGGCGACGATCCGGGCGGCATCGAGGCCTGGCGCCAGCTTGCGCTGGCGGTCGGCGTGGCGCTGGACGAGCTGCTCGACCTGCGTCACGTGCTTCCCGGCGTGCGTTTTGCGGTTGACGCCTACGTGAACTTCGCGCGACGCGTGCCGTGGCAGGAAGCCGCCTGTGCGTCGCTGACTGAATTGTTTGCGCCGAAGATCCACAAGGAGCGCCTGGCCACGTGGCCGGAGCACTATCCGTGGATCGACGCTGCCGGCCTGCAGTACTTCCGCAACCGCGTGACGCAGGCGCGGCGTGATGTCGACCAGGCGCTCGAGATCACGCTGGAATATTTCACCAGCGCCGAGGCACAGCAACGCGCATTGCGCATCCTGCAGTTCAAGCTCGACATTCTGTGGAACATGAACGACGCCATGGCGCTGCACTACGGCGTGAGCGCCCAGGAGATCGAACGATGATCCATGTGCTGTCCAAGCTACTGCCTTCATTCCCGCGCAAGCCGGGCCATTTTTCCATTCTCGGACGAAGCAAGGTCAAGTTGGATTGCCGCCTGCGCGGGAATGACGACTGTCTTTGTGTCTGCCCGATGGTCTGCAGGGCACAGCCGACATGACGATTGCGAGTGACAGCAGTCCGCGCATCGGCCACGGCTTCCGGCTGCAATGGGAAGAAGCGCAAAACGCCCACGTGCTGCTCTATCCGGAAGGTATGGTCAAGCTCAACGCCAGCGCCGGCGAGATCCTGGCGCGCTGCAACGGCGCGACGCCGGTGCGCGCGATCGTCGCCGACCTCGAACAGCGTTTCGATCAGGCCGGCCTCGACAAGGACGTGAAGGCGTTCCTGGAAATCGCCCGCGAACGGCGCTGGGTGGAGTTGACATGACGATCGAATCCGCCGACCGCAATGCAACGCCAACCACTGTCGGTCCGCCGCTGTGGCTGCTGGCCGAGCTGACCTACCGCTGCCCGCTGCATTGCGTGTTCTGCTACAACCCGGTCGACTTCGCACGCGACGAAACCGAGATTTCGACCGACGACTGGCTGCGCGTGCTGCGCGAGGCGCGCGAACTCGGCGCGGTCCAATGCGGCTTTTCCGGCGGCGAGCCGCTGCAGCGCGCCGATCTCGAAATGCTCGTGGAAGAAGCGCGCCGGCTCGGCTACTACACCAATCTGCTGACCTCCGGCATCGGCCTGAACGAGGCGCGCGTGGCTGCACTCAAGCAGGCCGGCCTCGATCACATCCAGCTGTCGTTCCAGGACTCGACGCGCGAAGTCAACGACTTCCTGTCGTCGACGCGCACGTTCGATCTCAAGCGCCAGGCGGCCGCACTGATCAAGTCGCAGGGCTTTCCGATGGTCATGAACTGCGTGATCCATCGCATAAACATCGACCATCTCGACAAGATCATCGAACTGGCCGTCGAACTCGACGCCGAGTACCTCGAGCTGGCCAACACACAGTTTTACTCGTGGGCGCACCTCAATCGCGAGCAGTTGTTGCCGACACGCGAGCAATTGCAGCGCGCCGAGGCAACGACGAATCGCTGGCGCGAGCAACTCGGGTCGAAGATGAAACTGTTCTTCGTCGTACCGGACTATTACGAGACGCGGCCGAAGAAGTGCATGAACGGCTGGGGCAGCGTGTTCCTGACGATCACGCCGGACGGCACGGCGCTGCCGTGCCATACCGCGCGCATGCTGCCGGGCCTGTCGTTCCCGAACGTGCGCGACATGAGCGTGCGCGAGATATGGCACGACTCGGAGGGCTTCAACCGCTACCGCGGCACCGGCTGGATGAAGGAACCGTGCCGTAGTTGCCCCGAGCGCGAAAGGGATTTCGGCGGCTGCCACTGTCAGGCCTACATGCTCACGCAGGATCCGGCGATGGCCGATCCGGTCTGCGACAAGTCGCCGCAGCACGGCTTGATCGTCGACATTGTGGAAAAAGCGCAACAGCCGCGCAGCATCGACGCGGTCGAGGCCAGACCGCTGGTATTCCGCAACCGCAAGGAGTCGATGGAGCTGGCGCGGCCGTTCTGATTCTTCCTTCTGCCTCCGCGAGAGGGTGCCCCACCTGCATGCGCTGCAAACGAGTCCGCAATCCCAAGTCGCATTCGGCGCATGTGGGTCGGGCGGATGAGGGTCGGGACTTAACAACGTCCATACGAGACCCGACCCTCACTCCAATCTCTCCCGGCGGGAGGGCTTTAGCAGGCTGTTGAGAAACTCAGTTCTTTGGCAGAATCCATAGCCATCGTCTATAGCGAGGCTGTTCCACGCGATGCGTAGTCCCGACCAGCAACAGCTTGGCATGTTCTCTTACGTATCGGTGGAGTCGCGCGTACCGGA
>DASXKR010000012.1:0-104316 GCA_036496665.1 Rudaea sp. | reverse complement strand
TCCGGTACGCGCGACTCCACCGATACGTAAGAGAACATGCCAAGCTGTTGCTGGTCGGGACTACGCATCGCGTGGAACAGCCTCGCTATAGACGATGGCTATGGATTCTGCCAAAGAACTGAGTTTCTCAACAGCCTGCTAGGTAAGACAGACGTCTTTGAACGCCGCGAACTGCGTGCCAAAGAATTGCCGGAAATCGAACGGAGAATCACTGAGCAGCGCAGATATCGCTACTACCAAATCGAAGCGTGGTTGCCACAGCACTGGCCAAGTAATGAGAACGATAGCAAGCGCTTCGCATTTGCGCTCCTTGGGCGGGCAACGGACAGATCGGAAGTGCCGTTCGGACACTACGACTTTGAGAGGAAGGGATTTCTGGTGCCGTGCTTCTACTTAGGCTCGACAGTCTTCGGAAACCACGGCAACCGGATCAACTTTGACAAGTCGGACTTGGCTTTCTCGCCACAGGTACTTCTCCCGGTCGGTGATCAGGGTAGCGCGGCTCGCCTTGAGCAGCAACTCGCACGGTTCAGTATGCCGAGTCAGGCTGGTTTCGGGTTGCACGTACGGCTCTACTTCTATGCCATCGGTGCACCGCCATTCGGTCCGCTTCACGCCATCATGACGCGCATGGATTTCTCTATACTTGAGCCAGGCCATCCCGAGCGCAAACCGCTCTACGATGGCTCTCTTCTGATGAGGTAGCTAGCTGATCCGCGAACTGCGATGAAGGAAGATGGTCGCGAATAAAAAGGAGCTGTGGAGCTTTCTGGATGATTTCATTGATGAATCCGTACGCCTCAGTGCCATCGATGAGCGTATGGTGTTGGAATCCATTCGACGCTCGCAAAGGTCCGGACTGACTACCGATTGAGCACGCCCTAAGGGTCATTGTGGTGAGACAAACGGCGTCCATGGAACACTTGTCGAAAATTGTGTGCTGAAATCCGTTGCTGCCCGGCTTCCGGCAGCTTGCCGCAAATGGTTTCGGAGGATTGGGATGAGGCGGATAGGCACCGGTACGAAGCGAGCGAATTCGGTCTGCCGGACCGCGAGCGCGCTCTGTGGGTCCATTGTCGTAGCGCTTTGCCTACTTTCATCAAGCGCGCTTGCAAGGAGCGGGCTTACCGGCTTCACAGTCGATCCCGGTGGTCCCACACCTAGCATTACGCCGCAACCCAACGGGCGTGGGCCAAGCGCTCTGGTCTCTGGACCAGAAGTCTGCGGTCTTCAAACGGCGACGTTCGACGTCATCTTCCTGAACGGATTTGACGTGCAACCGACGGGACTCGGGACCGCGCTAGGCACGGTGGATGCGCCAACTTTGGGCGTCACGCCAACAATTGCGATCACCTATCCACCGCCTTCGACGACCCTGCTAAACGGCAAAGTGCAGGTCGCCGGAACCGTTACGGGCTCCGTTGATACCGGCGTGCAGGTAAACAATGTTCGGGCGTACATTTACAACGGGCAGTTTCTAACTCCGCCGATATCCATCGACAGCACGACAAGCACCCTCAACGCACAGGCGACCACACTAGATGGGCTGACGGCGACCGCGAATGTGAGCGTCATGGCCTCAACGGGTGACCCCGGAGCCACGCTCGCAACGGGAGCCTCCGTAGGCTATGCACCACTGCCGGTACGCCTGAACCTCGCAAGCACGAGCGCACAATCTATACAGACCGTCGTCGTCGATTTTGGTGACGGAACGGCCTTGTACAATGGCAGCGGTTTGGGTTACGTCCCACTGCATACCTACGCGCAGCCCGGGATATATGTCGCAACCGCAACGATCACGTTTACATCCGGACCGCCGCAGACGGCGGTGACACGAATCATCGCGATTGCGCTCACTGAGCAGCGCAACAGTATATGTTCCGCATATGCGTATTTCCGCGCACAGCTGATCGCGGGACAGGTTTCCAACGCTACCCGCGCTCTGACTGGAACCTTGAGTACGAGGCTCACGCCATTTCTGCAGGCGCTCAACTCGGGCGGGAGTCTTTCCACAACCGCTGCCCAACTCGGCATGCTGGCGACTGGCACGTTCACGTTGGACACGGCGGATATCGTCGCCGTTCGCGACGTCAGCGGACAAGTAATCGGATATCCGGTTCATTTTGTCAAAGATGTGAACGGAATATGGCGCCTTGACTCGATGTGAGCGAACGACATGCCAGCGTCCACAATTCAGACCAATCGTCCAGTATCGACTCCTCACGACAGCCTCGCCTGGGCGGTGATCGCTGCCCCGATGCTGATGCTTGCGGGGGCAGTCGCTTTCTTCTCGTTCCCTGAACTGTTCGAAAGAGGTGACTCCCGTGCCGCACTCCTGGCCGGCGGGATGGTGCTCGCTCTGGTGATGGCTCTTGGAGCGCTCGCACTCGTCATCCGACGTCGTTCGCCGCATACATTTCACATCTCCTCGTTCCTCGTCACCTCCACCACGGCAATTGCGTCGGTCGGCATTGCGGCCATAACGCTCCGCGAAAAGATGTTCCGTGGTTTGCTAGGCGATGCATCGATCATGACGATCATGCTCTGTCTGGTCGTCAGCTTTTTCGGCAGCTTGATTCTCGCGATCTTCAGAAAGCAGGGCGCGTGGTTGTTCGCGACCGTCATTTCTGGGTTGCTTGCCGTTTATGGATTTCTGCTCGCAATCTCTATCAGCATGGGACGCTGGCACTGAGCGACCCGCGCACTGTCTACGCCTAAGAGGTCAAATGATGATGAACGGTATGCGCCGCTCGCTCGTGGCAATTCTGGCCGCATTCGCGTCGAGTGCTAACGCCTATGAGTACGTCACGCACATGCTGGTTGCCGATCACGCCTACCGTGACTCAACTTTGAACCCACAGGCGAGCAATTCGATCGTCCCCATCATCGGATTTGACCGGCTTGATAAGGATTATCCTTTTGCTTTTCAAGGCATCCAGAGCGACGTGCCGTATTTCGACGAGCAAGCGGTTACGAATCCGGCCGTTACGTTGCCAGCCAATGGTCCCTTCGCGTATCAGCGCGCTCCCCAGAAGCAGGAATTGAATTTCCTCGATAGCTTAGTGGCGAGGAGTTACGTGCCGGGAAGCTCGGGTGCTGCGATCGAGCAGCAGGTTCGAGCATGGCTCATGCGCGGCAACGTTCGAGAGGACGACAATGATCACATTCGTCCCGTATTTGGCGGGTGGACCAACAGCGACCAACGCGATGATGATCCTTATGGGCCCGTTCTTCGTGCAGTCAAGCACTTCTACGACCCGATCGGAGATCGCGAGTTTCAATTTCAATCGATTTGCAGCACGTATACTTGCCTCAAGTCGATCAATTGGAGCCTGGGGCGCACCGCTCCATTGAATCCAGGTTCCGACAGTGACGATACGAGCAGGCGCAACCACTTCACATGGCAAGACGCCCGAAACAATTATTGGTGGGCGCTGACTCTGGAGCGGATCGACCCAGGCACTCTTACATTCCAACCTCTGGCAAAGCAGAGTTCTCAGGAGCGTTTGCAGCGATGGGCAACGACGGTTCATGACTTGGGGCACGTGATCCACCTTCTTCAGGACACCGCGCAACCCCAGCACGTACGCAATGACGGACACGGCCCACCGGCTCTGGCGCTGGTCTACCCGAGTGAAGGTTTTTCAGATGCGGCTTTCGAGGAATACACCGAGTACCGCGTGATCCGCGACTACGGCGCGGCGTCCGCTTCGGAGTTGCCGGAGGGAAACTCGCTGACCATGATGGATGGCGGCGTTCCGAGCTTGAACGCGCTTCCGACTGTCGTGCTTGGACAGTTCAACTACTACCCCGGGAATAGTGGCCACGTCCAATTCAGCACGCCCGTAAAGTTCTTCACCACGCGCCATATTGAAACGGGATCTGACAACGCGACAGTCCTCACTCGGCGGGGGCTCGCTGATGTTTCGAACCGGAGCTTCTTCACTGCCGGCACTCTGCCAGGCTTCGAGGAATGCCAACCAGCCGGAAGTCCTAGCTGCGTGCCGACGGCGACACCGACCTACAGCTTGCCTCCGAACGATTTAACGACAGCCGGGTACACGTCGGTAGCCGTTGACAGCGGAATGAGGGTGAATGGCAGGGTTGGCTATCTTGAGATATTCACGTATCCGATTGCGGATCAGGTCAGCCCGAGTTACGACGGCTCTCTCGGCGAGCTGAGCGCGTTTGGTGGCAAAGCCCCGCTCGTGACAAAAGGGGTTTGGTATGACCTGATGCCGCCGGCTCTCGGGACGACGTACACGAACGCCGTGGGCTATACCATCAGCTATACAAACATGCGCTACATGGCGGACGCCATGTTGCCTCGAGCGGTCGGTTACTCTGCTGGACTGATCGACTTCTTTTTCCGAGGGCGAATTCAGGTCGACGCTCCCGCCGACGGCCTTTTCGGGCTGGTTGACCATAGCCTTGCGCACACTGTTGATGCAAATGGGTACCCGCACTGCACTGCGACCGTAGCCGGCGCTACCAACGAGCCTGATTTTTGCGACGCAAATCAGATTTATGGCTTTACGAAGATTCGCCTGAAGATTCGCAACAATACGGCGGCAATTGTGGAAAGTGGTACTGGAAGCTCGGTTCCACAAAACATGGTGACGACCTCGGCAACGCCGACGCCCACAGGCGCGCGCTTAGTCGCTGTGGCGCGCTACCACCGCAACCTGTGCTATACGCCATTGCTGGCAGGTGAGGCGGTGGTCGATTACCAAAACACCACGACAGAGAACGATTGTGCTGCCGGCAATCGCACGAACTACCAAGAGATATCAGTCTCGAAGCCGCTCGCGATCGACGCTCTAAACTTGAACGGGGCGAGCAGCTACGCCGTGGCGTTCGATTTCAGCAACGATCCGATTCCGATCAACGCGACTGACCTGTTCATTCAAGTCGTTTACCGCGGTACCCTGGGTGATGAGCCGGATGGCATTGCTGTGGGAATGATCGACGTCGCCGAGCCGAACTACCTCACCCTGTGGAACAATTCCGACTATGCGGGGTGTAACGGTGCTTGGATCACGGCTAACGGTCAGGGTGGTTGCACCTACTCGAACAACGGCATAGGCAAGGGCATCTTGACTGCGCGCTTCTGCATCGGGCAGCAGTTCGTATATGAACGGCTCAGTACCGGCGGAAATGGCAATATCCTGCTTGGCAAGTACGTGCGTCTCGCAGCGCTCTTGGACAAGAAGCCGACCTCACACCTGTTCCGAGGAAATCTAATCGTCGGCACGGAGTCGCTTGTGGTCCGTATCGACAAGACGATTTCCGGAAGCTTGCGTCAGGCTCCGCTGGAAGTCGAGACGATCGCCAATCCGTACGTCCCCGACGTGATGTACACGAAGCGGGGGTTCATCGGGAACTTGCGTCCCATGCCGTTCTACTTGATCAGCGGCGCGGATCCGCAACCAGGCAACGATACGGGACCGTTGGACGTGGGTTCGCGAACGCCGATGAACATGGGAACGGGCGTAGCGCCGAATACGGGAGGCACCGTGAACTTTCACAATACGCCGCCGAGCCCCGTTCCGGCGTGCCAGTGATTGCTGGCTTGTGAAAGTGTCGATACAGGTACTTGCCCACTGGTGGCCGCGGTCTGGCGACGAACCAGCGCGATGACGGGCTGCATGTTTGCATCGCCAGTATGGGTTGCTGGACCATTGCTGCGTGAAGCCAGATTGCGCCGCGGCAATGTGGTCATCGCTTGGGAAGCTCGATAACCAGGGCCTCCTGTTCTATTCTCGTCGTGGGGCCTGAAGTAGATCCGAGGTTCCAGTGTAGAGCTTCCAGTGAGCGAGCGATGCGACCTCGTTGTTCAGGCGTGAGCTCACGTCCAGTCGCCTGTTGGTCGGACCAGTCCATCTTCCATTGCTGCAGCTGGAGTCCGGCGGCACGACCTTGTTCTGCGATCGTGAGAGCTATTCGGTAGCCCCCGTCGTCTATGTCGCCCCAGTGAAGCAGCCGGCACTGACTCGGAAGGCTTGAGATCGCGGTTTTGTAGGACCGCCGCCAAGCGGGCGACGGCATGCCGGCTGTATAGAGGACGAGGCCCAGAACTTCGCCACCCGCCTCGCGTGCAATTTCATGAAAGGTGGTCAAGTTTTCGACCGACAGAACCCAGGGCAGGTCAGCCGGCGGCTCAAACGCCCTAATGCACTCCGGTGGGAGGCCAATGTAGGGCTTGGGGATGGCGATGCTTTCGCCCGTTGTGAGCCGAAAGATCCCGCGGCCGCAGACCAGGAGAGGTTGCGGATGCGCCAATAACCCAATCTCAGCAAGTACGTCGGCTTTTTGCCGTGGAACTGGGGATTGCTCGCCAGTAAGGAAATCAAGTACCGGCCAGATGGTTTCGATGCGCTTGCTATCGGAGAACAGCTGGGCGCTCACGCGCCGCATGATCTGGTCGTCCCCACGGTGGGCTTCCAAATAAGTCAGCACATGATCGGCGTCAACGACATCCTGCGCATTCTCAGGTCCGAGCAAACGGACCCGTTGTCCGGTACGCCACCGGTCAAGAATCGACTGAACGCGAGGTCGCCGTTCCGCACTGGGTGCTAGCAGATGCGCTGCCTGCGCGAAAGCTCGCCACAGCGGAGTGACTTCCAAACACTCACTTAGGCGATCCGCATCCATCACTGCGATGCGCGTGACTTGTTCTGCGTCTCCTGAGAGGGCGTCGACCTCCATGCGAATGCCGCCTCTACGAGCGACGTCCTTAAATGCGGCGTTGATGAGCAATTTCTCTTGGCGCTGCGAGACCTGACCGTACGCCGGGAAGGTTGATGCGTTCAATCGAAGTGCGGCAAGCCGAGGTGAATTTCGTGCCCACGCGGACTCCGCGCGGCGCATGAGTTTGAGCAACGCATCACGCGCGATGGGATGCATGTGCCGGAGTGATTTGTTGGGCCAATACTTCCTGTATGAGTTCCGGGTGCTCAGAAGGCATGTCACTGATCATGAGTGCTTGACCCTCGGCCGTCAGTTCGATGGCGTCGAGCGTCAAAGTGAAGCCATATCGGGTCATGTCATACAGGCAATCACAAATCGGAGCCAATTTTGCGTGATCGGACTCCGGTCCGGCCAGAATCAGCTGCAGACCAAGGCGTTCGAGAAACCGGGCCGTAGCCAGCGCATTTTGAGGATCCATTCCATAAAAGGCCTCGTCCATAAGCATTAGACCAGCCGATCGATGCGGCCTTCGAGGATCCAGTCGATAGGCCGCCGCGAGTGCTGCACCAGCAATCACATAAAAGGGTGTCCGATGCTCGCCATTCGAACCTTGCCCAATGCGCTTGCTCAAATGGCCTACGCGCCTTCCGTCCTGCTCAATGCGCAAGTCAAACACAAACATTTGCCTGTAGTCGTGCAGGATGCTTGGAGCATTGTGCAGCTCGTCGCGGACGGCGGCTTCGATGAGAGCGACTACTTGCGCATGTGCGGGTCCCTCGGCTTCGAACAACGTTTCCGAAGCCTCTGCACCATCGGCGACACGAAGGATGTAGTCATGCAAGGCGCGGTGCGGCTCGGCCGGCGACCATTCGAACTGGTATCGTTCGCGGTTTGAAAATTCCGGACAGGCGCGCAGGATGGTATTGAGCGAGTCGAGTTCTCGGTTCATCCCGGTGATCTGATTACCGATCCGAACCGCGACGTCTTCGCGAAATGCAAGCTCGGCGGCGGCTCCGGCCTGCTCGGCCTCCTGTCGAAACCTTACGAGCTCCGTGTCGCGCAGGCGGCTGATTTCCGCGTTGACGAAGTGCATGCCGCCGCGCCACTCTCGTTCTTCTTCGGCAAGGCTGATCTGGTGTCGGTGCGCATAGTCGAATAGCTCGGCACGTGCATCGGGCTCGGCATTCTTGAATTCAGCATCCACCCGCTCGATGCGACGCCGCAGCGTCGCCATACGCTGATCCCACGGG
This sequence comes from Rudaea sp., assembly GCA_036496665.1. Lineage (GTDB taxonomy): Bacteria > Pseudomonadota > Gammaproteobacteria > Xanthomonadales > Rhodanobacteraceae > Rudaea. The sequence continues at coordinate 96,376 of DASXKR010000012.1, read as the reverse complement.
GAGTCGCCGGTATCAAACTCCTGCCGATATTGATCCATGCGATCGACGCTAAAATCGATGGACTGACGAGCGGTCTCGAATCGTGTGTGCGCCTCGTCGGCTTCTTGTGTGGCTGTGGCAATGAGCCTACGTGTCAGTTGTTTATCGGCCTCCAGTCGCGCTATCTCAGCGTGTAGCGAATTGATCGACGATCGCCGTTGAGCGACCTTGCGCTTAATGACGGTCTGCTGCTCGATCAGGTCGGTTAGCTTGCCGAGATCGAGTGAGGCTAGGCTCATTACCGTCGCTTCCAACTCTTTGCGAGTGCGCTCGAGCCCGTCGACCTGCTGCCGAGCTGCCTGGAGGGTGCTGGGGTTCCCGACGACAATGAGGATGTCTCGGACCTTTGTCAGTGCCGCGTAACGGTTGTCCAGTACAGCCTGCTCCTGGGCGAGAAGCGTGGCACGCCGAGTTAGGTCTGCTGAGCGGATGGATGGCTCGTTTCGGCCGCAAAGCCAAGCTGCCGGATCGACCAGGCGGATCCTGCTCGTTCCGCCGTTGCTCGAAAGCATGCCGTCCGCAGTAATCGCACGGTCGAAGCGCTCGAGCTCTTCTTCTGTTTCCACACAACGCAGGCGGCCGAGAATTCGGCGCAAATAAGCCACCGCCGTAGTGTCGCTTCCCTCAATGAGCGAACCGGCGAGCTCGCCCCTTTGATCGTTCCAGGAAAATCCCTTCAGATGCGCCGGTTGGACGATGCTGACGCCGAATGCGGCGCGATCGGCTGGAATATGACGTATAGCCTTGACGGCATCGCGTTCTCTACCAGCCGGCACCACAAGCGACTCCCGATTGTTTCGCAGGAATCCTTCGATGGCGCCTTGCCAGCGCGCATCGGTGACCCGCACCAGGTCGCAAACGGGGCGTGCGACAATCCCAATGGCATCCAGTGCGTCAATGAGACGTGCGGCGTCACGACCCACTTCGCTACCACCGCGCGCCAAGTTCTTAAGCTTTCCATTGATCTCCTGCGATTCATCGCGGATTGCCTTGCGATGATCGGCGACCTGTTGGAGCGCTTGTTCCAGGCGTTCGCGCGATGTGGCCGCGATTTCCGAGGCCTGCTCCACGATTGCCGGCAAGTCCGTTGCACGATGATCAGCTAGAGCTCGCTGCGCCTCGAGCACGAGTTCTTCGCAGGCCTGCGCGGTGTCGTGAAGGTCAGACAGCACCGGCAGCGTACTAATCGTCCCAAGACCTGAGAGCATGTCTTTCAGGAGTAGCTTCAATGGCGCGATGCGATCCTTAAGGCTTTCGGCCGCTTGGTCGCGCTGCGAGCTTAGTAGCTTGTGTTGGCGGCCGGTCTCATCGACAGCCAAGGTCGCGGATAGCTGTTCGAGACCCAATTCGTCTCGACGCACATCCTCTTCGTTGCGTTTCAGCTGTTCGTCTGCACTCTGCGCGTCACGCTCAAGTTCGCTCATCCGGTCAGACGCGTCAGCATGGCGCGCAGTAGCCGACTCATAATCGTAGTTGTGCAGCAGTGCCTGATATGTTGCCAGGCGAACGGCCGCCGAAGCGACTTTCCCGAACTGGGCAGCCAGACTGTCCAGATCGGTCAACTGTGTCTCGACGCCGGCGATGAGGCCATTGAGTTTTCGCAACTCACGGATCTGGTCAACGATGCGCCCTAGGTTGACCGGTTCACTGCCGACGACGTGGTCGCGAACAAAATCGGAGACGGATTCGACGTGCTTGAGCTGGATCGATTTCTTGAAGGCGCGCAACAATCGACGGGGATCAATGTGCGCGTCGCCCTGCAATTGATGGAACAGCTCTCCAACATACGCATCAGACGATGGTGGCGTCAGCACTTGCCCACCCGCATCCTTGGCGACTCGAGCCAAGCCATGCAGAAACGTACTCCAGTCTGCTGGCGCGGCGCCGCGTTCGTCTTGAATGAGGTGGTCGACCAGCGTGAGCGCTACGCCCGGAACGACATAAAGACCCTCGACCGCGTGCTTGGGTTCATCGATCGAGGCAGACAGGCATACACCCGCCGAGACGCACTCGCCAGTTCCATCATCTCGGAAGACCAGAGTGATATAGCTCAGCGCGTGATCGCGCGCACGCTCCTGGTCGCCACCCGCCTCGCCCTCGGGGTGAATCATGCCGAGGCAGTAGCCGCGGATCGTTCGTTTGCTTGGGGTTCCAGCAACTTGCGCGTTGAAAGCGATACGCGAGAGGTTGGCGCCGGCGACGGCAACCTGGATGGCATCGAGGAGGGATGACTTACCTGTGCCGTTGGGCCCGAGCAGCGCGGTGTGCCGACCCAACGTGATGTCGTTCGCTTCGTAAAGGAAGAACTGAACAAGAATGACGCGCTCAAGTCGCTTCATCGCCGTCCTCCGCTGGTTCCTCGGCCGGCTTGGGGGCGTCTCGGAACGCCGCCAAGCGATGCAACGTGCTTGCGTTCAGGACCGCAGCGATTCCCGGCAGAATGGCGATGTCGTAGGGCTGTATGTCGTCACCGTCGAGCCGGTTCATGCGCGCGATTCCGGCACGCTGTGCCGAGAGCAGGAGCGCCGAAAGGTCCGCCGGGCGTTCGGGTAGCGTGCGCGCCGTTGCCGATTGAAAAGCGCCTTTGAGTTCCTCGATGCTCACATGGATAACGCCTTCGTCCATTTCACCACGCTGCACGTGCTCGTGATAGACCTTGCGCAGCACCAACATGAGTAAAGTGTCCATCAGGGGCAGAGCAACGCTTCGAGCGTAACGCGGTATGGCTGCGCAGAACTTGAATGCGTCGTTGACTTCCACGTCGATGCCCAACAGATCCAACACCTCCTTGAACGCGGCTCGGTGTTCAGTGATAAGGTGATACGCGGTTCGTTGATGCGGATTCCTGTAGTAGAGAACCTGTTGCGCCACGAGCTGGTAGGCGGCATTGCGAAAGTCGTCCTGGGTATACAACCCATTCGAACGGTCGGCGAGGGTCTCCCACGTTTTCATGCCGAGCGCAGCATGGCTGGAGAAACGTGGAAACGTGCGGAACTGAACAGGGTGGAGAGTGTTCGCTCGCCCCCGACCAGAACAAAGCGAAATCGGCGCAAGGCATTGAGCAGGGGGTCGTTGCGGTGCGCTGCCGCTGGAAGCGTCGTCGCCCTCTGCGCCGCACGCATCAGCGTGAAGTACACACACATGTCCGAGATCGTCGATACGCGCAACTGATCTGACGACACGGCGCGTTCGTGGGCCGCGTGTGCCACAAGGAATTCGATCACTTTGCTTGGATTCGCGTCGCGATTGCGACGCATGATCTGTCGAAGGGAATTGAGGGCCTTTTCCTCGGCGGTCAGTTCACGCACACGTATGCGACTCCGCGGCTGCGCAGCGCGAAGACGCCGCGGTTCACGCAGGCATTCAGCGTTGAGCAGGGTGCCCGGTGCGAACAAGGTGTCCACCATCCCTGATTCGGCATCGGCACGCACGGCACCTGTGATGGCGCGACCGACCAGCTTGTCGATGCCGCCTCTCGTCTTGAGCATGTACTGCAGATAGCCCACGGCGCGGCGATTGGCGCGGGTGATCGTCTCGTCGAGACGATCGAGGTAGGCTTCCACGCGCTCGAGCGATTGAAAGCGTTGCACGTCCCGGTCGAAGAGCCGTTCTGCGTCCTCGCGCGATCCGGCATTGAGGTGCTTGCGATATCCGCTGACGATCGCCTTGCGGGCGTCAGCATCGTCACGTAATTCGGCAACGATTCGCAGAATGTCGAGTCGGTGGCGCAAAGGGTGTTTTGCGGTGCGGAGCGCCTGGTAGTCGCCGATGTACACCGCAGAGATGTAGTCGCGAAAAAAGCTCGCCACATAGCTCGCCGTGCTGTCTTCGAGCGAGAGGCGCTCCATGATCTCGCGCACGCGGATGCTCGTTGAAGCGAGGGTGGAGAGAATCGCCCGAGCGCCCTTGGCCGCCTCATGGAATCCGGGCGCCTGACCCTGTGGGTCCGCCTGCACGGCCTTAAGTTGGCTGAAGATCAGCTGTGCTTTGCCGCTGAGGTACTCAGGTCCTTTTTCGGCAAATTCCGCGAGAAGCCCGAGAAACTGCTGGACGGCTGGGCGCATACCTACAAAGGTGCGAACGCCGACCGTTTCTTCATGCAACCAGCCCGCCTCGACGAGGCGCCGGATGTAGGCCGCTCCGCTCGCGCCAGAGGGGGCCTCATCGTCCGCCCATTCACCCTGGGTCAGAAGGAAGCGATCGAGCTCCGCCGCCAACTGTCTTGCGGGAATGCCGTCCTCTGGCGGTGGCGGCGCATCGGGCCCGAAGCAGAACGAGTGCAGATGGACCAGCAACCGCCAGAAGTAAAGGCGGTTCGGCGCTGCCAACGGCCGGAAAAGATCCATCGGCAATCGGTCAAACAGGCTGGGAACGGATGCGGACGAGGCGCTTATCATTTATGATACGTTATCTTAAAAGATAAGAGCCGTCCATGCCCCGCTCCAAGGTCATCCAGCACGCTCGACTGGCCGCGATCGAAACGCTGTTGCTGTGGGAGGGAGAGATCAGCAACGTTCGAATTCGGCAAGTATTCGCCCTCCAACCGGTGCAGGCCAGTCGGACGCTGGCGGCGTACAAGGACGCGTTTCCGGACGCCCTCATCGAAGATTCGGCAAGGCGTCGCTATGTGCCCAGCGCCCGTGTTCGTCCACAGCTTACGCAAGGCGATATTAGCGAGTACGTGGAATTGCTGCGGCGCTGCGAAGCCGGCCTGGAACCGTTGACCGACGTTACAGTCACCTTTGCCACCGCCGATCCCCGAGTGTTTGCAACGTTGCGAAGTGCCGCCCTTTTGGGTCAGGGTGTGGAGGCAAGCTATCGATCCATCGCACACCCGAGCGGTACGTCTCGACTGCTCTTCCCGCACGCGATCGTGCGCGCCGGTCGACGCTGGCATGTCCGCGCCTGGTGCGCGTCGCGCGAGGCATTTCTCGACTTCGTGCTCGGCCGCTTTGTGACGACCAAGTTGAGCGCGATGCCCGTCCCTGCTCACGGAAGGGCAGCGCACGACGAGACGTGGAAGGAACGTGTGACGCTCTTGATCGCTGCGCATCGTCGCCTTGATGCAGCACAGGCCGCGGTCTTGCGCGCGGAGTACTTCAAGGGTGCCACTGCTCGCCGCATTACCTGCAGCGGTGCACTTTTGCCCTACATCGTCCACGATCTTCGGCTGGCCGTCGATCCCGATCAAGAAACACCGCCGGATTATCAGCTCGAACTGAGCAATGCGAACTCTCTCAAAAAATGGCTCTTCCCGGCCGAACTCGACCCGGTCGCAGGCGACGGCTGAGTCGGGAGCATACGGGTGGGTGTACGGCCGCAAAAAGCACTACTCATCACACGCTACACCGCAAGCCATATCGAATGGGCAACTTACCGTCAATGGAGCAAGAACTCGGCAACACATGCGCTACTCTAGGCCGTTCAATTCTTCGCACGGAACGTGCCGCGACATCAATTGCCCGACTTTTGCGACGGCGGCGGCGAGGGAACCTTGCAAACCCAGCTGGGAGCAGAGGCTTTCACAGCCGGGCAGAGCTGTGAAAGAAGTCCATACTGCAGTTCCGGCGTGAACAAGTTGAGGTATGGATACATAGTTCCGGCGAACAGTGTTGATGCAACCTGTGAGTAGATTGGATCGGACTGGACTGCAGGAAGCTTCCAGAATGGTTGCGTCGCGGTCAGCAGGTGCCTCGGCTGCGAGCCAGACGGCAGATCGCCGGAGAACGCAATATAAGCCTTGATGTCGGCGCTCGTCGCCCAAGCCGTGAACGCGGTGCTGTCGCTCGAACACGGATCGGTACTGCACCGCACTTTGTTCGTAACGAACGCATCGGAGTAGACCAGACGCGGTCCGCTGCCCCATGGAAACGGAATCATGGTCAATGGATGTGGATTGTTCTCATAGTAGGCGATGAAAAAGGAACGCTCTGAAAACCCCGCGTCGCCATTTGCATAGCCGGTTGCAAAGACCTGCTCGACGGTCCCGTCCTTTGCGTGATGATAATAGCCGTTGGTGCACAGATCTGAATTTCCCGCGGCGCACAGCGATGCGCCGGTCGTCATCAGGCTGATGATCGCTGGGTCGGCTGGATCGATCGTTGGCGTTGCCGCAGCACCGCGCAGCGCGGCAAACTTCTGCGGTCCGTATGTTTGTAGGTAGGCCTGTAGATACATCGCTGGAATCGTCCAGGAGCCGTCGAAGTCGGCCACGAGCGGCACCCCACCGCTGGGCGGCGGATTGAGCACGTTCTGAAGCTGAGAGACGCTGGCGACGCTCGCCAACTTCCCATTAAAGCTGAAGGCGAAGTCGCTGCACAACCAACTGGGCACTCCGTACAGGGTAGTGCCAATAGTAGCCGCTTGTTTTCCCACATCGATCGGCGCGTCTCCGTTCACGGTGACGGGTGTGATCAGCCCATTCGACGCCAAATAGGTTAGGAAGACCGTGTCGAGCTCTGCTACATCGTAGCCGTTCGGACCCATGACCTGATTGCTCAACGTACCGAAGTCGTAGGTATCGATGTCGGGATTGAGTACAAGGTTCAGAAGCACGCTCGGATTCGCGCTCTGATACTTGAGCGTCAACGCTTGAAGCAGCGGTGAGTAGCCAACAGTCGGGTCGGTAGGAATGAACGCGTAGAGCAAGACGTTGAGGGTGCGTGTCTGCTTACCGTTCAAGTAAAGCGTCCCGTCCGGGCCCTTTGCCGTGATGTGCATCCCACGAGTGTGCAATTTCCCGCCGCAGGTGACGTGGTCGATCATCTGCGTGCTGGCGGGAATGGGCAGGCGCAGCATGCTGCCGGGTGGAACGGAGAAGGGCTTCACAGGAGTATCGTGGTCGTAGCCATCGACCGTACACGATGCGGGTGCGCTCGACAGATTGTGAACGATCAGGGCACCTGCCTCGACGTCGCCGAACCCGAGAAGGAAGAAGCACGCAACAACAATGACGCTCGCTCGCATGGCTCTCTACTCCGTAGAATTCAACAGCCGCGGGTCTGCACAGGTGAGTTGAACCGACGCCGCCTGCAGAGGAAGCCTCGACCGCGGCCGCAGTGCGGACGCCAACCCATATATGTGTCTGCCAGCTGGCGATAGTCTCACTTCGGACCCGCTCCATCGAAAGATCGCTGCAGCGTCCTTGCTTCTCATTAGCTGTGTTGCCGCGCCCTGCCAATGTCACACTTCTTCGCCGAACCGCCGGACTGTGGGACGGGCGGGGCGGGCGAGCCATCGGCTCTCGGAGACAGGTTACATCGCAGGTTTTGTCCGGACCTCGACGTGCGATTTATTGGCCGCACGCGACACTACGCATTGGCGGTTGAACTGGGGATCACTGAGAGCGGTCGCGCGGCTATGGCGTGGGCGAGTCACTTCCTAGCCCCAATGCCTTAGAAAAACCGTGGACGTCGAACCGCATGAACGCCCGTGCTTTTTGCGGATTCGCTGGCGGTGTCATACGCGGGGCGCAAACGGTCCTTTCCGCCGATTAGGACTTCTGAATGCCTTACCATGACGGAGCAGTACGGAGCTAGGACGACGCTCGGTGCGCGCTGACTGCCGCAGGCGGCGTCAAATCCGTTCGATACAAAGGAACATTCTATGTCCTCGACTGAGGCTGTCGCTTGGATCGATGAGAGTGCCGAAAAGGGTTACAGCAGGAAGTTATCCGCTCAAACCGATCAGAATTTCGCACTTATGGTGGCGCTGCCGATCCCGTCGGAACACGCCAGGCTCGTCAATGAGGCGCTGTCAGTGCCGTTCGACATATTCAGAACCGCCACCCCGGCTGGCAAGAAGCTGCATATCACAGACGCTTTCGCCTCTGCCGACGGCGCTTGGAAAGCGGCCGCCATCCGAGCCCGAGACTACGTGTTTTTGGTGCTCTCGGACATCTCGGCCGCGGTCATTTACGGCGCGCGGCGCTTTTCACTCGCGCGCGAAGCACATGAGCGATCCGAATCCGTTAGCACGGCGGCGAAGGAGGCCATGGCGGAGAGCCGGCCCGAACTTTCGTTTTACAACCGCCTTTCGCGCGAGCGCGTCGAAGCCGAGGCTTACGAGCAGTTGATGCTGCTTCTCGATTGCTTCGGAAAGGACCTCTGCATGATCATCCGACCGCGGTGCGATCGGACGGACGCGGCGATCGCCAACGCTTACATCGAGAAGCTGACGGCCTTGCGCACCGCGAGTCTCCAGTCTCACGTCGCGAAGGCGTTCAACAAGGCCACGCGCACGGTCGAGACCAAGCCCTTCAAGATCGGCATTCAGATGACGGGTGCGACCGAGCAGGACTTGAACGTGACGAATATCGCCGACCTGGAGGTTCAAGACTCGGTGGGGCCGGAACTGTTCGCGGTGGATGTCCTGGCGAATTCGTTAGCGGACCATTTACGCGGCCTGTCAGCGGACGCGTCGCTATATGGTCCGAAGGCAACGCACGGGTGGCGCGGCGGAGGCCTCGTGTGGGGGTCGAATCGGGAGGGGTTGGATGCTTTCGAGTGCTTCTGACCACGTCCTTGGACGAGGAATGTTCAAGGCTGCCGACTATGCCGTCGCCTGCTACAACCGGGTGGCCGTTGCGTCGGCCAAGAACGAGCGAGCCCGTGCCGCGACCGTGCGCTGGATCGAAATGACGTCGTCGAAGGCCGCCATCTGGTTCAGTCAGCAAGTCGACAAGTTCGGCGAGTCGGTACGCGCTACGCCCTGCTTTACGGAACCGAGGAACAATGCCTTCGCCATCGCGAAGCTGTTGGGTAGCGCCAGAGTAGGTGCGCTGGCGGTGCACCGCTCAGCTCCGATCAGCTCCGTTCAAGTTCGGTAAGCTTCTGAAATGTCGCACCTTTCGCATTCCCATCAGTTTCGATAGGCTTCGCTCAACTTTCAATAACTTGCAGTGTGAGGCGCAGACTTTTAATCCGTTGGTCGCAGGTTCAAATCCTGCACGGCCCACCAACTGAATCAGTAGGTTAGAGCGTATTGGGCACGCTGACGATTTTTACGGAAACCTCCTCCACCAAACGCATCCAGCCCACCGCAGTTCCTGTCCTTCAAACAGTTGCTTGAAGTATAAATTGTTGTATCCGACAAAAGGCAGGATCAGGTGCATTCGTTTCGTCCGCTGCTCTGCTTCGACACTCTTGCGAAAACAACGAGTGAAGAATGGCTTGTGCGGCGTTGACAGTGCACCCGTAAAGTCCCCGAGAGCTGTTGGCAGTGACTCACGCGGCAGCGGAGTCTGATGATGCAAGAACGGTCCGCGCGATCAATCGCGAACTCCGTTCCCCGATTGCCGGGTACGATGGGGGCCGATGTTATTGTCCGGCGCGGCGCCCTTGTGCAGAATGCCGGACCCGTTAGCGAATGGGTCTGGACCCGAAATTTGCATGCCCGAAATCCTGTTATCTCCCTCCGGCAATTTGCGCTGGGTTGAAGCAACATCTCCCCACGGAGATTTTTCAGATGCGGACGTGCGCGCAGCGTTCCTTTCGGACTGGCTAGAGGGATTGTTTCTCCTTGCCGCGCGCAGGCCGGAGACAGCCGCTTGGCCGAGCCTGCGCTATTGGCAGGCGTTCGCCGAAGCGTATCTCACCAACGCGTGTCACATTCCGCCGGGGACGGTGGATAGCGCGATTCCTCCACCGACCCCGGCGGAAATTGACGCCTGGATTCTGAGCGCGCCGCCGTTGCACGGCGGCGAATATCTGTCCGCCGAACTGCTGGTCAAAATCTGGAATGGCCTGAACGCTTGGGTACGACAGGCGTTGAATGGCGGCGGGTTGGATCGTCTGATCGAACGACGCGCACCCAAGTGGCGCCAGGTGGGACGCGTCTGCATGCATTTGGCGGAAAACAAGAACGATCCGGAACTGCCGTTCGCTTTTTTGGCGACGTATACCAGCGGCTTGGGCAGTGCTGGCCGGCTCAAGCATCTGCCGTTGGGCGCAGCGCTGCAGCAGTACGCCGGTGCGAAAAACCGTGCCGCCCTGATCCGTTTGTTGACCCCGTTGCAGCGCGCAGCCGAATGCTGCGGGTGGGTAAGACAGTTGGTGGACAGCGGCGAGATTTACCGGCCGACCGCATGGCCGATAGCACGCGCGCATGAGCTGCTAACCAGTGTGCCACAACTGGAAGAATGTGGTCTGTCGGTGCGTGTGCCTGACTGGTGGAAGGCGCGGCCGCGGCCGCAGGTTCGCGTGAACATCGAGCGCCGCGGCGTTGCCCGCGTCGGCTTGGACGCCATGCTGGATTTCAATGTCGGCGTCGCCTTGGGCGACAAATCGCTTTCCGCAGAGGAAATCGCCGCGCTGCTCGTCGGAGGCGACGGCTTGGTTCTACTCAAGGGACAATGGGTCGAGGTGGACCGGCAAAAACTGAAGCAGGCGCTCGAACACTGGCGGGCGGTCGAGCAACGAGCCGGCAACGGGCAGATATCATTCATCGAAGGCATGCGCCTGCTCGCGGGCGCACCCGCCGACCTGAGTCTGGATCCGCACACCGCGGCAGAGCAGTCGTGGATGCATATCGATGCAGGCAGCGGGTTGCGCGCAACTCTCGCCGGGCTGCGCGATCCGGCGCGACTCGAAGCCATCGATGCCGGAACTGCGCTGCGCGCGACGCTGCGGCCCTACCAAAGCGAGGGCGTGGGCTGGCTGCGGTTTCTGACGGCCCTGAACCTGGGCGCCTGTCTGGCCGACGACATGGGGCTGGGGAAGACCTTGCAGGTGTTGGCGTTGCTGCTGAATATGCGCCAGACCGCGGAAGATGTTGCAGGTCCGTCGTTACTCGTCGTGCCAGCGTCGTTATTGGGGAACTGGCGCAGCGAGGCGGCGCGTTTTGCGCCGACACTGAACTTGAGTTTTCTCCATCCTGCCGAATGCGAAGCGGCAACGATCGAGCGGATCGCCGCTGCACCGGTCACAGAACTGCGCGACGTTGACCTGGCCGTGACAACGTATTCGATGCTGCACCGGCAACCATGGTTGCGGCAGTTGGACTGGCGGCTGATCATCCTCGACGAAGCGCAGGCGATAAAAAACGCCGGAACGCAGGCCAGCAAGGCAATCAAGCAACTTTCGGCGCGCTCGCGCATCGCGTTGACCGGCACGCCGGTCGAGAACCGCCTCGGCGACCTGTGGTCGCTGTTCGATTTCCTCAACCCGGGATTGCTCGGTTCCGCTGCCGTATTCAAATCGTTCGTCAGGCAACTCGAGCGGCGCGAGCCGCCTTCCTACGCGCCGCTGCGCCAGTTGGTCGGCCCGTACATCCTGCGGCGCATGAAGACCGATCGCAACGTAATTGCGGATCTTCCGGAAAAGACCGAAGCCCAGTGTTTCTGCGCACTGTCACGGACGCAGGCGCGCCTGTATCAACAAGCAGTCGAGACCATGCGCGTGGCGATCTCTTCGATGAACGGCATGGCCCGGCGCGGGCTAGTGCTGCAAACCCTGATGCGCCTGAAGCAGATCTGCAACCATCCGAGCCAGCGCACGGGCGATGGCGGCTACGCGCGCGCCGACAGCGGTAAGTTTTTGCGGCTGGCCGAACTGTGCGAAGAACTGGCCGAACGCCAAGAGCGTATCTTGGTCTTCACGCAGTTTCGCGAAATCATCGATCCGTTGGTCGAACACCTGGCCGGCATTTTCGGGCATCCGGGATTGTGCCTGCATGGCGGCACCGCGGTTGCCGCGCGCAAAGCCATCGTCGAGCGTTTTCAGGCCGACGACGGTCCGCCGTTTCTGGTTCTGTCCCTCAAGGCTGGCGGCACCGGCCTGAATCTCACCGCGGCGAGTCAAGTGATCCATTTCGATCGCTGGTGGAATCCAGCGGTGGAGAATCAAGCGACCGACCGCGCGTTCCGCATAGGCCAGAAGCGACCCGTACTCGTGCACAAGTTCGTCACTCGGGGCACGATCGAGGAGCGTATCGAAGCGCTGATTGCGGACAAACGCAAACTCGCCGACGATATCCTCAAAACCGATGGCGAAGTGAAATTGACTGAGCTTGCCGACGAGCAATTGCTGGAGCTGGTGCGGCTGGATGTGCAACGAGCCCTGATGTAAGGAACGTTATGTCGTATCGTTTTGACGGCTTGGGTTGGAAGCCGTACGTCTCCGTCGAAGCGCGGCGCGCACAGGCGCAGCGGCAGGCAAAAAAACTGACCAGGCGCGGCCAGGATCTGCAGCCGGTGCAGCTGCAGAAACACGCGATCGCCAGCAGCTTCTGGGGAAAGAACTGGTGCAAGCACCTGGAGGGGTTTTCGGATTACGCAAATCGCCTGCCGCGTGGCCGCAGTTATGTCCGCAGCGGTGCGGTGTGCCACTTGGCAATCAGCGTCGGCTGCATAGAAGCCATGGTTTCAGGATCATCGCTGTACCGGGTGGCGGTCGAAATCCGCCCGCTCAAGGCACCGCTCTGGGCCGCGATCAGGCAGAAATGCTCCAGTGAGATCGAATCCCTGTTGGAGTTGCTTCAGGGCAGCGTTTCCAACCAAGTCATGCGGGTGGTGACGGACCGTACGGCCGGCCTGTTCCCGCAGCCCGGCGAGATGAAGTTCGATTGCAGTTGTCCGGATTCGGCGAAAATGTGCAAGCACGTCGCCGCCGTGTTGTATGGCACAGGCAGCCGGCTGGACCTGCAACCTCAATTGCTGTTCTTGTTGCGCGGCGTCGATCCCGGTGACCTTATCGGCGCCAGCCTGAGTTTGCCGGCTGCCTTGGATCCAGCGAAGGACCGGCTGGCGGATGATCAACTCAGTGCGATCTTCGGTATTGACCTTCTTGATACGGGTCGTGCGCCGGGAACCGTGCTCGCCGCGGTTCCAAGTCCGACGCGCCGAACCGCGGGCGGCACGCCGCCGAAAACGCCGGCGCGCGGCCGCGCAAAAACTTCCGCGATGCCGAATCCGGGTGCACTGATCTCCAGCGATTTCGACATGACCGGACATGCCGTGGCCGCCTTACGCAAAAAACACGGCTTGTCCGTGGCCGAATTTGCCGCGCAGTTATCGGTGGCCGCTGCCAGCGTCCAGCGCTGGGAAGCAACGAGTGGAATGCTCAAGCTGCACAAGCGCTGCCTTGCGGCCCTGGCAGCGTTGCAGCGCCAAGCGCGCGCACGAAGAAGTGGCGCAAAAAGGGCCTGCGGTTGAGATCAGTGCGGAGCACTTACGCGAAGGCGGGATTGGTGATGTGCACGTCTTGTGGCATCATGTGATGCCCACTGCGGGCATCAAGGACCATACCATGCGTACGACAGTCAATCTCGATGACCGTCTCGTTGATCAAGCCCGGCGTATTACTGGGGTAAAAGAACGGACCGCATTGATCCATGAGGGACTCCGCGCACTTATTGAGCGTGAAAGTGCCAGACGCCTCGCGCGCCTTGGAGGCAGCGAACCGAAATTACAGGCCGTGGGTCGGCGCCGGCCCGACGCGGTCTAGCGTCACCAAACGTCGGTGAAAGCGTGCCGTCCGAAAATATTTCGCCGAGCCACCATATGGAAGTAAACGCCGCGTACCCGAAATCCTCGCCGCCTAACAGAATTCGACCGTTGGGCTCAACAGCGATGCTGAGCGCCCGCGAATCCAAGGAGCTGTTGGAGTAGTCGCCATGAAACGTGAAATAGCCACCTCCTGGCCACGCCGTATCGTAATAGCCGTCCGTTGCAGCGGCGCGCCCAGTAAGCGCAGTGACGATCAAAATGCTGACGAACAGGTCGATTAATCTTTTCGACATGGGACTCCCCTCGGATTTCGATCAAGGTACTTCTCGCGCTGCATCTTCTCACCTGAGCCTCATGTCAGCTCTGCTGGGCGAACAGGCCGCGCTTCATGCTCGGACTCCCTCAACGTTGACACAACGACGACGTGATCCCGCCGAGGCCTAGGTCCAAGCGCTTCGGCTCTTGGCACGTCAAAGTAACGTTCCTGAAATTACGCTGCGTCACAGTCCTAATTGAAACCGTCCGCAAAGATCACGTCATTGCAGATCGTCGCCACATCCGCGAACACGGCTTTGTCGCGCAAGACGTAAACCGGCGCGCCGATCGACGACTCGCCATATCGCGCAGAGGTGCGTTCAACTGAATATCCGGCGCTCGAAGGCACGGCGGGACCAAATTCGGCGCGCGCATTCGTTACGGTGAATGGGATTGATGCTTCGTCGTGGGCGGCGGCAGCGACGAGCCTTGCCGCTGTGAGCGTGAGTGGAAACACGAGTAACCGGAATATTGACTGGCTCATTGCTCGACGGTCCCGTTCCGGGTGCCTGCCGGGAGGGCGGCTTCAAGCCGATCGAGCCGGGAACGCAAGTCGGAATTTTCGGAGCGCAGCTTTGCCGCTTCGGAACCGATGCGATCCAGTTGCGCTTCCAGTTTGGCGTTGAGCCCCTGGATGGCTGCCAATGCCACGCCATCGGCATCGACCGTCGTGATCGACTGGTGATCGGGGCCGAGCGCGAACGCGTCGAAAAAATCCTCGGCGACGGGCCCCATGTGACGAACCCCCGCGCCTTCTGTCTTGTAGTGCCAGTAGGTCAACGGCAGATTCAGCACCGCTCCAAGAATCGCGCCGGTATCGATGGACTGGAATTGGTTCTTGAATTCACGGGAACTCGAAACAGACCAGGTGCCTGAGCCGGGATTCAGATAGGCGCCAATGCCCAGGTTGTTGCTTATGCCGGTAACGAACCAGACACCTCCTGTGGCTCGCACGCTGTATGTATTATCCGCGGGGTTCCATCCGTTTCCGATACCGTCGGCGTCGAGGTCAGTCCGTGCCGGATTAAACGCGCCCATATAATAATCCGACCACACGTACATTCCCGAGTGGCGCGCTACTGCGTCCGTGCCAGCGACGAAGCTGCGATCCCCGGCAGCTATATTGTTATAGCCACCAGGTATCGCACTATAAACACCCAAGGCTTGGTTAAGCTGGCCACCGCTAACGGTGGCTGCGCTGCCTTGTGCTAGGTTCGCGTACCCACCTCCAACACTCGTGAACTCATTATCGACCGCATTGTTGGATCCTCCAGCAATTGTTGCGTCCGATCCAAACGCATAGTTGACTTCTCCGCCCCCGATGGTCGACCAAGGTCCCTTGACCGTGTTCTTCGTTCCGCCACCAATGGTCGAGAAATTCGGAATGTCGAGACCAAAATTTGCAAAGGTTGTCGTATCCGCCTGCGATCGTCGCGAACGAAGCCTGATCAAGCGTGTTGCCCCCGCCCGCGACGAACGCACCAGCGGCATTGGTGATGCTGTTATTGGTGCCGATCGCGACGTTGGCACCGGCGTAGGGGTCTACAACGCCGTAAGTGATCTGCACAGCGCGCGTATTGTTTTGCCGCACCTCGAACGGAGAATCGTTCGTGCTGCCGATGAATTCGGTCCCGCTTAGAGTGTTGCCGGCGGTGTCCCAGCAAACGCCGGAAGTGGCGACGAGACTGCGTTGCGGCAGAGCCGTGAATCTGCCATCCGCGCCGGCGACTTCCACGCCGAGCCACAACGCATCGCTGCGCTCCGCGCTCGCGGCGAAGTCGATCGACATCTTGAAACGGCCGGCTGCGACATTGACATCGACCATCGTCACCGCAGCCGCCAACGGCTCGCCTTCGTAGCGCGTCGCGTAAGGCGTGATCCGGAACGTATGACGTCCGTTCGCCGGCGCGCCATACGCTTTCAATTCACCGGAGTAATCGACCACTCTTGCGCCGGCGGTCGCGACCAGCAGAGCTGACAACAACAGTCCCGCGGCAAGCGCGCCGACGGCGTGGCGTAGCACCGAATTCCCCATGATGGCAATCCCCCTTTGTTATTTTGCATGTGCGGCAAATGGGCGTGTTGCGCCCCTTCAGAAGTCATGACGATGGTCTAGTGGATGCTGTACACGTGCCCCTCCGTTGCTCAGCGACGGAGGCTACTCCGCTTGCCGTTGCGCCTTCCGCCTACGGCAACGTCACCTTGAACTCGATCTTCGCCAGTTGCTCCGGCGCCTTGCCGATCTTGCGCAGGAACGGCAGCCAGCGCGGGTCGGCGTGGATCTTGCCGAACAGGTTCGCCGTCACGATGCCGGAAAAGCCGGAGTCGCCGTACTCGACCGCCTTGTCCAGCCACTCGAAGGCCTTATCGGCCTCGCCGCGGAAGGCATAGACAGATGCTATGTTGGAGGACCAGTCCTTCTCGTACTTCGCGATCAGCGCCGCCAGTGCGGCGTCCGAGTCGGCCTTGCGCCCCAACGCGTGGTACGCCAGAGCCAGGCCGATCATCTTCCAGGCTTCGCTCGTCTCCTGCTGAATCTCCGCCAGCGCGCCCTGCGCATCGCCCTTCAGCAGCAGCGCTGTGCCGAGTTGGGCGTGCGCGTCGCCCCGGCCAGGGGCGAGGCTCAGCACGGTGTGGAATGACGCGATCGCCGGGTCGACCCGGCCGGCCATGCGCTGGTAGAGCCCCAGGTTGAAGAGCGCACTTACGTTCACCGGATCGCGACGGACGATGGCTTCTTCAAGCGCCAGCGCCTCGTCCAGGCGGCCAAGGGACCCGAGCAGCGAGGCGCTATTGCGGAGCACGTTCGGATCTGCCGGATCGAGCGCCAGAGCGCGCTTGAAGTGCTGCGCGGCGCCGGCGAGGTCGTTGTCACTGTTCATCGCGATCCAGCCAAGCCGGGCATGGGCCGGCGCGTAGTTCGGATCGATGGCGAGCGCTTTCGTCGCTGCCTCGCGGGCTTGCACAATCCCTTCCCTGTTGGGCAGCACGCCCTGATTTGCCTCGTTGCTGAAGTTGCGGGACAGCCCGTCCCAAGCCGGGGCGTAACTCGGATCGATCGCCAGCACCTTGCGGTACAGCGCGTCGGACTGCTGGAATGCCTCGGCGGTGAACTGCCGCCCGAGCTGGACGGCCTGCAGATACAGCGCGTAGGCCTCCGGGTCGGTCGTGCGCACCGTCGGCGCCGCGCCGAGCAGTGTGAGCTTGAGCTGCTTCACCACATCCGCCGCGATCTCGTCCTGGATCGCGAAGATGTCGTCGAGCTTGCGGTCGTAGGTTTGCGACCACAGGTGCGTGTCCGTGCCGGCACGGATCAACTGCGCGGTGATCCGCACCGAGTTACCCGCCTTGCGCACGGAACCTTCGAGCACGTTGGCAACGTGCAGCGCGCGCGCGATATCGGGTATGCCGGTTTCCTTGCCCTTGAACGCGAACGACGAGGTGCGCGCCGTGACCTGCAACTGCGGAATCTTCGCGAGCAGGTTCAGCAGTTCTTCCGAAATGCCGTCGGAGAAGTACTCGTTCGACTTCTCGTCGCTCATGTTCACGAACGGCAACACGGCGATCGAGCGTTCCGCAATCGGAATCGCCGCTTCTTCGTTGACGCCGTGGTGCAGCACGAAGCGGTCGGTGACCAGCAGTACGATCGCAACCGCCATGACCGCGATGATCGCAAAGTCGAGTTTGCGCCCGGTGTGCGGTGTGATCGATTCACCCGGCTCGACCTCGCGCTCGCGCTTGATGCCCTCCGGCGTGAACTCGAAGAACCACGAAAACGCGATCCAGAATGGAAAACCGATGGCCGCGGCAACGAGAAACCAGCGCGTGGTCCACTCCGGCGCGCCCACAGCCGGACCGAGCTGCGAAATACCCTGTGCCAGCGCCCACGTCGCAGCGATATAGAACGCGCCAGCGCGGAACACGTTGCGCCGCCGGAGTTCGGCAAACAGGCTGGGCTTCACGCTCAGTCGTACTCCCCTGTGCCGGTGGCATCCCGGTCGATGATGAGTGTCCCGCAATTACGTCACGGTGCGCAAGCGCGGCTATCCGGCGGCTGACAAATGGCGCGTTACCGCAACCTGAGCGTCTGCTTCCCAGCAGGTAGTTGCAGGCATCGGGTGTCCCGTTCGGGCCGGAAACTGCCAGTGGCGTTGATACTTGCTGTGATCACGCGCATTAAGTGATTACTCCGTTTCCAGAGCCGGCGATCACAGGGATCTGTAGCTTTACATCTGCAGAGTGGGCAGTTGGTACGGAACTTTCATATGATTCCCGATGCACAATGCCGCACAGGGAGTGAGATATGGCGGACAAGGGGCACGAGCATGATCGCGGACGCCCGACGGCTCAAGGCGTCGGTGCTGTGCGAGGCGCGTCGGGAATCGCCTTTCAGCCGCTCCAGCATCGGCTGCGATACAGATACCTGCTGACTGCGGCGCAGTTGTGCATTTTTCCGGTCCTGGCGGTTGCGCAGGCGGTAGAAAATCCGACGTCGCCCAGCGTGCTGAAGAAGTTGAGCCTGGAAGAACTCGCTGATATCGAAGTAACCTCCGTCTCCAAGCGTCCCGAAAAACTATCCGGTACGCCCTCGGCGCTTCAGGTCATAACGGCCGATGAAATCCGCCGCTCCGGCGCCACGAGCATCCCCGAGGCTTTGCGGCTTGCGGACAACCTCGACGTGGCGCAAGCGAATGCTCACGACTGGGCAATTACTGCGCGCGGGTCCAACACCAGCCTGGCAAACAAGCTGCTCGTTCTGATCGACGGGCGAACGGTCTACACGCCGCTTTTTCCCGGGGTCTTCCGGGAGCGGCAGGACTATTTGCTCGCCGATATCGATCGTATCGAGGTCATCAGCGGTCCTGGGGGAACCCTCTGGGGTGCGAACGCGGTCAACGGCGTGATCAATATCATCACCAAGAGCGTCAAGGATACGCAAGGCACGTATCTGGAAACCGGTGCGGGCTGTATGGCAAGATCGTTTGGCGTTTCTAGGGAGGCATCGACATGGGCTGCCCGGCATGTCGGCGGGTTGACGAGATGCAGATAGCAAGCTTCGTTCTTACGCCCTGCGCGCATTGGGCGCAGCGACGGCGTTCGCGCCGCTTGCCCGCTGTGTCCGCGCGCGGGCAGCGCTGACGTGCGTGGCCCGTTCGGCTTTGCGGCGCACTCAGCGATCTGCTCGACCGCACGATGTTCCTTGACCGGTATTCGGACCGTGCTTCTGGCAGCGGGGATTCTGTCGTTGCAGGTCGCTCCAGAGGGCCTGGCGCAAACCCCCGCCGCAAACGAGTTTCAGGTCGAAGCCGTTTTTCTGTTCAACTTCACGCAATTCGTCATCTGGCCGTCTACGGCATTCACCGATGCGACCGATCCCTTTGTCATTTGCTTGCTGGGGGAAGACCGGTTCGGCGCGTACCTGGACGATACCATTCGTGGTGAAAGAATTGCCCAGCGAAGCATGGTCGTGAAGCGCTATCGGCGCCTCGATGACATCGACGTCTGCCATATTCTGTTCATCAGCAAGTCCGAAGGCTCCAAGGTGAGCGAGATCCTCGTTCGATTGCAGGGTCGCAACGTGCTCTCGGTCAGCGATGCCGACAATTTCGGCAGGCGCGGCGGCATGATTCGTTTCGTCGTCGAGCATAACCACGTAAGGTTGCGGGTCAATCTCCAAGCGGCGAAGGCAGCCGGCCTGACGATCAGCTCCAAGCTGCTCCGCGTCGTCGACATAGTTGAAACCGGCAAGGACTAGCCCATGGCCTTCAAGGATGCACCTGTCCGCAGGAAATTGATGATCAGCATTCTGCTCACCAGCGTGGTCGTCATGCTGCTGATGCTCGGCGCATTTCTCACATTCGATTACATCGATTTGAACAAGGCGATGGTTCGGCAAGCCTCGGCAATCAGTGCAATTACCGCAGCGAACTCGACGGCGGCACTGGCTTTTGAAAATCCTCGGGACGCGCGCGAAATACTCGCGGCGCTCAAAGCTGAGCCCCATATCGAGGCGGTAGCGATCTACGATCGCAACGGTGATCTCTTCTCCCACTACCCCGAAACGTTGTCGAACGCGGATTTCCCGTCCGCGCCCGGCCAAATCGGCTATCGCTTCGGCAAATCTCATCTGATCATGTACCAGGCGATCGTGGAGCGCGACCGGCGGCTGGGCACTCTGTACCTGAACTTTGAAACGAGGACCGTGCTGGAGGAATGGCTATGGGAGTCGGTACGCCTCGCGCTCGTGGTCATCGGCGTCGCCTTGATAGTGGCCTACTTGCTGTCGCATGCGTTACAGCGACAGATTTCGAGTCCCATCCTCGCTTTGGCGAAAACCGTCCGGCATATTTCCGACATGGAGGATTTCTCGGTACGCGCCAGCAAGCATGGCGATGACGAGATCGGGCTCCTCACGAATGGTTTCAACGACATGCTTGCGCGCATACAGGAACGAGAGGGTGCATTGCGCGCAGCAAACGATGCTCTGTCTGTGGAAAATGTCGAACGCGAACGCGCAGAGAAAAAAGCCGCGTGGCTCGCCTCGTTCCCGGAGCGCAATCCGAATCCCGTTCTGGAACTGGATTTGACCGGCGAGGTGATCCACTACGCGAACCCGTCAGCGCACCGCTTGTTCCCGGACTTGCTCGATCGGCGGCCTTGCCATCCGGTACTCGATGGCCTGGTCAAGGCGGCCGGCGACTTGCTGGACGGAAAAATGCAATCGGTGCAGCGAGAGATTGCGGTGGGCGCGATCTTCTTTTCGCAAATGCTCACCTATATTCCCGAGACGCAGCGATTGCGTGCTTACCACACCGACATCACCGAGCGAAAGCACGCCGAGGATGCACTCCAGGACGCGAAGCACGAACTCGAGCGCAAGGTCACGGAACGCACGGCGGAACTCCTGGTAGCAAAAGAGCAAGCCGAATCGAGCGACCGTCTGAAATCGGAGTTCCTTGCGACGATGTCGCACGAGTTGCGCACACCTCTGAACGCGATCATCGGCTTTACCGGTACATTGCTGATGAAGCTGGCGGGTCCACTGACGGCAGATCAGCAAAGACAGTTGACGACGGTTCGTTCGAGCGCGCGGCATCTGCTTTCACTGATCAACGACGTCCTCGATGTCGCCAAGGTCGAATCGGGAAGATTCACGTTGAAGGTCGAGCTGACGTCATGCAACAGCGTCGTCGAAGAGGTTGCGACGACGCTGCGGCAATCCGCCGAAAAGAAAGGTCTGGCTTTCGATGTCCGCCTGCCGGATGAGGACGTGATCATTCCGACCGATCGCCGTACGTTGAGCCAGATCGTCATCAATCTGATCAACAACGCAATCAAGTACACCGACGTCGGCAACGTCGTCGTGACTGTGGCGCGTGTTCGCGAGGCCGAAGGAATCGTCACCGCCATCAGCGTCGCCGACACTGGTTCTGGAATCCGGAGCGAAGACCAGGCAAAGCTCTTCCAGGCGTTCAGCCAGGTTGACTCGTCGTCGACACGTCGTTTCGAGGGCACCGGCCTCGGACTGCATCTCTCCCAGAAACTCGCAGCGCTCCTCGGAGGGCAGATTACGCTCGTCAGCGAGTACGGCAAAGGCAGCACATTTACCTTGCACATTCCCGAAAGCACGTAGACGCCATGGCACGCATCCTTGTCATTGAAGACAACCTGGCGAACCTGGAGCTGATGAGCTATCTGCTCCGCGCCTTTCGACACCAGGTGACGACCGCAGAAAATGGCGAAGCCGGCATCGAAATAGCGCTGCGCGAATGGCCTGACCTGATCCTTTGCGACCTTTTGCTTCCAGGAATGGACGGCTATGCTGTCGTGCGGCACATAAGGGCCGGCTCGCAGACAAGGCTTTCGATACCGATCGTTGCCGTGACGGCACTGGCCATGGAAGGCGACCGCGAGAGAGGGCTGTCTGCAGGATTCAACGGCTACATTTCCAAGCCGATCGACCCGGAAGAATTCGTCATGCAGGTGGATGGTTTTCTGAGCGCCGAGCTGCGCGGCTCCACGCCGCTTGCACACGCTACCCAGGTAGCGGCCCCGCTCGAGTCGCGTGCTGCGCACAAAGGAACCCTGCTGGTGGTGGACGACTCGCCGACCAACCGGGAATTGATATACCACACGCTGACGCCGATCGGATACGAAGTACGCCTCGCAAACAGCGTGCGCGCGGGCCTGGAGCAACTCGCGATCGACATACCCCAGTTGATCCTTTCGGACCTTCATATGCCCGGCGAGGATGGGTTCAATCTCGTTCGCCTGATCAAAGCGGACCCGATTCTTGCCAAAGTGCCGTTTGTCTTCATCAGCTCTTCGGTCTGGGGCGACGAATACCGGGAAACCGCGCTGCGCCTGGGAGTCAGCCGATTTCTGCTTCGCCCCATAGAACCCCAGGCTTTGATCGACGAGATTGCTTCCTGCTTGTCCGCCCACGAAGGCAACCGAAGTGCCGATGATACCTTTCGATGATCGAGCGATCGATTGGGAATTCCGCGCCACGCGACCTGGCGTCCGGCGGATCCTGATGCGCCCGATCCTGCCGTCGCGGATCGTGGACGAGCTGGCCACTTGTCTGGCCGATGGAGACGCCCATGGCGACAATCCTGGTCGTTGACGATCGCACGGTCAATCGAGATTTCCTGGCCACGCTGCTGGGCTATGTCGGGCACTCGGTGCTGCAGGCGTCGGATGGTGCCGAGGCGCTGGCGATCGTGCGTGCACAGTATCCAGATCTGGTAATCACCGACTTGATGATGCCGACGATGAGCGGCATCGAATTTGCCGGTCGAGTACGTGCCGACGCGAGAGTGGCGAAGACGCCGATCATCTTCTATACCGCCACATACGGCGCGAGTGAGGCGAACTCGGTAGCGGAGCAATGCGGAGTCTCGACTGTGTTGGTCAAGCCGGTGGAACCGCAGGCCGTTCTTGACGCAGTCGCTGCGGCGCTGAACATCGACCAACCCGCGATGCTCTCCGCCGACGTCGCCGCGCGAACGCCGGAATTTCTGGACGCTGCGCAGCCGGGCTACCTGCGCAGCCTGACCGAGCTGCAACGCTCGTTGCGCGAGACGCTCGACGATGCGATCGGGCAGGCCGATTCGCAAAAGGACGCGGACGGCGCGATCGCCCGCGCGGGGATCAATGCGCTCTACCCGTTCAGCCTGCGGCTAGAGGCGCTGCTGCAACTGAATGTCGCATTGACTTCCGAGCGGGATCCGCAAGCGATGCTCACGCTGTTCTGCCGCAGCGCGCAGGGCATCATCAACTGCAAGTATCTTGCGCTGGGCATACTCGACCGCGACCGCAGGCACCTGCGCAGCCTCACAACGCGCGGTTTGAGCGGCGAGGTCCGCGATCAATACGAATCGATGGACCCCTGGTCAGGGATGTTCGGCGAGGTCATCTCCGCTGCGAAAACGATTCGCGTCGAGGGTGGCAGCACAGCCGAGAACTGTGGACTACCGCACTTCCATCCCGCCGTACGTAGCCTTCTCGCCCTGCCGATTCCGGTCAATTCGGCGATGCATTCGTCCGGCTGGCTTTATTTCGCCGACAAGCTCAGCGGCCTGCCATTCGACCTGGAAGACGAGCGCTTCGCCGTCACGATGGCTGCACAATTTGCGCTGGCCTACGGCAATCTCACTCTCTACGAAGAAATTGAGCACCACGCGAAATGGCTCGAAACGGAGATCGCCGAACGCGAGAAGACAGCTCAGGCTCTCAGTGAAAGCGAGTTGCGTTTTCGCCAGATCGCGGAAAACATCGATGCCGTATTCTTCCTGATCCAGCCGGATAGTTCGCAAGTCCACTATGTGAGCCCGGCTTATGAAACTGTCTGGGGCTTGACCTGCGAAAGTTTTTACGCGCAGCCGCGATCCTGGATGGATTCGATTCTTGCCGATGATCGCGAGCGTGTCGAGCAAACCATCGCCGGATACAGCGTCGTCGGGCGCGGATTCGATCTCCAGCATCGGCTGCTCCACCCCACGGGCGTTCGCTGGATTCATTTGCGTGGATTTTCGATTCGCGACGCCAGCGGCAGCCCCTACCGCATTGCCTGCGTCGCGACCGACATAAGCGCGGCAATGCGCAGCCAGGACGAACTGCGCGAGAGCAACCGCCGCTTCGCCGAATTGCTGGACAATGTTGAATTGATCTCCGTGATGCTCGATCTGGACGGCCGCCTCACATATTGCAACGAATATTTCCTGCGCATGACGGGCTGGCGCCGCGACGAGATAATCGGTAGATCGTGGTTCGAACGCTTTTCGCTTCCGAGCCAGGCTGAAGAACGGTGGGCGCAATATGCAAAACTGGTTGCCGGCGATTCGACAGCGATGCATCTCGAACGCGAGATCCTCACGCACAACGGCGAACGCCGATTGATCCGCTTGAACAATACCTTCCTGCGCGCGACGTCCGGCGAAATCGTCGGCATTGCCAGCCTCGGCGAGGACGTGACCGAACAGCGCCGAGCGCAAGCGCAGGTCGCTCACGCAGCCACGCACGACCGCACGACGGGGTTGCCTCGATCCGCTCTCCTCGAGGAATATCTGCAGACAGCCTGTGTCGAAGCCGCAGCACAGGATGGACGCGTGATTGTCCTTCACGTCGACCTCGACCGCTTCCACACGGTAAACGAGACGCGTGGCCGCGCCGTTGGAGATCAGGTGTTGCGTGTCGTCGCCAAACGTCTGAATGACGTCGCTCGCGCCGGCGGCCATGTCGCGCACGTTGCCGGAGACGAATTTGCGATCGTTCTTCACGATCCGGATCACACTCAGGACCAAGTCGAATTTGGCGAGACTGTCCGTGCGCGGATCGAAGAGCAAATCATCGTTGAAGGCCGGCGCATCTATGTAACCTGCAGCATCGGCGTGAGCTGTTTTCCAGACAACGGCTCCAGCGCGCACGAACTTCTGCGCCAAGCCGAATCGGCCATGGTGCAGGCGAAGTCCGAGGGTCGCAATACCGTTGTCGCGTTCGCCAATGAGCAGCGGCAGGAGCTGGACGATCGTATTGCGCTGGGGCTGAGACTCAACGACGCGCTGCGCAATTCGGAGTTTTTGCTGCACTATCAGCCGCTCATCAGCGGCCAGGACTGGCGCATAGGCGGTTTCGAGGCGCTGCTGCGCTGGAACAGCCCTGATTTCGGCCTGTTGTTGCCGGGCCGCTTCTTGCAGGTTGCCGAGGATCTGGGGCTGATCATTGAAATCGGCAGTTTCGTGCTCGAGTCGGCGTGCCGCCAGGCGCGCGCATGGCTCGACGCGGGCGCCGAAGACTTCTCCGTTTCGATCAATGTGGCGCCGCCGCAGATGCAACGCCCCGGTTTCGTGGCTGAAATCCGCGCGCTGCTGGCGGAGTTCAAGCTGCCGGCACATTGCATCGAGCTGGAGCTGACCGAAAGCATGATGAGCGGCAACATCGAGCGTGTTACCGGGACGATGCGCGCGCTGAAGGCACTGGGGGTCAAGCTTTCGCTGGACGATTTCGGCACAGGCTACTCCAGCCTCAACTATCTGCGCCGCTTTCCGCTCGATACCCTCAAGATCGACCGCAGCTTCGTGCGCGACATCAGCACCGATGCCGGCGCAGCCGGCGTCTGCCGGGCGGTCATCACGCTGGCTCATCAACTTGGCATGACCGTGCTCGCCGAAGGCGTCGAGACCGCCGCTCAGGTCGGTTATCTGCGCCGCAACGAATGCGACTTTTTCCAGGGCTTCTACTTCTGCAAGCCGATTTCGCCTACCCAGGCCCTTGAGATGCTGCGGCATCGGTATCTGGCGCACGAGGGCATCGAACAGCCCGCGGAGCAAAAGCCGACTCTGCTGCTCGTCGACGACGAGGAAAACATTCTCAACGCATTGACGCGCATGCTGCGGCGCGACGGATACCGCATCCTCACGGCAACCAAGGCCGAGGATGCGCTGGACATCCTCGGGCGCAACGAAGTGCAGGTCGTAATCTCTGACCAGCGCATGCCGGGGATCAGCGGGACAGAGTTGCTCGCCCAGGTCAAGGAAATGCATCCGGAGACAGTGCGCATGGTCCTGAGCGGATATACCGACCTGTCCGCCGTCACTTCCGCCATCAACGAGGGAGCCATCTACAAGTTCCTGACCAAACCCTGGGATGACGAAGAACTGCGCCTCCAGGTTCGAGACGCTTTCCGCATTGCGCAGCGACGCAGCGATTCCCGCAAGTCGACCACTTCGTGAAGAGCAAGTCCAATGTCGTCGGTGTAAAGTCCCCACGTTTTGCTTCGGATCACTAGGTTGCCATGGCTACGATCGCACTAAGTGAAGGCCAGCGTTTGCTGCTCGACGGTCTGGCCATGGGCAAGGTTCTCGACCATGTGCCGGCCCCTGTGCTTATCCTGCACGAGGATGGTACGGCATGGCTCAACGCCTCGGCGCGCGAACTCGACGACTGGCTCAAAGTCGGCGATCCATCGCGCAGCCTCATGCTGGAAATCGGCCCTGCCTTGCAGCCCGCATTGACGGCACTCAACACAGATGACTCCCCGCAAGCGCTCAGAGCACCGTTCCGCCAGCAATCCGGAGCCGAGCGGGCATACCGGGCCATTCTCATTGACGCATCGTCCGCGAGCCGGCCCGAGGCTTGCTCGGCCGTGATCCTCGCTGCAACTGCGCACAGCGAAAGCGGTGAATTGCAAGCCGATGTCCTGACCGAACTTGCGCGTGCGCGTCTCGAGGAAGCGCAACGCCAGCTGCTGCAGGCGGATCGGCTGTCGACGATCGGCCAGCTCGCCGCCGGCGTCGCGCATGAAATCAACAATCCGATCGGCTACGTTCAATCCAACCTGGAAACGCTCCGCGACTACGTGTCCAGCCTGTTTCGCCTCATCAGCACCCAGGATACAGCGCTGCGCCAGCTTGGCGTGAGCCACGCCGGCCAAATGCAGCAGATCGAAAAAGTCCGGCAGGAAATCGATTTCGACTTCCTCGCCAAGGATCTGCCGACACTCCTGACGGAATCGCAGGAAGGTATCTCGCGCGTGCGCAAGATCATCCAGGACCTGCGCGAGTTCTCGCGCGCCGGCCATGCCGAGACCTGGACGCTGGCCGACATCCACGCCGGGATCGACAGCACCATCAATATCGTCTGGAACGACCTGAAGTACAAGGTCGAGCTCGTCAAGCAGTTCGGCGATCTGCCCCCGATCGAATGCCTGCCGTCGCAGATCAACCAGGTGTTCATGAACATCCTGGTCAATGCCGGCCATGCCATAGACCGGCACGGCCAGATCACGATCGCAACCCGGGCCGTGGGCGACTTTGCGCACATCGAAATTTCGGACAACGGCAAGGGCATCGCCCAGGAACACCTGCCGCGCATCTTCGAGCCGTTCTTCACAACCAAACCCGTCGGCAAGGGCACCGGCCTGGGCTTGTCGATTTCTTACGGCATCGTACGCAAGCACAACGGCGAGATCGACGTGCGCAGCGAGCTCGGCATCGGCACGACATTCGTGATCAAGCTGCCGGTCCGCCAGCAACAAGCTGCGGGCAGTGCGCCAAATGGCAGCGGCGACCGCTACAATCCGGATCAGCAAGCACAGTAGTAGAGGCTATCGGAAATGTACCGGATCATGCTGGTCGACGACGAAATCAACATTCTCTCCGCACTGAAGCGGGCATTGCTCACGATTCCGTTCGATGACCTTGACGGCGATCGCCCCGAAATCGAAACGTTCGCTTCCGCGCGTCAGGCACTCGCCAGGATCGGCGGCAAGCCGGTCGATTTGGTCATATCCGATTTCCGCATGCCGGAAATGAACGGTGTCGAGTTCCTCGCCGAAGTCATCAAGGCGCAACCGGACATTGCCCGACTCGTGTTGAGCGGGCAGGCCGATCTCGAAGCAGTCATCGATGCGATCAACCGTGTGCAGATCCATCGCTTCATCGGCAAGCCATGGCACGACTTCGAGTTGAAGTCGGCCGTGATCCAGGCATTGGCGGCGCGATCGCTGGTGCTGGAGAATCGGCGCCTCGCCGACCTCGTACGCGTGCAGTACGCGAAAATCAGCCGCCGCGACGCGGAGCTGCGCCGCCTGGAATTGGAATCGCCGGGCATCACGCAGCTCAAGCTGACTACGGACGGGCGGATCGTGATCGAGGACGAAGACGATGACGACGAGTCGTATTGATTGCATGCGCCCGCGCCTCGCGTCGCTCGATTGCGTCTCGCTCATCCGCCGCTTGGCGTGGGTACAACCTGGATGCATGACTGGCTGCAATCGCGCTGCAGCGGGGAAGGGTGCGCGCCTCATTCGTATTCCTGCTGATCGTAGTCGCACGAATCAGCCGCGGGACTCGTGGTTTCCCGGTGGCCACACCGGTTCGGCATCCCGAGCCGCCAACGGGCGACGCAACTATTTCGCGCCGCGGCCTTCACGAAACTTCGAGGATGTCATGGTCGGCAACGGTGGTGTCGTACCGGGGCTTTGGCAAAGCCAGTGCCGCTCTACTACCAGACCGAGCCGCGAATACCGATCGAGTTGACCACGCGCACGACGCCGGGAACCTCGAGCGCGGTCGACTCGATGACGTTGCGTTCCAGGCCGGTATCGACGATGCCGTACAGGTAGACGACCCGATCGAGTGTCTGGACGCGGATACCCCAGCTCTCGATGGCGCGATTCTCGCGCAACAGGTCCTCGACACCGGCCGTGATCCCGGCGTCGCCGGGACAGCCGGCAAGTCCGCACTTGCGGTAGGTGTCAATGGTCGAGCAGGCGCTCAGCGCGGCGGCGAAGAGTGCGGCTGCACAGAAACAGGCGAAGGATTTCATCAGTCGGTTACCCGTCCGGACATGTCCCGCAGTCGATGCATCTTACTGCTGGACGAAGCATGGCTCCATGGCGTCGCAGGGTGGGCGGTGTGCCGGATCCGGCACACGATTCATCGCAGTCGCGGCGGCTCCGGCAGCCCGATATGGTCACCGCCTATCGAATACGTATGCAAGGCCTTTTCAGATCGGTCAGGATCGCTAAGCTGTGGACCTGAGGAAGGGGAGCGTGCCTGCGGCGCGCCCGTATGTCACGCGGAGCAATGATTGATGACGAACCAAGCATGGTGGCGCGGAGCCGTCATCTACCAGGTCTACCCGCGCAGTTTCCTCGATACCAACGGCGACGGCGTCGGCGACCTGCCGGGCATCATCGAACGCCTCGACTATATTGCCAGCCTCGGCGTCGACGCGATCTGGATTTCGCCGTTCTTCAAGTCGCCGATGGCCGACTTCGGCTACGACATTGCCGACTATCGCGAAGTCGACCCGCTGTTCGGCCGCATGGACGATTTCGACCGCCTGCTCGCCAGGGCCCACGCGCTCGGCCTGAAGGTGATGATCGATCAGGTGCTGAGCCATACGTCGATCACCCACGACTGGTTTCGCGAAAGTCGCGAGAATGCGAGCAACCCGAAGGCCGACTGGTACGTGTGGGCCGATGCGAAGGCCGACGGCACGCCGCCGAACAACTGGCTATCGATTTTCGGCGGGGTCGCGTGGCGCTGGGAACCGCGCCGCCGCCAGTATTTCCTCCACAACTTCCTTTCGGCGCAGCCGGACCTGAACTTCCATCACCCGGGGGTGCGCTCCGCGACGCTGGACAACCTGCGCTTCTGGCTCGACCGCGGCGTCGATGCATTCCGGCTCGACGCGATCAACTTCTGCTTCCACGATCGCCAGCTGCGCGACAACCCGGCCAAGCCGCCCGCCCGGCGCGTCGGGCGCGGCTTTTCGCCGGACAATCCGTACGCATTCCAGTACCACTACTACAACAACACACAGCCGGAGAACCTTGCGTTTCTCGAGCAGCTGCGTGCGCTGATCGACCGCTACCCTGGCACCGCCACACTCGGCGAGATCGCTTCGGAAGACTCGCTGGCGACCATGGCCGAGTACACGCGCGGCAATCGCCTGCATATGGGCTACAGCTTCGAACTGCTCAGCGACGACTTCTCCGCCGGCTACATTCGCCGCACGGTCGAGGCGCTGGAGGCCGGCATGACCGATGGCTGGCCGTGCTGGGCGATTTCCAATCATGACGTCAAGCGCGTTCTGAGCCGTTGGGGCGGCGAATGCGCGACGCCGCAGCTGGCAAAGCTGCTCACCGCGCTGGTGGCGTCGCTGCGCGGCTCGGTCTGCATCTACCAGGGCGAGGAACTCGGCTTGCCCGAGGCCGAATTGAAATTCAACCAGCTGCGCGATCCTTACGGCATCGCATTCTGGCCGAACTTCAAGGGGCGCGATGGCTGCCGCACGCCGATGCCCTGGACCCGCGGCAACGGTGCCGGTTTCAGCGACGGCAAGCCGTGGCTGCCGATACCGGACGAGCATCGGGCATTGGCGGTGTCGACTCAGGAAGCCGACACCGATTCGACCCTGCACGGCTTCCGCGCCTTCATGCACTGGCGCAAGGCGCATGCGGAACTGCGCGTCGGCGACATCCACTTTCTCGAAGCGCCCGAACCATTGCTGCTGTTCACGCGTTCGCACGGCCAGGGCACGTTGCTCGTTGGGATCAATCTTGGCGTCGAGCCAGTATCATTGCCGATACCCGCTGCGGTGCCGCTGCTGCAGCAGATCGAATGTCCCGGTCCGGTCAATGGCCGCGTCGAACAGCGGGAATTGAAACTGCCAGGTCAGTCGATTCTCTATGCCCGAGTCCTCAGTGGTGCTGCTGTCTAAGCCGCGGTTCCTGACCGCGTTTTTCGTCTCAGGTCTGATCGTCGCCGCAACGGCCGCGGCAGCCGGCGACAGCGCATGGAAAACTCAGCTGACGCGGCAAGGGAAAACCGTCGTTGCGTCGGCCAGCGACGATGGCTACAACCTGTCCATCGCCGACGTCGATCATCCGATACCGACGCAGGCTGCGCAGACGCAGACCGGCAGCGTCCTGTTCGACGCGATGTTTGCACTCGCCCAGGAGGAACTCGGCAAGGCGCGCGTCGAAACGATTCGCTACAGCGCCTTCGACAACAACGAGCCGTTTGCCTGCCGTTGTCTGATCGCAGGCGAACGATGGCCGTGGGTCTGGACCCGCGATATCGCCTACGCTACCGATCTGGGATTGTTCCGCTTCGATCCAAAGGATGCGCGCAACAGCCTCGAGTTCAAGCTGTCCGGCGTGCGCGAAGCGTCCGGCGCGGCGCAGCCGGCCAAAGGGCGCACCGCGCGTACCGATTCTGCACTCTATCCCGTGCAGGACACCGGTTCCGGCGGCAGCTGGCCGGTCAGCACCGATCGTATCGTCTGGTTTCTTGGCGCGCGTCACCTCACCGCCGAACCGGCCTTCGCGGCAAAAGTATACAGGGCGCTCGGCGCAACGCTGGCCCAGGACCGCCGCTTCGCCTTCGACGCGCAGCGTGGGTTGTACCGTGGCGAAACCTCGTTTCTCGACTGGCGCGAACAAACCTATCCGGCATGGACCGCACACAATGTCGCGTTCATCGCCGAGTCGTACGCGCTGTCGACCAATGTTCTCTACTACGAAGCATTGCAGCTCGCGGCGAAGCTGGCGCTGGCGCGGCGTGACGCAACGTCGGCGCAATACCGCGAACAGGCCGAGGCGCTCAAGCTGGCGATCGATCGCCAGTTCTGGCGCGAAGACCGCGGCCTGTACATGAGCTACATCGGTGCGGCGGATTTTCCGTCGACGATCGAGGCCTACGACCTGCTCGGCACGTCACTGGCGATCGTTTCCGGCGTCGCGCCGGCCGCGCGTGCGCGCCGCGCGCTGGCCAATTATCCGACCTGGAGCGACGGCAGTCCGGCAGTCTGGCCCGAGCGCCACGAGGTGCCGGTCTATCACAACCGCGCGATGTGGCCGTTTGCCAGCGCGTACGCGCTCAAGGCCGCGCGCGCGCTGGACGAGCCGGCGCGCATTGCGCACGAACTTCGCTCGATCCTGCGTTCGGCTGCGCTGGCCGGATCCAACATGGAAAACTACGAGCTGTCGACGAAAACGACGCACGAGACCGCGTTCGCGACGTCCAATGCATCAGCGCCGGATCGTGGCGACTTTGCCTTGCCGAAAGATCACGCCGAAACGGCGTCTGCACCCGGCGTCACGCAACGATCGACGCCGCCGGATCGCGGTGATTTCCAGTTGCCGGGACAAGCCAAGCCCGGGGCCGCCGGCAAGTCGCCGCCGGGTGCTGCCGGTCCGGCGGCGAAGGCAGCCGCGGCGCCGGTCAAGTCGCCGATCGGGCGTGCGCAGAAACAATCGAACGAGCCAAAGCGCGCCGGCCCGGTCGTCAATTCCCGGCGCCAGCTCTGGTCGATCGCCGCCTATCTCGATCTCGTCACCGAAGGCGTGTTCGGTCTGACCGACAGCGGCGCGATCGAGCCGAAGCTGCCACGCGAACTGGTGCCGATGCTGTTCGGTGAACACAACGAGATCCAACTCAAGTTGCCGGACAGGCGCATCACGCTGGTACTGCCAGCTAAGCTCGGCGAGCAGGACAACCTGCTGATCGCCGCGACGAAATCCGGCACGCGCGCCGATACGCGAGTGCAGCTGCGTGGGACGCACGTCGAAGCGTCACCGCTGCCGCTCGACCGCCCGGCATTTGCAGCGGAAACGCCGGCTGCGCCGCGGGTCGAGCGCGATGGTGAAACCTGGCGCATTGCTGGCTCCCCGGCAGCCGCGCAGCAGCTGTACGTCAACGATCGGTCGGTCGGCGCGTTCAACGGCACAGCCACGCTGCCGTATCGCCGCGAGTTGCAATGCATCAGCCTCACGGCGCGTTCCGCCGACGGCATCGAGTCGCTTCCAAGCCAGCCGGTGTGCGTCGGCGAGACCGAAACGGTCGATGGCGATTGGCCGCGCGCCTGGACCGCACAGCATGACGGTCGCTACCAGATGCGCTTGAACTACCAAAATGCGCACGGACCGATCTCGACCGGCATCACCGCGGCAGTGAAAATGCTCTCGGTGCAATGTGCAGGCGCACCGGTGCAGTCCGCCGCGGTGGTCATGCCGCACAGCGAAGGCACGCAGCAGTCCACCGCCGTCACGTTCGACGCGCGCTCGGGGCAGCGCTGCACGTTCTCGCTCGGTGACGGCTTCAACATGACTTTTCTGGTCCACAACGCCAAGTTTACCGGCGGGCCCGGCGGGCCCGGTGGTCCGGTCAACAGCGCCGACATCGGCGACCTGCAGATCGCCAAGTTGCACTGAACGAGCTGAACAAAATGGGGACTGCACGATGAGCACCCGGCACGAGCCGCGATGAGCACCAAGCCGCGCCTGAGCTTCTGGCAGATCTGGAACATGTGTTTCGGCTTCATGGGCATCCAGTTCGGGTTTGCCCTGCAGAACTCGAACGTCAGCCGCATCTTCCAGACACTGGGGGCCAGCGTCGACGACATCCCGGTGTTGTGGATCGCCGCGCCGTTGACCGGCCTGCTGGTGCAGCCGATCGTCGGCTATTTTTCCGATCGTACCTGGAACGCGCTGGGACGGCGCCGTCCCTATTTCCTGAGCGGAGCGATCCTGGCAACACTCGCGCTGGTCGCGATGCCGAATTCACCGGCACTGTGGATCGCAGCCGGGCTGCTATGGATCCTCGATGCATCGATCAACATCTCGATGGAGCCGTTTCGCGCGTTCGTCGGCGACCAGTTGCCGTCGTCGCAACGTGCCGGCGGATACGCCATGCAGAGTTTTTTCATCGGCATCGGTTCGGTCGTGGCGAGCCTGCTGCCGTGGCTGCTGGCGAAATTCGGTGTGGGCAACACTGCGCCTGCCGGAGCAATACCGGATACGGTACGGTACGCGTTCTATGCCGGCGCCGCCGCGTTGTTCGGGGCGATCGGCTGGACCGTGCTGTCGACGCGCGAATACCCGCCCGGGCAATTGGCGGAATTCGATTCGGCGCGAACCCGGAGTGCGCAGGTTGCACGCGTTGCGCCTGGCACGGCGCCATGGATCTGGCTCTTTGCCGGACTCGCCGGCGTCGCGATCGTGTACTTCTCGCACATCGACAAGCAGCTCTACCTGCTGGCCGGCGGCGTCGCGGCCTACGGCCTGGTTCAGCTCGCCGTCGGCGTCAGCCGCTCGCACAACCTGTTCACGGAAATCGTCGCCGACATGCGCGCGATGCCGGCGACCATGCGCCAGCTCGCGGTGGTGCAGTTTTTCTCGTGGTTCGCGCTGTTCGCCATGTGGATCTACACCACGGCGGCCGTGACCTCGGTACATTTCGGTTCGAGCGATGCCCGGTCGGCCGCCTACAACGAGGGCGCGAACTGGGTCGGCGTGCTGTTTGCGGCCTACAACGGCTTTGCCGCGGTTGCCGCGATCGTGATTCCGGCGATGTGCAAGCGCCTCGGGCTGCGCGCCAGCCATTGCGTCAATCTCTGCCTCGGCGGGCTCGGCCTGGCGTCATTTCTGCTGATCCGCGACCCGCACTGGCTGCTGCTGTCGATGGCCGGCGTCGGCTTTGCCTGGGCTTCGATCCTGTCGCTGCCGTATGCGCTGCTCTCGGACAGCGTGCCGGCGGACAAGATGGGCGTCTACATGGGCATCTTCAATTTTTTCATCGTGATCCCGCAGTTGCTCGCGGCGAGCGTGCTCGGGTTCCTCCTGAAGACGTTTTTCGCCAACGCGCCGATCAACGCGCTGCTGATCGGCGGCCTGAGCCTGATCCTCGCGGGCCTGCTCACTTTGCGGGTTCGGGAGGTCTGAGATGAAAGACGGTAACGACGGCAACCGGGAGCCGGTAGCCGCTAGCCGGGAGAGTTCGAGGCAAGAGCCGCGCTCTTCGCTCTTCGCTCGCCGGCTGCCGGCTGCCGGCTACCGGCCGGCGACCGCGGTTGTGATGGCACTCGCGATCGCGACAACGCTCATCGGCTGCACGCCACCGGCCAAGCCCGGCACCTCCGGTCCGTTCTACGGCACGACCGAACCGTTCGCGGGCGAGGCGATCTATTTCGTCATGACCGACCGCTTCGTCAACGGCGACCAGGGGAACGATCAGCGCGAGCAGGGCGGTGCGCGACGCACGTTCGACATCCGGATCGCCGGGCCGGATGGCGAAAGCGCCAACATCGGTTATCTCGGCGGCGACTTCAAGGGCATCCTGGACAACGCCGATTACATACGCGACCTCGGTTTCAGCGCCGTGTGGGTCACGCCGATCACCGACAATCCCGACGAGGCATTCAGCGGCGGTGATCCGATCCGTTGGGCCAGCGGCCTGGCCGATCGCGGCAAGACCGGCTACCACGGCTACTGGAGCGACAACTTCTTTGTGCTCGACGAGCACCTGCCGAGCCCGGGCCTGGATTTCGCCGCGTTCACGCAGCGCATGCGCGACAAAGGCCTCAAGACCGTGCTCGACATCGTGGCCAACCACGGTTCGCCGGCGTGGACCATGCCGGTCGCGCAGGCCAAGTTCGGGCAGATCTTCGACGCCAGCGGCAGGCTCGTCGCCGACCAGCAGAACCTGGCCCCCGAAAAACTCGATCCACAACACAATCCACTGCATGCGTTCTACAAGAACAAGCCGATCCTCGCACAGCTGTCGAACATCGACGAGAACAATCCGCAGGCGCTCGACTACTTCGTTGCTGCCTACGAACACTGGATCGAGCAGGGCGCGGCGGCGTTCCGCATCGATGCCGTCGGCCTGACGCCGGCCGGCTACTGGAAGAAGTTCGCCGAGCGCGTACGCGCGAAGCACCCCGGCTTCTTCATGTTCGGCGAATATTTCGAATACGACGCCGGCAAGATCGGGCCGTATACGCAGCGCAACGGCGGTGATATCTCGCTGCTCGACTTTCCGCTGCGCGGCCAGTTGCAGAAGCTGTTCGAGCATCCCGGCAGCGACTACGCGCTGCTCGAGCCGGCGCTGCATCTGGAAAACGGGCCGTATCGCAACCCATACGAACTGGTCACGTTCTATGACAACCACGACATGGCGCGGCTCGATGCGACCGACGATGGTTTCATCGACGCCGACAACTGGCTGTTCACGGCGCGCGGCATCCCGGCGCTCTACTACGGTTCCGAGACCGGCTTCATGCGCGGGCGGCCCGAGCACGCCGGCAACCGCAACTATTTCGGCCAGCAGCGCGTCGACGCCGCGCCGCAGAGCCGGATCTACCAGGCCCTGAAAAAGATCGCCAACGTGCGCCGCCGTTCGGTCGCGCTGCAGCGCGGCCTGCAACTCGATGTCCTGCTGCAGGGCGACGCGGCCGTGTTCTACCGCGTCTACGAAAATGCCGGAGTGGCGCAGACGGCGCTCGTGCTGCTGAACAAGGCCGGGCACGAACAAGCGCTCGACGTCGACAAGTACCTCGAGCGCGGACAATGGCGGGATGGATTCAGCGACGAATCACTCGCGTTCGACAACCGCGCCAGGATCGTGGTCCCGGCGCACGGCGTCCGCATCTATTTCTTCGATCACGCGTTGACGCGCGCCGACACGCGCGCGCGGCTCGCGCAGCTCATGAAAAACAGCGGCGGCTGAGCGCAGGCGCCGATCGCGCGGCATCGGAACCAGGCGGAAGGCTGGTCAGGAACGATACGAAACGACCTTGACGGTCTCGTGCGGCAGCGCGATGCGCACGCGTCGGCGCGGGCCGCCTCCTGCCGTGCACCACGGCAAATCCCGCCGCACTGGCGGCGCGTTCAGACTAGCCGACGCGCCAGGAGCGATCGCGCATTTGCGCATGAATACGTATGCAACAAATTGTTTACAACTGGCCATGAGTCTAGGCTAGCGGCGGGACGAAAGTGCGGTCCGCGGCTTTCGAAAAATGACCAGATGACGAACGTGAGCCAGTGGATGGCAGCGCGACGTTGCATTCGACACGACTCGGGGAGAGGAACAAATGCTGAAACCCAACCTGCTGGCCTTCACCGTGGCATCGGTTCTCGCCAGCGCGTTTGCAGCTCCGGTACTGGCGCAGGATTCCAGTGGCGCTGCAACAGCGCAGAAGACCGATTCGACACGGCCGGATGGCGCCGCCGCCGACGCGCAGGCGCCGGCTGGCACCGATGCGGCGGCCGCGAAGAAGGCGACCGATGAAAGCACGATCAATCTCGGCGAGATCACGGTCACCGGCGTGCGCGCCGCAATCGAGCAGGCGATCTCGGTCAAGCAGAATTCAAACGAGATCGTCGAGGCGATTTCCGCCGAGGATATTGGCAAGCTGCCGGACAACTCGATCGCAGAGTCGCTCTCACGCCTGCCGGGGCTTGCGGTCCAGCGCATCGGCGGCCGCGCTTCGACCGTCAGCCTGCGCGGATTCGCGGGCGACTTTTCGGGCACGCTGCTGAACGGGCGCGAGCAGGTTTCGACCGGCGACAACCGCGCGATCGAATTCGACCAGTATCCGTCCGAACTCGTCAGCGGCGTCGTCGTCTACAAGACACCCGAAGCATCACTGATAGGGCAGGGCGTCGCCGGCACGATCGATCTGCAGACGGTGCGCCCGCTCGACTTCAGCAAGCGTGTCGTGCAGCTTGGCGCGCGCTACGAGAAGGATTCGCTTGGCCCGGTCAACGCGAACACGGACGACAACGGCTATCGCGTCAACGCCTCGTACATCGATCAGTACTTCGACCACACGCTCGGTCTTGCCATCGGCTACGCGCGACTGAAATCGACGGTGCAGGACGAACGCTGGGAATCGTGGGGGTACGCTACGGTCAACGTGCCTGCCGGCACGCCCGGCGACACCGCGGGCGGCCCGGTACAGGCTCTCGGCGGCAACAAGGTCTATGCCGACTCGAACGACGGCACGCGCGATGCCCTGATGGCCACGCTCGAGTGGCGGCCGAATGACAGGTACACGAGCACGCTGGATATCTACTACTCGAAATTCAACCAGGAAACGACCTACGGTGGCTTCGAAGAAGGCCTCGTATACGGCAGCGGAACGACCCTTTCCGATCCCGTGGTCCAGAACGGACAGTTGATCAGCGGCACCTGGTCGAACGTCAAGCCGGTCATCCGCGACGAACTCGACCACCATGACGACAAGATCAAGTCGATCGGCTGGAACAACAAGCTGCGCTTCGGCGACGGCTGGCAGGCGACCGGCGACCTGAGTTACGCCAAGGCCAACACGAACCAGTCTTTCCTGGAGGAATACGCCGGTACCGTGCCGGGTTCGCCGGGCTCGACCGACACCTGGGATTTCTCGATCAATCCGCACACCGGCGTGCCGCGCTACAACATCGGTCTGAACTACGCCGATCCGAACATCATCAAGCTCGTCGATTCCGGCGGCTGGGGCCAAGACGGCTACATCAAGTTCCCGCAGGTGAGCGACGAACTGAAGGCCGCGCGCATCGACCTGGGCAAGGACCTCAACAGCTTCATCAGCAAGGTCGATGTCGGCATCAACTACAACCAGCGCACGAAGACGCGCGAATCCGACGAGTTCTTCGTCAACCTGCCGGGTGGCAAGACGACATCGGCGGATGTGCCGCCGGGCTGCCTGATTCCGTCGACCAAGCTTGGTTACGTCGGATTTCCGGACATCCTGAGCTGGGATGTCACCTGCGTGTTCAACCAGTCCTACGTACTCTTGCCGAACTACAACCAGGACATTACGAACAAGGACTGGACGGTCAAGGAGAAAGTCTCGACCAGCTATATCAAATTCGACATCGACACCGAAGTCGGCGGTCTGCCGCTGCGCGGCAACTTCGGCGGCCAGTACGTGCATGTCGACCAGGACTCGCGCGCGTTCGCTGTCGCCAACGCGGACGCGGTCAACGGCGTGGCGCCGGTCAGCGGTGGCACCAGCTACGGCGATTTTCTGCCCGACCTCAACCTCGTGCTGAATATCCCGGCGGAGCAGTACCTGCGCTTCGGCGCAGGCAAGGAAATCTCGCGGCCACGCCTCGACCAGATGCGTGCGAGCACGGAGTACAGCATCAACACGACCCCTGGCAGCGACGTCCTGGTCACGACATGCCACAACACCGCGACCGGAACAGACATCCCATGCCGCTACGAAGGCACCGGCGGCAATCCGGAGCTGAAGCCGTTCATCGCGAACGCCTACGACCTGTCGTATGAAAAGTATTGGGAAACGCGCGCCTATGTCTCGGCGACGTTCTTCTTCAAGCAGTTGAAGAGCTACGTTTACACGCAGAGCCAGATCCGCGATTTCAGCGACATTCCGAACCCGTCGAACGGCAATCTGATTCCGGCGTCGACCGAAGGTATATTCAGCCAGCCGGCGAACGGCACCGGCGGCTACATGCGCGGCCAGGAATACACCGCGTCGCTGCCGCTCGACATCCTCTGGGGGCCGCTCGACGGCTTCGGCATCCAGGCCAGCTACGCCAAGACCTCGAGCTCGATCCAGCCGAACGGTCCCGGTACGTCATCGCCGTTCCCGGGATTGTCCAAGTACGTATCGCAGGCGACGTTCTATTACGAGAAGTACGGGTTCTCGGCGCGCATTGCGGCGACGCATCGTTCGGATTTCCTCGGCGAAGTGCAGGCGTTCGGTGCGGACCAGGAATTCCACAACGTGCAGGCCGAAACCGTCACCGACCTTCAGCTCGGCTACGCGCTGCAAAGCGGCACCTTCGAGGGCCTGAACATCGTCTTCCAGGCGCAGAACCTGTTCAATGAGCCGTACCGCGAGTTTTACGACAACCGGACGCAGCCGCGCGTGTACACGCTCTACGGCCGCCAGTACCTGCTCGGTGTGAACTTCAAGTTCTGACGACAAACGGTTCCATCCAACCGACCCTGCCGGACTCGTGACGGCAGGGTTTTTTTGTACCGGACGTCGGCAAAAGACGAAAGAAGGCTGAACCACGGAGAACACGGAGAAAACCAATCAGCTATGGGGTGGTCTACGGCAATTGGCAGCTCGGAGCACACTCGACGGTGCCACGTGGCGGCGCACATCATCTCTCACAATCACTTCTCTCCGCGTTCTGTGCAGCTCCCCTGCCTGATCCTCCGTGATAAAAAGCTCTTTGCATTCTTCGTGCGACCACGAACATGAGCGACCAGCGCATCAGGAACATCGTCATCGTCGGCGGCGGCACCGCGGGGTGGATGTCCGCGTCCGCGTTTGCGAAAGTGTTGGGCCGCGACTATTCGATCCGGCTCATCGAATCCGACGAGATCGGCATCGTCGGCGTCGGCGAAGCGACGATTCCGCAGATAAAGCTGTTCAACAGCGTGCTCGAGCTCGACGAGAACGATTTCGTGCGGTCTACGCAAGGCTCGTTCAAGCTCGGCATCGAATTCGTCGACTGGAGCAGGGTGGGAGACCGCTACATCCACGGATTCGGCACGATCGGCCAGGACCGCGGCTTGATCCAGTTCCACCATTACTGGCTCAAGCAGTTCCTGGCCGGTACGGCGGCCGACATCGGCGCGTATTCGATCAATACGGCCGCCGCGGTGGCCAACAAGTTCATGCGCTCGGCCGACATGCCGAATTCGCCGCTATCGAACATCGCCTACGCTTACCACTTCGATGCCGGCCTGTATGCTCGCTATCTGCGTGCCTACGCCGAGAAGCGCGGCGTGCGCCGCAGCGAAGGCAAGATCGTCAATGTCGCGCGGCGCGGCGAGGACGGCTTCGTCGAGGCCGTCGTGCTCGAAAGCGGCGAGAAGATCGGCGGCGACCTGTTCATCGACTGCTCCGGTTTCCGCGGGCTGCTGATCGAGCAGACGCTCAAGACCGGCTATGACGACTGGACGCACTGGCTGCCTTGCAACCGCGCGTTGGCCGTGCCGAGCGAGAACGTCGTGCCGCCGACGCCGTACACGCGCTCGAGTGCGCGCAGTGCCGGCTGGCAGTGGCGCATTCCGCTGCAGCACCGCATGGGCAACGGCTACGTCTATTCGAGCGAATACATCAGCGACGACGAGGCGGCCGCCACGTTGTTGAAGAATCTCGAAGGACGCGCGCTGGGCGATCCGCGGCCGCTGCGCTTCACGACCGGCAAGCGCAAGAAATTCTGGAACAAGAATGTCGTTGCGCTCGGCCTGGCGAGCGGCTTCATGGAGCCGCTCGAATCGACCAGCATCCATCTGGTCCAGGTCGGCATCGCACGCCTTCTCAGCCTGATGCCGGGCAGGACGGTCACGCCGCCGCTGGTCGATCGGTACAACCGGCAGATGACGTTCGAGTTCGAGCGCATCCGCGATTTCCTGATCCTGCACTACAACGCGACGGAGCGCGACGACACGCCGTTCTGGAACTATTGCCAGACGATGTCGATACCGGAGCAGCTGAAAGACAACATCGATCTGTTTCGCGACAGCGGCCGCTTCTACCGCGAGGGCGAGGAATTGTTCGCCGTGACCAGCTGGGTCCAGGTCATGATCGGCCAGCGCATCCTGCCACGCGCCTACCACCCGCTTGTCGACGAACTCGGTTCGGCCGAACTGGAAGAACTCGTCGGCGGCGTGAAGGCGCTGATGGAGCGTTGCGTCGTCGCGATGCCGACACACGCCGAGTTTATCGCGCGCAACTGCGCGGCCGCGAAAATCTGAGCCGGGTCAGGCGGCCCGGCGCCGGCTCGTGAAGAAGGCATTGAGCGTGAGCCGCCCGCGGCGCGGGTCGGCGCTGAGCCGGTGCGGTGCGCGGATGTCGCCCGAATGCAGCATGGCGCCGTCGTAGAAGATCAGACGATTCCATTTGGCGTCGACGCCGCCGACGCGGCGGAAATACCGGTTCGAATCGCAGAGATAGCCTGGCGCAATTCCGTGGCGCCGCGTGAAATCCGCGGGTGGCATCGTGCCGGCATCGTGGAACATCTGCGCTATTTCGCGTGGCGACAGCAATGGATCGTAGAAGCTCGTGCCGCCGAGCAGAGCATCCTTGAACAGGTACAGAACGGAGGCCTGGATTGACAGCCGCGGGTCGGTCTCGAGGTGGTCGGCGTGGCAGATGCACTGCCACGGCTGCAGCTCCTCCGGCGGCAAGGTCACGAGCGCCAGGCGGCTGTGCATGCGCAGCACGCGCCGCGCGTCGAACAGGCGGCGCACGTGTTCGACAAAAAAGGCGGAGAGCGCACCGGAGATCATTCCCGGCGTCGGCAGCAGAATGCCGGGGTATGCGTTGAAGTCGACGCGGCCGAATGCGTCGCTCTGCGCAGCGGCGAAGTCGACCAGCCGTTGCGGTTCGAGCAGCGCATCGTCGATGACGAGGCAGGCCTGTCCAGGGATCAGTTCGATGCGTTCGATGCGCGGCCGCGGATTGAAG
Source organism: Rudaea sp. (assembly GCA_036496665.1). GTDB lineage: Bacteria > Pseudomonadota > Gammaproteobacteria > Xanthomonadales > Rhodanobacteraceae > Rudaea. Next base: position 54,330 of record DASXKR010000012.1, on the reverse strand, counting down.
GCGATCAGTTGCTGCGTGCTCGCCATCACTGTCACTGGGGACCGGAAAAAAGCCAGGCAACGGCGCGCGGGAACTGCTTGCGCCAGGCGGCTTCGCTGTGCTTTGCGCCGAGATCGACGGCCACTTCGAGCTGTTGCGCCGGCAGGCCGGAAGCGCGCTCGCGTTCGAGCATGCGCCTCATGTTGCCGAGCATGTGTGCATCTTCCCGGCCGCCGCAGTAGAAGTACAGCCTGGCATCATGCGGCAATGGATGGGCCGCCGTATACGCGTAAACCTCAGGAGCATACCAGTACGACGGCGAGAACAGGCCGGCCATGCCGAACACCTGCGGGTAGCGGTGGATCGCGTAGTGCGAGATCAACCCGCCGAGCGAACTTCCCATGATCGCGGTGTGCGTGCGATCCGGTTTGGTCCGGTAACGGGCATCGATATACGGCTTGACGACGTCGACGACGAACGCCATGTAGGCTTCGCCTTCGGCCTTGCCGCGAGTATTGTCCCAGGCCGTCATTTCCTGCATGCGGTGCTCGCCGCCATTGTCGATGCCGACGACGATCAGCTCGAGGTGTTTTGTCTGTGCCAGCCGGTTGAGCGTTTCGTCGACCTCCCATTCGCCGGCAAAGCTGGTTGCCGCATCGAACAGGTTCTGGCCGTCGTGCATGTAGAGCACCGGATAGCGTGCCTTGGACTTTTCATAGTCCGGCGGCAGGTACAGGCGGATCGCGCGCGGACGGTCGAGTCCGGGGATCATCAGGGGCGGCAATACCTGCACGTTGGACTGTGCGCTGCCGGGCTGTATTGCGGGTCCGGCCGCGCGTTCCTGCGCCGTGACCGCAGTGGCGGCGAACAGGCAGGCTGCCAGTCGCAACGCCAGCCGGTTTCCGCAGTTCATTCGCGGTACTCCAGCACGCTGCCGAACATCGCCGGCACCGTCATTGTCAGCGCACTGCCGGCCGCTTTCGTTCGCCTGCCGGTCAGCACGTCGGTCGCCGATGCGCCGGCCAGTGCGGCGGGCACGGTGACCGTGATCGTGCGCGGCGTGCGATCATTATTCGTTGCGGTGATCGCCCAGCGACCGGCGTCGCGCCGGATCAGCACGATGACGTGATCGTCGATGTATGCCGGCGCATCGATCGAACCGCGGCGCAGCAGTGGATGCGCGTTGCGCATGCCGATCAGGCGCCTGTACTCGGCAATAAGTTCGAGGTCCGGCTTGCCACCCATGTCGGCCCAGGGATAAGTGACGCGGTTGAACGGATCGTCGCCGCCGGTGACGCCGGCCTCGTCGCCGTACAGCACCGCCGGTGCGCCGGGGAAGATCATCTGGAAGAAGACGGCCAGGCGCAGCCGTTGCTTGGCAAGTGCGACCGTGGCCGCGTCGGCGTTGTCGTCGCGCCAGCCGAAGTCAAACAGCGCGCGCGCCGAATCGTGCGTCGACAACAGGTTCATCAGCGCATAGAACGCCTGCGGCGGATAGTCCTCGCGCATCAGTTCGACGGCACGATAGATCGTGCGTGCATCCTTGCCGTTGGCGTAGTCTTCGACCGCGTTGCGGAAGATGTAGTTCATGGTCGAGTCGAATTCGTCGCCGAGGAAGAACTTGGCCGATTCGAACTGGGTCTCGCAGACGGTCAGCGCGTCGGGACGGTGCGTCTTGACCGCCACGCGCCATTCGCGCCAGAACTCGTCCGGCACCCACGGTGCGACATCCATGCGCCAGCCGGACGCACCGCGGTCGAGCCAACGCTTCATGACCGAGTCGGCAGCGCCGAACGCGAATGTGCGGAACGAGGGCGACGACTTGTTGAGTTCCGGCAGATCCCGCGCACCTGCCCAGCCGTGATACTGCTTGTCGGGATCGCTCTGCGCCGGATCGAAGAGGTACCAGTCGGCGTACGGGGACTCCGGCTGGATCTTTCCGCCGTCGAATGCGCCCAGTTCCGGATATTTTGCATAGCGGTCGAAGTAGACCGAATCGCTGCCGGAGTGGTTGAGCGATGTGTCGAGCAGCACGCGCAGGCCGCGCTTCGCGGCGGCACGCGTCAGCCGCTCGAAATCCGCATCGCTGCCGAAGTGCGGATCGATGTGCCGGTAATCGGCGGTGTCGTACTTGTGGTTGCTGACGGCGCGAAAGATCGGCGTCAGGTACAGCGTGTTCGCGCCGAGCGCAGCGATGTAGTCGAGCTTGTCGATGATGCCGGCCAGATCGCCGCCGAAGAAATCGTTGCCGTAGACATCGTCGGAGCCGTCACCGGAGCGCGGCAGCCATGGTTTGTCGAGCCAGTTCGAGTGCACCTCGACGGACTTGTCGTGGAACGTATTCGGTCCCGGCTTCGGATCGTTGCCACGATCGCCATTGCGGAAGCGCTCCGGGAAAATGTAATAGAACACGGCATCGCGCGCCCATCCCGGCACTTCGTAGTCGGCACGAAAAACAGTCTGGCGGAAACGGCGGATACGCTGCGCATCGCCGACGCCGGTGGCGATGCCGAGCCCGTTCGAGCCGAGCTCGCGCGTCCAGTAGATCGGGTCGGCGTTGTTCTGATACCAGTAGCGGCGCTCGCCGATCGCGACGGCGAAGTAGTAGCCATAGATGCCGATATCGGAGAAACGGAAGCTTCCGCGCCAATGCTCGCGCTCGGCGCCGGCGCTGCGCTGCAACGGGACGCGCGCCACCTCGCCGTAGTCGAGGACTTCCTGCGGACCTTCCAGGCGGCGTCGCTCGACGACCAGCGTCGCCGACGCGACGCCGGGAAGTGCACTGAGGTCGAACGTCACTTCGCTGCCGGCGACGACGGCGCCGAACGGCGACTTGCTGTGCGTATCGCGCGAGTCGAACCTGAGGCTTCGCGCCACAGGGTCTTCGACCGGGGTGGCAGCCGGATCGGCAAAATCGCGCGCACCGATCGTGATCGCCGGAGCCGGCGCGTCACTTCCGGTCGCAGCCGCAAATCGCAGCCGGATCGTGTGCGCACCGGAGAATGGGAATTGCAGGTTTTCGAGCCGTCGCACGTCGGCAGCACGCGTCGTCGGCGTCGCCTGCCCGGGTTCCAGCCGGCCCAGCTCGCGCGTCGCCGCGCCAAACGATGTCGCCGGCTTCGATTGCGCATCGGTAATCCTGAATTCCTGCGTCTCGGTCGCATCGACATTCAGCACGTACGTGTCGCAAATGTATTGAAACGCCATGTCGTCGCGCAACGCCCAATGGGTGATCGAGCCTCGCAAGAAAAGGCGGTCCGCAAACGGCGCGGGCCGGCATGATGACGCGGCCTGCGCGAAGGTCTTCTCGAGCGGGGGCGCGGTGCAGCCGGCCAGTCCTGCAGACAGCAGCAGCGCACAGCCGAGGCGCCGGCGCAGGATCATCGCTTGCAGGAAATGGGGCGCGTGGCCAGGGCGTGCGAACGGTCCATTCATCGGGAGTGACTGCGCGAAGGCGGAATGCCCTGATCCAAGACTAACGCGCCCGTCCGTGCGCAGACAATTTGCTGCATACGAATTCAGTAAAACGCTTGCCGGCGATGCGCCGGATCAGGAAGCGCGGCGCACGCGCGCGACGACCGGACGTACGCTGCGGCTGGTGGAATCCCGGACCACCAGCGAAACCGGGATGATCTGGTTCTCGACCGGCTCGTTGCGGATCATCTTCAGCAGCGTTTCGACCAGGATCGTGCCGGCGACCTTGGTATCCTGCTGCATCGACGTCAGGCTCGGATTGACGAATGCGGCGAGCGGGATGTCGTCGAAACCAGACACGATGACATCGTCCGGTACGCGCATGCCGGCAGCCAGCAGCGCCTTCATCGCGCCGATCGCGATCAGGTCGCTGGCCGCGCAGATCGCGTCGAAGGCAACCCTGCGGCCGAGCAGCGCGTTGGCGGCATCGAATCCGGATTGTTCCGAAGAAATGGCAGCGACCTGGAGCTGCGGATCGACGCTGAGCCCCTGTGCATGCAGCGCCTCGCAATGCCCGCGGTAGCGCCCGAGGAACTCCGGGTAGTGGTTCGAAGCATCGCCGAGGAAGGCGATGCGCCGTGCGCCGCGTTCCAGCAGGTGTTGCGTGACGTCGAACCCGCCGCTGCGGTTGTCGCAGCCGACCGACAACTCGGGCTGATCGGGCAGCACCGCGCCCCAGCGCACGAAATGCGTGCCGCGCGCGTTCAGGAATTCGAGGCGACGCCGATAGTCCAGATAGTCGCCGTAACCGAGCAGGATGATGCCGTCGGCCTTGTTGCTTTCCTCGAAACTGGACTGCCAGTCGTTGTTGGCCGGTTGCTGGAACGAGATCAGCAGGTCGTAGCCGCGCTGCCCGCAGGCGCGCGTGATCGATGCCAGCATCGAGACGAAGAACGGGTTGATCAGCGAGTCGTCCGGCGCCGGGTCCTCGAACAGCAGCAGCGCCAGCGTGCCGCTGTGCTGGCAGCGCAGGTTCGAGGCGTTCTTGTCGACCTTGTAGTTGAGTTCGCGCGCGATCTTCAGGATCTTCGAGCGCGTGGCTTCGTTTACCATCGGGCTGCCGCGCAGCGCGCGCGAAACCGTCGGCTGTGAAACACCGGCCAGGTGAGCGATTACCAGGGATGTGGCTTTGTCTTTGCTGCCGATGACGGCCTCCTGCTGCGCACGCGCCGGCTGCGACGGTACGATGGCGATTGTGCCAGAGCAGCGCGTACAACTCGCCTTGCAGTGCAATACGGGTGCTGCAGTGCAGCACGATCGACAGGCCGGAAATTCGCGGCTGCATACCTATTCAATCGCCGGGAACCCGATGGACTGAATACACTCGTGACGCGTGGCAGCGCTGTGCGAATGATCGTTTTCGTCGCGCGCGGCTGCAAGCGGTGATCGAAATCGCCGCCGGACGCGAATCGTGGTCCGGAGTGGCGCCAACGTCATTGGGTTTTTCATCGGGGAGAACGTGTCGATGCAACTGAGCTGGATCGATGGGACCATTGTCGCCGTCTACGCCGTGTTCCTGTTCGGACTCGCGCAGTGGGTTTCGCGCAGCCGCGGCGGTGAACAGAAGACCTCGGCTGAGTACTTCCTCGCCTCGCGTTCGCTGCCGTGGTGGGCGATCGGCGCTTCGCTGATCGCGGCCAACATCTCGGCCGAGCAGATCGTCGGCATGTCCGGATCCGGCTACGCGATCGGCCTGGCCATCGCTTCCTACGAATGGATGGCGGCACTGACCCTGGTCATCGTCGGCAAGTGGTTCCTGCCGATCTTCCTGCACAACCAGATTTATACAATGCCGCAGTTTCTCGAGCAGCGCTTCGGCGCGCGCATCCGCATGCTGATGGCGGTGTTCTGGCTCGGCCTCTACGTGTTCGTCAATCTGACGTCGATCATCTGGCTCGGCTCGATCGCGGTGAATCGCGTTGCCGGCATCGACCAGACGACGGCGCTGGTCGCACTCGGCGCGTTCGCGCTGCTGTACCAGTTGTGGGGCGGCCTGCGCGCGGTCGCGCTGACCGACATTGTGCAGGTGTCGCTGCTCGTGCTGGGCGGCCTGCTCATATCCGGGCTGACCCTGAGCCGCATCGGCGCCGGCGCCGGCATCATCGCCGGCTTCGGCACGCTGGTCGCCCGCGCGCCGGAGCATTTCCACATGATCCTCACGCCGGAAAATCCGCACTACAAGGAGTTGCCAGGCCTGGCCGTGCTGATCGGCGGCATGTGGATCGCGAACATCAGCTACTGGGGTTGCAATCAGTATATCGTCCAGCGCGCGCTCGCGGCGAAGAGCATCGGCGAGGCGCAGAAGGGCGTGATCTTCGCCGCCTACCTGAAATTGCTGATGCCAGTCATCATCGTGCTGCCGGGAATCGCCGCGGTCATGCTCGTCCCGGACCTGCCGCGCTCTGACATGGCCTACCCGTCGATGATGCAGCTGTTGCCGACCGGAATCGTCGGCCTCGTGTTCGCCGCATTGATCGCTGCGATCGTGTCGTCTACCGCGTCGAAGATCAATTCGATCGCGACGATCTTCACGCTCGACATCTATGCCAAGACCGGTGCGCCGAAGGACGAGCACACACTGGTTCGTGTCGGCCGCCTCACCGCGGTCGTGGCGATTGCGCTTGGCATCGCCGCGGCGCGGCCGCTGCTCGGCAGTTTCGACCAGGCGTTCCAGTACATCCAGGAGTACACCGGCTTCTTCACGCCGGGCATCGTCGTGATCTTCCTGCTGGGCCTGTTCTGGAAGCGTGCCAACGAAACCGGTGCACTCGCCGGAACGATCGCATCGTTCCTGCTGTCGATCGGGTTGAAGGCGCTGTGGCCGGACCTGCCGTTCATGAATCGCATGGGACTGGTCTTCCTGCTCGCTCTGGTCATCGCGATCGTGACTTCGCTGGCAACGCCGCCGAGCGGCGCGTCCGACCGCATTGCGACACGCGACGTCAGTTATCGCACGTCGACCGGATTCAATGTCGGCGCCATCGGTGTCGTACTGATTCTCGCCGCCCTGTATTTCGTCTGGTGGTGAAGTCGCGCCACTGGTCGTCGGTCGCTCAACAAGCTCAAGCCCGACAGATCAAGGGCGACAGTTGGGCGACGGCGAGGGCATCTTCGACGCGGATCAACGCGAATGAACGCGGATCAAGGCAGGTAAGGTTTCTCGCAACTAATCCGCGTCAATCCGCCTTAAAATAATCTCCCACCGTAACCCACTCCCTCAGGCAGTCTTCAGGAGCGGGCTCGGAGAGTGTTGCGCGCGACGGTGCGCTACGGCCGCTCGACCGACTCTGGCGTGCTCGTCAGCTTGATCTGATCTGCAGCCGGGATCGTCACCGCGTCGAAGCCTGCCGCCTTGAGCGCCGTGTCGACCTGCGCAAGTTCGCCGTGCTTCACCCGTTCCCACAGCGCAGCGGCACGGGTCATGCGTTCGTTGCAGGCGGCCAGCGCTGCGTGCTGCGGCTGCGTCGGCGCCCGGTCGCTGCCCTCGATGTCCGTCACGAGGCCGCCGAGCAGTTCACCGATGGCGCCGAGGTTTGTGCTGGTCTCGCTGTCACCGGAGCGCAGCGGCTTCGTCGCTGCCTTGAACTTCTCGATCGCCATATGCACAGCCTTGCCGCTCGAATCGGCCTTGGCCTGCTTCTTCGCCGTTTCGATCTGCTTGTCGACGGACTGCATTTCGCCGAACGCGACAAAGTTGCGGTCGAGCGCCGCGGCAATCTCGGCCGCGAACGCCGACGCGTCGCGCACGGCGCCGGCATCGAGCGCAACGCGCGGGTCGGCGACGACTTTCAGCGTCGCCCGCGACTCGCTGCCATCGACGTTGAGCGCGATGGTGTAGTCGCCGGGCGCAACGAGCATGCCCTCCGGCACGATCGGCGTGCCTTCGCTGAATACGGCAGCGATGCTGTAGCCGTAACGCGCGGCGCGCGGGCGCGGTGCGCGCAGATTCCACACGAAACGGTGCGTGCCGGTTCGGCCCGAAAGAACCTGTGGTTTCCCCGCCCACGATTCGGTGAAGTAGCGGTGCGCGTCCGGTCCGGTGGCGTCGTCGTTGGCAAAGCGGCGCACGACCTTGCCAGCGCCATCACGGATTTCGAGCACGACCTTGTGTGCATCCTGCGCGAGCGCGTAATCGATCATCGCACCGGCCGGCGGATTCTGGCCGAGCGCCGTGTCGGCCGGTGGCGGCGTGTCCTTGTTCTGGCTGTCGCGCACGCGGATCGCTACGGCCGGATCGAACAGGATCGCAGCGTCGTTCTTCGCGACGCGTTCGTGCTGGCGCAACGGCGTGACGTTGTCGAGGATCCAGATCGCGCGGCCCTGTGTCGCCGCGATCAGGTCGTCGCCGTGCACGAGCAGGTCGCGCACCCAGGCCGGCGGCAGGCCGGTCTGCAATGGCCGCCAGTGATCGCCATCGTCGAATGAGATGAACACGCCCAGATCGGTGCCGGCGTAGAGCAATCCCGGTTTGACCGGATCGGCACGCACGACGTCGACGAAGCTCGTCGACGGCAGGCCGTTGACGACTTCGCGCCAGGACTTGCCGGAATCGCGCGTGCGCAGCACGTGCGGACGGAAATCGTCCTGGCGATGGTTGTCGACAGCGGCGTACACGCTGCCCGGCGTCGCCGCCGAGACGTCGACCGTCGCGACTTTCGCCCACGGTGCGATCAGCTTCGCCGGCGTGACGTTGTCCCAGTGCGCGCCGCCGTCGCGCGTGCGCCGGATCAGGCCGTCGTCGGTGCCGATCCAGATCTCGTCGTTGTCGCGCGGAGACAGACCGATCGAGTAGATCACGCCGTAGCCGCATTCGCGCGCGGCCGGCGGCGCCAGGTCGCCTTCGCACTTCGTGGCCTTCGGCGACTTCGCCGACAGGTCCGGGCTGATCGTGCTCCAGTTGCGACCCTGGTCGGTCGAGCGGAACAGCACCTGCGCGCCCTGGTATATCGGGTAAGGCGCGTTCTGCGACACCGCGATCGGCGTGATCCAGGTATAGCGGTACTTTACGTCGGTGGCACGCGCGCCGTAGCTTGGAATCGGCCACGGCGAGATGTTCTGCACCTCGCCGGTGCGCGCATCCCAGCGCGACAGCCGGCCGCCGAGGCCGGAGCCGTAGACGATGTCCGGATCCTGCGCGTCGGGCACGTCGTAGTCGCGCTCGTCGCCGCCGACCGGATGCCAGTCGCGGAAGCTCAGCGCACCATAGTCGCTGCGGCTGGCGACGCCGGCGGTACCGCTGTCCTGCTGCCCCGAGTAGACCCAGTACGGATAGCGATTGTCGGCGGCCAGATGATAGAACTGCCCGGTCGGCTGATTGTACCAGTCGCTCCAGTTGCCGCCGCCGTTGACGCTGACAGCCGTGCCCTGGTCGCTGGCGACGATCATGCGCTCCGGATGCTTCGGGTTGATCCACATCTGATGGTAGTCGTCGCCACCCGGCGCACCCTTGAAGGTTTCACAATGACTGCCGCCCTTGTCGCAGCGCCACACCGACTGGCTCATGAAGTAGACGACATCCGGATCGTTCGGCGCTACGGTGATGCTGGCGAAGTAGCCGTTGGCGCCCGCCTTGTTCTTGTTGACCAGCTGCCAGGTCGCGCCGCCGTCGTCGGAGCGATACAGGCCGCCGGCGTCCTCGCTCTCGACGATCGCGTAGACGCGCGTGCCGGCTGACGTGTGCGCCGCGGCGACACCAACGCGACCGATCTTGCCGCCCGGAAAGCCGTTGCCGGCGACGCGTTTCCAGGTCGCGCCGCCGTCGCTGGATTTGTATACGCCACTGCCTTCGCCGGCTTCGGACATGAAATAGTGCAGCCACGGCCAGTAGCGCATGCGCCAGGTCGAGGCGAAGACGATGTCCGGGTTGACCGGGTCGGAGGTGATGTCTACTGCGCCGGTCGCGTTGTCGACGAACAGCGTCTTGGTCCAGGTCTTGCCGCCGTCGACGGAACGGAACACGCCGCGCTCGGGGTTGGTTCCGAACGCATGTCCGGCCGCGGCAACCAGCACCTTGTTGGCGTCGCGCGGGTCGACCTTGATCGCACCGATGTAGCGCGTCGCGTCGAGGCCGATGTGCCGCCAGGTCCTGCCGGCGTCTGTGGATTTGTATACTCCGTCGCCGTGGGCGATGTCGTAGCGCGAGGTGACCTGGCCGGTGCCGACGTAAATCACGTTCGGGTCGCTGGCCGCCACGGCGAGCGCGCCGATGTTGTTTGCCTTGACGCTGTCGAACACCGCGTGCCAGGTCGCGCCCGAGTCGGTCGTCTTCCAGACACCGCCGCCCGCCGCGCCGAAGTACCAGGTGTCGGGTGCGTCGGCAACGCCGGCCGCTGTCGTGCTCCAGCCGGCACGGAACGGACCGATCAGGCGCCAGCGCATGGCGTCAGCGGATTCGTCGGCAGCATGTACCGTCGGGGCGAGCGCGCTCAACGCAGTCAACGCAAGCGCGGCGAGTTTGGATGAACGCGTGTTGAGTCGGATCATGATGGCATTATCGGTCCAGACGAAACCGCGGATTCTACGCCGATCCGCCTTCGCGTCGGATAGGACCAAAGGCACGAATCGGACGAGAGGCCGGACCCATGACTTTCGTCCCATCGTTCGCAGGGCGGATATTGCGTTAAGCTCGGCGGCGGAGCAGTGGGTCCCGTTTTTTCCATTTGGTCATACCCACTTGGTCATACCCAATTGAATCAGAGGGGAGTTGCCATGCGAATCGGCAAGGGTTGGTTTTTGGCATCCGTTTTCCTGGTCGCCGTCTCGGCGCAGGCGATGACGACGGATGAGCTGGTCGCGAAGAACGTCGCGGCGCGTGGCGGAATGGAGAGCCTGAGCGCGATCAAGTCGCTGCGCCTGTCCGGCAAGATGATTCTCGGCGGCTTCGGCGCCGAGATCGACGCCGTGCAGCTCTACAAGCGGCCCGGAGCGTATCGCTTCGAGGGCACGCTGCAGGGCATGACGCTGGTGCAGTCCTATGACGGCAAGGAAGCATGGCGAATTTCTCCGTTCCAGGGCCGCAAGGATCCCGAGCGCACGTCGGCCGACGACGCCAAGAACCTCGCTGAATCGGCCGATTTCGATGGCAGCTGGATCGATGCCGCGGCCAAGGGCAACAAGCTCGAATACCTGGGCACCGAGGACGTCGACGGCACCGAAGCGCACAAGCTCAAGGTGACGCTGAAGAATGGCGACGTCGAATACGTCTATTTCGACCCGGATGCGTTTCTCGTCATTCGTACGCTGCAGCAGCGCACCGTGCGTGGCGTCGAGCAGCGTGACGTGACCGACTTCAGCGACTACGAGAAGGTCAACGGTACCTTCATCGCATTCGCGACGTCGAACGGCAGCGCGGGCGATACGCAGCGCACCAAGTTCACCGTGGACAAGGCGGAAGCGAACCCGGCGCTCGACGACGCGCTGTTCGCTTTTCCGGCCGGCAAATAAGACAGGGGACAGACCATGCTGAGCAAGACGAGACTCACGAGTGTGATTGGCTGTGCCCTGCCGCTGGCCGCGGCGCTGGCCGCAGAACCGGCGGCCGCGGTGAAGTTCGACGCCGGCACGATTTCCGGCCTTGGGGCGCGCAATATCGGTTCGGCCGCGATGAGCGGACGCATCGCCGCGCTCGCCGGGCGCCACGAGGACGATGGCCGCACGACATTGTTCGTCGGCGCTGCCTCGGGCGGCGTCTGGAAATCGCTCGATGGCGGAACGACTTTCCATCCGGTGTTCGACAAGCAGCCGGTGCAGTCCATTGGAACGATCAGCCTGGATCCGAACAACCCGAAGACGGTCTGGGTCGGCACCGGCGAATCATGGACGCGCAATACCGTGTCGATCGGCGACGGCATCTACAAGTCGACCGACGGCGGCGATACGTGGACCAACATGGGCCTGAAGAATTCCGAGCGGATCGTCAGGATCATCGTCGATCCGAAGGACTCGAACAGCGTCTACGCCTGCGTCCCGGGCAAACTGTGGAGTGACTCGGCCGATCGCGGCCTGTACAAGACGTCCGACGGCGGCAAGAGCTGGTCACTGATCCTCAAGGGGCCGAATCTGTCGACCGGCTGCGCCTCGTTGTCGATGGATGCGCAGAATCCGCAGGTGCTGTTCGCCGGCATGTGGGATTTCCGCCGCAAAGGCTGGACGTTCCGTTCCGGCGGAGAAGACCCGACCAAGCCCAGCGGAAGCGGCCTGTTCCGCAGCGCCGATGGCGGCAAGAGCTGGACCGAAGTCACCGACAAGGGCAGCAAGGGTTTTCCGACCAAGCCGTACGGCCGCGTCACTGTGGCCGTGGCGCCGTCGAACGGCAAGATCGTCTACGCGATGGTCGAATCCGAGCATTCGGCGCTGTTCCGCTCCGACGATGGCGGTGCTACCTGGGACAAGCGCGACAACAGCCAGATGATGGTCTGGCGCCCGTTCTACTTCGGCAACCTGATCGTCGATCCGACCAATCCGGATCGCCTTTTCAAACCGGACCTGGCGCTGATCCAGAGTCTCGACGGAGGCAAAAGCTTCGCCAATGTCGGCGGCGGCGCGCACGGCGACTTCCATGTCGTCTGGGTCGACGCGAAGAACCCCGCGCATGTGATCGCCGGCGATGACGGCGGCCTCTGGTTCTCCGAAGACGCCGGCAACCAGTGGTGGAAGGGCAACAACCTGCCGGTGTCGCAGTTCTATCACGTCAGTGTCGACAACGCCGACCCGTACCGCGTCTACGGTGGCCTGCAGGACAACTCATCGTGGGTAGGCGATTCGGCTTATCCGGGCGGTATCACCAATTCGCGCTGGGAGAACATGTACGGCGGCGACGGCTTCTGGATGTTCCCCGATCCGGCAGACGACGACTACATCTACGCCGAGGCGCAGGGTGGCACGATCGGCCGCGTCAATCGCAAGACGCACGAGTTGCGCAATATCCAGCCGACCGCGCACTACAAGGAAAAACTGCGCTGGAACTGGAACACGCCGATCGCGTTGTCACCGAACGAAAAAGGCACGGTCTACATCGGCGCGCAGTTCCTGTTCCGCACGCGCGATCATGGCCAGACCTGGGAGCGCATTTCGCCGGACCTGAGCACAAACGATCCGGCGAAACAGAAGCAGGAGCAGTCCGGCGGCGTCACGATCGACAATTCCGCCGCCGAAGCGCACACGACGATCTACTCGATCAGCGAATCGCCGAAGGACGGCAAGCTGATCTGGGTTGGCACCGACGACGGCAACGTGCAGATCACACGCGACGGCGGCAGTCACTGGAACAATGTCGTCGGCAACATCAAGGGCTTGCCGAAGAACTCCTGGGTGAACTGGGTGCAGGCGAGCAATTTCGACGCCGGCACCGCGTTCGCCGCATTCGATCGCCATACCTATGGCGACATGACGCCGTATGTCTACAAGACCACCGACTACGGCAAGTCATGGATCCGCATCGTGTCACCCGAGCAGGGTGTGCGTGGCTACGCGTTCGTGATCAAGGAAGACCTGGTCAAGTCCAACCTGCTGTTCCTCGGCACCGAATTCGGCCTGTGGATCTCGCCGGACGGCGGTAACCAGTGGGCGCAATTCAAGGGCGGCAATTTCCCGGCCGTTTCGGTTCACGACCTGGTCGTGCAGGCGCGCGATTCGGACCTCGTCGTCGCGACCCACGGCCGCGGCATCTGGATCATCGATGACATCACGCCGTTGCGCGAGCTGACGCCGCAGATGCTCTCGAGCGACGCCGTGTTCGTGGCTGGTCGCCCGCAGACGCAGCGCATGCGCGCATTCGGTGGCTGGCCGGAAGGAGATGCCAGCTATGCCGGCCCGAATCCGCCGAATGGTGCCGTGATCACGTACTACCAGCGCGCGCGTCATCTGTTCGGCAAGATCAAGCTCGAGGTCTTCGACGCCAGCGGCATGCTGGTCGACACGCTGCCGGCCAGCGAGCGCCGCGGCTTCAATCGCGTCGAGTGGAACATGCAGGTCAAGCCGCCGCGCGTGCCGCGCGCGGCGCAGCTCGCGTTCAACGGTACTCAGGGCCCGCGCGTCGTGCCGGGCACGTATACCGTGAAGTTGACCAAGGGCGACAAGACCTACGAGACCAAGCTCGACATAGGCCTCGACCGGCGCGCGACGTTCTCGGCAGCCGATCGCAAGGCCCAGTTCGACGCGGCGATGAAAGTGCACGCGATGTTCGGCGAGATGAGCGACCTGACCTACAAGATCAATGCCGTGCGCACGGGCATCAGCGAACGTGCGGCGAAATTGCCGGAGAAGGACGCCACGCGCAAGCAGCTCGATGCGGCCAACGACAAGGCCGATACGATCCGCAAGAAGATCGTGGCGACCAAGGAAGGCGGCGCGATCACCGGCGAGCAGCGCCTGCGCGAATACACCGACGATCTGTACGGCGCGATCATGCAGTACGAAGGCAAGCCCGGCGACTACCTGATCGAACGCACCGAGGCGCTGCAGCATGAGCTGGGCGACGTCGAAACGGAGTTCGCGAACTTCCAGAAAACCGATCTGGCCAAACTCAACGCCGCGCTGAAGGCGAAGCAGATCGAACCTGTGGAAGTACCGGCGGCAGCGCCGGCACAGACAGGCGGCGGAAAAGGCGGCGGCGAGAAAAAGAACGAGCGCTTCGAGAACCCCTTTGAACGCGACTGATCAGCTAGGCGGTACCGGCACCATCCCCGCCCAACCCAACCCTCCCCTTCAAGGGGAGGGCTGAGAGCAACAGCGCCGCACAACGAGTCTTGGCGGCAACCGACCGACGGGTTCACACCCACCCGCCCTCCCCTCGATGGGAGGGCTCGTTCGGGCACCTCTCCCCTTTGTGGGAGAGGTCGCCCACCTCCACGCGCCACCGCACGTCGGCAATTGCGGAAATCACTCGCGGCCCAGGGCGGTGGGCGGGAGAGGGGTTGGCGGCGATAGCCGCCTCCCCTCCGACCTCAACGGGATGGATCGTCCTGGATCAGGTGCGCTTCGAGGAACCACAAAGCCTTGTCGAGGCCGCGCGAAATCCCCGTGAACAGATCCGACGTATCGGCGTCGCTTTCGCGGCCCGCGGTCTCGATCGCGGCCCGCGTCGACGCTCCCAGAGCCGCATAGCGATCCGCCAGCAGCGCGACAGCCGTCAATCCTTCGACGCGATCGAGCGGGAATTCCGGCAGGCGTGATTCCCGCGCCGCGACGCGGCTCGTGCCGCGCGCGACGCCGCCGAGCGCGGTCACCCGTTCGGCGATATCGTCGACCGGACCTTCGAGCTCTTCGGCGAGCTTGTCGAACAACTCGTGCAGCGCGATGAAATTCGCGCCCTTGACGTTCCAGTGCGCCTGCTTGACCTGTGTATACAAATCCAGAGTATCGGCGAGCTGCCGGTTCAGCAGCGCCACCATGCTCTCGCGCAGCTTGCTCTTGAGGTCGATGCGGGATGAATCGGTCTTGTTTCTGGCCATGGCGATCTCCATTGATGAGCGCAACAGTGAATATAATGCTCAGCGCCCGGTCCGAAAAATGAATTGTAACTATGGTGCTCATAGTTGAGACCTATCGCTCCGGGCGCGCCGCCTGAGCGCTGACAGCGCGAACTGCAGGTCCGTGAAAGAATGAAAAATCAGACCGAGTGCGATGCGCTGCGCGTCGGGCTCGACGCAACGACGCTGCGCGACCGGCATGCGTTGACGCGCGCTCTCGACCGCCTGGCGCAGCGCGATCCGCCACCGACGACGGTGCTTGCCGACTGGCAGCGACGGCTGAGGCAGGCTCAGGCGCGCTACGCGGCACGCGTCGCGAGCGTGCCGGCAATCGGTGTTCCGGAAGACTTGCCGATCGCGGCACGTGCAGACGATATCGTCGCATGGATCCGCAAGCACCAGGTGATCGTGCTGGCGGGCGAAACCGGTTCCGGGAAAAGTACACAATTGCCCAAGTTGTGCCTGGCCGCCGGCCGCGGCGTCGCCGGCATGATCGGCTGCACGCAGCCGCGCCGCGTTGCCGCGCGCAGCGTCGCGCGCCGCGTTGCCGCCGAACTCGACACGCAGGTCGGCACGCTGGTGGGCTTCCAGGTGCGCTTCACCGAGCAGGTCGGCGAGCAGTCGCTGATCAAATTCATGACCGACGGCATCCTGTTGGCCGAGACGCAGTCCGACCCGTGGCTCAACGCCTATGACACAATCATCCTCGACGAGGCGCACGAGCGCAGCCTGAACATCGACTTCCTGCTCGGCTTCCTGAAACGCCTGCTCGCGCGCCGACACGATCTGAAACTGATCGTCACGTCGGCGACGATCGATACCGCGCGCTTCGCCAAACACTTTGACAACGCTCCGGTCGTCGAAGTGGAAGGGCGCAGCCATCCGGTCGAAGTGCGCTGGCGTCCCATGGAATCGTACACGGCCGCAGGCCGTGACAACCTGCCTTCCCCCGCGCAGCGGGGGAAGGTGGCCGAAGGCCGGAAGGGGGCGCAAGACGACGAAGTCGCGCGCGAATCGTACACGGCCGCAGGCCGTGACAACCTGCCTTCCCCCGCGCAGCGGGGGAAGGTGGCCGAAGGCCGAAAGGGGGCGCAAGACGACGAAGTCGCGCGCGAATCGTACACGGCCGCAGGCCGTGACAACCTGCCTTCCCCCGCGCAGCGGGGGAAGGTGGCCGAAGGCCGGAAGGGCGCACTCGCGGACGAGCGGTCGGAGCGCAACGATATGTCCCAGACCGAGCACATCATCGCTGCGCTGGATGAGATCACGCGTGAAGATCCGCGCGGCGACGCGCTCGTGTTCCTGCCCGGCGAGCGCGAGATTCGCGACACGCACCTGGCGCTGACGCGCCGCAACTACCGCGCGACCGAAGTCCTGCCGCTGTATGCACGCCTCTCGGCCAGCGAACAGGATCGCATCTTCAAACCCGGCAACGCGCGTCGCATCGTGCTCGCGACCAACGTTGCCGAGACATCGCTGACCGTACCGCGCATTCGCTACGTCGTCGATACCGGCACTGCGCGGGTCAAGCGCTATACACAACGCAACCAACTCGAACGTCTGCACATCGAGCCGATCTCGCAGGCCGCAGCCGAGCAGCGCAAGGGCCGCTGCGGGCGCGTCGGCCCCGGCACCTGTGTGCGCCTGTACACCGAAGACGACTTCAACACGCGACCGCACTACAGCGACCCGGAAATCCTGCGCTCGTCACTGGCCGGCGTCATCCTGCGCATGCTCGCGCTGAAGCTCGGCGAGGTCGACCGGTTCCCATTCGTCGAGGCGCCGAGCGTGCGCGCGATCGGAGACGGTTATCGGCGTCTGGCCGAGCTGGGTGCGATTGACGAGCACAAGCATCTGACCGCCACGGGTGAGCGCATGGCGCGTCTGCCGATCGATGTCGCGCTGGCGCGCATGCTGATCGAGGCACAGTCCCTCGGCGTGCTGCGCGAAATACTGATCCTGGTTTCGTTCCTCAGCATCCAGGATCCGCGTGAACGGCCGGCCGACGCACGCGCCGCCGCCGATACAGCGCACGCAGTTTTCGTCGAGCCAAAGTCGGACTTCGTCTCGATATTGAATCTGTGGCACGCGCACGCGCTCGCGCACGAAGACCTGACCCAGTCGAAATTGCGCGATTGGTGCCGCGAACGCTTTCTGTCCTACCTGAGAATGCGCGAATGGCGCGAGCTGCATCGGCAGCTATTGGTCATGGAAAAGCCGGTAGCAGGCAGCCGCGCATCGGGAGGCGGAATGACGCATTCGGAAAGCGCGCGAGGATCACCTGCTCCCTCTCTCCCGTCGCAGGCGATGGCGGAGAGGGCTGGGGCGAGGGGCAAGCGTTCGGGCAGTTTCGTACCGCCCGATCTGGCTGCGGCACCTCCCCCTCACCCAATCGTCTCTCCCAACGAAACAGCCCCTGGGGGAGAGGGCTTGAACGCGCACAACTATGAAGCCGTACACCGATCGCTGCTCTCGGGCTGGCCGACGCAGGTCGGCTTGAAGGACGAGCTCAACCAGTACCGCGGCACACGCGAGCGCAGGTTCCAGATCTTTCCCGGCTCGGCCCTGGCCAAGCCACCGTCTGGCCGAAGCCCGAGTGCCCCGAAGGCCCAGGATGGCCGCCAGTGGATCCTCGCCGGCCAGATTATCGATTTGCAAAAAGTATACGGAATGCTGTGCGCGCGCATCGAGCCCGAATGGATCGAGCAGCAGGCCGAACACCTGGTCAAGCGCGCCTGGCGCGACGCGCATTGGTCGCGCAAGCGCGGTGCAGTGCTCGCGTTCGAGCAGGTCACGCTGTTCGGGCTGACGCTGGTCGAAAAACGCACGGTGCAGTTCAGTCGTCAGGACGAGGCAATCGCGCACGGGATTTTCCTGCGCGAGGCGCTCGCGCGTGGCGAGATCGACAGCCGTGCTGATTGCCTGCGCGCCAACCGGCGCGTGCTCGAGCAGGGACGCGAACTAGAAGCCAAGCGGCGCCGCAGCGGACTGGTCAAGGACGAAGGCGAACTGGCCCGGTTCTTTGCGGGCAACCTGCCGACCGGAATCAGCACGGCGGCGGCGTTCGACGCATGGTATCTGAAGGCGTCGGCGGCCGAGCAGGCGGCACTGCACTGGTCGCTCGCTTTCGTATTGAATGCCGAGCCCGGATTGCGCGCGAGCGATTTTCCGACGCATCTGGGTGTCGGAGTCGGAAGACGCGAAGGAAATGCCACCGGGCAGGAGCCCAAGGTCGTTGGAAGCCAGGAGCGCGTGGGTGGCGCCGGAAGCAAGTTGAAGCTGGAATATCGATTCGTGCCGGGCGACCCGGCCGACGGCGTCACGCTGCAGGTTCCGTTGGCGTTCGTCAATGCGGTACCGGGGGCGCGCTGCGAATGGCTGGTGCCGGGACTGCTCGCGGAAAAAGTGGCCGAACTGATCCGCGGCCTGCCGAAGGCGTTGCGACGCAATTTCGTGCCGGCGCCCGATTTTGCGCGCGCGTTCGTCGACGCCGAAACGCCGCGCGACGAAGCGCTCGCCGCCGCACTCGCTGCCTATCTGCAGCGCGTCACCGGTGTCGGGGTGACGGCTGGCGCCTTTGCCTCGATCGAAGTTCCGCAGCACCTGTCGATGCGCTTCCGCATCTTCGATGAAAACGGCAACACGCTTGCCGAGGGGCGTGACATCGAGGCGATTCGCGCGCAATGGGGCGGCGCCGCCAACGCGGCGTTTTCACGTCGTGCCGATGCCGAGCTGACGCGAGAAGAAGTCAGCGAGTTCGACTTCGACGAAATCCCGGAACGCGTGAGCAGTGGCGCAGGACTGGTCGCTTTCCCGGCGCTCGTCGACCTCGGCGAAAGCGTTGCGCTACGTGTTTTCGAAGGTGCCGGTGAGGCGCAGGTCGCTCATGCCCGTGGCGTCGAGCGCCTGCTGCGGCGCAGCCTCCACGATGCCGTGAAGCAAGCGCGTCGCCAGTTGCCGATCGAGCGCCGGCTGGCGCTCAAGTACGCCGGCATCGCCAGCGTCGATTCGTTGCGCGAGGATCTGATAGAGGCTGCACTCGGCGAGCTGCTTGCCGGCTGCGATCTCGACGTGCGCCGGCGCGATGCATTTCGCTACCTGCAGTCTGCCTTGGCGCGCGACCTGTTTCCGGCCGCGGTCGATTGGCTCAAGACGGTCGAGGAAGTGCTCGCGGCCTATGCCGATCTCACGCCATGGCTCGAAGCGCCGCTGATGGGCTATGCGCGCGCCAACTACGAAGATCTGCATGAACAGGTCGATTCGCTGGTCCATCCGGGATTTGTGCGCGAAGTGGAAAAGTCGCGTATGCAGCAATTTCCCAGATACCTGAAAGCCATGCGCTTGCGTGCCGAGCGGCTGCGCCGGGATGCGACGCGCGATCAGGCGCGCATGCTGACGGTGCGCGGCTACTGGCGCGATTATCTGAAGCTGCGAGCGGCGCGCGACAGCGACGGCCACCCAGGGCTCGAGGAGCTGCGCTGGCTGATCGAGGAACTGCGCGTGTCGCTGTTCGCGCAGGAACTCAAGACGGCCGAACCGGTCTCGCCGAAGCGACTGGCCGCATTGGTCACGCGGCTTTCCCGGCCATGACGTCGGAAGTCACGTGTTCGTCTTCTTGGAGGCCCGTCAGATCGCGCGGCGAGAAACCTTGCTGGCAACACAACGAATTCGGTCATCGGAGGACCTGTTTTTCAGCGCACGACTGGGCTAAAGTAGCACTTTAATTGCAGGAAGGCTAAGTGAAAATTTCAAGCTCGGCTGTAGATGAGAGGAACCGCATCGCGGACCGGATCCGCCGCGCCCGGCGTAGCGCAAAGCTGTCGCAGACGGCCCTGGCCGAGCGCGTCGGTGTTACTTCGAGCGCCGTTGCCCAGTGGGAACACCCGAATGGAACCTGCCCGGCGCTGGCCAGACTTCAGGCCGTCGCCACGGCGACCGCAGTCGGTTTTGAATGGCTGGCTACCGGGCGCGGCCCGCAGCAGCGCGGGATCAAGGCCGAGGCGCATGAAACTCCGGCGATCAAGCTCGACCTGTTTGCCCTGGACGATGCCGAAGAAACGCTGCTGCGCCGCTTCCGCATGCTTTCGCCGCGCGGCCGCCAGATGCTGGTCGGCTTCCTGCAGGAATTGAAGAGCAGCAAATAGAGTCGAGGGCCAGCGGGCAATGCGCGTTCGCCATGCGAACATGCGAGGCGAAACTATTAGCGGCGCTTTATGCTGCACACAGGCAAAAAGTGCGCCACGCGATCTTGTGACGTGCGTATCACTTGGTCTATGTTCATTGCCGTTGCGATCGGCATTCGAGCTGCAGGACAGGGATAGGGACAGCAGTTTCGCGTTCGACATGACGGCAGCACAGCGCGGCCGCCCTCTTCGCGGGGGGCGGCCGCTTTTTTTTGGCGCGCACTCGAGCGGTCAGATCTTGTCTTTGCGTAAGATCGCGGCGTACCGCGTACCGATTTCCCTCCCTGCACATGGAGGCCGGCCCAGGCACTCGGCAATTGCGGCAAGAGTAGGATTGTCAGTGTCGCGTGTGAGTCGATTGATCGCCGCGAAAGAAGCAATAGACCAAATCTGACCCCGTGCGCATTTGCCTGAACATGATCGTCAAGAACGAGGCGCCGGTGATCGAGCGCTGTCTGCGGTCTGTGCGTCCGTTCATTCACAGCTGGGCCATCGTCGATACCGGTTCCGGGGACGGAACCCAACAGTTGATCCGAAGCGCGCTCGTGGATTTGCCGGGCGAGCTGGAAGAACATCCATGGGTCGACTTTGCGACTAGCCGGAATCAGGCGCTGCAGCTTGCCAGGCGTTACGGAGACTATGCGCTGTTCGTCGATGCGGATGACACGCTTGAGGTGGCTGACCCTGCCGCGCTGTCAGTTCTCGATGCGCACCTGTACGCGGTTGAGTCGAGGGTTCGTGGAGTCAGTGGCTGGAATCCCTTCCTTGCTCGTCTGGACGTGGACTGGCAGGCGCCGTCGCCGACAGTCCGCCGGCGCGCCGCGAAAAAAGCTATTTCGTCCGCTCGACGCGCAGGCTGCAACCGCATGGCTCGACATACATCAGCCAGTTGCCCATCAGCATGGGCTTCACGCGGACCTTTGGATGGTCGTACTTGCCGTTCGAGAATGCGCCGGACTCCGCTTGGGTCCATTCCTGGCCGTTCTCCAGCCTGAAGACCGAATGCCCGAGCCAGCCGCTGAACGTGCCGTCGATGCGGCTTTCGACGACTTCGCGTTCGGCGGCTTTCGGGTAAAATAGCGGCTGGCCGGACTGGGTGACGATCTGAGCGGTGACAGTTTCGTGGCCGCGCAGCCAGTCGTTCAACGTCTTCAATTCCTCCGGGCTGAGTTTGTCGAGCCCGGCGGCATGGAACTGCGCCTGCGACATGCGCTCTTCCAGCGTCGAGAACTCGGCCGCGCTGGCGGCTCCCATTAGCAAAAGTGCGAGGGCCGTCGCTGTAAACCTGGGCATAGTTACCTCAGAATCCGCCAATCGAAATCGGATCGGCATTGTAGCGGCTAAGCCGGTCGCTGCCCATGCACTATTCGTGCAAGCGGAAGTTCAACGGTTTATCGGGAAAAACCCTACGTATAACCGCAATTTAACACGTAAAGCTGGTGTTCAGCTATATATTGCTAGCCGAGGGGCGAGCAGCCTTGTCGACGAGTCGCGGGCGTCAGCGTACGTTCTCCGCGCAACGGTTTCGCGTACACGCGAAAGGGGTCGGGTAGTTCGACAGTGGGGAAACACCTTCCTGTCAGTTTTTTTTGGAGCCAGATGCATGCAGTCTCGTTGTTTCGTTTTCTTGAGTAGTGCGGGGCTGATGCTCCTTTCCTATGCGTCGACGGCCGGCGCGGTCACGCTGATTCCGATGGAGGAGCCGACAAACGTTCTGGTTTCTCCCCAACCTGCGAATATCGCGTCGATGCACTATGACTTTGCCGGCGGCGCTTTCGTGGCGACTACCGTAACGTCAACGCCGCTGCTCTGCGCCAATACCTCCGCGCCTTCGGTTACCGGCACCACGCTGAACACGGTTTTCTACGGTGCCACGGCGATCGGCGCCACCAATCCACTGCCGTTCGTATTCGGCGCGTCCCCGTCTACGCCGACCGTGTCGGCCCAGGCAACGGGCGTGATCAACTTCGGCATGAATTCGGGCACGTCAATGCAATTCACCGGGGATGCTTCCGGATCCTTGGTCTGTTATGGCTTGGACTCGAGCGGCGCGCATCGCCTGACGCGCGACATTTTCACGGACGGCGCCGATGGTGTGCCCTACAACAGTTCGGTTACGTTGTCGGTATTTCATGTCCCGACGAGCAGCACCGACTACTACGGCTACAAGATCGATGTCACGCTGCCGGCGCTCCCGGTCAACACCGACGAGTTCGCTCTCATCGAAGGCTTCGACAGCATGGTGTTCGCCACGACGGCTGCCGAAAGCACTGCGGGTCTTCCCGGCACTTGGTGCCAGTCCTTCGACGGTCAGTCCTGCTCATTCGCACCGAACCCCGGAAATATCAATTTCTCTTACGCCAACGGAACGAATACCTCGCTGCTGGCTCCGGTTTCCCAGAGCCCTACCGTGCAATATCACTTCATCGTAAAGAGGTATCTGCGTATCGGCGTCGCGTCGGTGCCGTCGACGGGAGCAGCGCTTGTCATTGCCGCGTTATTCTCTCCGAACGATCTGCAGGAGAACAAGCTTGACGACAATGTTGCGTCCGGCAACAACCAGATCGCGAACGCCGCGCCGAGCGTGACCCAGGATGCAACGTTCACATCGTTCTCCGGTAGCGTCGCCGCGCTGAATGAGAACACCGACAGCGGCACGCTGACGTTTGATATTGCCGATACGGACACACCCGACCCGGGTTTCGGGCCAACGTTGACCGCAGCGGTTACATTGAACGTTGCCGGTCTCAGTTTCCCGGCCGCTGCAGATTGCTCGACCGCGCTCAGTCACGGAGCCGGTATCGCAGCAAGCCGAGCCTGCACGGTCGACATTCCGCTCAATAACGCAAGCTGGTGGAATGCCAACGTTGCATCTGGCTACGATGGTTTGTTCAATGCATTGGCGACTGACTTTACCAATGGATCGTATGCCGCGGGCGTCACCGCGAGCGCCCAGATCGTCGTAACCGATGCGGGCCTCAAGTCGAGCGCACCGCTTTCGGTGCCGATTCACATCCACAGCACGGTAAATAACGCACCGCTGATCGCCTACACGGGTCAGCTGGTGACGGCAACCGATCCCAACAACAATCAGTCCTATTCGACCTACTCCTGTTCAGTCAGTGCGGGAAGCAGTGCCGGTGGTTGCGGCGCACCATTGCGCGGGTCGATCGATGTGACGCTACCTGGCTCCACGACGGCAACTCCTGGCCCCGCTTCGGCATTCGACGAACTGGCCACTCAGTCCACAGCCGTCGTGCCCTTTGTCGACGCGAACGATTCCTTTACCAATGTTCAATGCAATCGGGAGCAGGCAGCTCTCGTCTTCGCGCCCAGTGGCGGACCTATTGTGGCGGCAGCCGGACTGCAAGGAACCTACGACATGGATTTCCTCCTGTCCACGACACCGCCGGCCTCGGCGGTTTCTGCTTTGTGCGCCCTGACGATTACCGACGTCGGTCCATTTCCGAACGGTGAAACGGCCAAGACGGCGAGCAAGCAGTTCCGCATCGTCGTCAACCCGTAGTTCACCGCTGCCGGGTTGACCGGCGTAGCGCTTTCCATCTGCCAGCTTTTGCTGGCGTTTGTGTTTCTGGGGTCCGAAAAGTAAGGTGCTGCGCGGCTAGAATGGCGCCATGAAGCGCGGCGCAGATTCCCCGCATTCCCTGTTGTCCCGGCTGCAGCGCAGCGGTGCCGTCGAGGTGGTCGGCAGCGCCGGCAAATTCCTGCACGATGCGTGTATGCGCCTCAGCGGCGACAACGCGCTCGCTGCGGTAGCGGACGAACTG
Source organism: Rudaea sp. (assembly GCA_036496665.1). Taxonomy (GTDB): domain Bacteria; phylum Pseudomonadota; class Gammaproteobacteria; order Xanthomonadales; family Rhodanobacteraceae; genus Rudaea. The sequence continues at coordinate 30,438 of DASXKR010000012.1, read as the reverse complement.
GCGGCCACGCTCGCCCTGCTCGACGAACTTGACGCCGATGCGGAGATGTCGGGCGCCTGCGCGCTGCACACGTTGCAGCAAAGCGGCATCTGTCTGCTCGAAGCCGAGGCGAGACGACTGCCGGCCGGGGTGCGCGACCTGATCGACGGCCAGCAGGCGGCAGAAAAAGTCTGGTCGCTGTATGCCGCTCGCAGCAGCGCGGGCAGCGCCGAGGGACTGCGGCGCTTGCTGCTGGCCATCATCCGCGACCTGCGCGTCGTTCTGATCCTGCTCGCGCGCCAGCTCGCGCGCATGCGCGCCGCGATCCACGCGCCACCCGAGCAGCGCCGCGAACTCGCGCAGCTGACCGCCGACATTCACGCGCCGCTCGCGAACCGGCTCGGCATCTGGCAGTTGAAGTGGGAACTCGAAGACCTCGCGTTCCGTTACGCGCAGCCGGACACCTATCGGCGCATCGCCAAGCTGCTCGACGAACGCCGTGCCGACCGCGAGCGCTTCATCGCTGTGGCGATGGGTACTTTGCGCCGTGCGCTGGCAGAGGTCGGCATCGAGGCGGACATCGGCGGCCGGCCGAAGCACATCTACTCGATCTGGAAGAAGATGCAGCGCAAGGGCGGCGAATTCTCGACGTTGTACGACATCCGCGCGCTGCGTGTTCTGGTCGCCGACGTGGCGGGCTGTTATGCCGCGCTCGGCATCGTGCACACGTTATGGCCGCCGCTGCCGAGCGAGTTCGACGACTACATCGCGCGGCCGAAGGGCAACCAGTATCAGTCGCTGCATACGGCGGTGGTCGGTCCGGAAGGCAAGACGCTCGAAGTGCAGATCCGTTCGCACGAGATGCACACGCACGCCGAGCGCGGGGTGGCTGCACACTGGCGTTACAAGGAAGGGACCGCGCCCGCCGTTGCTTCCCTCACTCCCCCGTCTGCCCCGCAGACGGCCCCCCCGTCTCCCGCTGCGCGGGCGAAGGACATCGGCCGGCCGCGTGCGGCGGCCGGATTCTCCAGGGGCCTTGACCAGGGTTTCGAGCGCAAGGTCGCGTGGATGCGCCAGTTGCTCGAGGCGAAGGAGGACAGGGACGACGATTCGGCGCTGCTCGCCGGCTTCAAGACCGACATCCTCGAGGACCGCGTCTACCTGCTGACGCCGCAGGGCAAGGTCATGGACCTGCCGCGCGCGGCGACCGTGCTCGACTTCGCCTATCACGTGCACACCGATGTCGGCCACCGCTGCGTCGGCGCCAAGGTCAACAGCCGCATCGTACCGCTGAATTTTCAGCCGGCCAGCGGTGACCGGGTCGAAATCCTGACCGGCAAGAACCTTGCGCCGCGCCGCGACTGGATTTCGGCCCACCACGCGTTCCTGACCACGCACCGTGCGCGCGAAAAAGTGCGAGCCTGGTTCAAGCGCGCCGACCATGACGCCAATGTCGCGGCCGGCAGAGCGATTCTGGAAAAGGAACTCAGGCGTCTCGCGCTGAGTCATGTCGAACTGGAATCCCTGCCGCCGAAGTTCCACCTGAGTACGCTCGAGGAACTGACCGTCGCGCTGGCGATCGGCGACGTCAGCGCCGGCCAGGTCGCGCGCATGCTGCACGAAGAACATGCGCCGGCACCGCCACCGGCATCCGTGCCACGTGCGCCCAAGCGCGACAAGGACGCCGTCGTGATCGAAGGCGTCGGCAATCTGCTGACCACGCTGGCGCGCTGCTGCCAGCCGCTACCGGGCGACGCGATCGTCGGGTTCATCACGCGCGGCCGCGGTGTTTCGATCCATCGCGCCGATTGCGCCAGCTTCGGGCGCCTGCGTGCACGCGATCCGAGCCGCGCGATCGAGGTCGAATGGGGCGGGGCGCGCTCGCAGGCCTATGAAGTCGACCTGCTCGTGCGCGGCTACGATCGCAAGTGGCTGCACAAGGATGTCACCAACGTCATCGCGTCGGCCAACGTGCACCTGCTGGCGGTCAATACGCGCATCGATCCGGCAACCGGACTGGCCACGATGAACTTCGCGGTGCGGGTTGCCGATTTCGAGCAGTTGTCGACGCTGCTGGCGCGTCTTGCCGGCGTGCCGAACGTGATCGAGGCCAGACGCCTGGCATGACTCCGTTTGCGCGTGCAAGAAAAAGCAAAGGCGGACATTGTCTGTCCGCCTTTGCTGTAGCGCGCGTCCACCGTTGTCGGAGAAACGCAGGGCCTGGCTCTCCATAGCTTTTTGTTCCGTTTAGTCGCGATGCTCGCGCATGGCTTTTATTGATCGGCAATGCGGGGGAGGGGCATCGCCGATGGGAAGACGGTAAAGCCTCGAGCCTGAACGATTCGAAAATCCGGCCCGGTTTCCGTTCGCGGAAGAGATTCCGGTCAGCAGCCGTTCGGTTTGGTGATGCGGGCGTGAGGGCGGTCGATGGCCATTGCCCTCTGGCACAAGGGTTTTTTGCTGGCCTGGCGCGCTGTCTGTCATTGGCGTGGCGACCAGCGGCCGCAATGCGCCAGCCAATCCCTTGTTTCACGTCGCTTTCCAGGCAGCCAGGATGCAGAACTCGCGGCGGCGCATGTTATGCTTGGACGCTGAACACCGGCGTTTAGGGGCGGCACTTCCACCCCGGCGCCTCAACGCGGGGGTAATAGAGCAACGTGATCGAAATACCCGGATACCGCATCCTGCGTCAGCTCGGCCGCGGCGGCATGGCCACGGTCTACCTGGCGTTGCAGGAGTCGGTGCAACGCGAAGTTGCCATAAAAGTGATGTCGCCGACGTTGCTGGCCGATCCGGACTTCGGCGAACGCTTCCTGCGCGAAGCGCGCATCGCTGCGCGCCTGCATCATCGCCATGTCGTGGGCATCCACGACGTCGGTCGCATCGGCGATTACAACTACATGGCGATGGAGTACCTCGGCGGCGGGCCGATCCTGGCGCGCGACGCCGGTCCGCGTCCGGTCCGCTTCGCCTTGCGCATCGCCCGCGAAATCGGCATGGCGTTGCACTATGCCCACGCCAAGGGGTTCGTGCATCGCGATGTCAAACCCGACAACATCCTGCTGCGCGAAGACACCAGCTCGGCATTGACTGATTTCGGCATCGCCCGGGCCAACGACTCCGAACGCATGACGCGCACCGGCGCAGTGATCGGTACGCCGCATTACATGAGCCCGGAGCAGGCGCGTGGTCGTCCGATCGACGGCCGTGCCGATCTGTACAGCCTCGGCATCGTGCTTTACGAGCTGCTGGTCGGGCGCGTGCCGTTTCATGCCGACGACTCGCTCGCCGTCGGCATCATGCATATCACGCAACCGGTTCCGATCCTGCCGGAAGCGCTGCAGCCGCTGCAGCCGGTGCTCAACCGCCTGCTCGCCAAGCAGCCCGAAGATCGCTTCCAGAACGGCCAGCAGGTGGCCGACGCGATCGAGCAGATCGAACTGCAGATGGCGAACGGCGAACTGCCGGACATGGAGAATCCCGACGACGCGTATCGACGCGAGGTGCCGGGTGGCTCGCCGTCGCCCGCGCAACGCATGACGACGCCGTCGCCGGCGCAGCGCATGACGACGCCGCCGCCGGTACAGCGCGGTTCGAGCACGCCGTCGCCTTCGCAGCGCACGAACACGCCATCGCCGCAGATGCGGCGGGCCGAGCCGAGCATCGGCAGGATGGACGAATTCGTCGCGGTCGAGCGCCGGCGGCCGGGTGCACGCACGTCGGAAAGCGGTCGATCCGAGGGCGGCGGACGCTCCGCCGCCCGCATCATCGTGCCGATCGTGCTGGTTCTGCTGCTTGCAGGCGGCGCGGCTGGTGCCTGGTTCTATCAGGACCGGCTGCGCGCCCTGTTGCCTAGCACTGAGCTCAACGGGTTGATTTCGCGCGGACAAAAAGCGCTCGCGGAAAACCGCCTGATCGGCACGCAGGGCGACAGCGCGCGCGAACTGTTCCAGAGCGCGCGCGCGCTCGATGCGGACAACGACCAGGTCAGGAAAGGCCTCGACGCAGTCGGCGCGCAGCTCGTGGTCCAGTCGCGGGCGGCACTCGAACACAAGGATCTTGCCACGGCGCACACGGACCTGGCTGCTGCCGAAGAGGTACTCGGCGGCGGGCCGGAGATCGAGCAGCTCAAGGCAGACCTGCAGGCCGCCGAAACACACGGCACTGCGACCGAAGACCTGCTGCGGCGCGGCGACGCGGCGCTGGCGGCAGGAAAACTGCTCGGCGACGACGGCGCGAGTGCGCTCTACCAGAAGGTGCTGGCAGCCGACGCGACCAATGCGCTGGCGCTCAACGGCTTGAAGAAGGCGGCCGACAGCCAGGCGGCGTTGGTGCGCGAAGCGATCGGCGCCGGCAATGCCGATCTGGCCAACCAGCGCATCACCGATCTGGCCAAGCTGTCGCCGAATCATCCGTCGATTCCGGAGCTGCGCGCCGCACTCTCGACGCTGCGCACCGCGGCTGCGAAGCCGCGTGAAGCTGCGCCCCCGCCGGCGCGCGAAACAGCGCCTCCGCCTTCGCCGCGCGACAACGGCACGCTGTCGAGCGAGCAGCAACTGGTAAAGGCCGAAGCACAGTTGCGCGCAGGCAATATGGCGGGAGATGACGGTGCGCTGGCCCTGTTCCATGCGGTGCTCAAGCGCGATCCGAAGAATGCCCGTGCCAAGGCCGGTCTGCGCCGCGTCGCGCAGGGGCTCGTGACGCAGGCGAACGCCGCCCTCGACGAAAATAGTCTCGCCGATGCCGAGAAGCTGGTGCAGCAGGCCGATGCCGCCGCTTCCGACCTGCCAGACCTGAAGGCGCTGAAGTCGCGCATGCGCGAGGAGCGTGAACAGCACGACATCGCCGGCAAGCACACTCAGGTGTCGGCGGAAAATCAGGCCAGCATCGACCAGTTGCTGGAGCAGGGCGACAAGGCGATGGCTGCCGGCAACATCAATGTTCCGCCGGGCGACAGCGCCTACGACAAGTACCGCGCCGTGCTGCGCCTCGATGGCAACAATGCCAAGGCGTTTGCCGGCCTCGGGCGCATTCCGGTGCGCGCCAGGGAGTTGTTCGAACAGGCATTGAAGGCGAACACGCCGAACAAGGCGCGCATGTATCTCGACGCGATTGCCGATGTCGATCCCAACAACGCTTCGGTTCCGCCACTGCGCGAGCGTCTGGCCAACCTGTATCTGGATCAGGCCGAAGCGCGCGCCGAACAAGGATTGCGCGGCGATGCCGAGCGCGCGCTGGCCAGTGCCCGTGAGTTGTCGCCAAACAACCCGCGCGTCACATCGATCAATGAGAAGATCCAGGCAATTCCTGCCGCGCCGCCGGCGGGTGGCTGACAGCGCGAAGCCCTGCTGCGCGGTTGCCCTGCGGCCGACGTGTGCCTGCTGCTGCTAGCCTTTCATGCCGGGCGCGATCGCCCCTGGCTGCTGCTCGGCAACCGCGATGAGTTCCATGCGAGGCCGACCGCCGCCGCACAGGCCTGGACTGACGCGCCGCAAGTCGTCGGCGGACGCGATCTGGAGGCCGGCGGCACCTGGCTGACGCTCAATCGCAACGGCCGCTTTGCCGCGGTCACCAATGTGCGTACCGGTCGGCCGCAGCGCGGCCCTCGCTCGCGCGGCGAACTCGTGGCCGGCTTCGTGCGCGGTAGCGTGACGCCGGCGGATTATGCTGCGCAAATCGCCGCGACGCGTGCCGACTTCGGCCCGTTCAACCTGATCGTCGGCGATCTGCAATCTGCCGCCGGAGCCAGCAGCACGATGGCGCAGTCGTGGGAATTCAGCGTTGGCGTCCACGTTCTCAGCAACGGCCCGCCGCAGACGCAGTGGCCGAAGTCACGCCGATTGCGTGCCGGCTTCGACGCGTTGTTGCAAAGTGGAGAAATATACGGTGCCTGGCCAGGCGACGCCGGGCTGCTCGACCTGCTCGCCGACACGACTCCGGCAGCCGACGCCGAACTGCCGGATACCGGCGTCGGCCGTGACCTGGAGCGGCTGCTCGCGCCGATCTTCATTCGCGGGCGCGAATACGGCACGCGCGCCAGTACGCTGGCCTATGCCCGCGCCGATGGTTCGTGCGTACTGGTCGAGCGCGGCTTCGGCCCGGAAGGCGCTGCCCTCGCGGAAACGCGGATCGAAACGCAAGGGTTGTAGTCACGAGGTCAAGAACGCTGCTGTTGCGTCAACAGACTCTTGATCTTGACCTTGGATCCCTCGGCCCTCAGCGCTTCAGCGCCGCTCCGGCAGGATGCGCCGCAGGGCTGCCCGCGCGGCGTCGAACGAGAAATGCTCGCGCACATTGCTCAGGCCGTTGTCCGACAGTGTCTGCCACAACAGCGGATCGGCATAGGCACGCTCGATCGCCGCGGCGAAATCGCCGGGTGTGTCGGCGACCATCACGTCGATGCCGGGCCGGATGTGCATGCCTTCGACCGCCATCGACGTGGCGACAACCGGCAATCCGTAACTCATTGCCATATTGACCTTGCCCTTGACGCCCGCGCCATAGCGCAGCGGCGCGACCGACAGACGGCTGTCATCCATGAACGGCGCGATGTCGGGAACGAAACCGTGCACGATCACGTCGGCGGCGGCCAGATCGAGCACCTGCGCCGGCACCTTGCTGCCGATTACGTGCAGCAGCGGCGCGCGGCCGGCGCGCAGCAGCGGCATGACCTCGCGCACGAACCAGCACACGGCGTCGATATTCGGCGGATGCTGGAAACCGCCGACGAACACCAGATCGTGGCGATCGGCGAATGCCTTGCGCGAACCATGCACCGCGTGCACGTTCGACAGCACCTCGATGCGTACCTGCGGCAGTTCGGTTTCAAGCAGGCGTTTCTCCGCCGCGCTGACGACGACGGTGGTATCGGTCGCGCGCATCAGCTTGAGTTCCTGCACTTTGGTCTGTGCCGCGTGGCGTGCCAGTTCGGCGTCGCCTTCCAGCGCCGCCGCGCGTTCCTCGCGCAGATAGTGCAGGTCGACGGTATCGAAGATCAGCTTCGCCTGCGGCGCATACAGGCGCACGGCGCCGATGTAGTTGGTTGCGACATAGTGCCGCGATACGAGAATCGCATCGAATGTTTTCCCGTGCTCGCGCAGCCAGGTGACCGGATTGGAAACGAAAGGGTGATACAGCGCTTCCACGCCAAGCGCCTGCAGCGCATCGGTGTACCGGCCCATGTGTGCCAGATTTTCCGGCATGAAGGCGACCGCGTAGCCCAGGTCGTGCAGCAACTGCATCAGGTTGACCATGCGCAGCGAGCCGGAATCCTGATCGGGGGTCGGCGTGTAGGCGTCGATGATGAGGATACGGCCGCGCGCGCGATGATTGGCGGCTGCCGGCGCGAAGCGCGCGTCAGGGATCGGCGACGGCTGGTTGCGCAGCGCATCCTTCCACTTGTCGATGAACTTGTCGTGGTTGACGACCTGGAAGCGTTTCATGCCGCTGCCGGTATCTGTGCCGGCCGTGATGCCCTCGAAATGAACGACCACCGCACGCGGCTCGTAGTACACCTTCAGTCCGGCAGCGCGGATCGCAAACGCCAGGTCGGTGTCTTCGTAATAGGCCGGCGCGTAGCGCGTATCGAAACCGCCGAACTGGACGAACAATTCGCGCCACAGCAGGATCGCCGCGCCCGAGCAGTAGTCAGCTTCGCGGCGGAAGTTGTAGCGTGGATCGGCCGGATCGTCGAAGCGGCCATAGTTCCATCCCGAGCCGTCGTTGAAGACGATGCCGCCGGCTTCCTGCAGGCGTCCGTCCGGATAGACGAGCTTGGCGCCGACCAGGCCGGCATGCGGTTCTTCGTCGAAGCAGTGCACCATTGCCTCGATCCAGTCCGCCGTCACCACGGTATCGTTGTTGAGGAACAGAACGAAATCGCCGCGCGCCTGTGCTGCGCCGGCGTTGCACGAACCGACGAAACCGAGATTGGTCTCATTGCGTACGACATGGATGCCGGCGATCTGCGCCAGACGTTCCGCGGTAGCGTCGCTCGACGCATCGTCGACGACGATCACTTCGAACGGAGTCGCTGCGGCGTGTTCCGCGATCGAGCGCAGGCAGGCTACCGTGTAGTCGACCTTGTTGTGCGCCGGGATCACAATCGTCACGCGCGGCGAATCAGCTGCCGGAACAGTGAACGCCGTGAATGAGGAATCCGGTGCGGCAATCGGCACGGTCGGCGGGATCAACGTGCCGCGGCGGAATTCGTCGCCGATGCGGCGCATCGTGCCGATCGTGCCGCGGCTGGCCATGCTGCCGCGCGTGCGCCGAGCGATGGACAGGAATCGCTGCGACGCGAAGGCGAGGCGCACGCGCGCGCCACGCAGCTTGCGCATGACGAAACGCAACGGGCCGGTCAGGCGCCATGACGTGCTTGCGCGCATCGCGTCGAGCTGCGCGTCGAGCGATTTGGCCCATTGCGTGCGTTCCTCGAACTCGCCCTCGAGGCGCGCGATCTCGGTCTGCGCCCAGGTCGTACGTTCCTCGATCAGGATGTCACGCTGCACGATCAGCTGGCGCGCGCGGCGCAGGTCGCGGTCAAGCGCGGTGCCCCACTCGCCGCGCCGGTCGAGTTCCTGCTGCTGCGTACGATTGGCCTCGCGCAGATTCTGCGCGGTGCGCTGCGCGGAACCCAGCTCGCCGGCGCGTGTCAGTGCCAGCAGGCGATCGCCGGTTGCCTGCGTCTGGGCGTAGCGTGCTGTGGGCTGCTCTGGCAACGGCAACGCGGCGCGGTAGTCGGCGGCCATGGCACCGATGCCGCGCTGGCCGGCGGCACGCAGCGCCATGCGCGCCTGCTCGAGGTCGGCGCGCCTTGACCCCAGGCGCGCCACCGCAGCGGCGACGTCTTCCGAATCGGGGTCGACCAGCCAGCCATTCACGCCGTCCGCGACGCGTTCGGCCAGCGCACCGACGCGGGTGGCGATCACCGGCAGGCCGAGGCTGAACAGTTCGGACAAGGCGTAGCTGAAGGTTTCAGCGACAGTCGGCAGCAGCAGTGCCGCATCCGGCGCGATCTGCGCCAGCAATTGCGGCATTTCGTCGCGGCGGTAATTCAGCACGACATGCACGTCGCGCTGGCCGAAGAACTGTTCGCCCTCCGCGCCGGCGCCGAGCAGAAAAATCTCGGCGTGTTCGCGCAACGTCGGCAGTACCGCGCGCAGCAGCTCGCCACCCTTGCCGGCGCGCACGCGCCCCGGCACGACGAGGCGCAAGCGTTCGCGCGGCGCTGGTGATGGCAACAGCGCCGTGCCGGCAGGCCATGGCGCCAGTCCGTGCGGAATCACGACTTGCGTCAGTCGGGCGAAGCGCGGCTCGAGGCGCAGCAGGTTCGCGAGCATCGAGCGGCTCGGCGCGATCAGTAGTGCGCCGGCCGCGAAGGTGGCATCGACATAGGCGTTGCGCAGGGCACTCCAGAAAGCCGGCTCGCGTTCGGCAAACTCGAAACCAGCGCCGCTGCCGGCCAGATCCGCCTGCAGCTGCGCCGCGTCGAATTGCAGTGCGCTCTGGCCGAAGTCGCGATGCAGGATTGGCCAGAGTGGATAGAAATCGTGGCCGACGATTGCCGTCGGCAGGCCTGAGCGCAGCGCATCGAGGCTGTGCCCGATCAGCGACGACACCATGATCGCCGTCACGCCGAACTCGCGCGTGACGGCATACAGAAAGCCGGCATAGGCGCGGTGCTTCAGCGCCGTACTGCGGATCGGATTCGACAACACCAGCTGGCGCAGCGGCGCTCCGCTCAGCGCGCCGGCGCACAGCTCGATCGCCTCGCCATAGCAGCGGCGCGTGAAGTTGCCGCGCGCCACGAGCACCAGGTGATGGCGCTCGCTGTCGGCTGCGGCGAGATCGCGCACGAAGCGCTCCGAGCCGCCGCCCCAGCCGTGCAGGATATGCAGGACCACCGGCTTGTTGTCCAGGCCCGGGTACGCCGGGCCGGATTGGTAATTTGTGGAAATTGCCGCATCGTGCGCCAGTGCTGCGGCCAGCTGCGCACGCAGTTCGCCGAGCGCTGACGGCGACGCGGCATCGGCTCCCGCCGGCGCTGCCGGCGGTCCGCGCAGGTCGCGGCCCGGTTCAGCGACGTACAAGTGATCAAGCAGCACACTGCGTAGCGGTGCGAGCAGCGGCGCGAACTCGTTGTTGCGCAGCGGATCGGTGGCAACGGAACGCAGTCGCGCGCCGGACCAGGCGCTGAGCAGCGAGGAAACCGAGGGCCAGTCGATCAGCTGGTGGCGTCCGTGTGCGTAGCACAGCAAATCGATGGCCACGGCATTACTGTCGGTCTGGCTGCCTTGCGGCAGCGGCGAACGCGCGCTGTCGACATTGTCGAGCGGCGCAGCGGCGAGTACATCGGCTTCGGCCAGCGCGCGCAGCAGCCGTTCGCACCAGAACGGCGGCAGCACGGTGCCGGCGCGCAGCAGGACGAGGTCGTCGCCTGGATAAATGGCGGCAGCGCGCTGCAGCAGGCCAGCCGCATCGGCGACGGTACCGGCAGGATGGGCGATCTCGGTCCCGTCGAGCATGGCACTTGCGGGGCCGCCGAACCAGGCAAAAGTCGCACGCGCCGGCGCCAAGGCGGCAACACCGTGCAGCCATGCTTCCGATTGCTCCGGGCCGAAGATGCAGATTCGCAGCGACAAGGTCTGGACCGGGTCAGTCACCGAGCGGGATTCCCGGAGACACCGGTTGGGACTTCCGGCATCCGGTAGATCGTGCGTAGCATGAGGGGCTCCGGCTCGAATCGCGAACAAAGGTGGCGAATTATCGCGGAAGGCCGCGGTCCTGTCATGGCGCAAGGGGCGCAAGGCCGGGTCTGGCCGAATCGGGTAGACTGGTTTGGTCCTGGTCGTCTCTGCCACACTGCTTTGTCTGCTTTCCTCGCGTTTGTCCGCGTCGCCTGGCGCTTTCTGCGCATCCCGTTCTGGCTGGCGCTGGGCGTTTCGGCCGGCTTTCTCGGACCCTATCTGGTCTATCTCGATGGCCAGGTACGCAGCCGCTTTGACGATCTGAGCTGGGACCTGCCCAGCCGGATCTACGCGCGGCCACTGGAACTGAAGGCCGGCGTTCCCATGTCGCCCGAAGCGCTGACGCTCGAGCTGGACGCCGCGCGCTACGTCGCTGATCCTTCCGCCAGGGTACCCGGTACGTTTGCCCGCAACGGCACAAAGTTCACGATCGCGCGCCGTGCGTTTGCCGATGCGAGCGGCCGCGAAGCGCAGCGGCGCATTGCCGTCACGCTGGCTGCAAATCGCGTGTCGATGCTCGACGACGCCGACACCGGCGCGCCGCTCGACCACGCGCGCATCGACCCGGCGCGCATCGCGACACTGTATGGCGCCGAGCAGGAAGAGCGGCGCATCGTCAAGCTCGAACAGCTGCCGCCACTGCTGGTGGCCGGCCTGCAGGCCGTCGAGGATCGTGATTTCAAGCACCATCACGGCATCAACTTGACGTCGATCGTGCGGGCCGCATTTGCCAATCTCGTCGCCGGTCATGTGGTACAGGGCGGCAGCACGCTGACCCAGCAGCTGGTCAAGAACCTGTTCCTCGATCGCGGCCAGCGCTACACGCGCAAGGTCAACGAAGCGCTGTTGGCGCTGATCATCGAGGCGCGCTACGACAAACGCCGCATCCTCGAGGCGTATTGCAACGAGGTGTTTCTCGGCCAGCAGGGCGGCCAGGCCGTGCACGGGCTGGCCGCGGCGGCCGAATTCTATTTCGGGCGCGAGCCGCGCGACCTGAGCCAGGCCGAGATCGCCCTGCTGGTCGGCATGATCCAGGGCCCGAGCTTGTACGACCCGCGTCGGCATGCCGAACTGGCGCGCAACCGGCGCAATCTCGTGCTGAACATGTTCTATGAAACCGGTCTGATCGATGACGCGACACTGACGGCCGCGCGCGCCGCTGCGCTCGGTGTGCCGGAGACGCCGGGCCTGCCGCGCAACGCAACGCCAGCGTTTCTGGATCTGGTGCGCGCACAGCTCTCGCGCGACTATCCGGCCGCCGAGCTGCAGCGCGCCGGCTTGTCGGTCTACACCACTCTGGCGCCATCGACCCAGGCGCTGGCCGAACAGGCATTGACGAAGACGCTGGATGCGCTCGGCAAGCGCCAGCCGGAACTGCAGGCGGCACTGGTCGTCACCGGTTCGCACGACGGCGAAGTGCAGGCATTGATCGGCGCGCGCGACCCGGCCGATCCGGGATTCGATCGCGCGCTCGATGCGCAGCGTCCGATCGGCTCGCTGATCAAGCCGTTCGTCTATCTGGTTGCGCTGGCTCAGCCGAAGAAGTATTCGCTGGCGACGCTGCTCGACGATGCACCGGTCGACATGCTGCAGCCGAACGGCACGCACTGGACACCGCAGAACGATGACCACGAAGTGCACGGCAAGGTTCCACTCGTGGATGCACTCGCGCATTCGTATAATCTGGCAACCGTACATCTGGGCCTCGCGCTTGGCCTCGACAAGGTGCGCGGGCTGCTCGACTCGTTCAATCTCGGCGTCGAGATCAACCGCAATCCGTCGCTGCTGCTCGGCGCGGTCGACCTGTCGCCGTTCGCGGTCGCCCAGCTCTACCAGTATTTCGCCGCGGATGGCCATGCCGTACCGCTGCGTGCATTGCGCGGCGTGATCGATGCGCAAGGCCGGCCGCTGACCCGCTACTCCGTCAAGCCCGGCGCCGGCGACTACATCCAGCCGGCGCGCTTGATAAGCTATGCCATGCAGCAGGTGGCGCAGGTCGGTACGGCGCGGGCGGTGGCCGAACAGGGCCTGGGTTCCCTGCACGCGGCCGGCAAGACCGGAACCAGCGATTCACAGCGCGATTCGTGGTTTGCCGGGTTTACCGGATCGCACCTGGCCGTGGTCTGGGTCGGGCGCGACGACAACAAGCAGACCGGCCTGTATGGTGCGACCGGTGCGCTGCAGGTCTGGATGGCGTTGCTGCGCCAGCTGCCGAGTTCCGCGCTGGAGTTATCGCAGGACGGGCTCGACGCGGCGTGGGTCAATCCGCAGTCCGGCGCGCGCACCGATCAGCAATGTCCCGGCGCGCGCCAGTTGCCGTTCATGGCGGGATTCATGCCGGAAGAGAGTGATTCCTGCAAGTGGTTCGAACTGAAATCGATTTTCGGCGCAGGCCATTGAGTCGTGCCGGCAACAGGAAGGTGAAACGATGATCGCAAACCTAACCACGCGCATCTTGCCGGCATTGCTGGCAGCCGCGCTGACCTCGTGCTCGCAACCGGCACCGCCGGCCAAGGGCGCCGCAAGGCCCGACTCACTCGCGCAGGCAGATGCCAAGACGCTGGCAATCGTCGCGAGCATTCGCGCGGCAGGCACGCAGTTCGTCTCGAGCGTCGAAGTCAAACCATTGCGCGATCCCGCTGTCGACGGCTTGCTGAAACAGGCTCACGACCTCGAAGGCCAGCAGCAGATCGCGGCGGCGATCGATGCCGTCAACAAGGCGCTGAAGATCGCGCCGAACGCGCCGGACATCCTGCAGTACGAAGCCGAGTTGCAGATCCAGGCGCACGACTGGAAACAGGCCGGTGCACTGGCGCAGAAGTCGTGGGAACTGGGGCCAAGAGTCGGCGCCCTGTGCGCACGCAACCAGCAGACGCTCGTCCATGTCCGCGAGGCACAGGGGGATGCTGCAGGCGCCGCCCAGGCTAAGCAGCAACTGTCAGGTTGCAAGGTGCCGGCGCCGGCACGCTATTGACTCTGGGCGCTGCGCTGGCTTTTCCTGCGCGTCCGCTTTAGCGCTCCCCTTCAAGGGAGGGTTGGGTGGGGACGGTGTTGGCGTTGGCGTTGCCCTTGTCCTGTACGCCATTTTCTAGCTTGAGTAGAACACGATCAATTCGATGATTTGATCGCAGATCAAGCCGGTGCTCCGATCGATTGGTCGCGACAGAACGCGTCGAAACTTGAAGTTCGACTTGGCGCGAGTGACAAAGAAGCTGCCGGCTGCCCGAGCCATCGACGAGAAAGTCGACAGGCGCGCGAGCGCAAAGACGTCAGATGCGGTAAAAAGGCAGGATGAGTGTTCCGACCTACTCGATGAGATACAGAAACAACAGCAACGCCAGCGCACGTGAGCTGCTTGGCGCGGATGGCCCATTCGCCGCCGAAATCGAAAACTTCGCGCAGCGCGAAAGTCAGCTCGACATGGCCGAGGCGGTCGAGATGGCGATCGCTGACGGCCACGCGTTGATTGCAGAAGCAGGGACGGGTACCGGCAAGACGTTTGCGTATCTCGTGCCGGCGCTGCGCTCCGGCAAGCGCGTGATCGTGTCGACCGGCACGAAGACGTTGCAGGACCAGTTGTTTCATCGCGACCTGCCGCGCGTGCGCGCGGTGCTCGGTGCGCGCGTGCGTACGAGCCTGCTCAAGGGGCGCGCCAATTACCTGTGCCTGTACCGCCTCGACCAGACGCACAAGGAAGGCCGCCTCGCCTCGCGCGAACAGGTCGCGCACCTGCAGGGAATCCGTGCCTGGGCGCAACGCACCGGCAGCGGCGACCGCGGTGAGTTTGCCGAGGTGCCCGAGGACTCGCTGCTGTGGCCGCGCGTGACTTCGACGGCGGAGAATTGCCTCGGCGCCGAGTGTCCGATGTTCGGCGACTGCTTCGTCGTGAAGGCGCGCCGCGCGGCGCAGGAAGCCGATCTCGTCGTGGTCAACCATCACCTGCTGTTCGCCGACCTCGCGATCAAGCAGGAGGGCTTCGGCGAGATCCTGCCCGGCGCGCACGCGTTCGTGCTCGACGAGGCGCACCAGATTCCGGAACTGGCTGGCGTGTTCTTCTCCACCAGTGTGACCTCGCGCCAGATCACCGAGGCGGCGCAGGACGCGTTGGCCGAGTGCGGTTCGGTCAGCGGCGCACTTGCCGGGCTGCAGAAGCCGATCGAGGCGATCGCGCCGATCGTCAAGCGCGTGCGGCTCGCGCTCGATCGGCTTCCGGCGAAGGGCGGCTTTGCGCAGATCGACAACGATGCGGCAGTCGGCGCTGAACTGCGCGCGCTCGGCGAAGCGCTGCACGCGCTGTCCGACGCATTGGCGGGGCAGGCCGAACGCTCGCGCGGCATGGCCAGCCTGCACGAGCGCGTCGAGACGCTGTGCCGGCGCCTGGCCGACGTACTCGACGGCGGCGCGCATGAATGGGTGCACTGGTACGAGCTATCGCCGCATGGGTTTTCGCTGCACGCGACACCGCTCGATCTGGCGCCGCCCTTGCGCACGTTGCGCGAGCAGAGCCATGCCAGCTGGATCTTCACTTCGGCGACGTTGTCGGTCGCCGGTGATTTCGACCACTTCGCGCGCCAGCTCGGCCTCGACGATCCGGTGGCCTTGAGTCTGCCGAGCCCGTTCGACTATCCACGCCAGGCGCTGACCTACTTGCCGAAGGGCTTGCCGGATCCGAATGCTGCGGACTTCACCGATCGCGTCGTCGCAGCGGCGCGGCCGGTGATCGAGGCAGCACGCGGCCGCACGTTTCTGCTGTTCACGTCGCATCGTGCCTTGAAGCGGGCGGCGGAGCTGCTCGCCGATTCGGCGTTTCCGCTGTTCGTGCAGGGTACGGCGCCGCGCCATCAGCTGCTCACGGAATTTCGCGAATCGGGCAACGGCGTGCTGCTCGGCGCCGCGAGTTTCTGGGAGGGTGTGGACGTCGCCGGTGAAGCGCTGTCGTGTGTGATCATCGACAAGCTGCCGTTCGCCGCGCCGGACGATCCGGTGCTCGAAGCGCGCCTGTCGGCGCTGCGCGAGTCGGGCGGCAACCCGTTCTTCGACTGGCAGGTGCCGGCGGCGGTGATCGCACTGAAGCAGGGCGCCGGACGCCTGATCCGTGACGTCGCCGACCGCGGCGTGTTGATGCTATGCGATCCGCGCCTGACCTCGCGTGCCTACGGCAAGCTGTTCCTGAAAAGCCTGCCGCCGATGCCGATCACGCGCGAATTGTCCGACGTGCAAGGCTTCTTCTCTGCTGCGAGTTGCTAGCCCGGCCGTATCTGAGATCCCCTCTCGCAGTGGCGGGGGGAGGTCGCCGTGCATCGCGCGGCGGGTGAGGTGGCGTAACCGAGGGCGATGGCGCGCAACAAGCGCCACCCCCGATCTGACCGCCATGGAGGGCGGAAATGCCGAAAATGCAGGCGCAATTTTCGGCCGCGCTCTTCGGGCACCTTCTCCCGCCAGCGGGAGAAGGGAATAATGGCGGCATGACCGAATCTCCCGTTCCGCGCGTGGAAATGAATGGCGCGCCCGCGAGCGCCGATGACTTGCGTCACCTCGTGCAGACGAACTACGGTCATTTCAGCTCGATGCGTGTGGAGAACGGTGGCGTGCGTGGTCTCGATCTGCACCTGGCACGTATCGAATCTGCGACGCGCGAACTGTTCGGTGCGGCGCTCGATCGCGATCGCGTGCGGCAGTGCCTGCGCCACGCCGTGGCCGGCAGCGCAGACTTGCTGGCGTTGCGCGTGAATGTATTTTCGCGCGCGCTCAGTCGCGACTGTCTCGTCGACGCGGTCGAACCGGACATCCTGGTGACGGTCGAGCCGGTTGCGCGTGCGGCGGCACCGGCGTTGCGTGTGAGGTCGTTCGAATTCACACGCACGCTCGCCCACATCAAGCACGTCGGAACCTTTGCGCTGTTCCACTATCGGCGGCTCGCGCAGCAGGCCCGTTTCGACGACGCGATGTTCGTCGATGCGCAGGGACTGGTCGAGGAAGGTTCGATCTGGAACATCGGCTTCTTCGACGGTGAATCCGTAGTCTGGCCCGATGCGCCACAACTGACCGGTGTCAGCATGCAGTTGTTGCAGGCCGGACTGGCGCGGCGCGGGTTGGCGAGTTCGACGCAACCCATCGCGCTCGGCGACGTCGGTCGATTTCGCTCGGCGTTCTTCACCAATTCAAGCACGCCGGTGCGCATGATCTGCGGGATCGATTCGGTCGCATTCGACGTCGACGCGGGCCTGGAAACGCGCCTGCGCGAATGCCACGACGTCAATCCGCTGCAATCACTCTGAGCGCGGCTTCGGTGTAGCCGATCGACGTGATTTTCAGAATTGGAAGTAGATGAAAGGAATCTGGGCGTCGACGCGGGCGCAGATTTCGAGTGCCAGCACGGCCACGACCGTTGCGGCGACGGCAACGCCGAAGCGCGCGCGCTCGACCAGCCAGTCCTGCAGCCGGCGATCGCGATCGACGACACAGAAGACCAGCGCCGCCAGCGGGATGCCGATGATCGCAGGATGCGCGGCAAGCACGGCGTTTTCCGGCATCTCGAACAACGCGCCGAGCGTGTGCCAGGTGGCGGCGAAGTCCGGTGCGCGAAACGGAATCCAGCCAATGGTGACCAGCAGGAACGTGCAGCATTTCCAGAGCGGCTGCAACGCTGCGCGGTCGACTGTGCCATCGAGGCCGGCGAGGACGAGCGCGCGGCGCCAGTAGCGGTGTGCGATCAGGAGCGCGCCGTGATAGAGCCCCCATGCGGCAAAATTCCAGCTCGCGCCGTGCCACAGGCCGCCGAGGCCCATCACTATGATCAGGTTCGCGCAGGTTCGTGCCTCGCCCCTGCGGTTGCCGCCGAGCGGTATGTACAGGTAATCGCGCAGCCACGACGACAGCGAGATGTGCCAGCGGTGCCAGAATTCACCGATGCTGGCACTCAGATACGGTCGTTCGAAGTTGGATGGGAAGCGATAGCCGAGCAGACGTGCGCAGCCGCGGGCAATGTCGGTGTAGCCGGAGAAGTCGAAGTAGATCTGCATCGAAAACGCAAGAACGCCGATCCAGGCCGGCACGCCAAGGTCGTGGTATGACGTGTTGTGGAAGTACGCATCGGCCACCGGCGCGAAGAAATTCGACAGCGCCAGTTTCTTGAACAGGCCCTTGAGGATCTCGCGCAGTCCCCAGCGCGCGTCTTCCGGAGCGAGCGACAGTGCCGCGCCGGTCTGTGGAAAGAAGTTCACCGGCCGGATGATCGGTCCGGCAATCAGGTGCGGGAAGAACGAGATGAACAGCGCGAAGTCGAGCACGCTGCGGCGCGCCGGCAGGTCGCGGCGATAGACGTCGACCGCGTAGGCAATGCCCTCGAACGTGAAAAAGCTGATGCCGACCGGCAGCACGATGCGCAGCGCCAGCGACTGCGGATCGACGTGCAGCAGCGCGGACAGCGTCCCGGCGAAGAAATTGAAATATTTGAAAAACCCCAGCGTGACGAGATTGAAGGCGATCGCCACGGTCACTGCGCGCTTGCGGCGGTCTCCTGCGCTCGTATCGATCCACAGTCCAAACGACCAGTTGGCAAGCGTCGACGCGCCGAGCAGCAGCGTGAAGCGCACGTCCCAGCAGGCGTAAAACACGTAGCTGGCAGCGACCAGCAGCCATTTGCCGGCGGTCGGACGCAGCGCGCCGAGCACGAGCAGCACGGCCGCGAAGAAGATCCAGTACTGGAATGTGTCGAACAGCACGGCGGCCTAGTGCACCTGCGGGGCGAGTTGCTGCGCGAGCCGGCGCGAGAAATTTTCGCGCCCGTCACGATTCATGTGCAGCGTGTCGAAAAAATATTGCGGCTGTTCCAGGTCCACGAACGCGTCTCCGGGCAGCGGCACGATGCTGCCTGACGCCGCGAGTTCAGCGACGGCACCGGTCGGCACCGGAACCGGCGCCAGTGCGTGGTGCCAGGGTCCGCGCGGTACGACGAAGACGATCACCGGAATGTGCCTGGTGGCGTAGCGACGCGCAATGCGTCCGAGCCATTCGCGCAGATAGGCGACGTTGGCAGCCTGGGTTTGCACCGGTGCCGGCTCATGTAGCTTGCGGAAATAGTCCTCTACGCGCGGCCTGACACTGCTGTCGAGCGGACCGAAATCGACCGGCGCGCCGGAGACCGTGTCGATCGAAAGCGACGGCAAGCGCTCTTCGCGGCCTGGGTACACGTCGACAGCATGCAGCCAGATCTTTCGGTAGCGGCGCAGATCGTGGAAGCGGTCGCCGGGGTTGGCGAACAAGCCGCGGACATCCTCGCCGAGCGCCTGCAGCGGCAGCACGATCGCCCGGCGCGCGCGCTCGCGTTCGCCGGCATCCGTGAATGAATCCGGATAGTCCTGCAGGTCGGACAGGCGCAGCAACGGCAGCAGATAGTTGGTGTCGAGCAGATAGTTTGTCATGTCGATCCGGTTTGCCGTGACGTCGTAGTCGACCATCAGCGCGATGGCTGCAAACCGGTTCGCATCGGGGTCGACCGCGCGCAGCAGGTAGTACCACGCGCGCGGCGTGGTTCCCGCGTCGGATCCATTGATGAAATTCAGGTCGCCGCGTCCGCTCGCTGCATCGGCGATTTTCGCCGAGAACCCCTCGCCGACCTGTGAATTGCCGAGGACGAGGATGTTTTTCTGTCCCGGCCGGTAGAAGTTTCGGATGGCCCTGAGGTCGTTGATCATCGAGCCGGCGGTCGATTCCGGCTCGACCAGGCGGAAGTACCAGCCGCTGCGAAACAGCGTCGCATCGACGATCAGCAGCGCGACGAAGCTCGCCGCGCAGAGCTTGAGCAGCGGCGCCAGGGAACGAAGGATCATGGGCGCCGGAGTATACGGGAACGCCTCAACGCCGTTAACCGTGCCCGCAAACCCACCCCGAATGCCCGCCATCCGTCAGAACGTCTGCGGTGCAAAGCCAGCGCGCGGCGTTCGAATGCAGACTGCCTTCGCGAAGGAGCCTGCCATGGCAATGTCCCAGTCGATCACTTTCAAGGTATTCGGTATCGGTTTCCTGGCGCTGCTGATGCTGATTCCGTTGGCCCAGGTCCAAGGCCTGATCGGCGAGCGCAACCGGCTGCGCGAGCAGGCCGTTGCCGGCATCGCCCAGCGCTGGGGCGCGGTGCAGTCGATCGGTGGCCCGGTCATCGCGGTGCCGAAGCGCACGCGAGTAGAAGCCGGCAATGGCTGGACGGTGCACGAGAGCACCGAGATCGTGCTGGCCGACCGGTTCGATATCGCCGGCACGCTGGCGCCCGAGGTGCGGCGTTACGGCATGTATTCCACGCCGGTGTACACGGCCGAGCTGAAGATCAGCGGGCGCTTTCTTGCGCGTGATGTGCAGGCATTGGGCGGCGGTGAGACGACCTATCTCTGGGACCGTGCCGAGCTGCGCCTGCCGCTGTCCGACGTTCGCGGCATCCGGCGCATTTCCGCGTTGCGCTTCGACGGCAGCGAGCACGCGTTCGTGCCGGCCGAAGCCGGTGTCGGCGCCTATCCGGCGATTGCCGTGCCAATCGACCTGAGCCATTTCGACGGCGCTGCCCGCGACTTCAGCCTCGAACTGACCCTGGCCGGCACCGCGAGCCTGTCCTTTTTGCCGCTGGCGCGCACGACCGAGGTCGCGTTGTCGGCGCCGTGGCGCGACCCGAGCTTCGATGGCGCGTTCCTGCCGGCCGAACGCAACGTGACGCGTGATGGCTTCAATGCGCGCTGGCAGGTGCTCGACCTCAATCGCAGCTATGGCCAGCACTGGCAGCAGGATGACCGGCGCGGCGCGGACATCGCCGCGGCCGGATTCGGTGTCAGCCTGTACGAGCCGGCGAGCGTGTACCAGCAGAACGATCGCGCTGGCAAGTACGGCATCCTGTTCATAGCACTGACCTTCGTCGCGTTCTTCCTGATCGAGATTCTGCGCAAGCTGCGCGTGCACCCGGTACAGTACATCCTCGTCGGGCTGGCGCTCGCGACGTTCTACGTTGTTCTGCTGGCATTGTCGGAACAGGTCGGTTTCGCCAAAGCCTATCTTGCCGCGTCGGTGGCGGTTGTCGCACTGGTCGGCGGCTATGCGGCCGCGGTGTTGCGCGCGTGGCGCGCCGGCATCGTGCTCGGATCGACGCTCGTAGTCGTCTACGCGTTGCTGTACGGACTCGTCGTCAGCGAACAGTACTCGTTGCTGATGGGCTCGATTGCGCTGCTGGCCGTCGTCGCGACGCTGATGTATCTGACGCGCAAGGTCGATTGGTATGCTTACGGCGCGGCGCGTGCCTTGGCCGCAGGTTGAATGAAGAAGATCATGACTGTTTTTTGTCTGCTCGCGATCGAAACCTCCACCGAAGCCTGTTCGGCCGCGCTGCTGGTCGGCGATCGGCTGATCGAACGCAGCGAGGTTGCGCCGCGGCGCCATGCCGAACTGATCCTGCCGATGATCGAGTCGCTGCTTGCCGAAGCGGGCATCGCGCGCCGCGGGATCGACGGCATCGCGGTCGGTCGCGGACCGGGCGCGTTCACCGGCGTGCGCCTGGCGATTTCGGTGGCACAGGGACTGGCGCTCGGACTTGATGTGCCCGTCGTTCCGGTATCGTCGCTCGCCGCACTGGCCCAGGATGTTCCGGTGCAGGGCGAAACGCCGATCCTTGCGCTGATCGATGCGCGCATGGGTGAAATCTACGCCGGCACGTTTCGGCGCGGTGCGAACGGGCTCGTCGAAGCGCTCGGTCCCGAGTCGGTCGGTCCTGCGCAACAGCTCGTGCTACCGTCGA
Source organism: Rudaea sp. (assembly GCA_036496665.1). GTDB lineage: Bacteria > Pseudomonadota > Gammaproteobacteria > Xanthomonadales > Rhodanobacteraceae > Rudaea. Next base: position 8,940 of record DASXKR010000012.1, on the reverse strand, counting down.
GCGACCTCTGGAGCGTGGTTGGCAGCGGCTGGTCGGCCTATCGAGAAGCCCTCATGATGCGGTTGCCAGCAGAACCGCGCTGGTGCGACAGCACGCGTTTTCCACAGGGACGCGCAATCGCGCGGCTGGCAGCGCCGCAATTCGCGGCGGGGCTCGCCGTGGCGCCTGATCTTGCGTTACCGGTCTATCTTCGCGACAAGGTTGCGTTGACGCTGGACGAGCAGCGCGCGCGCTAGAAGGCGCAGCGCGTGGCAGGCGTCAGCGCGGATGTGCTGCGATCTCAACGGCGGCCAACTTGACACCGAGTATCCTCCGGTCCTTCCCCGAGCCTTCGTGAAAAGGCGAGTTTTGCACGATCGACCTGCAAGACGATGTGCAACTCGCCGGAGGCCGCGATTGATTCCGGCACCGTAATCCGGACAGGATTCCATGCATCAGCGACGGTTCGGGCGATATGGCCAAGTGATTTGTCATTCACGACGATTTCCAGGCCATTTTCCGCCGTCTGTTTCGAGGTGAAGACACCCAGGTTGAATGTCAGGTCGATGTCGCAGGCGCACGGGCGCAGTGCAATGAAAAGGCCGCCACCGTTGCGCCCGGACCAGCTGCCGTCCGCCTCTGCGAAGTGCCAGCCTGCGCCGAGAAGTCCGTCTTCGCGCCGTTTGCTGCCAAAGAGGATCCGGTCAGGCACGGAGACCGGATGCAACGTGCTGAACCGCAGCGCCGCACGATCACGCCGGGCATCGATGAAATCCCTGCTCGCAGTTATAAATACGGCGAAAACGCCGAAGTACCCCGCTGCAAGTATTGCCAGGAGGATCAGTAGCAGCCAGCGGCGGCCGGGAGCGTCGATCAAAAGCCGAGGGGTTCTTTCGACGTCCATGCGTACAGCATCAAGCCGTTGCACAGTCCGGCAAGCAAGAAAGTCCCCGCCTGCACAAGCGGACGGGGGGCAATGATACGGGCAACGACAATCCAGGCCGGGAACAGCACGATCCAGTAGCGGAATACCGAGGTCGCACCTTCGCCGCTGATCACCAGCAGCAGTGCGGCGAGGCAGAACATCGCTTCGGCGACGAGTCGCATGCGCAACAGCATTACCGTGCAAAACAGCACGAAGATGCCTCCGATGGCCATCAGCGTTACTGCACCCCCGCTGCGCAGCAGCAGCACCAGGTTGTGCCACGGCGGTACAAACGACCATTCCCATCCATGTCGTGCCGTCGATGATTGCGCGAACGCATCGTCCGTCGTCATGAAGCAATATCCCCAGAACAGAAACAGGCCGATCGGCGCAAGCATCAGCGGGAGCAATCGATCCGGCGCGGTCCAAGGCGTCAACACGCTGCGCCATCCGTGCTGCCTGACCAGCCACGTCAATGCGAACAGCACAAAGATGATGCCGGGAGCACGTGTCGCCGAAAGCAACGCGGCGGCGATGCCGGCGACAAGGTAGCGCTCGGTCTGCAGGTAGTACATCGCCATGACAAGCAGCAGCAGAAACGTGCTCTCGCTCATGCCTGTGGAGAAGACGAAGGTCTGCGGCAGGAAACAGAGCAGAGCCACTGTAAGCAGCGCGACGGCATGGTCGAAATGAAGCAGGCGTACGTAGCAAAAAACGTACAGCAGCGCGACGAAAAAGCAGAGATTCGAAAGCGCCACGGCGGCAAGCAGGACGTTGCCCGCGAACAGGGGCGTGGCGAGACGCACCATCGAAGGGTAGAGAGGGAAAAAAGCGAAATTCGTCGCACCGGGCTGTGACGGATTCTCCTGCGTGGAATAGCCGTGTTGCGCAATGTCCATGTACCAGCCGCAGTCCCAGCGACAGAGCAGGCCGAGCACGTTGTCCTGCTGCACGGAGGAAGTTGGCAAATGGCTCGCGAATGCAGCGGTTGCGGCGAGGATCGCAACGCGACTGACAAGAAATATCAGCGCAATCATCGCAAACCATTCGCGCCGTCCCATTGGCTGATCCATGCAACTTCCCTTCGCGAGTCGTTCAAAAAACCTTACCAAGCACCAGTTCGAATGCCTGACCATCTTCGTGGCTATCGTCCCAGGCGACGACCGTGAGGCCGTTCAGGGCCTTCTGCTGTTCGAACCAGCGGCGCGAAAAATAGGTGATGTGCGCCGGCACGTGCAGGTACGAGTATTTGTTCCATGCGGCAATGCCATCGGAGGCCTTCCACTTGCTTGGCCGAAAAGGTGCCGTGATGAACAGCTTTCCATTCGGAACCAGCAACGTGGACAGTCGGCGCAACATCGCAGCGGGGTCCGCCAGATGTTCGATCACGTGTGTCAGCGAAATCAGGTCGAAGCGGCCGGCATCCTGCAGCGCCTCGACCGGGCCTATGAAATACCGGTCGACCCACGGGCAATTCTGCACACACTCGTTGCTGACGTCCTGCGCAACGGTCTCGACGGTCGGGTTTGCTGCCTTGCATGCGCGCGAAACCCAGGCCAGACCTGCACCGACCTCCAGCACGCGCCCGCCGCCGTTCGGCAGCAGCTGCAGGTTTCGCAGTGCCGTGGAATAGTAATCGAGAATCCGTGCGACCTGGACCGCGTCGGTGTAGTGCGCACCCGAGAATTGCTCGGATTCCTCGTAGAGCACCTTCAGATCGCCTGCGGTCGGCAGCGGATCAAGATAGACGACGCCGCAATGGGGACAGTGCCGCAGCGAGAACGCATCGGTGTGGAACTTACCGTGATGCGTTGCTGCGACCGGGCCGATCCTCGAGGTGCCGCGTTTGCCGCAAAGTCGGCAAGGGCGCCGGAATCGTCCGAAGAGCGTATCGAGCAAGGGCATTGTTGTCGGTTCCGTCCGCGTTCGTCGACGCTTCGTATAATGCCACTGTTGGAGTCAATGCGAGGTTAAACAATGGTCTATCCCGAAGTGCATAGGCTGGCGCACTCGTACGCGCAGTCCTTTCGCGGTGCCGAGCCGTTTCGCCACGTGGTGATCGAGAATTTCTTCGAGCCGGCAGTATGCCGCACGTTGCTCGATGAATTTCCTCGATTCGAGGACCGCTATGCGCTCAACGAAATGGGTGAAGTCGGTGGCAAGGCCGTGCGCATGAATGTGCGCGACGTCTCCGACAGCTATCGTGCGCTGGATCGCTACCTGCAGACACCCGGGTTTCTCGACCTAGTATCCACGATCACCGGCATTTCCGACCTGCTCTACGATCCGGATTACATCGGCGGCGGCACGCACGAAAATCGCGACGGGCAAAGCCTCGACGCGCACGTCGACTTCAACTATCACCCGCGCACGAAGGCGCATCGGCGCCTGAACCTGATCGTCTATCTGAACGAGGAGTGGGAAGAACCGTGGGGCGGAGCGCTCGAACTGCATTCGAATCCCTGGAGTCCCGCCGCGAACCAGACGCGCCACGTGTTGCCGCTGTTCAACCGCGCTGTGATCTTCGAAACCAGCGAAAACTCGTGGCACGGCTTCAGTCGCATCAATCTGCCGGAGGATCGCAAAGCGCTTTCGCGCAAGTCGTTCGCGATCTACCTGTACACGAAGGAACGCCCGGCTGCGGAAACCGCGGCGCCGCACGCGACGATCTACGTTCCCGACGCGTTGCCACAGAGCCTCGTCGCGGGACAGACACTCGATTGCACCGACGTCGCCGAATTGCAGGGCCGTTTTACGCGGCTGCGCACGCAGCTGCGTTATCTGTACGATCGCGAAAAACAGTTCGGCGCGCAGATTGCCGCGGCCGAAACGGCGCTTGACGAAGTGCGCGCCGCACTGCGCATGCCGCTGCAGGGATATGCCACACAGTCCGTCGCGCCGCAGGGAATGTGGCCGGATCATTGGGCCGGCGCCGAATTCACCTGTGACTTCGTCGTACAACGCAAGGCAAGGGCCCTGGAACTCGATCTGTGGATCCCGGACCAGATCGAGGGGGACCAGGCGCTGGACATCGAACTGGCCGGAAACCGCTCGCACCACGTGCTTGCGCGCGGCAGGCGATCCCGCATTGTTCTCAAGGTCGCGATTGCGGCAGGTGCAGACATCACGCTGCGCATTCGTTCATCGCGTCAGTTCGTGCCCGCAAGAATCGGCGAGTCGGGCGATGAGCGTCAGCTCGCGTTCCGTTTGCTCGGTGCCGCACTGGAGCACTGATCCTACCAGTGCGGTTCAATGGCAATGCCGTGTTTCTTTACCGGCAGATCGATCTCGACGTGAATGCCGGGTCGCAAGACCGGTACGATCCGCTCGAGCAACGACGCGGCATGATCGCGCAGTCGTGCCGGTCGTTGCGGAAGCGGCACGTGCACGAGCCGCGCTTGCGTGCAGGCGAAGTCCACGGACAGCAACATGAAATACTCGCGCAGCTCGGCGCGCGAGTATTCCTTCCAGTGGTGGCCGAGCGTCTTCAGCATCAGGATGTCGCTCACCGCAATGCCGGATCCCAGGCCGCGCACGGCGCGAAGCCAGCGGCGCACCGTGGTCCGCAATGCGTAGCAATTCGGTGTCGTCACGATGAGGCGCGCGCCAGGACGCATGACGCGGTAAATCTCGCGCCACAACGCAACCGGATTGAATGCGAGGTGTTCGATCACCTCGGTCACTAGCACCAGATCGAAATGGTCGTCTTCGATTTCGCGCAAAGCCGAAGGATGTTCAAGATCGACATTTGGCAGGAGTCGTATCGCGTGCGCGTCGGCCACGGCGCGCACGTTGTCGGCGCCAAGCGTCAGCGGAAGATCGAGCGCGCTCACCTCAAAGCCATCCGTGGCATAAAGCACAGCCTGATGGAGCCAATGCGCCCCGACGTCGAGCACGCGGGTCCCATTCGTGCGGGTCCACCCGGCCAATACGCGTCGCTTGGTATCGGCGTGGCGCGGAAAGTGGAAGCGCAGGTAGTCCAGATCGGTGCCGCCGCATGCGGCGAACAGATCGGCAAGTTCGTCGGCGTTGTGCGGTTCGTTGCTCACGGTCCGAGGATCGCGGCACGAAGGCCACCCAGGCACGGCGAGCAGCGCGCATAACCACTGTAGCCGGGCGGATCCAGGCGCGCATCGTTGCTGGCCAGGCCGACGACGATGTCGTTGGTGTCGACCAGCAGGATCGGCGTCGAAGGCACAGTATCGATCGGTACATCGCGTGCGACGACCGCGCTGCCCGGCGCGCCGATCAGGTTGTCGTCTATCGGGCGGATCGTGATCGTGGCGCCGGGCAACATCCGCGCTGTTGCCGGCACGCCACTTCCGATCGCCGCCGCGGCAGGTGTTGCGAATTGTGCAATTCGCCGACCTTGCAGTGTCGCCAGGCCCCTGACGAACTCTTCGGTTTCTGTTTCGCCGAGCGTTGTGCCGCGCTCGATCACCCCGACAATGCTGCCATTCGCTGTGTTGTCGATCAGGCCGCGCGTCAGCGCCGCAAAGATGGCGCCACCGGTCTCGATGGGCCAGCCGAGCAGCGGCAACAGCAGAGCGAACACCAGTGTGCCGCGCGTCGCCGCGTTGCGCGCAGGGCGGCTCAGCGCGATCAATGCAAGGCCGAGCCAGAACAGGCACGGCCACGGCAGGTAGCGGTCCGCGTAGATCTGGTCGGGAAAACGTGCGAACGCTTCGAGGCGCGAGACCGAAACGATACCGGCCGCGACCAGCCCGAGCCAGGCGATACCGAGTCCCAGCGCTTCGGTCCGGCCTGCCGGTGCGGTTGCGCGCACGCGTTGTAGCGAAGTCCACGCCAGCGCGATCATGCCGGCCGCTCCGAAGGCTGCATATGGCATCACGCTGGTGCGTACATCAGGATACTGGTTCGACACGAGCGTCGCGAATCGAAAGGCCGGGCTGCTCAACATTCCATTCAGCAGGCCGCTTGCGTGCGGATCCCAAAGGTAGGTGAACAGCGTGACGAACGGCGCGCCGAGCCAGCGCGCGCCGATCAGCAGATTTTCGGCCGGCGCAAACGTGAGCACGCCACTGACGCTGGTACCGCCGGGCAGGAGAAAATACAGCACGGCCAGGGCGGCCAGCCCCAAGAGTGCCATGCCGCCCTGGCCGGGGCGTGCCTTGCGCGCGACGAGAACCGCGAGGATCGAGACAAATACGGCAATGCCGTAGCCGAAACTCAACGTTGCAATCACCCCGAGGAGCGCAGCGGCTGCGACGGGAGCCAGGCCTCGGCCGCGATCCCGCGTCGCGAGGATGCAGGCGCCACAAGCGAGCATCAGGCATGCGATCGGCAGGCTTGTGTGGATCAATTCCGTCGAATGGAAAAGAGTGCGAACGTTGCCGAGCCAGAAAATCGCGAAAACGCCGAGAAATGCCGCGGCCGCTCGCCGCGCCAACGGCAGGTCGCGATCGCGCAGGCAAATCCAGGCGACGCTTCCGGCAGCAGCGAGCATGCACGCCAGACCGATGGCGATCTGCAGCCACTGGTTGCCGTCGAACCGGACCAGTTCAAACCACGCAATCAGATTCGGCACCACCGGACGATGCCCGTTGTCCGGTTGCAGTATGTTCAATGGAAACGGTCGCTTGAAATAGTCCAGGTACTGCCGCCATTGATCGGCATACAGCGCGTGCGGTGCCCAGCGCAGTATCGTGGCCAGGCTGAAATCGAGATAGGCCAGCGCAGCGGCGGCGAACCAGAGCGCCGCGATCCAATGCAGTGCGTGGCGCGGCGGCATTTTCGCGGCCGGGTGCATCTAGCTGCGCAGGCGCGCCAAGATGCGTTGCGCGAGGTAGCGCAGGCGTCCGACGCTTCCGGTATTGATCGCTGCCTGGGCCTGTTCGAGTTGCGCGGTCAGGTCGGTGGTATCGCGGTACAAACGCTGATTGTGCTGGTCGCGGCGCGCGAGCAGGCCGCGCAGTTCTTCGACGTCGTCCGCATCGAGGGTCAGGCCCGCCCGGAAGCGCGTCGGCAACGGATTGTCGACGTAGATGGTCGAGTGGGTGGCGGCCAGTTCTTCGTCAGGCCGGTCCGTTGTGTAAAAGTATAAAGCGACCGATCTGCGCGACAGCTCGCGCCGGTCGTCCGGCATGGCAATGCGTGGAAAACCGTGCCAGCTCCATTCGGTCGTCTCGAAGATCACGGCGCGATTGTACAGCGGCGTTATGGTCGTGACGCGGTCGTCGCGCGAACGCGGGTCCGAGTGCAACTGCAGCGAACCGCCCCAGGAATCGTCCCAGTCGTGGTTGAGGTAGACGATCAGGTTCAGGCGCCGGTGCCAGCGCTCGACCGGGTGCCTGTTGAAGTCGACGTGCGCGTCGAGATCCTGACCGATGCGGTTCTCGTGGGTGCCGCCGCCGAAGTACCACGGGTCGTAGAGCAGGTTGGGAATCGCGGTAATGCGCCCGATCAGGTCGAGGAATTCGCGCGTTTGAAGCGCATCGTCGAGCGCCGCGTAGGCCGGCCCGAGGCCGCGGATCTGCTCCACAGTCGACTTGTTCGCGAGTTCGCCGGCTTCGTTGCGTGCGTTGCCGCGTTCGAACGGTGGGAACTGCACCAGCAGATCAGCGCAATATTGCGGCGCGAAGAAGTCGTCGATGACGACATGGCGGAACGGATCGCGCTGCTGGAAGCGCGCGGCGAGAGCACCGATGCGGTCATGCAGGTTCGGGTTGAGCATGGATCGTTGCCGGAAAATCAGCGCGCAATGATGCCACAGTGTCGGCGGCTGCGCCGCGTTGCCCGACTTTTCGTGACGAGCATCGCGACATCCGGCGTGACGCAGCCGAGGCGACTTTCACCGGTTCATCCGCTTCAACACACGCTCGATACCGGCACGCGTCTGCGCGCGCAGCAGCCCGGTGCCTTGTCGGCGCAATGCGCCGCGATCGCAGCGGGCGAGCGTCTGGCGCACTTCGAGCAGTGAACTGGGGTGCATGCTGAAGCTGGTCAGGCCGAGCGCGAGCAGCAACGCGGTGTAGCGCGTTGCGCCGGCCATTTCGCCGCACAACGTGACTTGCTTGCGCGCACGATTGGCCGTGGCGATGATCTGGGCGAGCAGCTTGAGCACGGCCGGATGCAGCGGATCGTACAGGCTGCCGAGGGCATCGTTGCCGCGGTCGACCGCGAGCGTGTACTGGGTCAGGTCGTTGGTCCCGATCGAGATGAAGTCGAGGTGGCGGATCATCGACGGCAGGGCGATCGCCGCGGCCGGTACTTCGATCATGGCGCCGAATTCGTAGTGGTCGGTGATCTCGTGGCCGCTCGAGCGCAATTGGCGCGCGCATTCATCGATCATCTGGCGCGTCGCGACGATTTCCTCACAGGTTGTGACCATCGGCACGAGGATGCGCACGCGTCCGAACGCGGCGGCGCGCAGGATCGCGCGAAGCTGCGTGGCGAACAGCAGCGGATGCGCCATCGACAGGCGCACGCCGCGCACGCCGAGTGCGGGATTCGGCTCCTTGCTCAGCGCGATGCCGGTTCCGTCGGCCTTGTCGGCGCCCAGGTCGAGCGTGCGGATCGTGACGGGTAGCCCGCCCATCCCAAGCACGACATCGCGGTAGGCGATGAACTGCTCCTCTTCGCTCGGCAATTCGCGCCGCTGCAGGAACAGGAATTCGGTACGGTACAGGCCGACGCCGACTGCGCCCAACGCACGCGCCTGGACGATGTCCGCCGGCATCTCCGCATTCGCGAACAGGTGGATCTCGGCGCCGTCGGCTGTAACCGTCGGCGCATGTTTCAGGCGCAGCAGGGCCTCGGCGCCACGTGCCTGCTCGCGCTGGTACTGGCGGTAGCGCGCCAGATCCTGTGCGGTCGGGTGAACGACCACTTCGCCGAGATTGCCGTCGACCAGCACCAGGTCGTCGTCGCTCAGGTGCTTGAGTGCCTCGTGCGCACCGACCACCATCCGCAGGCGCATGCTGCGCGCCAGGATTGCGCTGTGCGAAAGCGCACTGCCGCCGGTCGTGACGACGCCGAGCACGCCATGGGTCGTGATGTGCGCCAGTTCCGCCGGC
>DASXKR010000011.1:0-31599 GCA_036496665.1 Rudaea sp. | reverse complement strand
GCGTGCGACCTTCGACGCATCATGTGCGGGTTTCGCCTTTTCCGCCGACGGCTGCGGTGGTGTGGAGGACGACTGCGGCGTCGAGGCTGCATCCTCTGTCTTTGACGGAACGATCGGCTCGGGCACGGCCGTCGGCGACGGTTTCACCGGCTCCGGCTCGGCAGGAGTCTGTGCGGTCGCCCGCTGCGGTGGCGGGCTCGCGGTGGGTACAGCCTGCTGCTGCGCTGGTGCCGGCTGCGTCGGCGTGGGGGAGGACGGCGGGGCCTGCTGCGTGGTCGTCGCATCCTGTTGCGGTGCGCTCGTTGTCGGATCCGGATTCGTCGCCGTCTGCGTCTGCGGTTGCGCAGCGGCGGCCTTCTGCTCGTCCTGCGCCAATGCAGCGCTTCCGGACAAAGCCAGCGCAATCAAGGCGGACAGGATCAGGCGCTTGCGTGCGATCGATGGTTTCTTCATGGCAGTTCCTCGTGTGAGAATCGCCGGACATTGCTGTCTTTCTACCGCAAGCTAGCCTTGCGACCGGGAATCACGACTGAACTGCGCGACTTGCGAACGCTGTCGATGATCGGCATTTCACATGGGTTAAGGACCGCCCGGTCGCGAAAACGGCGCCGGCGCGATCTTTCCTGCGAAAAGGCGGGCACGAGGCCCGCCTCGATTTCGCCTGCAACTCGCGCTGTCAGTAGCCCTGCGGTTTCTTGTCTACCTTGATCGCGGCCATGTTGTTGGCATTGTTGAACTCGGTCACCGACAGTTTGCCGTCCTTGTTCGAATCGAGCTTGCTGAACTGCGTCGACAGCGTCTTGCTCGCCTCGGCTTCCTTCCTGTCGATCGATCCGTCATGGTCGACGTCGATTGCATCGAATTTTTCGTAGGCAGCCGGGCTGATCGCTGCGGTCGTCGCAGATGGCGTCGACTGCTGCATGGTCGATTGCTGCATTGATGAACTGGGCTGCGCCGATGTCGGCTGCTTTTGGCCCGGATCCTTTTCCGGTGCCGCAGCCAGCGCCGAACCGGCAGTCATTGCGAGCGCTGCCAGAATGGCCGGCAGCAGTTTGCTTTGCGGTTTGATGCTCATGGTCGTCTCCTTCGGTTGACGAGATTGGCGGAAAGTTCGAGCGGCCTCACGGTGAGAACCGTCCGGTGTCCGTCACTCCTGGTGGTTGCGATGATCGATCCGGATCGAAGCCAGGTTTCTGGCTGACGTGAACTCGGCCAGCGACAGTTTGCCGTCACCGCTGGCGTCCAACGTGGCGAACTGGCCGGCGAGCACATCGCTCGCGGCCGCTTCAGCCTGATCAATGAAGCCGTCATGGTTGGTATCGAGCGCATCGAATTTCGTCTGCACGCCGGCTACGGCCAATTCGGATTTGTCCGTGACCGGCTGCGGCGGTGTCATCGGCGTCGACTGATTCGGCGGTGTCTCCGGATTCGGTTGTGTCGGAGCGGGCGGATCCTGGGCTGCGGCGATGGCAGCCCCGGTCGACAGAATCAGTGCGCACAACCCCAACAGGGCGGCGGATGATTTGCTGTTTCTCATGGTGGACTCCTGTTGCTGAAGATGAAGACCGCGGTTTGGCGACATCGAGGTCTTCCGGGCATCGGAGCGCTCTGGCTCCGGTGGGCGATCCCGGCTGGATCGCGGCGGCAGGCTTCAGGCCTGCTGGACCTTCGGCGGACGAAGCACACGGGCAATTCGCCGAATGCCGTGACCGTACTCCGCTCAAAGACAACCCCCGCTTAAGAGGGCATTAGCACGGCGTTCGATTCGTTAACATGACGTTACGCCGGCGTGACGCATTGCCCACAAGTATATTTATATATTTATTTGAAAACGTACGCTGAACCCCAGTCTGAACGGCGCCCGGATTCAGAACGAATTCATTGGCGCGCGCCTAGGGTCGAGTCTCCGCAGAAAGAGGGCATTGTCCGCCCGCCGGAGGTTGCAACATGAGACACGTCAACATTGGCAAGGCCATCGTCGCGGCGCTCGGCATTTCGCTGGCCGGCTCCGCATTCGCCTATTACCGCGACGGGTCATATTTCGATTTCGCGCGTGTCGATCGCGTCGACCGGTTGCTCGCGACCAGCGACCAACCCCAGGCAAGCACGCAATGCTGGGATCAGCCGCGCACCGAGTACCATCCGGGCGCAGACTATCGCCGCGAAACGGTCGAACCGGCGATCGATGAGGACGGCAATGCGACGCAAGTCGTCACGCGCAGCGACGTCGTCGAAAGTGGCGGCTACAGCACGACGCGCAATCAACGCGTCTGCCAGACCCGAACCGCGCATCTCGAAACGCAGCAGGTCGTCGGCTACGACGTCGTCTACAGCTATCGCGGCCAGGACTATCACGAGCGCATGGATCACGATCCGGGCAGATCGGTGCGCGTGCATGTCGATCACGGCTATGTCGAACTGGCCGAGTGAGTAGCGGGCAAGGCAACACGATGCGTCGCTTCGCACCGTGTTGAAAACAGCCCCGCGACCGGACCTGCGTTCCTACTGCCTCACAGCGGGTCCGGCCGCGGCGGCTTCTTCCACGTTTAACGGGGATTTACCCGGCCGATCCGTAAATTGCCTGCCGTAGGAACAGGGTCGCGTGCGTGGAGTCAGCGGCAGCATTCAGCGTGGACCCCGTTCCGGATACGGGAGCGGAAGGTTCACGATCGTCAGTCACCGCATGGCGCGAGGATGTGCGTCGTCGCGCCCGTGGGCGGCGCTCGCACACGACCGATGACCCCTCGCCGCTGAGGCGCTGGGCTTGGTCAGGCGCGATCGCCCTGCACCTGCTCCTGATCGTTGGCCTGCGCCTCACGTTGCGTCCGACAGCGCCGGCAGCGGCCGATGCCGATCTGATGCAGGTCGAGCTGGTCGATTTGCCGTTGCCGGAACCGGCGCTGCCCGAGCCCGCTCGGCTCGCTTCTTCGCCGCCCACGGAACTGAAACAGCGCTCGACGGGACGCCCCGCGCCGCAAGCAACGATGAAGACGCCTGTCGCGTCGCCCGCGGTTGAGCCCGAGCTCGCGCAACTGCGCCTGTTCAATCCGGACGGCAGCGCAATGCTGCCCGACGACATTGCCGCACAGCTGGACCGGGCACGACCACAGCCGGACTTCATTCCGCGCAAGTACGAACCCTCACCGATCCTCGCGGTGAAGCGGCCGATCAAAGTGCGGCCGAATCATTTCGCGCAGTACTGGGCAGGTACCGACGGCATGCCGCTGCATGAGGCGATCTGGCGGCAGCTGACTGTCGTCAAGGAATTCACCGCGCCGTGGGGCGGCAAGTACGCGTGCGCCTGGATCCTGATCGTCGTCGCTTGCGGCGATGTTCCGGACAAGCCGTGGACGCCACCGACGACATGGAAGCCGGCAACCGAGTTCGATGAGCAGTGATGCGCGCGAACCGGCGCAGAACGAAACGGGCAACACAAGGCACGGGCCTGCCGCTGGTGCGGTGCTGTCCAGCGGTTGTCTGTGCTCGAGCACGCCGACAGTCTGCCGAAAGCAGCGGTGCAAGCGAACGCTACGGGTGTCGCGATCTCCGGACCGATGCGTTCGGCGCAATCTGGACGCGAAAGTCCTGAGGTCCGCGACGATCAGTAGTGGCTGAAAAAAAGTTCGCCCTGCTGACGAGCGGGCGAACTCTTGTCTGACGGGGTTGGGGCCAGCGCCAATATCAGTTGCCGCCACCGCCGCCGCCGCTGTCGTCCTTTTTCTTCTCGGGCTTCAACTCGTCCTTGGGCTTGGGCTCGCGCGCTTTCGATTCATCCTTCGGTTTCGGTCCGGCGGCAGGCTTTGGCCCCTGCGCCACTTGCGGCGCGTGCTCGACCGGCTTCGTTCGTTCCGGCATGTCGGTCGGCTTAGCCGGCATCGGCGCAGATTCCGGCTTCACCTGCGGTTCCGGTCTCGGGCGCGATTCCGGGCGCGTAGTCTTCGCAACACGCTGTTCATTGCCGCTGCGCGCGGAATCCGCGCGTTCCGTCGTCGCGCGCTCCGTCGTAGACGGCGCGGGAACCGTGGTCGGTGCCGGTGCCCTGCGCTGCGGCGTCGTCGCGGTCGAGCGCCGCTCCTGCGTCTGTGTGCGCGTGTCGGTCGGACGCGTCATCGTCGCGACACCGCTGGGCCGCGGCGGCGTGCGCACGTGGATCGAGCGCGACTCCCACTGCTGGCGCTGTGCGTAGAACGGCCGGTCGTGATAGTGGCTGCCCCAGTAGGCGCCGATCGAGAAGCTGACGATCGGAATGCCGATACGTGCACCGTAGTCGGTCACGACGACACGCTGGTTGTTGTAGGTTTCCTCGATGAACGTTCCGGGAATCCAGCCGCGGTCGCCGTTGCCGGCGATCACGTCGCACCAACTCCAGGCGTCGAGGCAACCCTGGATCGATACCGGCGTACCGGCGTTGAGTTCCTCGATCGACGGATATTCCGTGTCGGGTCCGGCCTGCAGGCTGATGTCGGCGACGAGAACACCTTCCGCCGCGCTCGCGAACAGCGGTGCGCACAGCGCGAGCGACGCCAGCGAGTAGATGATTCGTTTCATGGTACTGCCTCCTTGTTTTGGCGTGCTCATGATTGAGTCTGGTACCTGAACACGGCCCCGATTTCCGCTGACTACCGATTTTGCGTTTCGGGGCGGTTCACCAAGCGCGCTGATATTGCTGCGGCGGCTCGATTGTCGCGCCGAGTTCCTTTGCCGCGCGGCGCGGGAAATACGGATCGCGCAACATCTCGCGAGCCATGATGATCAGGTCGGCGTCGCCGTCGTCGAGGATCTTCTGCGCCTGATGGGCGTCGGTGATCAGGCCGACGGCGCCGGTCGCAATGTTTGCCTCACGGCGGATGCGCGCGGCAAACGGCACCTGGTAGCCGGGTCCGACCGTGATCTTCGCATGCGCCACGAGGCCGCCGGATGACACGTCGACCAGGTCGGCGCCATCGGCCTCCAGCCAGCGCGAGAGTTCGACGCATTCGTCGATGTCCCAGCCGCCCGGTGCCCAATCGGTCGCCGAGACGCGCACGAACAGCGGCCGCGGCGCCGGCCATTCCGCGCGCACAGCCAGTATGACCTCGCGCAGCAGGCGCGCGCGGTTTTCGAGCGAACCGCCGTACCGGTCGCTGCGAAAATTCGACAGAGGCGACAGGAATTGATGCAGCAGATAGCCGTGCGCAGCGTGAATCTCGATCACCCGGAAGCCGGCTTCGCGCGCGCGTCGCACCGATGCGGCAAAATCCATTATCAACTTTTGTATACCCGCATCGTCCAGCGCCGCCGGCATCGGGTAATCGTCGGAGAACGCGATCGCGCTTGGCGCGACCGGCGTCCACCCGCCGCCACCGGCAGCCACCGCCTTGCCGCCACGCCATGGCGCCTCGGTACTGCCCTTGCGTCCGGCATGCGCGAGCTGGATCCCGGGCACGGCACCTTGCGCGCCGATGAAGTCGGCAATGTGTTTCCAGGCCGCCTGCTGGTCGTCGTTCCACAGGCCGGTGTCGGCCGGGGAAATGCGCCCTTCCGGTGACACTGCCGTGGCTTCGCTGAAGACCAGTGCGGCACCGCCGACTGCGCGGCTGCCCAGATGCACAAGATGCCAGTCGTTCGGCATACCATCGACTGCGGAGTATTCGCACATCGGCGAGACGACGATCCGGTTGCGCAACGTGACGTTGCCGAGCGTGAACGGTGTGAACAAAGACATGCGGACGCCGATCCGTTATTGAGTGCGGGACATGAGGGCAAACGCAGAGAGCGCAAGAGCCATAGCAAACGCAGAGAGCGCAAGAGCCATGGCGCCAGCGGCCTGGTGGCAATCTACGCCGATTGTGCGACAGTCACGCCGCACAACCGGATCCGGGCAGTATTCGGCACATGATCGACCACGAAAGGCCGCAGGCGGTTTTCATCCACGGTGCCGGCGCGGGTGGCTGGGAGTGGACGATCTGGCAGCGTGTGTTCGATGCGCTCGGCTGGAGCGTGCTCGCCCCGGATCTCGCGCCCGCCGACGACGGTATCGGGGCAACTCGCATCGAAGACTATGCCGGGCAGGTGGCAGCGTGGTGCGACGCTTCAAAGACACCGGCGCTCCTCGTCGGGGCGAGTCTCGGCGGCCTGCTGGCGTTGATTGTCGCGACGCGGGTGCAGCCGACGGCGCTCGTGCTCGTCAATCCTGTGGCCCCGGCCGGAATCGAACCGCGGCCCGCGCGCCGCGATTATCCCGACCTCGTGCCGTGGGGAAGCCGGCGCTCACTGCGCAGCACGCAACGCGCTCTGCCCGACGGCGACGATGCGGCGCGCCTGTTCGCTTTCCGCCGCTGGCGCGACGAGTCGGGTGCCTTGCTTGGCGACGCGTGCGCCGGCATCGCCGTCGAGGCTCCGCGACGCCCTGTGCTGGTGCTGGCGAGCGAACATGACGACGAATGCCCCGCATCGGTCAGCGCTGCGCTGGCTGTGCACCTGCGCGCCGACTTCCGCCTGCTACATGGCGCCAGCCATCTCGGTCCGCTGCTCGGCCGTGACGCCGCGACGATTGCCGAGGATACCTGGCGCTGGTGTGCAGGGCGGGTCGCCTTCGTGCGCGGAAAAGCGCGCTAGAGCATCCGCATCAGCTGCGGCATGATCGGCAGCTTGCGCACGCGCACCGTGGTCGCCGCATAGATCGCGTTGGCCAGCGCCGGCAGGGAACTGGGCAGGCCGATCTCGCCGGCACCGCTGGGATCCTCGGTCGATTCGACTATGTGTACTTCTACACTCTGCGGTGCCTGGGCCATCCGCATCAGTGGATAATCGGGAAAGTTGTGCTGCTGCACCTGGCCGTCCTTGACCGTGATCGCCAGACTCAGTGCCGTCGAGATGCCATCGATCGTCCCGCCCATCATCTGCGCTTCCACGCCGAGTGGATTGACCACGCGGCCGACATCGACCGCGCAGACGGCTCGATGGATGGCCAGCTGGTCCTTCTCCACCGACACTTCGAATGCGTGTGCGGCGTAGCCGCCGAACGTGAAATGGCAGGCGATACCGACGCCGTGGCCATCGCTGCGCTTGTCCTTCCAGCCGATCGTGTCGGCTGCCAGTTGCAGCACGCCGGCCAGGCGGCCGGTGTCGAATCCGGGCTTGTCCGAATCCTCGTACTTGAGCCGTCGCGGGGGGCCGAGCAGGTCGAGGCGCAACTGTACGGCATCCTGCTTCGTCGCCACAGCGATCTCATCGATGAAGCATTGCACGGCGAACGCGTGAAACGTGTGGATCGGTCCGCGCCACCAGCCGCGCGGCATGCCGGACGCCACCGGAAAGAATGACTTCTCGAGATTCGCGACCAGGCCGGCCGGAAAATCATCCGGCTCGACACAGCCGATGTACAGCGGAACCTTGCCTTCGCTCATGCCGCGGTCGCGATAGTTGCGCGGGGTTGCCGCGCAGCGGTGCGACCAGGCGACGATCTTTTTTTTCTTGTCCAGCGCCGCGCTCATCGCGTGCACACCGAATGGACGGAAGAAGTCGTGCTGCAGATCGTCTTCGCGCGTCCACACCAGCTTGACCGGCTTGCCGGCTGCCTTGGCGATCAGGGTCGCCTCGGCGACGAAGTCGTTCTTCAGGCGCCGGCCGAAGCCGCCGCCGGCGCGCGTCAGGCGAATCTCGATGTCCTTGCGCGGAATGCCGGTCAGCCTGCTGATAAGTTGCGAAGCGCTGCCCGGGCTCTGCAGCGATGCGATCAGCAGCACCTTGTCCTTTTCGACCGAGATCGTCGCGCCGGGCGGTTCCATGGTCGCATGGGCAAGGAACGGCATTTCGTAACGCGCCTCGAAGCGCAGCCCGGACTGCTTGCGCGCTTTGGCGAAATCGCCGTCATTGCGCACCGGGACCGCGCCTTCGTTCTTGTCGAGCAGCTCGTTTGCTTTCACAGCGAGTGCGGCGGTCGATTCCGTCGCCCACGGTCCCGACTTCCATTCGACCTTGAGTTTCTCGCGGCCCTTGATCGCCGCCCAGGTCGAGTCGGCCAACACGGCAATGCCCGTCGCCAGCACGCCGTCGATCGGCTCGCCCGTTCTGGGGCCCTCGATGACGATGACGTCCTTGACGCCGGACACCTTGCGCGCTTCCTTGTCGTCGAGCGTGCCGACGGTTCCGTCGAGGTGCGGGCAGCGCAACATCACGGCAAAAAGCGTGTTGGTCAGATAGGCATCGATGCCGAACTGCGACTGCCCGGTGACGATCTCCTGCGCATCGACCGTACGTGTCGGCTTGCCGATGATCGAGAAGCGATCTGCCGGTTTCAGCGCAACCGGATCCTTCGGCGGATCGAGCGCCGCGGCTTCGACGGCGAGTTCGCCGTAGCCGAGCCGGCGCGAATCGGGTGCAATCACGGCGCCGGAGTCGGTACGCAGTTGCGCTGCATCAACGTTCCACCGGTTCGCCGCCGCCTGCACGAGCAGCCAGCGCGCGACCGCGCCCGCCTGGCGAAGATCCTTCCAGCCGCTTGGAATATTGTCGCTGCCGCCGGCGCCCTGGCCACCGTAGCGATTCGATGGTCCCTTGTCGGTTTCGATGTAGCCGTACGGCAGCTGTTCGACGCGCACGCGGTTCCAGTCGACATCGAGTTCCTCGGCAATCAACATCGGCAGCGATGTCTTCACGCCCTGGCCGATCTCGCAACCGCGCGCACCGATGAAGACGTCGCCGTTCGCTTCGATGCGAACGAACTCGCCGAGCTGCTGCGCCTCGTCGCGCGCGCCGAGGTACGGCAGCGCCGATTGCGCGCGAGCGAATTTCCAGCCGACCAGCAGCGCACCCGATGCGCTTGCACTGATCGACAGAAACCGGCGTCGCGACAACCCGCTCATTTGCCGCCTTCGCGCGCGAGCTGCGCGGCACGTTTGATCGCGCGGCGGATGCGCGGATAGGTGCCGCAACGGCACAGGTTCGGAATCTTCGCGATGTCGTCGTCGCCCGGGTTTGGATTGCGCGTGAGCAGTTCCGCCGCGGCCATGATCTGGCCGGCCTGGCAGTAACCGCACTGCGCGACGTCTTCCTCGATCCACGCTCGCTGCAGCGGATGAAGATCCGCGCCGGCCAACCCCTCGATCGTCGTCACGTCGTGTTCCATTGCGGCCTTGAGCGGGGTCAGGCATGCGCGTTGCGCCTTGCCGTCGATCAGCACCGTGCAGGCGCCGCAGGCGCCGATGCCGCAGCCGAATTTCGTGCCAGTCAGGCGCAACACGTCGCGCAGGTACCACAGCAGCGGCATGTCGGGATCGTCGGTCGGGTAATACGGGCGGCCGTTGATGTGCAGTTCCGGCGCCCGGTTTTCTAGTTTCGCGGTGGGGTCGGGCGGCAGGTTGCTGGCGCGGGGATTTGTCTCGGGCATGTCGTACGTACGTGTCTGATTTCGGCAACTATTGTTGCATACCGGGTTGGACATCGGCGCGCTATCACCGGCATGCCCACTTGCGCCGAGGTGTCGCGCTCGCGCGCCGAGGCGTTGCGCGTCTCGCCTGAGGCCTGCTCAGCGTCTGTTGACATTGGCGCCTTTTGGGCGCGGCCCTGCGGGGATTGATCTTCAGCTCTCCCCTTCAAGGGGCGGGTTGGGTCTGCCCTGGGGTATCTCTTCTCGTCCTTTTGCTCGTCATTCCGGCGACTGCGCGCGCCGGAAGCGCGCGCGAACAGTGAAGCTGGCCCGAAGGGCGAGCACCAGGATGGCGCGAGTCAAGCCGGAATCCAGCTCCTTGTTTTTTGGACTTCCAAGCAGAGCTTCCACTCGCCTGCGGCGAGCGGGTTACTTTTTGGCATTGCCCAAAAAGTAACCAAAAAGGCTAGGCACCGGACGCGGTGTTTTGATTCGCATCCTGCGAATCAAAATCCCCTGTGCTTCTCGGCGCGGCGGGGTTGCTCAGACAGTACGTCCATGTACTGCTTCGCAGTCGCGGCGATCCATCACCGCGACCCTGCGGGCATTTTCCGGCGCGGGCTGCGATGCTCGGCACCGCGAACGGCGCCGTTGATCCACGAACCCGTGCATCCCTGCACTACGTCGATGCATACGAAGAGGCAATGCAAGTGCGATTCTTGGCTTCTGCGGCAGGATGCCGCCCCAGCGGGGCCCCCTGAGGCGCGGCGAGGGTGCGCAGGATCAGTCCGCAGGAGGGGGCACACGATGTGCGCCCGTTCGCTGAATGTACACGGACGTACATCCAGCGAACCCCGTAGCACCCTCGCGAAGTCGGAAGGCAGGATGCCTGGAGACCGCGCCGACGGGGGTGTGTTTCTTTGGTTATCTTTCTTTGCACAAGCAAAGAAAGTAACCCGCTCGCCCTTGGGCGAGTGGAAGCTCTGCTTTTCCAAAGAAGAGAAGAACTACGAACAGGGAGCTGGATTCCGGCTTGCGCCGGAATGACGAACAAGGAGAAGAAACGCCCAAGGCGATCCCATCCCCACCCAACCCTCCCCTTGAAGGGGAGGGTTGGGAGCGGCGGAAAGGACTGAACGACGGCGCGTCAGGTGCGCGCAGCAGCGCGCGACGAGCGCGACCAGAACCAGTAGACCGGCAACCCAAGCAGCGCGATCAGCAGGCCCATGCCGGCGTCGGTCGGATTCGAGACGATGTTGCTCGCGACGACGCTCAGTACCGCCACGATGAAGATCAGCGGCAGTACCGGGAAGCCCTTCATGCGGAACACGACCGCTTCATCGGCATGCGCGCGACGGTAGTAGAACAGCGTCGCGACGGCGGCGGCGTAGCCGAGCCAGTCGCCGACGGTCGAGTAGTTCAGCAACTGGCCATAGGTACCGGACAGCGCCAGCACGATCGCCCAGCCGGACAGTGCGGCCAGCGCCACGTCGGGCGAGCGGTAGCGCTCGTTGATGTGGCCGGCGGCATGGAAGAACAGGCCTTCCTCGCCCATCACCTGGAACACGCGCGCGGCGCCGATGATCGAGATGTTGCAGAATCCAAATGTGGAAATTGCGATACCGAGCGAGATTGCGCGTCCACCGGTCTCGCCGAATGCGCTGCGCATGATCTCGGCGGCCGGCGCCATGCTGGTGGCGAGCCCGGCGTGACCGAGCGCATGCAGGTAAGCGATGTTCGCCAGCAGATAGCACGCCGCGACCAGCAGCATGCCGAGCACGAGCGCACGTGGCAGGTTGCGCTGCGGCTCGCGGATTTCGCCGGCGATGTTGTTGACGTAGGCCCAGCCGCCGTATGCGAACAGCACCGGCATCAGGATCGCACCGAAGTTCCAGATGCTGATCGGCGCCGATGGCGCCAGGGCAGCCGCCGGCGCGTGCGGTGCAGCGATGAATACGCCGGTGACAACGAGCGCGACAACGGCGAGCAGCTTGAGCATCGTCAGCGCGTTCTGCAGCATCGCTCCGGCCTTGATGCCGAAGTAGCTGATGCCGGTCAGCAGCACGATTGCGCCTATTGCAAACGGTTGGATCAGCGTCCCGGGCAGCGCAAACGCGCTGCAGAAGTAGGTCGCAAACGTGACGCTCACTGCTGCTTCGCTGCCGGAGTAGTTCACGACCAGCATGATCCAGCCGTAGACGAACGCGATCATCGGCCCATAGGCCTCGCGCAGGTAGACGTAGGCGCCGCCGGCCTGCGGGCGGCGCGCGCCGAGTTCGGCATAGCACAGCGCGCCGATCAGCGCGAGCACCGCGCCGACGCTCCACGCGATCAGCACCCCTTCGCCCGAACCGGTGCGCTCGGCGACGATGCGCGGATTGAGGAAGATGCCGGCGCCGATGACGCCGCCGACGACAATCATGCTCGAGTCCCAGACTCCGAGCCGGCGCAGATATCCGGCCCGACCTGGTGTTGCCGAAGTTGCGGTTTCGCTCGACACGCACACTTCCCCATCGCTGATGGCGCAGCATGGCCGACTCGGGGTTCCGTGTCGAGACACGCGCGTGACCTTCGGCACGTCCCGCGCGCGGCCGTTCGGGAAAGTATCGGCGTGCCGCTTCACCTGCGAGGTACTGTATGAATGCGATCAAGCGACGCCGTTCCGTGATTCTCCCGGCCGTCCTCGTGCTGCTGTCCTGGAGCGCCGAATCCATCGCCGACGAAGCGCCCGCGGCGTTGAAGAAGGAAATCGTCGCGATGACGCAGGAGCTGATGGATGCCCTAGTGCCCGGCAAGGCCGACGTCTGGCAGCGCCTGCTCGCCGACGATGTGCTCATCACCGATGAATTCGGACGGCGGCAGACGAAAAAGGAAGCGGTCGAGAGCGTGCATCCGTTTCCGCCCGGAATCTCCGGCAACATCGAGATCCGCGATCCGCACGTGCGCGTTTATGGCGACACCGCGGTGATCGATTGCGAGCAGTACGAGACCGAAACGTTCTTCGGCCAGAAATTCATCGTGCGCTACCTTGCGACGGCGACCTTCGTTCGTCGCGGCGGCAAATGGCAGATCGTGGCCCTGCAGGATCTGACGTTGCCGACACCGCCGCCGGCGCTTGACGTGCGCGACTTGCGCCTGGCCGACTATCCGGGAACCTATCGCTACACACCGGAGCGGGCCTTCACGATCGAACTTGCCGCAGGCAAGCTGTTGCTGCGCACGCGCAACGGTGCGGCGCCTCACGCGCTCGATCCGATCGCGAAGGACGTTTTCATGGGCAGCGATGACGAGAGGAATCTGCTGATCTTTCGCCGCGACGCGGCCGGAAAAATCGTCGGATTGATCGAGCGACGCAAATTCAACGACCTGCAGATGACGCGCGACGCGGCGAAGTAGCCAGTGACGACGGCGCTTGATCCGGGTGATCGACGTCACTGAACGCGCTCGGCCTCCCGCGCCCGCGAGCGCTCGCGGATGTGAAGCGGCATCGCCAAAAAAAAGCTGGGCGCCGCAGCGCTCCTACGGCAGCGCCAGCATGCCGTCGATGCTGGTGACCGAGCAGCCACCGATCTCGACGTCGCCGGATGCCGCGTCAACGCAGACGTCGACGTAACCGTCGCGGCCGATTTCACGGCCCTGGCTGACGCGGTAGCTGGCACCGATCGCGTCGAGTTGTCCGCTCGCCAGCAGGTAAGCGCCGATCGCCGCATTTGCGCTACCGGTCACCGGGTCTTCCGGAACGCCGTCCGCCGGCGCGAACGCGCGGACTACCAGCTGACAGTCGCTGCCTGACGCGCGGCCGAACACGCTGATGCCGATCGAGCCGGTTTCGGCGCTCAGGCGTTCGAGTGCCGTCATGTCGGGACGCAGTTCGCGCACCGTTGCCTCGACGCCAAGATCGCAGATCAGCCAGTCCGGGCCGTTGTTGACGACGCGCGGCGGATGGGATCCGGCCGGCGCGCACGACAGCGCGCGCGTTACCGCGGCGGTGATGGCATCACTGGACGGATGCAGCTGCGCGCGTGGCGCGCGCACGAAGACGCGGCGCTGCGGACCTTCGCCGACGACCCGCACCGGCAGCAGGCCGGCCGCGCATTCCTGGACCAGGTGATCGGAGGCCTCGATTCGCCTCGCTTCGAGCAGCGCGTGCGCCGTGCCGACGCTCGGATGGCCGGCGAACGGCAATTCGCTGCGCGGCGTGAAGATGCGCACGCGGTAGTCCGCTCCGGGCCGGCTCGGCGGCAGTACGAACGTCGTCTCGGAAAGATTGGTCCAGGCGGCGATTCGCTGCATGTCGGCATCGGCCAGGTCGTCTGCGTCGAGGATCACGGCCAGCGCGTTGCCCCTGTAACGTTCGGACGTAAAGACGTCCACCTGCTTGAAAGCGCTGCAATTCATGGGCTTGTTCCCGTGCGCAAGGACATCGGAGATTCACTGGCGATTATGCCCGTTTCCGCCATCGCGCCCGAAAAATGCCCGCGTTTCGACCATCCGGGCGCCGCATCGTCGCGTCGGCAGCTGCCTTTCGACTTGTTTTTTTGCGCTGCACAAGGACAATGATCGCCTCCTTCCACCCGGCAGATTTCCGCACCCGCGATGCCCAGTTTCCCGTCCGCGATGCCCCCGACTCCGAACGCGCCGTGGATCGTGCTGAAATTCGGCGGCACCAGCGTGTCGAAACGCGAGCGCTGGGACAATATCGCGACGATCGCGCAAGCCTGGCTCGCGCGTGGCAGGCGCGTCGTGGTCGTCGTGTCGGCATTGTCCGGCATCACCGACAAGCTGAAGGCGCTGGCAGAAGCCGCCGACGCGCCGGCGCGCAGGGCAGTGCGCGACGGGATCGTCGGACGTCACGACGCGATGATCGCCGAACTCGCGCTGACCGATCACGCGCCGATCCATTACTGGTTCGAGCGCCTCGATGCGCTCGTTGCCAATCCGCGCGCCGACGCGCACTCGCTGGCATGGCAGGCCGAGGTGCTCGCACTCGGCGAACTGATGTCGAGCACGCTCGGGGTTTCGTATCTGTGCTCGAAGGGCATGCCGGCGCGCTGGCTCGATGCGCGCGAGCACCTGCTCAGTGCGCCGTTGCCGAACCAGAATTCGTGGGGCCGTCATCTTTCTGCATCGGTGCCGACGGCTGCGGATACGGCGCTGTGCGCCACACTGGCCGCGCGCGGCGAGCTGTTCATCACCCAGGGTTTCATCGCGCGCAATGGAGCCGGCCAGACCGTAATCCTCGGTCGCGGCGGCTCGGACACGTCCGCCAGCTACTTCGGCGCCTTGCTGAGCGCGGAAAAAGTCGAGATCTGGACCGATGTCGCCGGCATGTTCAGCGCCAATCCGCGCCAGGTTCCCGGCGCGCGCCTGCTGTCGCGACTCGACTACGAGGAGGCGCAGGAAATTGCCACGACCGGCGCCAAGGTACTGCATCCGCGCTGCATCAATCCGGTGCGCGAGGCGCGCGTGCCGCTGGCGATCAAAGACACCAACCATCCGGAGCTGGCCGGCACCGAGATCGGCGTGGCCGCCGTCGACGCGGCGCCGAGCGTCAAGGCAATCAGTTCACGCAGCGGCATCACGCTGATCGCGATGGAGTCGATCGGCATGTGGCAGCAGGTCGGCTTCCTTGCCGACGTGTTCGAATTCTTCAAGCGCCACGGCTTGTCGATCGATCTGGTCGGCACGTCGGAAACCAACGTCACGGTGTCACTTGATCCGACCGAAAATCTGGTCAACACCGACGTGCTCTCCGCACTGTGCACCGACCTGGTAAAGGTCTGCCGCGTCAAGGTGATCGCGCCGTGCGCGGCGATCACGCTGGTCGGGCGCGGTATGCGTTCGATGCTGCACAAGCTGTCGGGGATCCTTGCCGAGTTCGGGCCGCTGCGCGTGCACCTGATCTCGCAGTCGTCGAACAACCTCAATCTGACCTTCGTCGTCGACGAGGAAGTCGCCGGCGACCTCGTGCCGACATTGCACACGATGCTGGTCCAGGCCGAGGCGATGCGCGTCGAGGACGCGGCGGTGTTCGGGTCGAGCTGGCGCGATTTGTATAAAAAGGAACAGTCGGCGCAGCCGCGGCCGTGGTGGATTGCCCGGCGCGCGGAGCTGCTGGATCTGGCGCGAACCGCAACGCCGCGCTATGTCTACGACCTTGCTACCGTGCGCGATCGCGCGCAGTCGCTGCGCGCCGGGATTCCATGCGTTGACCGCTGGTTCTACGCGATCAAGGCCAATTCGCACCCGGCGCTGCTCGTCGAAATTGCGGCGCAAGGGTTCGGTTTGGAATGCGTATCGCCCGGCGAACTCGATCGGGTGAAGGATGTTGCCGCCGCGGCGTCCGTGCCGCTGCTGTTCACGCCGAACTTCGCGTCTCGTGCCGAATACGCCTCGGGCTACGCACACGACGCGACGGTAACGGTCGACAATCTGCATCCGCTGGCACACTGGGGCGATGAGTTCCGTGGGCGCGAGCTGATGCTGCGCCTGGATCTCGGCCTTGGCCGAGGCCATCACGACAAGGTCCGCACCGGTGGTGTCAAATCGAAGTTCGGCCTGTCGCTCGACGAACTTCCTCAGCTCCAACACCTTGCCAGCGCACACCGCGTGCGCATCGTCGGGCTACACGCTCATCTGGGTTCCGGAATACTCGACGTTGCGCACTGGCGCGACGTCTACGTGCAGCTTGCCAGCATCGCCGAACGAATCGGCAGCGTGCGCGTGCTGAACATCGGCGGCGGCCTCGGGGTGCCGGCGCGTAGCGACGAGCAGCCACTCGACCTTGCCGTGCTTGGCGCGACGCTGACCGAGGTCAAGACGGCCTATCCGCAGTTCGAACTGTGGGCCGAACCGGGTCGCTATCTGGTCGCCGATGCCGGGGTAATCGTGGCGCGGGTCACACAGCTCAAGCGCAAGGGCGATGTGCGCTATGTCGGCATCGACTGCGGCATGAATTCGCTGATCCGGCCGGCGCTGTACGAGGCCTGGCACGAGATCGTCAACCTGACCCGTCTCGGCGAACCGGCGACCGAGCTTGTGCAGGTGGTCGGACCGATCTGCGAGTCCGGCGATGTGCTCGGCAGCAACCGCCGCCTGCCGCCGACGCAGGAAGGTGATGTGCTCCTGATCGCGCAGGCCGGTGCCTACGGCGCGGTCATGGCATCGCATTACAACCTGCGCGCTCCGGCAGCGGAGATCGTGTTGTGAGCGTGGACACGGTAGTCAGTCGGCAAACCCTGCGTGATCCGCGCGAAGCCGCTGCGTTCCGCTTCGTGCGCTGCACCTACGCCAGCGGCGAAGCGCAGCTGGTGTACGCGTTCGACGACGGTCCGGAACTGATCGAGCGCATCGGTTTTCCTGATCCGCCGCTGCTGATGCCGCCGCGCGCCGCTGCATTCGACACGGCGCTGCGCCTGCTGCACCTGATTGCCGGCGTCAGTTACTACAAGGCCGGCGTGCCGAAACAGATCATCGTCGACAATGGCCCGCTCGATGCGGTGACGGCCGACTTGCTTGACACGATCTACCTGCACGGCCTTGCCGAGTTCGCCTACCAGAACAAGCTCGACCTGCGCGGCCGCGTAAGCTTTCCGCAAGGCATTGCAGCCACGGCCTTGCTCCCTTCAGAGCCAGCGCTGCCACGCCGCAGCCTCGTGCCGATCGGCGGAGGCAAGGATTCGCTGGTCACTGTCGAGATGTTGAAGCGGCTGCAGGAACCCGCCGTTGCGGTCTGGGTCGGCGACTCGGCGTTGATCGCCACGTGTGCCGCAGCGACCGGCCTGCCGCTGCTCAATATCAAGCGGCAGCTGGCGTCGGAACTGTTCGAGTACAACCGTCAAGGGGCATGGAACGGACATATCCCGGTCACGGCGATCAACTCGGCGATCCTGCTCTGCGCTGCGGTCCTGTACGGTTTCGACGCGGTCGTCTTCTCGAACGAACGATCGGCATCGGAAGCCACGCTCGAATACGATGGGCAGCAGGTCAATCACCAATGGAGCAAGAGCCTGGAATTCGAACAGCGCCTGCGCTCGTACGCAAAGGCGCATGTTGCCGCAGACCTCGACTATTTTTCGCTGCTGCGACCATGGTCTGAGCTGGCTGTGACGCGCGAGTTTTCGCGCAGCACGCGCTATGACGCGGTCTTCTCCAGCTGCAACCGCAATTTTCGCATCCGCGGCGAGCGGCCGGCCGACCGCTGGTGCGGGCAATGCCCTAAATGCCACTTCGTGTTCCTGGCATTGGCGCCATTCGTCGCCAAGCCGCGGTTGTTGGCGATCTTCGGCCGCAACCTGCTCGACGACGGATCGCTGGCGCCGGGTTTCGATGCATTGCTCGAATTTCGCGACCACAAGCCATTCGAATGCGTCGGCGAGGGGCGCGAATCGCGCGCCGCGATGTTCGCGTTGTCGCATCGCCCGGAATGGCGCGAGGATGCGCTGGTGGCGCGTTTCGCCGACGAGATCCTGCCGCAACTCGATCGCGCCGGCCTCGCGCTGGAGCCGCTGCTGCAGCCTGCCGCCGAACACTTCCTGCCATCGCGCCTGCTGCGACTGCTGCACGCGCACAGCTGACATGACAATGGTCATCGCGCAGCGATCGGCATGAACCTGCATCTGGCGGATCTGGCCGACGCGCGCGTCGCGATCTGGGGCTTCGGTCGCGAGGGCCGTGCCACGCTGGCTATGCTGCGGCGACGCTTTCCGGACAAGGTGCTGACCGTCTTTTGCAGCGCATCCGAAGCCGATGCATTGAAAGTGTGCGATATCGTCTCTCCCCCGACCGGGTCGGGGGAGAGGAATATCCTGGACGCCCGATTGCGGTTGATCACTGACGGGCCCGATGCGGAGGCGCTTTCGCAATTCGACATCGTCATCAAGTCGCCGGGCATCAGTCCGTACAAACTGCCGGCGGCTGCGGCGCTGCGCGCCGGCGTGCGCTTCACCTCCGGCACTGCGCTGTGGTTCGCCGAGCACCCGCATGCGCGCACAATCTGTATCACCGGTACGAAAGGCAAGAGCACGGTAACCGCACTGATCGCGCACCTGTTGCGCAAGGGCGGACAACGCATCGCGCTCGCCGGCAACATCGGCTTGCCATTGCTCGCCCTCAACGCTCCGGCGCCGGCGCCGGACTGGTGGGTCATCGAGCTGTCGAGTTTCCAGACGCATGATTTCGGTGGCGTGCCAAGCGTCGCCGTGATCAACAACCTGTACGAGGAACATCTCGACTGGCACGGCACGCGCGAGCGCTATTTCGCCGACAAGCTCGCGATCGCGACGCATGCGCAACGCCTCGTCGTCAATGCGCAGGAAACCCTGCTGCGCGCGACACACGTTCATCCGGCGCGTTCGGTGTTCGGGAACAGTGAAGGGTGGCACGTGGCCGGCGCTGCAATTCGTCATGGCGCGATCGACGTATTGCCGCTGTCGTGTCTGCCGATGCCGGGCCTGCACAACGCGCAGAACATGTGTGCGGCGCTCGCCGCCATCGACGCAGCGGGGTTCGATTCCGCATCGCTCGCAGCGCACGTCGCCTCGTTCCAGCCGCTGCCGCACCGCTTGCAGCGGCTCGGCGAGCGCGACGGCATCGACTACGTCAACGACAGTATCGCGACGACGCCGTACGCGACGATCGAAGCCTTGCGCAGCCTTGGCGAACGCCCGGTCACCGTGCTCGTCGGCGGCTTCGACCGCGGCGTCGACTGGCAGCCGTTTGTGCGCCACGTCGCTGCGCACGCGCCGGCAATGATCGTGACGATGGGCGCGAATGGCGACGCCATCGCGGCGGCGTTGCGGCAGGTCGAAACACCGGACTTTGCACTGGTGTCGGCCGGTTCGCTTGACGCTGCGCTTGTGCTGGCGCGCTCGCACACGCTGGCCGGGGGGACGATACTGCTGTCACCCGGCGCGCCGAGCTTCGACCGGTTTCGCGACTACGCCGAGCGCGGCCGCGAGTTCGCGCGACTGGCCGGATTCGATCCGGCAGCGATCACGCAGATCGATGGAATCGGCATCGTCTGATATGGCACGGCACGAATCATGAAGACGGCGAACGGCAGCAAATATCTCGTCATCGCCCCGCGCACGCCAGGCTTCGATGCGTCGGTGATCGACCCACACCAGCGCTTTCTCGACGAACTGAGGAGCCAGGGTCTGCTCGAACTGACCGGACCGTTCACGGACAAGTCGGGAGGCGCCTATCTTCTGAGCGCTGCATCGCTGGCCGAGGCCCATGCCATCGTTGCGCGCGATCCGCTATCCACCAGCGGTGCGTCGGCTCTGTCCGTTTACGAGTGGGCGGTGTCGACATGAGTAATCCCGGCAACGGCAGAGACGACGCAGTACGTGTCTGGGATCTGCCGACGCGACTGTTTCACTGGATGCTCGTTGCGCTGATCGTGCTGCTCTATGCGACCGGCGAATACAACGTGCTCGACATGCGCTGGCACTTCTGGGCCGGTTACGCGACGCTGGCGCTGCTGGTGTTCCGCGTCTTGTGGGGATTCTTCGGTTCGCAGACCAGCCGTTTCCGCGATTTCGTGCGCGGGCCGTTCGCGATTGCCGGCTATGTCAGGGCACTGTTTTCCACAAACAGCAAGGTCAGCATCGGTCACAATCCGCTCGGCGGCTGGTCGGTACTGGCATTGTTGCTGTGCGTTTCGGTGCAATCGGTGACCGGCCTGTTTTCGAGTGACGAAGTCGATACCGACGGACCCTTCGTAGCGCAGGTGTCGGTGAAAACCGTGAAGCTGATGACGCGCCTGCACCACTGGAACCAGAACCTGTTGCTGATACTGGTCGGCGTGCACGTTGCGGCAGTGTTGTTATATCTGCTGCTCAAGCACGAAAACTTGGTCGGGCCGATGCTCAGCGGCCGCAAGCATTTGCCGGATGACCCCTTTCATCGTTCAATGCCTTTGCGTTTTGCCAGCGTGTGGCTCGCATTGACATTGTTCGTGTTGAGTCTTGCGGCCGTCGCGATTGTCGTATGGGCTGCGGCCTGAGCCGAAAGCCCTCCCCTTCAAGGGGAGGGTTGGGTGGGGATGGGGTTGGATTGGGGTTGGCGCTGGCCAGCAGAGGGGGATTCGTCGCAGACCTGTCGTCACTCTTCCTTGTACTTGTCGTGGCACGCCTTGCACGCGCCGCCGAGCTTCTTGAACTGCTCCTTCATCTTGGCTTCGTCGCCGGTTTTCGCGACATCGCTCAGCGTCTTCGATTCGTTGATCAAATCGCTCAGCTTCGACTGGAAATCGTCGAAGTGCGTCCAGATGTCGGGCTTGGCATCGGTCTCGGCACCCTTGTCCGATCCTTTCGCAAAGCCTTCCAGCGCCTGCGGCGCCAGGAATGCAATACGGTCGGCGTGTTTGGCGAATTCCTTCGCATCGAACGGAATCTTGCCCTTGACCATCGCGCCCATCGGGCCGAAGTTCCAGCCGACCATCGTCATCACGCTGCGCCGGTAGCCGATGACGACGTCGGGCTTCATCTGCGCGGCTGCGGTCGCGGCGAAACCGACGGCAAAGATCACGGACAGCACGATACGTCGATTCATGGACAGCTCCGTCAGGCGATTCGGGCCACAGAGTCTAGCAAACCACTCCTGTCATGCAGCAGCCCTTTTCTCGGTCTGCTGCGGTTATCATCTTCAACCCTGCCAGGAGACACGCCCATGAAATCGATGATTGCGTTGGGACTTTCACTTTGCTTCGGCATCGGTGCGGCGCAGGCCGCGATGGTCGCCAGGACCATCGACTACAACGTCGGCGGCAAGAAGATGCAGAGCGTGCTGGTCTACGACGATTCGTCGAAGACCGCGCGCCCGGGACTCGTCATGACGCCGGATTGGAAGGGCATGAACGACGATCAGGTCGCGTTGGCAAAACAGGTCGCCGGCAAGGGCTACGTGATCTTCGTCGCCGACGTCTACGGCGTCGATGTGCGGCCGAAGAATGCCGACGAGGCCGGCGCCGCAGCGAAGAGCATGTTGTCCAATCGCACCGAACTGCGTGCGCGCATCAACGCGGCGCTCGCGCAGCTGAAGGCGCAGGCCGGCAAGGCGCCGCTCGACGGCAAGCACTGGGGCGCAATTGGTTACTGCTTCGGCGGCACGACCGTGCTCGACCTCGCGCGCAGTGGCGCCGACCTCCAGGGTGTCGTCACGTTCCATGCCGGACTGTCCACGGACGATCCGGCGCTGGCGAAGAACATCAAGGCCAAGGTGCTGGCGCTCAATGGTGGCGACGACAAGGGCCTCACGCCCGAGGGTCTTGCCGCGTTCGAAAAGGAAATGCGCGACGCCGGTGTCGACTGGCAGGTGGTCAACTTTGGCGGCGCGGTGCATTGCTTCGCGATTCCGACCGCGCATGGCGGCGATGGCGCGAACTGCAACTACAATGAGAAAGCCGCGAAACGCGGTTACGTGATGATGCACAACTTTTTCGACGAGGTATTCGGCGCGAAGCAATAACCGCGCGCTGAACGGATGCCGCGGCGATGGCCGCCCGGCGCCCGGCCTGCCGCTACACTGGCGCCCCTGCGGAAAGGGAAAGCGCCATGAAGAACAAGTCGCTGTTCACGCGCTTCACCGAATGGGCCGCCCGCGCCACCGGGCGGCCGCTCGCGACGATTCTCGCGTTCGGCGTGCTCGTCGTCTGGGCCGCGACCGGCCCGATCTTCCATTACAGCGACACCTGGCAGCTGGTCATCAATACCGGCACGAGCCTGGTGACGTTCCTGATGGTGTTCCTGATCCAGAGTTCGCAGAACCGCGATACCGAAGCGCTGCAGATCAAACTCGACGAGCTGATCCGGGCGGTCGAACCGGCCGACAATGCACTGTTGAACCTCGAAGAGCTCGAGGAACAGGACCTCGATGAGCTTCGCGACAAGTACCAGGCCCTGGCGGAAAAGGCGCGTCAGCTCGCCATCCGCGCAAAGAAAAAGCAGGGAGCGAAGGCCTGAGGCGTGCGCGCCGGGGATTGGTTGCAAAGCCTGACTTGCAGAAGCGATACGCCTGGCCGCGTTTACGGCGCTCGGAGCAAATCGACCGCGGTCACCTGGCGCACCCAGCGGGCCGGTCGCTTCTCGCCGGGTATCACGAGCCGGAATGGGCCGTCCTTGGGATCGAGTGCCTTGCCGTCGCATGATGCCGCGACGATCGGCACGTCGCTGCGGAAAACCGGATCGAGTTCGGCGAGCGCGAACACCGCGCGATAACCGTCGGCGGCGCTGACACGCACGTACAAGGCGAGACCCTTGCCGCGCAGCGCTTCGCCATTGGGGGCGCCGACGGCGCCGAGCAGATCGATCACGTTCGGCCCGCTGCAATCGACGGCCTTGCCGTGCGCTTCGGCGTGAACGTTGTGCTGAGGCAGCCTGGCCAGTGCAGCGACCTCGAAGTCCTGCGACTTGCCGTCTTCACCGCTGACTTTGACAGACGCGGCGGGTGGCGTCCTGCTCGCGTCGCCCACCGGTGTCCCGGCGCTCGCAATCGCGCAAACCACGCCGAGAACGGCGGCGCAGCACACGCAGTCGAATCCTCGGGCGCATCGGTCACGGATCACGGCACCGCCTTTAGTGATTGCGATTGAGCGCGTAGTCGGCGAGCACGAGCAGCGCGTCGCGCGCAGTCGAGTGCGGCAAGGTGGACAAGGCGTCTTTCGCGGCATCGGCATAGTGCTGCGCGCGCCGGCGCGTGTGTTCGATCGCCCCGCTGTCGCGGATCGCGGCGATGATGTTGTCGAGCGAGTCGAGCCCGCCGGTTTCGATCGCGCGGCGCAGCGACGCCGCCTGTGCCGGCGGCGCGCGCTCGATCGCATGGATCAGCGGCAGCGTCGCCTTGCCCTCGGCCAGGTCGTCGCCGATGTTCTTGCCGAGCGAGCCGGCGTCGGACACGTAGTCGAGCACGTCGTCTGCGATCTGGAAGGCGAAGCCCAGGTTCAGACCGAAGCGGGCCAGCGCTTCCTCCTGCGCCTCCGGCACGCCGCCGAGCAGCGCGCCGAGCCGGGTCGCTGCGGCGAACAGCACGGCGGTCTTGCGTTCGATCACGCGCAGGCACGCGGCTTCGTCGGTGTCCGGATTGTGCACGTTCAGCAGCTGCAGCACTTCGCCTTCGGCGATGCGGTTGGTCGTGTCGGCGAGAATGCGCATGATGCGCATGTCATCGGCCTCGACCATCATCTGGAACGAGCGCGAGTAGAGAAAGTCGCCGACCAGCACGCTGGCGGCATTGCCCCACAGCGAATTCGCCGTCTCGCGACCGCGCCGCAGGTCGGACTCGTCGACCACGTCGTCGTGCAGCAAGGTTGCGGTGTGGATGAATTCGACGACCGCTGCAAGCAGGATATGCAGGCGGCCGGAATAGCCGCAGGCGCGCGCGGACAGCAGCACCAGCATCGGCCGCAGGCGCTTGCCGCCGCCGCCGACGATGTGCTCGGCAATCTGGTTGATCAGCACGACGTCGGACGCCAGGCGCGCGCGGATCAGGGCGTCGACGCCCGCCATGTCGGCCGCCGTCAACGCCTGCACGGCGGCAAAATCCGCTACGGGGGCAGGGCGCATTACCGGAACGCTCGACATGGAGTTAGTGTAACGTGCAGTCGAGCGCGTTTATAGCCGGCGCCCAAGGTGCGCTACGAATTGCGTCTTGCGCCGGCTGAGCCGGTGCGCTTGCGCCAGCAACGTTGGAAAGATCTCATGCCTCGTCAATACGGTCTGGGCGGCCGCGTGGCCCCCGAGCGCAGCACGCCTCGCGGCCACCAGGAACCGCCACCGAAGCAGTCGGTGCGCGAGCGCCTGGCCGCGTTGCGCAATGTGCCGCCGTTCATCGCCAGCGTCTGGCGAACCAGCCCGCCTCTATGCATCGGCAGCATCGTGCTGCGCCTCGCGCGTGCGTTGCTGCCGGTAGTCACGTTGTACGTGGGCAAATTGATCATCGACCAGGTGACCGGCCTGGTCCACGCGGGCGTGCACCATGCCGATTGGCGCGAATGGCTCGCCAGCGGCGATCTGTCGCGGCTGTGGTGGCTGCTCGGCCTGGAGTTCGCGCTCGCGGTCGCATCGGACGTTCTCGGCCGCATCGTTTCGCTGATCGATTCGCTGCTGTCCGAGATGTATTCGAACGCGACCAGCATCCGCCTGATGGAGCACGCCGCGTCGCTCGATCTCGAGGATTTCGAGGACGCCGACCTGCAGGATCGCCTCGATCGCGCGCGTCGCCAGGTCGCCGGCCGCGGCTCGCTGCTGTCGCAGCTGCTCGGCCAGGCTCAGGACGTCGTGACGATCCTGAGCTTCGCGATCGGCCTCGCTGTTTACGCGCCATGGCTGATCCTGCTGCTGATCGTCGCTGTCGTCCCGTCGTTCGTCGGCGAGCTGCATTTCAACGCGCAGAGCTATGCCGTGAACTTCCAGTGGACGCCGGAGCGGCGCGAACTGGACTACCTGCGCATGGTCGGTGCCAGTGCGACAACGGCGAAAGAGGTCAAGAGCTTCGGGCTCAATTCCTTCCTGATCGACCGCTATCGCATACTGTCGCAATCGATCTACCGTGCCAATCGCGCGGTCGCGCAGCGCCGTGCCGGCTGGGGTGGCCTGTTCACGACGATCGGCACGATCGGCTATTACGCCGCGTACGGATTCATCGCCTGGCGCACGGTTACCGGCGCGTTCACTATCGGCGACCTGACGTTCCTGTCCAATTCGTTCCGCCGCCTGCGCAACCTGCTGGAAAATCTGTTCTACGGATTCTCGAGCGTCGCCGGGCAGGCCATGTATCTCGACGATCTGTTTTCGTTCTTCCGCATCGAGCCGGAGATCCACTCGCCGCCGCAGCCGCGGCCGTTCCCGCAGCCGATCCGCGAAGGGTTCGCGTTCGAGAACGTCGGCTTCCGCTATCCCGGCGCCGAACGCTGGGCGCTGCGCAACCTCGACCTGCGCCTCCAGGCCGGCGAGGTGCTGGCGCTGGTCGGCGAAAACGGTGCCGGCAAGACGACGCTGGTCAAGCTGCTGTCGCGCCTGTACGACCCGGACGAAGGCCGCATCCTGCTCGATGGTCGCGACCTGCGCGAATACTCGGTCGACGACCTGCGCGCCAACATCGGCGTGATCTTCCAGGACTTCGTACGCTACTACTTCACCGCATCGGACAATATCGCGGTCGGCCGCATCGAGGCGCGCGCGGACGCGCCGCGCATCGGACGCGCCGCGCA
The DNA here is from genome assembly GCA_036496665.1 of Rudaea sp. GTDB lineage: Bacteria > Pseudomonadota > Gammaproteobacteria > Xanthomonadales > Rhodanobacteraceae > Rudaea. The sequence goes on along the minus strand of DASXKR010000011.1, from coordinate 6,040 downwards.
GCGCAGTCTCGCCGACGAGGTCATCGCGCGGCTGCCGAAAGGCTATCAGCAGATGCTCGGCAAGCTGTTTCGCAGCGGTGTCGAGTTGTCCGGCGGCGAGTGGCAGAAGGTCGCGATCGCACGTGCCTATATGCGCGATGCGCAGCTGCTGATCCTCGACGAACCGACCGCCGCGCTCGACGCGCGCGCCGAATTCCAGGTATTCCAGCGCTTCAAGGACCTGGCCGCGGGCAAGAGCGCCGTCATCATCTCGCACCGCTTTTCGACCGTGCGCATGGCCGACCGCATCATCGTGCTCGAAGGCGGTCGCATCATCCAGAGCGGCACGCACACTGAGCTGATCGCAGCCGGCGGGCACTATGCCGAGTTGTTCGAGCTGCAGGCGGCCGGGTATCGCTAGGCGACTCGGGAGCCCATTTCTCGCCGTCATTCCGCTTCCGCGGGGTGATGACTCATCGAGAGACTTCCGCGCGACTGCCTGGCTCTCAAACCGCGCAGACGCACGCTGTCGTGACTCAGATCGGCTGGCGGCCTTGCGCCGGTGAGCGACGAGCGATCTTCCTACAGCCGACGCCGCGATCTGCCGACAAAGCTCGCTGGGCCGTGCGTGCTAATATTTGCCCTGCGGTTCAGCACAAAACAAGGAACAGGCCATGGCACGCGGCATCAACAAGGTCATCATCGTCGGCAATCTCGGCGCGGATCCGGAAACGCGCTACACAGCAAGCGGCACTGCGATCACGACGATCCGCGTCGCCACGTCGGAATCGTGGAAGGACAAGCAGACCGGCGAGCAGCAGGAACGCACCGAATGGCACCGCGTGAAATTCTTCAGCCGCCTGGCCGAGATCGCCGGCGAGTACCTGAAGAAGGGCAGCCAGGTCTACGTCGAAGGGCGGTTGCGGACCGAGGAATACGAAAAGGATGGCATCAAGCGCTGGAGCACCGACATCGTCGCCGACGAAATGCAGATGCTCGGCAGCCGCGGCGGCGCCGGGGGTGGCGAGGGCGGTGGCGAACGCCGCGAACGCGGTCCGGCCCGCGGCCCTCAGGCAGCACCGCAGCGAAGCAGTGGCGCGCCCGCCGCGTCACAGGCGCCGCCCAACGACAGCTTCGACGACGACGAGATTCCGTTCTAGGAAGCCGTCGGGAGTTCGCCTCGGCGCGGCAAGTGCCGCAGCTGCCCGCGCATCCGTCAGTGTTCGAATTCGGAGTTCGCCGCTACCGGCAACCCGTTTTCCTCGATATTGCGCAGAAACGCCGCATAGCGTTCGCGCGTCGTCTCGTAGCTGGTCGGATATTCCTGGTAGGCCGCCGCAGCGCCGAACAACATGCCGATCTCGCGCGTCGAAAAGTTCTGGCGGATCAGGGCGTGAAAGTAGGCACAGGTTTGTGACGCATTGGGTGGCGTGCAATCGACGATCAGGCGTGCGCCATTGGCGCGTTCGACGATGACCGGGGAAAGCGATTCGTCCTCGACGCTCGCACTGACTGAAGCGGCAGCGCTGCAAAACGCGATGGCAAGCAGGATGCGTTTCATGATCTACCTCATTTGCGGCCGGCGCATCGTCCGCTGACGAAACCGCCGCGCAAGCTGGCAGGCGTCTGCAGCCCGCCGACGCCGAAGACGAGGTCTCCAGCTATTGGTTGCATCGTGCGTGCAAAACGTTGCCGCAATCCGCACGAATCGCTCGTCCGCTGCGACTTGTCGTTGCGACTTGTTAACGCATCGACAAGAAATCGCTCGCCGCTGCGCGACCGAGGGAGCTAACTCCTGCGAGCGTGCCGCTGCTGCGGCTTGCGTCACAATGGCGAATCCGGTTCAGGTTCAATAGCGTCCGTCACCTGTCGTGGTGGTACGGCGCAGCACCACTGCGTCCGGATCATCATCGACCCATGCGGCGTCTGCGTCGTCCACGATCACGTCGTCGCGAATCGGTTGGCCTTGATAAGCGGCGACGGGCGGCTGGACCGGCTCGTAGTAAGCGGCGGCTACGGCAGGCACGCCGTTGTCCTCGACGTAGCGGACCAGGTTGTCATAGCGCTCGCGCACCGAGTCGTAACTGGTGCGGTATTCGGGATACGCAGTTGCCGCGCCGAACAGCATGCCGATCTCGCGGTCGGAAAAATACTGGCGGATCAATTCGTGGAATCCCGCACATTCGGGCGCTGAGGCCGGCGGCGTACAATTCTCGACGATGCGGTAGCCGTCGACGTGTTCGACGATGACCGGCGCGAGAACTTCTTCGTCCTGTGCGACAGCGTAGCCGGTGCATGCGGTGCAGAGGGCGATGGCGAGGAGGGTGTGCTTCATGGTGTTCTCCTTGTTCCTTCGGCGTGTCGTCCTGACGGACCGGAGATTAGAACCACAGGCCCGCGTCTCCCGCGGGTCGAGGCACATGATCGCTCCCGCGATTCCAAATGGTTTCTGAAAATCAGGCTGAACGAAACAACCTGTTCACGTGACGTTGTCGGATCCGGCAACGCCCTGACCAGTCTTATCGCGAAAAATGAGAACTGTATCTGTTGCGATCAGCGATCCAGGGCAACAATGGATTACCCGCGGGCCCCGTCGTGTGCCAGGCCGGCTTCGCTGTTAGCTCCGGCATCCGACAATCCTCTCCTGCGTTGCTCTACCGCCGGCATCCTGCCGTCGCCTGCCCCCGCAGTCGCGCTCTCACGGGAGCAGGATTGCATCAGCCGTCGTTGGAAACCCTGACGTTCTGACCAGGCGCCAGACGTTCGGCACCACGCACAACGAGGCGATCACCCACGTTCAGCGCGCCGTGCACTTCGACCTTGTCTCCGGCTGCTTTCGCCGCCGATACGAGCACCTGCTCGGCGGTGTTTTGCGCCGTCACGCGCATGACATAGGTCTGGTTCTGGCGCTGCACCAGCGCATCGCGCGGCACGGTCAGCGCTTCGTCGCCGTGGTCTTCCGGCAGCGAAATTTCGACCGCGCTTCCGACCAGCGCGACCGAGGGCGCCAGGCCGACGCGCAGTTCGAACTGGCGCGCACGTTCGTCGCCGACCGGCACGACTGCGCGTACCCTGGCGTTCGTCTCCTGGCCGGCCGCCTTGACCTTGACCTCCATGCCCGCACGGATCTTGTCGGCCATCGTCAGCGGCGCCTGCACGCGCGCTTCGACGTGTTCGGTATCGACCAGGTGCACGATGGTTGCCCCGACCTGCAGATACTCGCCACGCTGCGAAAAGCGCTCGGTGACGACGCCGGCGAAAGGTGCACGCACGAAGGCCTGGTCGATGTCGTGGTCGATCTGGTGCAGCTGCGCGCGCGCGTGCGCGAGCATCTGCACATTCGTCTCCATCGTTGCACGCGCTTCATCGAGCTGGGTCCTGGCTATGGCATTCGACGTCACCAGTTTCTCGAGCCGCTGCAACTGCGTTTCCGACAACGCGCGTTGCGCTTCGGCGCGCCGCACGTCGGACTGGATCTCCTCGCGGCGCAGGCGCAACGCCTGGTCGTCGAGCTGTGCGACGCGTTCGCCGGCTTTGACACGCGTACCGACTTCGGCGACGAATTCAAGGCGTCCGGCCTCGGCGCTGGCGATCTTTGCATCGTCGCGACTGACGACGCTGCCGGGTACCCAGCGCGACGGTGCGAGCCGGGTGTTCTCGGCCGGCGCCACTTCGACGACAGCGGCCGGCGTCGGCGGCGGTTTGTCGGCGGCGTGGCAGGTCGTTGCAGTTGCGCCGAACAGTGCCGTTGCAAACAGCGCCGTCGCGAAACTCGCCGCAGCCAGCGCGCGGAGGTTGAGATGTCGCATTGTGTTGAGTCGTTTCATGATGTTTTCTGCCATTTCAAATCGAGAGCGATTTTTCAACGCGGACTACGCGGATGCACGGCAAAGAACGCGGATGCGAGCAAAAACCTGCTTGTTCAGGCCGCGCGGGCGCGGACTCTTCTGCAGGACCGCTGACACTGTTGCTCCGGCGCTTGCGGTCCAACGTCCAAATTCGCTGTTTCATCCGCTCTGATCCGTATTGGTCCGCGTTGATCCGCGCCAAAAGCTCTTCCTGCTTCACGCGGCCTCGACCTCGGCCTCGACCTCGACCAGCCGCGGCTTGCTGCCGCGCGGCGGCGCCAGCAGCATCTTGCGTTCGCGGCGCGCGAACATCAGGCGCATCAGGCTCGGCAACAGCAGCAGCGAGAACACCAGGCTGATCACGACGCCGCCGACGTTGACCGCGGCGAGGCCGCGATAGATCACGCTGCCGGGGCCGGGGTTGACGGCCATCGGCAAGGCGCCGAGCGCGCCGGTCATCGTGCTGGCCAGGATAGCTCTGAGGCGCTGGTTCAGCGACATGCGGATCGCGTCATCCAGACTCGCGCCGTTTTCCTGCGCCGTGCGCGTCAGGTCGACCAGCAGGATCGCGTGGTTGACGACGACGCCGACCATCATGATGAAGCCGATCATCGACAGCAGGTCGAGCGGCTGGAACGCGAACAGGCCGAGCACGCGCAGGCCGAGCATGCCGCCGATCAGCGCCAGCGGCACGGTCAGAACGACGATCGCGGCATGGCGCAGCGACTTGAACATTGCCGCCATCAGCAGCAGCAGCACGAACAGCGCAAGCACGAAGTTCTTGCCCATCGTGGCGACGATCTGGTCGAGCCGGTCGGCGCTGCCGGCCAGGCGAATCGTGCCGTCCGGCAACTGCCTGCGCAGTTCCGGCAGCACCTGCGTGTCGATCGTCGTGAGCGCATCTTCCAGCGCCAGCGTCGCCGGCGGGTCCATCGTCAGCGTGACCGTGCGCCGATGGTCGAGGCGGCGGATCTGCGTCGGACCGAGCGTGGATTGCAGCGCTACCAGGTCGCCGATCGCCATGACCTTGCCGCTCGGCGTGACCAGCGGAGTCTGCGCGATTTCCTCCGGCGTGTCGCCGCCGCCGGCGCGCAGGATGATCGGCACGCGCTGTTCGCCGTCGAAGTATTCACCGAGCCATGAACCTTCGCCGAGCGAACGCATGATGTCGCCGACCGTGGCGCGATCCCAGCCGGCTTCGGCGATGCGCCGGTCGTCCGGCTTTGCGTGCAGCTCGAGCTGCGCCGCGTCGGTCGCCGGGAACGCCTGCACGTTGGCGCCCGGGAATTTCTTCTCGAGCAACTGGCGGCCCGCTTCGGCGACCTTGTACAGGTTAGTGCTGTCCTCGCCCTGCAGGTGGATCGATACCGAGCGCGCCGAACCACCGAAGCCGCCGAACAGGTTGCCCTCCTCGGTGAACACGCGCGTGTCCGGGAAGCCGACGGTGATTTGGTCGCGCACGAGTTTTTCCAGGTCGCCGATGCGATTTTCGTCGACCACGCGCGCGCCGATCGTGCCGCCGCCCGGCCACAGCAGCACGTACCAGTTCTTCAGGTACGGCTGCCTGGCGTGATCCATGTAGGGTTTCATGCGCTCGAGGATCTTCGGCACGATCTCGCGGTCAACCACGTCGGGCGCCATGCCCGGAGGGAAATTGAAATACGCGTCGATCGCGGCACGCTTGACCGGCGGCAGATAATCCAGGCGCGGCTTGAACGCGAACGTCAGCGCCAAAGGCAGCACCAGCAGCGCGGCGATCCAGCCGAACTGCTTGGGCCGCGTGTCCGTAAGATCCATGATCTTGCTGGTCAGCGCCGGCCAGCCGTCGCCGTACCCGGACTTTAATTTCTTGGCTTTCAGCCATCCGGAGGCGGCGGGCAGAACCGTGATCGCGACGATCACCGACAGCGCCACGGCGATCGAGATCGTCAGCGCCAGGTCGGCGAAGATCTGGCCCTCGACGTCCTTGAGGAACACGACCGGCAGGAACACCGCGATCGTCGTGATCGTCGACGCGATCAGTGCGCCGACGACCTGGTGCGTGCCCTTGTTGGCTGCCTCGTCCGGTGTCATGCCGCTTTCTTTCAGGCGCAGGATGTTGCCGGACACGACGATCGCGCCCTCGACGACCATGCCGACTGCGAACGCCAGGCCGGCGAGTGAGATCACGTTGAGGCTGTGCCCGGTCATGCGCAGCGCGCAGAACGTCGCCA
>DASXKR010000010.1:0-26599 GCA_036496665.1 Rudaea sp. | reverse complement strand
CCTAACCCCTAACCCCTCACTCCTCACGCTCTTCTCCCATAATCCACAAATGTAAAAGAATACTCGTGCTTCGCATCGGCCGCGTGCGGCACGCGCGCCGTCTCGACCCAGCCGGTCGGATCGAAACGCGGGAAGAATGTGTCGGGATTTTCCGCGATGGTATCGATCCAGGTCAGGTTGAGATCGGTTGCCAATGGAAGCGCCAGCGCATAGACCTCGCCGCCGCCGATGACCATCAGGTCCTCGCCGCGCACCGCGTCGATAGCTGCCGCAACCGACCCGACCACGTCCTGGCCTGCGAACGGCGCAACGCCGCTGCGCGTCAGCACGAGGTTGCGCCGCCCCGGGAGCGGCTTGCCGATTGCCAGTGCAGTCTTGCGACCCATCAGTGTCGGCTTGCCGAGCGTGAGCAGCTTGAAGCGGCGCAGGTCGTCGGGCAGATGCCACGGCATCTCGCCGGCGCGGCCGATCGCGAAGTGGCGGTCCAGTGCAGCGACAAGGCTCAATCTCATCAGTGCATTGTCGCGATTCGGCGCAGGCCTGTCAGTATCGTCGATCGACGTCGGCGCTTCAGTGACCGTGACCAAGGGCGTCATCCCTGTACTGTGCCGGCCTTCGACAACGATACCTCGGCAACGCGGCGCTGGATCGCGGCCGCCGCAGCCTGTCCCCATAGAAGGTAGGCGGCGGCTCCGGGATGAAACCCATCGTCAGCCATGTGGTCGGGCTGCAGCGGAAAGGCAACGCGCAACATTTCGCAGCGCGCGTCGCGCTGCACCAGTTCATCAAGTGTCGCGTCGAGACGTGCGGCCCGCGCGCCGAGGTACCGGCGCAGCGGCTGCGGCAGCGCCGGAAAGGCGTGCATCGGCGGAAGGCCGGAGAAAATGACATGCCCGACACCGAACCGGCCGACGAGCAATTCGATCAGTGCGGCCTGGCGCGCAATCCATTTGCGCCCGGTTGTGTGACCGGTGACATCGTTGACGCCGACACAGAGGAGCGCGACATCGAACGGCTCCGGCCTGATGGCATGCAGATGATCCAACAAGGTTTCGACGGTGTATCCGGTGCGTGCCTCGAGTCGCCAGTGCAACTCGAACAGGCCCGCCAGCGCTGACATCAGCTGACCTGACAGCGCGTCCCGCTGGGATGCCACGCCGACACCTGCCGCCGACGAATCGCCGGCAATCAACAGGCGCAGCGGCGGTCCCGCTCCGGCAATGCCGGCCCTGGCACCGGAAGGCTCCGCCAACCGCGGCGTCACGCGCCGGACGTGCCAGGCCTGAGCGATCAGGATCGGCGCGAGGGCGATGCCTGCAAGTCGGTACCGCATGTTCTCTCCAGAACGAACAGCTGGGCGTGATGCCGCGCGATCACCGGTGGCGAAGAGAGGCGAAAGAGAGGCGACGCGCGGACGCGAGCGCGTGACGCATGGCCGCGGAACGATGCCACAGTTTCGCAGGTTGGCGCGAGCTATTCGTCGATCCGACGAATAGCCGGCGCCGAGGCGCGCGTGCCATCATGCGCGCCTCGCTGACGGGTAGGGGGTCCAGCCATGCGACGCAAGAACTTGCGTTTCTCGGCGAACCGCCTGCGCGTGAATGGCTCGGCATCGGCCTTATCGCCTGCGGCGTACTCGTGCTTGCATTCAAACGCTGAGCGGGATTCGCCGCAACGCGCGTCGAGCACGTCCGAGTTGTCGCGACCGCAACGGCGGTTTGTCTCAGCCCGACACGCGGAACAGCACGTTCTTCCACCAGCGTGACTCGTCGTCACGGCACTGGAAAACGGTCAGGCGCACAGCCGACGTGCGTGACGCATGCCGGAAGACGAGGCGCGCGTGATAGCGGCCGCGCTGCAACGGCACGACGTAAACCTGCTCGCGATGACCTTTCGATGCATCGACGTCGACCAGCGACTTGCTGGACAGCGACAGCCGCGCCTGGTCGGTCGACTCGACATCAAAAACGTAATAGCCGTCGGCCGGCACGTCGAGAACGCGATCGACCGCGCCGGCGAAGTCGTCACGCTGCGCCTGACTGAAATCCATCGCATTATCCGTGTTGCCCGCCGCCAACGGCTTGCCGCCGGCGACTGTCGGCCACGCCTGCGCCGGATAGAACGCATAGCGCCAGGACGATTCGACGGCGGATGGCACGCGCTTTTCCGCCGGCAGCGCGGCGCCGCTCCTGAGCTTGAGCGCAATCACACGGTCGAACGTTCCGCGGTTCGACAACAGCTTGATCGTGGTCTTTTCAGGGTCGGTGATGGTGATCGTCTCGCCGACTTTCGGCGACGATGCATCGGGTACCGAGCCGTCGGTCGTGTAGTGCAGGTCGAATCGCTCGTTGCCGACATGCACCAGCATCGGCTTGCCCTTGATCAGGATGCCGTCGTTGGGCACGACTTCGATCGTATCGCTCGTGTAGCCCTGATACGCGAATTTCAGCGCGTCGTAAGTACCCTTGAGCTTGAGCGAGTCGTGCGTCTCGTCCGGATACGCGGTGATCTTCCAGTGCAGGTCGACCGGTGCCTTGTGCTGGAAGATCGGCTCGATCGCCGAGACGCCCATGTAGTCGAAAGCCGGTCCGCTGCGCGCGGCGATGTAGATCGCTTTGCCCTTCGTCGGCGTGCCGGCAAGGTTGCTGTCGATCGTTGCATCGAGGCGGTGCTGGTCCCAGGACATGGCCGGGTCCAGGATCAGGTAACCGTCGAACAGCTTTGGCTCGTTTACCAGCGCATACATCAGGAACAGACCGCCGAACGAGTGGCCGTGGATCAGATGCGTGCGATTCGTCGGATAGTGGCCGTCGACGTAGGGCACCAGTTCCGTTTTCAGGAACGACAGGAACGCGGCCGCGCCGCCGGAACGCGGCTGGTCGGCGACCACGGTCGGCGTCAGGTCGTGGTCACGGCTGTTGATGCCCTTCGCGTCGAAGAAATTCGGGACGCTGACGATGATGACCGGCGGCATGAAGCCGACCTGGCGCATGAACATGACGATGTCGACGACGATTTTCGCGTTCCAGTCGCCGTCGAGGACATAGATCGTTTCGTAACGTTGCGCAGGATCCTTCGCGGACTCCTGGGGCAGGTAGACCTCGATGGCCCGGTCCTGATCGAGGATGGCAGAGTGCAGTGAATCGGATCTGGCGGGAAGCAGCTGCGCGTTGGCGGCGCAGCTGGCGAACAGCGCCGCAAGGGCGAGGATCCGAACAAGAATACGATCGACAGGCATCGCATGATCCGTCAGTCAATTGAACATGGATGCCATTACGCCGCATTTCGTTTAGAAGCGCCACGTGGCGCAGGCCTCGGGCTCGCGCGTTACCGTGAAACGACGCGGCTCGCCGATCGAATTCCCGGACGCGACAGGCCGGCTTGAGTGACGGCAATTTCGCCTGTCGCTGCGGCGGCCGCGCCGCCACGAGTCAGTTCCGGTCGATCTGGACGTTTTCCTTGGAGCCGCTGTTGGAGACGGCGATCATGATGCCGAAGCCGATCAAGATGACCACGCCGATCACGGTCCAGGTCGTGCCGATGTTGGCGAGGATGCCGAGCTTCCACAGCGCTGCCAGGATCCCGCCAATGAGGATGATGAATCCAACCAGATACATGCCAGCCCATTTCATGTGACCTCCAGTTCTCGACAGTCGATGGACGCGCACAGGTGCGGTCGCGTGGCTGGCACGTTAGCCCCTGCAGCATGAACGGATGCCGCCGGCAGCAATCGATGAATGAACGCTTGGCAACGAGATCGGCAACGGCGCTCGGCGCACCGCGAGCGGCTGACGCACGAACAGGTCAATCGTGGTCGCCAACCGCCTTCGATAGTGCCGCGACGCAATCGGCGTCGAGCTTCAGCGTCGCCAGACTGTCCGCGCGCGTGACGCCGCGTGTGAGCAGCGCCAACGGCATGCCGGCGGCGTGCGCCATGCGCGCGAAGCGATAGCCGGAATAGACCATGAGCGAGGAGCCGACCACGAGCATCGCGTCGGCCATCGTCAGCGCTTCGTGCGCGGCATCCACGCGCTCGCGCGGCAAGTTTTCGCCGAAGAAGACCACGTCGGGCTTCAGCAGTCCGCCGCAGTGCAGGCACGCCGGCGCGCTGAACCGATCGGGATTGCCAGGCTCGAAATCGGCATCGCCATCCGGAGCGACGGCAGCCGCGCGCGCAATCCACTCCGGATGCGCGGCGGACAGGCGCTGCTGGATGCCGGCTCGGGCGACGCGCGCGCTGCAGTTCAGACAGATGACCTGGTCGATGCGTCCGTGCAGGTCGATTACGTTCTGCTGGCCGGCTCGCGCGTGCAGGCCATCGACGTTCTGCGTGACCAGTACGGCGATGCGCCCCCGCGCTTCGAGTTCCACCAACGCGGCGTGCGCACGATTCGGCTGCGCGCGGGCGACTGCCGGCCAGCCGACGAAGCTGCGCATCCAGTAGCGGGCGCGCATCGCCGGATCGCGGACAAAGGCCTGATATGTGATCGGGGCGCCGCGCTTCCACAACCCGTCGGGACCGCGGTAGTCCGGAATTCCCGAGGCGGTGCTGATGCCGGCGCCGGTAAGTACGAAGATGCGGCGGTGCTCCGCCAGCCACTCGCCCAGCGCCGTACCGGCTTCGATATCGACGTCGGGGAAAGGAGCCACAGCGACCATTCGGCATGCTAGCAGGCAACCGACCGGGTGTTGAAGTCGCGCGGTGTCGACGGCGTCCCTGTTCGCAAACCGCACAACCGCCATGCTCCGGACGCCGGTGACCGGTACTTTTCGGTGTCGATAGCTTGTTTTTCGGCATTATTGGCTGTTTCCACTCAACCCTGACGCCCGGTTCGCGATATGATCCGCACTCCCGACGTCCACTGAAAGGAAAGTCATGGCTACGAAGAAAGCATCGAAGAAATCCACCCCGAAAGCCGCAGCGCCGAAAGTGATCAAGCAGCCGCTGGGCAAATCCGGTCTGGTCGAGTACATGGTCGCCGCCTGTGGCGTGGCAGCCAAGGATGTACGCGCCATGCTCGGTGCGCTGGAAGGCGCCGTGATCGGTTCGGTCAGCAAGAACGGCGCGCGCACTTTTACGCTGCCGGGTCTGCTCAAGATCACCGTGGCCAGTGTGCCCGCGAAGCCGAAGCGCAAGGGCATCAATCCGTTCACCAAGCAGGAACAGTGGTTCGCCGCAAAGCCGGCATCGGTCAAGGTCAAGGTCCGTCCGCTGAAGAAGCTCAAGGACGCCGCAGCCTGATCACCTGAATGTCGGCCTGATGTCGACAGCGGACTTCACGCACAATCCGCTGAACTACGACAGCCGGTCGATCCGGTTGCACTGGGTCACCGCAGCACTGGTAACAGTGCTGTGGTGCCTGGGCCAGACGGTCGACTGGTTTCCGAAAGGAGACCTCCGCACCGCGGTCCGCAGCACGCATATCACTCTGGGCGCCGTGCTCGCCCTGATCCTCGCATATCGCATCTGGTGGCGCATCAGTCACGGCCGCCGGCTGCCTGCCCGCGGATCGGGGATCGAAGCGACATTGGCACGGTTCGCCCATTTCGCGCTCTATGCCGTGCTGGTCCTGACGGTCGCTCTCGGCGTGGCCAACCCCTGGGTGCGCGGCGACAACCTGTTCAACCTCTTGACCATCCCGGCTTTCGATCCCGGCAACAAGATGCTGCGCCATCAGGTCGGCGCTCTGCACGCGTGGCTGGCCAATGCCCTGCTCTGTCTGGCCGCACTTCATGCCGCTTCCGGACTCGCACATCGCTTCATCGGCAAGGACGACGTGCTGCGGCGCATGCTGCCGGCGCGCGGTTGAGCCCGCGCGCTGCGGCGACCCTCAGACCGCGATCGGCGCCTTGATCGAGGGGTGCGCCCTGTAGCCTTCGATCACGATATCGTCGAAGCGGAAAGCGAAGATCGAACGCACTTCCGGATTGAGCTCGAGCCGCGGCAACGGCAGCGGCGCGCGCGTGAGTTGCTCGCGCGCCTGATCGAGGTGATTGCGATACAAATGCGCATCGCCGAGCGAAAGGATGAAATCGCCCGGCGCCAGGCCACACACCTGCGCGACCATCCGCGTCAGCAGCGCGTAGCTCGCGATGTTGAACGGCACGCCGAGGAAAATGTCGGCCGAGCGCTGATACATCTGGCACGACAGCCTCCCCTTTGCGACGTGGAACTGGAATAGCGCGTGGCACGGCTGCAGCGCCATCTTCGGCAAATCGCCGACGTTCCAGGCGCTGACGATCAGGCGGCGCGAATCGGGATTGCGCCGGATCTCGTCGATGACGCCGGTGATCTGGTCGATCGAGCGGCCGTCGCCGGCGTTCCACGCGCGCCACTGCCGGCCGTATACCGGACCGAGTTCGCCATTGGCATCCGCCCATTCGTCCCAGATCGAGACGCCGTGCTCCTTCAGATAGGCGATGCTGGTTTCGCCGCGCAGAAACCACAGCAGTTCGTGCACGATCGATTTCAGATGCAGCTTCTTCGTCGTGACGAGCGGAAAGCCCGCGGACAGATCGAAGCGCATCTGGTGACCGAACACCGACAGCGTGCCGGTGCCGGTGCGGTCGCTCTTGTCGGCGCCGTGATCGAGCACGTGCTGCAACAACTCAAGATATTGACGCATCGCTGGTCTTCCTCCCCTTCAAGGGGAGGGCTGGGGTGGGGATGGTGTCGGAGTCGCCGCACGCCGCGACATCCAAAGCAGCGCCAATCCGATCGCAATCAGCGGCAGCGACAGGATCTGTCCCATCGTCAACCAATCGAACGCGATGAAGCCGAGCTGGATATCCGGTTCGCGTACGAACTCGACGCTGAAGCGGAACAGGCCGTACATCAGCGCAAACAGGCCAGACACCGCGTAGCGCGGACGTGGCTTGCGCGAATAGAACCAGAGCACGCTGAACATGACGATGCCTTCGAGCGCGAACTCGTACAGCTGCGACGGATGGCGCGCCTCGTTGTTGAGCTGGCCGGCGAGGTACATCTGGTACAACTCGTCGCGCGACTTGCCGAGTGATTCGAGCGCGCGCGGAAAGATCATGCCCCACGGCAGATCGGTGTGGCGCCCCCACAATTCGCCGCCGATGAAATTGCCGAGCCGACCGAGGCCCAAGCCGATCGGCACCAATGGCGCCACAAAATCGGTTGTGTCGAAGAAATGGATGCGGTGCCGGCGCGACCACAACCAGCCGGCACATAGCACGCCGAGCAGTCCGCCGTGGAATGACATGCCGCCCTCCCAGACGCGAAACAGCGCGAGCGGGTCATGCAGCATCCATTCGGGCGAGGTGTAGAACAGCATGTAACCGATGCGACCACCGACGATTACGCCGAGCATCACATAGAACGACAGGTCGGAGAACGCCTCGTAGCTCGCCGCCAGGCGCCCCTGCTCGCGCCGGCGGTTGCCGAGGTACCAGGCGCCGATGAAGCCGAGCAGGTACATGATGCCGTACCAGTGCACGGCGACAGGACCGGTCGAGAACGCGATCGGATCGATGTGGTGGAAATAGGGCATTGAGGGGTGAGGGGTGAGGGTGACAACCGAAGCGTCGCGCGACTGGGTGCGAAGTTTAGAGCAACTGCGGACTTGATTGCGAAGTCGCAAAGGCCACCGGCTTTATTGGCCCTCAGCCCTCAGCCCTGATTTTTCAACTCGGCAGCACGCGGCAGATGAAACCCTTGAGGTAATCGGTCTCCGGGATCGCCGGATGCACCGGATGGTCCGGCGCCTGCTGCAGCTGCGCCAGCACCTGCACATTGCGATCGAGGTGGCGCGCACCCTGCTGCACCGCTTCGAGCAGCGCGGCGCGCGGCATGTGGTACGAGCATGAGCAGGTGATCAGGATGCCGTCGCGCGCGAGGATCTGCATCGCCATCTCGTTGATGCGGCGATACGCCAGGCGCCCTTCGGCGAAATCCTTCTTGCGCTTGATGAAGGCCGGCGGGTCGAGGATCACGACATCGTAGCGTTCGCGCGCGCCGCGCTGCGCCTTGAGATATTCGAACGCGTCAGCGCGAACCGCGGAGACGCGCTCGGCAAGGCTGTTGCGTTGCGCGTTGCGCCCGATCGCTGCGACTGCCGAGGCCGATGCATCGACGCAGATGGTTTCCTTCGCGCCTGCCGCCGCAGCACGCAAACCCCAGCCGCCCAGATAGCTGAACATGTCGAGCACGCGAGCGTCGCGCACGTACGGCGCCAGCAGGTCGCGGTTGGCGCGCTGATCGTAGAACCAGCCGGTCTTCTGGCCGCCCATCGGGTCGATCTCGAAGTCCAACCCGCCCTCGCGCACCAGCAGCGATACCGGCAACGCGTTCATGCCGGCATCGGTGTATTCCGGCAGCCCTTCCAGCGCGCGCACGCCGGCATCGTTCTTCCAGACCAGCGCGGCCGGCTTGATGACCTTCGCGACCGCCGCAGCGATGTCGTCCTTGAGCCGCTCCATGCCCGCTGTCGTCGTCTGCGCGACGACGACATCGCCGAAGCGGTCGAGCGTGAGTCCCGGCAGCGCATCGGCTTCGCCAAAAACGAGCCGGTAGTACGGTTCGTTGTACAGCCGTTCGCGCAGCGAGAGGGCAACCTTGAGTTTGTGCACGAGCAGCGAGCGGTCGACGGCGTGATCGACGCCGCGATTGACCAGGCGCGCGCAGATCAGCGAATTCGGATTGACGTAGCCGACGCCGAGCGCCTTGTCGGTCGAGTCGACGATGACGCACAGCTCGCCCGGCTCGAACCCGGTCAGCGGCGAGCGCCGGACGTCGACCTCATTCGAGAAAACCCAGAGGTGGCCGCCGCGCAGGCGTTCGTCTTCGCCGCGTTTGAGGTACAGCGCCGGATAGGCGATTTGAGTTGTCATGCACTGCCCGCGTCCCCGGAGTACTGCCGCCATGTTAAGCCACCGCAGCGCCGGCCGGGTGTTTGCTGGCATAATTGACGGCCTTCGAAAGGGGAGTTTACGTCGTGATCAAGCCTGCAATCCCGTTGTTCGTCGCCGCCCTGCTCGCCGGTTCGCTCGCGGCCCTGGCCGAGGAAGCCAAACCGCAGATGTTTCCGACGGTCAAGGCCGTTCCGGAAGCCGACTTCGCCAGGCATCCGACGCTCGGAATTCCGGCCCTCTCGCCCGACGGCCAGCACATCGCGGTGTCGGTGCACAGCGAGGACAACGGCGAAAGCCGCTACCAGCTCGCGGTGCTGCACCTGCCGGACCTGAAATACGTCAGCCGCCTCGACATGGTCGCGCACTTCCTTCCGATCGATGTCACCTGGGTCGACAACAAGCGCCTGGTCATGGGCACCGGCCGCGAGACCGCGTTCTCCGAAACGCCGGCCGGCACCGGCGACATCATCGCCGTCGACATCGACGGCAAGAACAAGCGCATGCTTTACAGCGACAGTTCGCGTGGGGCGACCGGCTCGGTGAACATCCTCAAGCTGCCGATCGGCTTCGGCACGATCAGCGGCACGCCGGACAAGACCAATGGCCACTTCTATCTGACGGTCAACCCGGCACCCGAACGCGGCGGTACTGACGCCCAGGCGCATCGCACGCTGATGTTCGACGTCAATGCGATCAATGGCAACGTCAACGAGATGGCGTCGATCGACGAAGACGGCTACGACTTCGTCGTGCACGATGGCGTCGTGCGCTATGCCTACGGCACCGACAACAACCTCAAGGACCATGTCTTCTACCGCGCCGGTGCCGACCAGCCGTGGGCCGAACTGAAGCGCGAAGCGATCGGCAAGGAATTCACGCCGACCGCGCTCAGCACCGATGGCAAGAAGGTCTACTCGTACGGCAGCATCAGTGGCGGTCCCGACGAGTTTGCGATCAGCAACCTCGACGGCAGCGGGCGCCAGGTGCTCGCGTCGAATCCGCGCATGAGCATCTCCGCCGTGTCGTGGTCGCCGGCGCCACACGTGCCGTACGCCGCCGTCGCGCTGGAAGGCAAGCCGGTGATCACCTACCTCGACGGCAGCCGCTATGCGATGGCGCTGAAGGCACTGAACAAGCAGTTTGCCGACCACTATGTGTCGTTCGGCGACCTCAGCGAAGACGGATCGGTCGCGCTGGTACGCGCCGTCAGCGACCGCGATCCCGGGACCTACGCGTTGTTCGAAATGAAGACGAACAATCTGCGCCCGCTCTACCAGAGCAAACCATGGCTCAAGCCCGAGCAGCTCGGCGAACGCCGTCCGTTCTGGTTCAAGGCGTCGAGCGGCACCGAGCTCGGCGGCTTCCTGACGCTGCCGCCGGGCCGCGCGCCGAAGAACCTGCCGACGATCCTGCTGCCGCACGGCGGCCCGATCGGCCCGTCGCACCGCTGGACGATCACCTCGTGGGACGATGCCGAATCGCAGTTCCTCGCCTCGCGCGGCTACGCCGTCGTGCAGGTCAACTACCGCGGCTCGGGCGATCGCGGCAAGAATTTCGAGGATTCCGGCAAGCTGCAGATGGGCACCGGCATGCTGCAGGACCAGCTCGACGGCCTGAACTGGGCCGTGGCCCAGGGCTATGCCGACAAGAACCGCTTGTGCGTGTACGGCGCAAGCTACGGCGGCTACTCCGCCTTCGAGCAGCCGGTCTTTGCGCCACAGGGCACGTTCAAGTGCTCGGTCGCGATCGCCGGCGTCTCCGACATCCGCGTGCAGGCCGAACGCAGCGACACGCGCCGTTCGCGCGGCGGCCGCAACTTCCTGCGCGAAGCCTGGGGTATGGATGATCCGAAATACGTCGCCGAGAACTCCGCGATCGACCAGGTGCAGAAGTTCAACGTGCCGGTGCTGATTATCCACGGCGAGGACGACCCGCGCGTGCCGATCCAGAACGCGCGCGAAATGCGCGATGCGCTCGAAAAGGCCGGCAAGCCGGTCGAATACATGACACGGCCGAAGGAAGGTCACGGCTTCTTCAAGGAAGACAATAACACCGACCGCTACAAGATCACCGAAGCGTTCCTCGAAAAATATCTGGGACCGGGTGCGCCCGCCGCGCCCTGACCTTTCGCTCTGACGCGACTCGACAACGCCCGGCTTGCCGGGCGTTGCCTTTTCTGCAACACCGTTTGCGCTAACCTTCTCTGCATGAGCAATCGCCTCGCTGCTGAAACCAGCCCGTACCTGCGCCAGCATGCCGACAATCCGGTCGACTGGTGGCCGTGGAGCGACGAAGCGCTGGCATCCGCGCGCGCGCAGGAAAAGCCGATTCTGCTGTCGATCGGCTACAGCGCCTGCCACTGGTGCCACGTCATGGCACACGAGAGTTTCGAGGACGACGCGACGGCGCGCGTGATGAACGCACTGTTCGTCAACATCAAGGTCGACCGCGAGGAGCGGCCCGACCTGGACAAGATCTACCAGTTGTCGCACCAGGCTCTGACCCAGCGCGGCGGCGGCTGGCCGCTGACCGTCTTCCTGAGCCCGGACGACCTCGTCCCGTTCTACGCCGGCACGTATTTTCCAAAGGACGCACGCTACGGCATGCCGCCATTCGGCTACGTGCTCGAACAGGTGCGCGGCTACTGGGACAGCCGGCGCGACGATGTACGCGCGCAGACGGCCGCGCTGGCGACCTTCCTGCGTGACTACGATCGCGGCGATGCCGCGGCAGCGGTGCTCGACGACACGCCGATCCATTCGGCGCTGGCACAGGTCACGCGCGCGTTCGATCCCGAGTACGGCGGCCATCGCGGCGCGCCGAAATTTCCGCATTGTCCGGAGATGGAATTGCTGCTGGATCTCTCTGCGACCCCAAGCAGATCGTTTCATCCTCCGACGAGCGACGCAGCCGGCTTGGAACCCCTCTCCCGTCGGGAGAGGGGCAGGGGTGAGGGTCGGTACGGACCGGAGCGCACGGACGACCCGGACCCTCATCCGTCGCTGCGCGCCACCTTCTCCCAGAGGGAGAAGGGAAAAGACATGGTCGGACTGACGCTGACGCGCATGGCCGACGGCGGCATCCACGACCAGATCGGCGGCGGCTTCTGCCGCTACAGCGTCGACGAGCGCTGGGAGATTCCGCACTTCGAGAAGATGCTTTACGACAACGCGCAGCTGCTGCCGCTGTACGCGCTGGCGTCGAGGCAATTCGGCGAGGCGCGTTTCGCCCGCATCGCGCGCGACCTGCTGGCGTGGATCGTGCGCGAAATGACGGCGAAGGAAGGCGGCTTCTTCACCGCGCTCGACGCCGACTCGGAACACGAGGAAGGCAAGTTCTACGTCTGGCAGCGCGATGACGTGCGCGCCCTGCTCGATGACGGCGAATTTGCCGTCGCCGAACGGTATTACGGCTTCGACCGTCCGCCGAATTTTGAGCAGCATGCGTGGAATCCGGTCATGGCGCTGCCGCTGGACCGCGTCGCTGCAGCGCTGCAGGTCGGTGCGGACGACGCCGCGGCGCGCCTCGCGCGCGCCACGCAGAAGCTGTTCGCGGCGCGCAGCATGCGCGTGCGTCCCGGGCTCGATGACAAGATCCTCACCGCGAACAACGCGCTGATGATCGGCGGCATCGCGCGTGCCGCGCGCCTGCTCGACGCAGGGCCGCTGATGGGCCTGGCCGACGACGCGCTCGATCGCCTGCGTCGCGACACCTGGCGCGATGGCCGCCTCTACGCCAAGGCCGGCGACGACGCGGCGCGCTTTCCGGCCTATCTCGACGACCACGCGTTCCTGCTCGACGCCTTGCTCGAGTGCCTGCAATGCCGCTGGAATTCCCGCGACCTGAGCTGGGCGATCGCGCTGGCCGATGCACTGCTCGAACGCTTCGAGGACCGCGAGCATGGCGGCTTCTTCTTCACCGCGCACGATCACGAAGCGTTGCCGCAGCGTCCCAAACCGTGGATCGACGAGGCCGTGCAGTCCGGCAACGGCACAGCCGCACGCACGTTGCTGCGCCTCGGCCATCTGCTCGGCGAAACGCGCTACCTCGATGCGGCGGAACGCACACTGCGCGCGGCGTGGTCCACGATGCAGCAGATGCCGCACGCCTGCACCAGCCTGGTGCGTGCGCTGAACGACTTCCTGCAACCGCGCACCCATGTCGTGATACGCTTCGGCGAAGAACAGGAAGCGACCGCGTGGCGCGCCGCTCTCGGCGATGTACCTGCGCTCGCCTCCACCGATCGCGTCGACAGCTATTTCGTTCCCGACACGGCCGCGGATCTGCCGGCGATGATCAGCGCCCGGAAAGCCGTCCGCGGCGGCGTCGCATATGTCTGCCGCGGCACGAATTGCCTGGCGCCGATCTTCACGCGCGAATCGCTGGCATTGGCGCTGAACATCATGCCCTCCAGCGGGTGAAGATTGCTCGACAAGTGTCGGGGGCCGTTGGCGGGAGCGAACTGCCGGGCACGCCTCATGAAGGCCTTGCCTGCACGAGGGTCCAGCGGAATGGTTCGGCAACTCGGGTACGGTAGCGCGATCGTCAGAGAATGATCGGTTCGTCCGACAGCTCGTTGTCGCGCGGGCTGCCGTCGGACGGGAATTCTCGGGCGAGGATGTCGCTGACGGTCTGCACGCCCTCGACCGCACCGCGTTCGAAGTCGTTCGCGGCGAAGCGTTCGAGCATGCGGTCGCAGACTGCCTGCCATTCGGACTGGTCGACTCGCGCGGCAATGCCGCGATCGGCGACGATCTCGATCGCGCGCTCGGCAACCAGCACGTAGATCAGGACGCCGCTGTTGTGCTGCGTGTCCCACACCCGCAGCTGCGTGAAAGCCTCATGCGCACGTGCGCGCACGGCACGCGCACCGATCAGGTCGCGCAGCGGCAGCGACTGCTCGATCGCAAAGCAGACCTGGCCGCGATGGCGCTGTTCGCCGGCCGTGATCGCCTGGTGGATCGCCGCCAATGTCGACCGCGTGAACCTTCGCGGCTGCGCTTTCGCCACAAGATGCTGTATCCAGCGCATGTCACCAGCTCCCCGACGCACCGCCGCCGGCAAAACCTCCGCCGCCGCCGCTGAAGCCGCCGCCACCGCCGAAGGCGCCGCCACCGAATCCTCCGCCAAGGCCTCCGCCCATGCCACCAAAGCCGCCGCGCCCGGCGAAGCCACCACCGCCCCCTCCGCTCATGACACCGATCAGTGCGCCAAGCAGGCCCGCGCCGATTCCGGCGACAAGAATTCCGGTCAGGAAAAACGCGATGCCGCCGCAGATCACACCGACCAATCCGGCACGCGGTGCGCCCGGCAAGCGGCCGAACATCGATCGAAGCCAAACGCCCGCGAACAGCACCGCGATCAGCGCATTGAAAATCGTGTTGCTGCTGCGGTGGCGCGACGTGTGGTCGTCGGTCAGCGCCGGCGGCAGGTCCTCGCCGTCGATCAGTTTGGTCAGCGCACCGATCGCGTCGTCAATGCCGCCGTAGAAGTCGCCGGCACGGAACTTCGGCGTGATGTATTCACGGATGATGCGCGCATTCGCTGCGTCCGGAATGGCGCCTTCCAGGCCGCGTCCGACCTCGATGCGCACGCGATGGTCGTTCTTGGCGACGATCAGCAGCACGCCGTCATCGACTTTCTGCCGGCCGAGTTTCCAGGCGTCGACGACGCGGATCGAATACTGCGCGATGTCCTCGGGCTGCGTCGTCGGCACGATCAGCACGGCCAGCTGCGAACCCTTGCGCTGTTCGAGCGCGGCCAGCGTGGTCTCCAGCGACTGCTTCTGCTGGGCGTCGAGCGTGCCGGTGGTGTCGGTTACGCGTGCGGTGAGCGGCGGAATCGGCTGCAAGTCGGCGCCGAACAGTTCGGCCGCGGGCAAAAGCGCGATCCCCGCCAAGAGCAGCCAAAGCATTCTTGACGCGGATGTACGCGGATTGACGCGGATAAAAGCGAATCTGCTGAAAAAGTCCGCGTTCATCCGCGCTCTTTTATCCGCGTGATCCGCGTTCAACTTTTTCAATGAGCTGGCTGTGGTTGCTGGGGAGTGGCGGGTTGCGCCGGCTTGTTGAAGTCGACCGTCGGCGCGGTCGAAATTGCCTTTTCGTTCTCGACCGAGAAATTGGCCTTGGTCTTGTAGCCGAACATCTTCGCTGTGAGGTTCTGCGGGAAGCTGCGTACGAACGTGTTGTAATCCTGCACCGCGGCGATATAGCGGTTGCGCGCGACGGCGATGCGGTTCTCGGTGCCCTCGAGCTGCGCCTGCAGGTTCTGGAACAGCCCGTCGGCTTTCAGGTTCGGGTAGTTTTCCGACACCGCCATCAGCCGCGACAGTGCGCTCGACAGTTCACCCTGCGCAGCCTGGAACTGCTTGACCTTGGCCTCGTCGCTGAGATCGGCGGCGGTAATCTGGATCTTGCCGACCGATGCACGTGCCTCGGTGACCTTCGTCAGCACCTCCTCTTCGTGCTGGGCGTAGCCCTTCACAGTGTTGACCAGATTCGGCACCAGGTCGGTGCGGCGCTGGTACTGGTTGACGACTTCGGACCAGGCGGCTGTCACGCCTTCGTCCTTGGACTGGATCGAGTTGTAACCGCAGCCGCCAAGCAGAAAGACGGCAAGCAGCAACAGTACGATGTGTCGAGTGGTCATGAACGCTCTCCGGGGTTGGCCGCCAGCCATTGCATCATACAACGTGGTGCCGCGGATGCCGTTCAATCCTCTTTCGGCGCGCGCGCGCTGTCCTCGGCGCGCCGTCGGTAGCGCCGGGTCTTCTCGCGTTTGGCCTTGAGGTTCAGCAGCTGGACCACGGCCGAGAACGCCATCGCGAAATATATGTAGCCGCGCTGGACGTGCACGTCGATCCCTTCGCCGATCAGCACCACGCCGATCAGCATGATGAAGGCCAGCGCGAGCATGCGGATCGTCGGATTGTTGTCGATGAACTCGCCGACCGGGTTCGAGGCGAAGATCATCACCAGCACGGCCAGGATGATCGCCGAGATCATGACCGGAATGCTGCGCACCATGCCGACCGCGGTGATCACCGAATCGAGCGAGAACACGATGTCGATGATCGCGATCTGCAGGATGACGAGCAGGAATTTCGATCCGGTAGCGTCCTTGTCCGGCTCGGCCGGGTCGGACCAGATCGCGTCGCGGATCTCCATTGTGCCCTTGATCAACAGGAACACGCCGCCGCCGACCATGATCAGGTCGCGCAGCGATATGACCTTGCCGAATGCGCTGAACAGGCGCAGGTGGGAGTCGTCGAGGCGCGCCATCTTCGCCAGCACGAACAGCAGCGCGCAGCGCGTGACGCACGCCAGCGCCAGGCCGAAGCGGCGCGCCCGCGGCCGCATCTGCGCAGGCAGGCGACCGACGGCGATCGAAATGAAAACGAGGTTGTCCGCACCCAGCACGATTTCCAGCGTGCTCAGGGTCAGCAAGGCTATGAGCAGCTCGCCGTTAGAAGTCACGATGCGCCGATCTCTGGAATTTGCCGGTCGACATCAAAATCGCTGCCAGAGCACGAGGGTCCAGCATATCAGCACATTCATCATCAGCAGAAAAACCGCAGCCGAGCCCATGTCCTTGGCGCGACCGGCCAGTTCATGGAATTCGGGGCTCGCCTTGTCGACGACCGCTTCGACCGCCGAGTTGAGCACTTCGGCAGACAGCACCAGCAGGAGACTGCCGCACAGCATTGCCTTTTCCACGCCGCCGTGGCCGAGCCAGATGCCGAGCGGGAAAAAAACCGCACACAAGTAGACTTCAAGGCGGAACGAAGCTTCGAACTGCCAGCAGGCGCGCAAGCCCTTCATCGACCAGATCAACGCCTTGTAGATCTGCTTGGGCCCGCGCGGCTCGATACTCGGCATGGTCTTCGTCCCCTTCAGGCCTTGCCGATCAGGCGGCGCCTTGAGTCGCGCCGGGAGGCTTCCACGCAATGTCCAGTTCGCGCGCCGCCTTGACGTCGTCGAGACGGCGTACCGGCAGCGTCACCGGTGCATCCTTCATCGCCTGCGGATCGTCGCGCGACAATGCCAGCAGGTCACCCATCACCTCGACGAATTCGTCGAGCGTTTCCTTCGCCTCGGTCTCGGTCGGCTCGATCAGCAGGCACTCCGGCACCAGCAGCGGGAAATAGTTCGTCGGCGCGTGGATGCCGCGGTCGATCAGGCTCTTGGAGAAATCCAGCGCGGTGATGCCGTTGTCCTTCTTCTGTCGCGCCACCGTGACGATGAACTCGTGGCTGGCGCGGCGTTTCGGATAGGCCAGGTCGAAGCCCTTCTCGGCGAGGCGCCTGGCCAGATAGTTTGCGTTGAGCGTGGCGTATTCGGCGACGCGCGGCATGCCTTCGCGGCCGAGCATGCGTGCATAGATGTAGGCGCGCAGCAGCACACCGGCGTTGCCGGCAAACGTCGACAACCGGCCGATCGTCAGCGGGCAATCCTTCTTGCGCAGCCAGTGGTACCAGATCTTTTCCTTGTCCTGCGCGCCGGAGTGTACTTCCGCGACCTTGCCCCCTTCAGTCCTGCGGACACCCACCATGGGAATCGGCAGGAATGGCCTGAGGCGTTCGGACACGCCGACCGCGCCGGCACCGGGACCGCCGCCGCCGTGCGGCGTCGAGAACGTCTTGTGCAGGTTCATGTGGATCGCATCGAAGCCCATGTCGCCCGGACGCACCTTGCCGAGGATCGCGTTGAGGTTGGCGCCGTCGTAGTAGAGCAGCCCGCCGGCCTCGTGCACCAGCCTGGCAATTTCCACAATGCGCCGTTCGAACACGCCGATCGTCGATGGATTGGTCAGCATGATGCCGGCGGTGGTCGGTCCGAGCACCTTTTTCAGTGCCTCGACATCGATGTCGCCATCGCTCTGCGTCGGAATCTCGCGCACGGTGCAACCGCACATCGTTGCGGTGGCCGGATTGGTGCCGTGCGCGGCATCCGGCACGATGATCTCGGTGCGCGCCGTATCGCCGCGATGCTTGTGGTAGGCCATGATCATCGCGACGCCGGCGAATTCGCCTTGAGCGCCGGCCATCGGTGCGAGCGACACGCCGCCCTTCATGCCCGTCACGTCGGCGAGGATTTCCTGCAGGTCGTGCATGCACGACAGGAAGCCCTGCGACAGCGAATCCGGTGCATACGGATGGCGCGCGAGAAATCCATCGAGCATCGCCAGCGAATTGCAGGCGCGCGGGTTGTATTTCATCGTGCACGAGCCGAGCGGATAGAACTGCGTGTCGATCGAGAAATTCTTGCGCGACAGGTTCGTGTAGTGGCGCAGCGCCTGCAGCTCGGAAACTTCCGGCAAGCCGATCGGCGTCGTGCGGCGGAACTGTTCGGGCAAGTCGGCCGGTGCGTCGACAGCGGCGGGAATCTGCGCAGCCGCGGTGCGACCGGGCTGGGAAAGCTCGAAAATCAGCATGGATGGCGAGGCTATCGGCAGGCGGTAAAGGCCGCGTATCATGCCATAAGATGAGGGCTGAAAGCTGAGGGCTGGCGGAGCGAAAAGGTCTCGCAGCTTGCCGGCTTTTCCGCCCTCAGCCCTCAGCCCTCAGCCCCAAGACATGCTCGAAATCCTCAACGTAATCCTGCTTGGCCTGATCGAAGGCATTACCGAATTTCTGCCCATTTCCAGCACCGGCCACCTGCTGATTGTCGAGCACTGGCTCGGCGCGCGCTCCGACACGTTCAATGTCGTCATCCAGGCAGGAGCAATCCTCGCCGTCGCCTTGCTCTATCGCCAGCGACTGTGGCAGCTCGCGACCGGGCTCGGTCGGCCCGAGGTGCGCGACTACGCCCTCAAGCTTGCGGTTGCATTCCTGATTACGGGCGCGCTCGGTTTCGCCGCGACAAAAGCCGGCCTGAAGCTTCCGGAAACGATTACACCGGTCGCCTGGGCGCTGCTGCTCGGTGGAATCTGGATGCTCGGCGCGGAATACGTCGCCGCACGGCGCAGCGACAACGCCGACGTGAGCTGGACCGTGGCGATCCTGGTCGGCCTGGCGCAAGTCGTCGCGGCGATTTTTCCCGGCACTTCGCGCTCGGCGGCGACGATCTTCATCGCGATGCTGGCCGGCACCAGCAACCGCCCGGCTGCGACCGAATTCGCCTTCCTGGTCGGCATCCCGACGATGTTTGCCGCTTCGGGATACGAGCTGTTGAAGGCGACGAAGAACGGCACGGGCCACGAAGACTGGGGCTCTCTGGCGATCGCGTTCGTCGTCTCGACGATCACGGCGTTCGTCGCGGTCAAGTGGCTGCTCGGCTACATCCGCACGCATCGCTTCACCGCGTTCGCGGTTTACCGCATCCTGCTCGGCGCGCTGCTGCTGATCTTCGTGCCCAATGCGTGACCGTTCGCGGCCATGAGCAGGAGCGCGCTCGCCTGGACGGCGGCCATCGCCATTGTGCTTGCCGGCCTCTGCACCTTCGCGATCGACCGCAGCATCGCCCTTGCCATGCACAATTCCGGCATCGAAAGCGCCGCAATCATGGTCCGGGCACGGGAATTTCTCGATACCCTCACGGGATACAGGTTCAACGGCATCGGCGATCTGCTGCTCGGCGGATGTCTTGCAGCGCTCGGCTCGTTCTGGGTTGTTGCGCAGCGCACCAACGCGACCGCGCGCGCCCTGATCTTCACCGGCCTCGTGCAGCTCGCCACGATCGCGGCGGCTTCGCAGATCAAAGGTGTGTTCGGCCGACTGCGGCCGTACCAGCTCATCGAGCGCGGGGACTGGAGCCACATCTGGTTCGCCGGCGGCAATTCATTTCCTTCAGGCCATGTCGCGTTTTACTGGGGCCTCTTCACGCCACTCGCCTACTTGTATCCGAGATACCGCCTTCCGCTCCTCGCGATTCCGGTGTTCATTGCCTTCGCACGCATCGACGAAAACGTCCATTTCCTGTCCGACGTGCTCGGATCGATCGCACTGGCGGCCCTGATGACCCTTCTTGCTGCCGTCCTGCTGGGCCGCTGGATCCAGCCAGGCGCTGCGCACGAACGCTGAACCAGAGGAGCGCGCGCCGCAATGCGGCAAGCACCGCAAGCGGCTATGCGCTAGGCTTGCCGCCTCTATTTCCCGCACCGGTTTCCGCCATGTCGAATTCCGCAAATCCCGTTTCGCAAACCCGTTCGTTCTCCACGATCTTCCTGATCGAACTGTGGGAACGCTTCGGCTACTACGGCATGGCCGCGATCCTCGTGCTGTTCATGGTCGAGAAGATCGGTTTCGGCGACACCCAGGCGAACCTGGTCTGGGGCGCGTTCACCGCGCTGGTCTACGCCGCGCCGGCCATCGGCGGCTGGGTCGGCGACCACGTGCTCGGCACGCGCCGGACGATGCCGATCGGCGCGGCGATCCTTGCAATCGGTTATCTGATGCTGTCGATCCCGAGCGACAGCCTGTACCTGCTCTATGCCTCGATGGGCGTGATCGTCGTCGGCAACGGCCTGTTCAAGGCCAATGCGGCGAACATGGTGCGACGCATCTACGAAGGCGACGACGCGAAGATCGACAGCGCGTTCACGATGTACTACATGGCAGTCAACGTCGGCTCGACCGTATCGATGCTGCTGACGCCCTGGATCAAGGACAACTGGGGCTGGCACGCCGCGTTTGCGGTGTGCTGCGGCGGCCTGATCCTCGGCCTGATCAACTACGTGATGATGGTGCGCACGCTGCGCGGCATCGGCTCGCCGCCGGACGAGCAGCCGGTGCGCTGGGACCGCCTGGCAATGGTGCTCGGCGCCGGCTTCGTGCTGTTGTTCGCGGTCGCGTTCGTGATCCAGCACCGCGAGATTGCGGTCACCTGCGTCTACATCGCCGGCCTCGCCACGCTCGGCATTTTCGCTTACATGATTTCGACCGGCGCCAAGAGCGAGCGCGCCGGGTTGATCGCGGCACTGATCCTGATCGTCGAGACGCTGCTGTTCTTCATCTTCTACCAGCAGATGTCGACGTCGCTGACGCTGTTCGCGTTGCGCAATGTCGAATGGAATCAGAGTTTCGGTTTGTTCAGCGTGGTCTGGTCGCCGGGCCAATACCAGGCGCTCAATCCGATCTGGATCATGATCCTGTCGCCGGTGCTCGCCTGGACTTATACGCATCTGGGCAAGAGCGGGCGTGACCTGCCGATTGCCGGCAAGTTCGCGGTCGGCTTCGGCTGCGTCGCGCTCGGTTTTTTCATCTACGGCCTGAGCGCCGGCACGGCGGTCGCCGGCAAGGTGTCGTCGTGGTACATGATCTGGGGTTACGGTTTCTACTCGCTCGGCGAGCTGCTGGTCAGCGGCCTGGGCCTGGCGATGATGGCGCGCTACGTGCCGGCGCGCATGGGCGGCTTCATGATGGGTGCGTATTTCGTCGCGACCGGCATCTCGCAGTATCTGGGCAGCGTCGTCGCCAACTACGCCAGCATCCCGAGCGACATCACCGACCCGCTGCAGAGCCTGGCGATCTACACGAGCCTGTTCAACAAGCTCGGCTTCGTCGCGGTCGGCGGCACGGCGCTGGCGATCCTGCTGCTGCCGCTGATGAAGAAGCTGTCGGCGAGCCACAGCGGCCATATGGACGACGCCGCTGCAGCCGGCGCCCTGCGTACGGTCACGGTCGAAGAATAGACGGCAAGGCGACGAACGCCGCAGCGTTCCGGTGCGACGTCAATCGCGGGCGTCCGGCCGGCGCTGTCAGGTCTTTTCGCGTTTGAACACCACCAGGATGGCAGGCGATACGCCGACACCGCTCTGCGAGATCAGTGCGGCGAATTCCCATCCGTCCGCTGCGATTTCATTGATCAGCTTTTCCACGTCCTTCGGATCGATCCTGCCGGAAATGAAACCCGGATTGGACAGCTCGGCCACTCGATATTCGGTAGACATCCTGCCTCCATGAGCGACGTGCGACGGAAGCACGCATTCTTCAAATGGGCATTTGACCGGGCACGCGCTACGGGACCGTCGTTGGCGTTGCGGCATCCTGCGAGCCGTTGCGCACGAAGACGCGCGTGACATCGCGCGGCGTGTCGGAACCGGCGACTTGCTCGTGGACGTGCATCGTCAGTTTCTTGCCGTCGTCGGAGAGCGTGTAGCGTTCCTCGATGCTGCCACCCGCGTCGGGATGCGTTTCGATCACCATGTCCGGCATGGACCAGGTCAGCGTGACCGTGCCGCCATACGCGGCGCCGTAGTTGTTGCGGTTGTCGAAACGATAAACGGTGCGCTTGCCGCCGTCCGCGGCAACGTCGAAGACGACGTCGGACTGGCGGATCGTCAACGCCTGCGCGCGAACACGCGGATCGCCCTGCAGCGAAGCGGTCGCCGTGCCGGATCCATCCGGCGCTGCGCCGCCGGAGTGATGGCGACCGCCGCCCATGCCGCCGCCATGCCCCCCACCCATGCCGCCCATGCCGCCGCCGCCCATGCCGCGACCGCCATGATGCGTGCCGGAAGGCGACGCATTGGTGCTGCCGTCGGCGGGCGGCCGCTGCTGATCCTTGGTCGCCGCGACCCATTCACCACTGAAATCCTGCGGTGTTTCCGCGCGCCCTGCCAGCGGCAACGCCAGCGCCATGATCCAGAACAGCCCGTATCTTGCACTCATCACCGACCTCCTCACGAAAGAACCCTGCAGAGCGTAACGCGTTGGCAGGCGCGCGGCCGACCGCGGTTCGGCAAAGCCCGGTAAGAAAACGTAAAGCGCTTGCAAACGCCCGACAGCCGGCGCGACAACGGCTCTGCGCCTGCGTAAACTGGCGTTCGTGAAGGAATTCCCTGGATGAGCGACGCCAAGATCCTGCTCGCCGACGACGACGAGGAACTGTGTCAGCTGCTGTCGGACTTCCTCGAACGCGAAGGCTTTTCCGTCGAAGTCGCCCATGACGGCGAGAACACGCTGCGCCTGGCCGCCGACGGCGGTTACGACGCGCTGATCCTCGACGTCATGCTGCCGCACCGCTCGGGCCTGGACGTGCTGCGCGACCTGCGCCGCGGCTCGCACGTGCCGGTACTGATGCTGACCGCGCTCGGCGAGGACATCGACCGCATCCTCGGCCTGGAACTCGGTGCGGACGACTACGTACCCAAGCCGTGCAATCCACGCGAGATCGCCGCGCGCCTGCGCGCGATCCTGCGCCGCACGCGCGGCGACGTCGAAGGCATGCGCCTCGATGACCTGTCGATCGGGCCGGTATCGCTGCGCGCGGCATCACGCAGCGTGACTCTGCGCGGCGAGCCGGTGACGCTGACCGGGACCGAGTTCAACATACTTGCCGCATTGATGCGCGACGCCGGCCGCGTGGTCAGCAAGGACACGCTGTCGCAGGCCGTGCTCGGCCGCCCGCTCGGCCCGTTCGACCGCAGTATCGATGTGCACATTTCAAAATTGCGGCGCAAGCTCGGGCCGGCCGCCGACGGTGAGTCGCTGATCAACACGATCCATCGCGGCGGCTACCTGTTCCGCGTTGTGAAGGAAGGTGGCCTGTGACGCTCAAAGGGAAGGATGGATCGCGAAGAGATTCGGTCGCCAAGACAAGGTGCGAGAAGGAGACATGGCGGCACCATGGCGACGACGAACAACGCAGTATTGGCGGCCGAGATCGAGCGAGCCTCCTTCACTTTGAACGTTACAGGCCGCTGAGATGAGGCAGCTGTTCTGGCGCATCTTCGCCCTGTTCTGGGCCGCCAGCGTGCTGCTGATCCTGGCGATTGCCGGTGTGACCACGTACAACTTCGAGAACGAGAAGATTCCGGGCCTCGGCATCACCCGTCTCGAATCCGTGCTGAACGAGCACCTGCGCAACGCGGCTCACGTGCTGCGCGACGAGGGCCTCGCCAGCCTGCGCACCCAGCTTGCCCAATCGCTCGACTTCGGCCGCGTGTCGATCTACGTGCTGGATGCCGACAAGCACGACCTGCTCGGCCGCAACGTGCCGAACGCGGTCTTGGCGGCGACTGACCACCCGGTCGAAGACAGCCAGGGTCTGTCCGGCAACCGCATGCGCCTGCGCGTACTGACGGCAGCCGACGGCAAGCGCTACACGGCGATTGCGCGCTTCGAAGGATCGCCGTTGGTGCGCGGCATCTATCGCCACGCCGAAACATTCTGGGCGCATGTCGGCATCGCAATGGCAATCAGCGCCTGCATTTCGCTGCTGCTCGCCGCCTACATCACCTCGCCGCTGGCGCGCATCCGTGCCAGCGCACGGCGCGTAGCGCGCGGCGACCTGTCGGCGCAGGTCGGCGATCTGAGGTTCGGCCGCAGCGCCGAGATGCTGGCGCTGGCACAGGAGTTCGACCAGATGACCGCGCGCCTGCGCGACCTGGTCGAAGGCCAGCGCCGCCTGATCCGCGACGTGTCGCACGAGATGCGCTCGCCGCTTTCGCGGCTGCGCGTGGCGCTCGAGCTCGCGCGCGCGCAGGTCAGCGGCGATGCCGGCACCCAGCTCGACCGCATCGAGCGCGAAGCCGAGCGCCTCGAGGAAATGATCGCCCAGGCGATCCAGCTGACGCGCATGGAAACGACCACGCCGTCAAAAGTGGAAAATGTCGCACTTGACCTGCTGATCGCCGACGTCGCGGGCGATGCCGCGTTCGAGGCGCAGGCGCGGCCATGCGCGCTGCACATTGCCCAGAGCGCGCCCCTCGCGGTGCGTGCCGAGGCCGACCTGCTGACCAGCGCGATCGAGAACGTCGTGCGCAACGCGGTCAGGTACACCTCGCCGGACTCGACCGTGAGCATCCGCCTCGACCAGGTGGCCGAACAGGCGCGCCTGCGCGTGCGGGACTGCGGCCCGGGTGTCGCCGAGGGCGATTGCGTGCGGATCTTCGAACCGTACTACCGCACCGACGCGGCGCGTCAGCGCAAGAGCGGCGGCAGCGGACTGGGCCTGGCCATCGCCAAGCGCGCCGTCGAACGCCAGGGCGGGCGGATCCATGCCGCCAACGCCGATGGCGGCGGCCTCGAAGTCGAGATCCTGCTGCCGCTGGCGTGAAGCAAAGCGGCAGACTCGCGCACGGGGCAACCGCGGCGTGGAATCAATTCGCTGGCTGGTTGGATCAATCGCGGCCGGCGACCGAGCGCCCGACTGTCGGCGGTCTGGATGAATTCAAGCGCGACACTCGCCCAGGCCAGCGCATCGTGCCAACATCGACATCAGGAGCAGTCTTACCGCGTCGATGAGGTGCATCATGCGAGTGCTGAAAGTGACAGCGCTGTTCCTCGCAACGGCCTTCGCATCCGATGCCCATGGCCAAGTCGTCAACCCCAATTTCGATACGAGTGCACAAGGCTGGAGCATCCTCCTCGACAGCGGTGAAGGAGGCTTCGTCGACTGGGACTCAACGATCGGATATCCCACACCCGGCAGCGCGCGCGCCGGTAATGTATTCCCCGGCGCACACGTCGACGGCTGGAAGCAGTGCGTTCCGATCAGCGGTTCGGACTACGCGTTTTCCGCTGCCGTCGCCTCTGCCGTGCAGACCGGCAACAGTTGCCGCATCAATGTCGATTTCATCGCCGACCAGGACTGCGTCGACGGCACACCGATCGCGCTCGAGGTGCGATCGAGCAACACGCAAAACAATGGCGCCTTCGAGTTGCTCGGCAGCGGTGGAATACTACCCGAAGGTATCCTGGCAGCGGCACTGTCTCTCGACCACATACGCGTAGCCGGCGCCGATGCCGGCAGCAGCGATTGCCACTTCGACCATGTGCAACTCGGCGCCGATACGATCTTTGCCGCAAACTTCGATTGAACCGGACCGGTGCCGAGCGGAGCGTCATTACATCCCGTCCCTGCGGGCGTCCATTACGCCTTCAATTCGAAGGCGTAATTCTTGCCAAATGACGAGCCCGCAGTGCTACTTACCCAAGTAGCGTTCAGCGATTGCATGAACAGCGGGGCCGCGCAATACTTCTCGCAACACCCCGTTTCTGGGGTCCTAATTGATAGTTAGCGCGCAAACAAAGCTCACGCTCATCGTTGGCTTTGCTCCGATGATGCACATGGTTTAGTTGACACGAGAAGAGTAACTCAGTCATGTATTACCAAGTAATTTCGCAATGCGCACAGTCCCTCAAGCATTTTGAAGTCTGCCTGGATAAGGCTGAAAAATATGCAGCCGGCAAAACGGTCGACATCAGCGTACTCTTGAATTGGCGCCTCGCGCCCGATATGAAACCGCTCGTCTATCAAGTCCAAAGCGCGTGCGACTACGTCAAAGCTGCGGCTGCTTGGTTATCGGGCCAGACACCGCCACGGCACGACGACAACGAGCAAACCGTTGGCGAGCTGCGCGCTCGAATTCTCAAAACGGTCGATTTTGCGGAAAGTGTGGCCGAGAGCCAGTACGCGAATGCGAGCAATTGTAAAGTAAGTCTGTCTTGGGCCCCTTCAGGCAAAGTTATACGGGGAAGCGATTATCTGCTTCAGATGACAATCCCGAATGTCTATTTTCACATCGCGATGGCATACGCCATCTTTCGTAACGCAGGCGTTGATGTCGGGAAGATGGACTTCCTCGGGCCGATCAATTTTGTTGAACATTGAAAGGTTCAATAGATTGCGCGCTAACTATTCGTGTATGGACTCCTCGCACAAGTGCCTCGGCTGATCGGTGGTGCTGTTGGTGAATGAGATCGGTTGCAGTCGTGTATCCGGCCTTGGGGTGAGCGCGGAGCGCTCGGGCCATCATGGAATCCGCGAATCGA
>DASXKR010000009.1:0-3182 GCA_036496665.1 Rudaea sp. | reverse complement strand
GGCCGGCAGGTTGGAGGATCAAGCTGTGACACTGCTGAAATGGGCGCTGGTTTTCTTTCTGATCTCGGTCGTGGCCGGCATTCTCGGCTTCACCGGTCTCTCGGCCGCCTCGGCCGACATCGCGCGCTTCCTGTTCTACGTATTTGTCGTGATCTTCCTGGTGCTCCTGATCCTCGGGCTCACGATCTTCAGGGTGTAGCGACGAATTCGGAATCGTGGGGTGGGTTTGGCGGAAGCGCCGTAACCCACCTCTTCTGTTGTCGCGGATAGAAAAGTGGTGGGTTACGCGGAGTTAATCATCGGGCCGGCCCAAGAGGGCGGGTCACGAACGTCAAAACTCAAACTGAGTACGACACGTCTGCTTTACGCCCGTTCGCCGACATTGGAGCGGACATGCTCTGGCTTCGACTCCGGGCCACAATCAGACAGGGGGTGACAGTAGTCCGCTTATTCCCTGCTATTGAACGGTGACGGTCCAGTGCACGGTAAACGAGCCGGGCGCGCCGTCCCGCTTGAAGTGGGCGACCGTGGTGAAGTCGTCGGTGCCGACAAAGCCGGGACCTGGCTGGTAGGCCCAGGTGTTGGCGTTGGCGCCGGCAATGCCGTGCTTGGCGCGCCGGGTCACGCGGTTGCTGGTGATGACCATCGTATCGGTTCGATCGATGATCCAGGGTCGCTCGCAGGCCTGGCCGCGCGTCGTGCTCATCTTGCCTTCGTAGCTGCAGCCGTTGCATGGTTTGCCGCCGGGCCCCAGCACTCCCGGGCTGACGCATTCAGCGCGCGCCCCCGACACACCGAACAGCGCGCAAGCCCCTAGTGCAAAAATCAATGCGTATGTGTGGAAGCTCATTCGAACCGTCCCATCAATTTGTCGCTGGCGTCGGCAGGCACGCTGCCTGGTTGCGCCAGATGGCGATCGTGGACCCGCAGGGCGCACGGTCCAACATGTCAAGTCGCGTCAAGGCACATCGTTTCGTATGCCTACACCACCTTACTCCGCATTGAAGGGCGATGCGGCAACCGGCTGACAGCCCGTTGGTCCGGGATGGGTCAACAACGACGGCACGACACGTCCGCGTCTGCCCGTTAGCCGACGTATGAGCGGACGTGGGTTTGCGTCGCTCAGGGCCATGAGCAGTCATTCTGGGTCTCAAATCGGGATGTTTCCGCTATCGGCGATTATCGGTAACATGGCGCCGCGAAAACGCGGGGGCGCGCGAGATGTCCGACGCACAATTCGATCAGAGCGCTTGGCTTGCGCGCATAGGCTATTCCGGGCCAATCGCACCGACGCTCGATACCTTAAACCGACTTATTTTCGCTCACTCGCATTCAATCGCCTACGAGACCCTGGATATCATGCTCGGGCATCCGCCTAAGCTCGATGTCCCGACGCTCCAGAACAAGATGATCATTGGTGGACGGGGAGGATACTGCTTCGAGCAGAATATGCTGTTCCGGGCCGGACTTCGGTCGCTCGGCTACAGGATAATCAGCCTGCAAGGGCGTGTCGCGGGACCCGTTGGCTAACCCACCTAAGATTTCGCAATGGCGGAGAGGAGGCCTACCCCACTTCCTCGATCTTGACCTTGTCCGGATAGAACGCGAGATGGCCTGATATCTCGGCCATCGCGGGGAAGGGCGTCTCGTAGGTCCAGATCGCGTTGTCCAGCGTCTTGCCGTTGGCAGCGATGCTGAAATAGTTCGCATCTCCCTTGTACGGGCAATGCGTCACCCGTTCGGTTCGCTTCAGAAGCTCCATCTTGGCATCCCCGCGCGGCACATATTGCACCGCCGGATAGCTTGCTTCCTTCAGCGTAAGCGCATGGGTCGTTTCCGCGATGACGACGCCGTCGGCGGTCACCCGCACGCGTCGGGGATTGGTGGTAATCGTGATCGGATGGTCGGGACCGGGAAGTTTCATGCTTTTCCTCTTGGCCTGCGGCGAATCGCGGCGCGCGATCTCGCGAAATTTTAATGAACGGACCCGGAATATAGTGTCACAATAGGTGACCTTGAAAGCCGTCAGCGCTAAATTCGGACCTCACGGTCGCGCGAGCGGTCGCGATTCGAATGTGCGAACAGGGGGAGACCGACTGGATGCCGATGGACGCCCGCGATATCGAGTCGATGATCAAGGCTGCGATCCCCGATGCCGAGGTGACCATCCGCGACCTTGCCGGCGACGGCGACCACTATGCGGCAACGGTGATCTCGGAATCCTTCCGCGGCAAGTCGCGCGTACAGCAGCACCAGATCGTCTATCAATCGCTGCGCGGCCAGATGGGCGGCGTGCTGCACGCACTGGCGTTGCAGACCGGGGTGCCCGAGGGCTGACGAGTCCTTGCCGGGGCGGGCCGCATGATGTCGAAAAATCCACGCGGCGCGATGTTTCGTGTCATCGCGCCCGATCGGCCCACCCGCGTCACCAACGCTGAGCTGTTTTTCGATCTCGTCTTCGTCTACGCAATCACGCAGCTATCGCACGCTTTGCTCGGCAACTTCACGCCATCAGGCATGGTGCAGAATACGCTGCTGTTCCTCGCGGTGTGGTGGACCTGGGTTTACACGACCTGGGTCACCAACTGGCTCGATCCGGAGCAGACCCCGGTCCGCATCCTGCTATTCCTGTTGATGCTCGGGGGTCTCGTGCTGTCGACCTCGATCCCGACGGCGTTCGGCGCGCGCGGCCAGTGGTTCGCCATCGCCTATGCCGCGATGCAGATCGGCCGTACGCTGTTCTGGCTGCTCGCAACGCCCCCGGAGCGCACGCTGGTGCGCCACAACGCCATCCGGATACTGGTGTGGCTGTGTGGCTCGGCGGTGTTCTGGGTGCTCGGCGGTTTTGCCGAGGGACAAACACGACTCTGGCTCTGGGTCGTTGCGCTCGCAATCGAATATGTGTCGCCGGCAGTGCGCTTCTGGACCCCCGGGCTGGGCTTTTCCTCGGTTCAGGCCTGGGCCGTCGAAGGCGGCCACATGGCCGAACGTTGCGCGGGTTTCATCATCATCGCGCTCGGCGAAGCCGTCGTTGTTAATGCCGCGACTTTCGCCGATCTCGCCTGGACCCACGAAAACGTCACGGCATTCACGTCGGCCTTCGTGTCCAGGATCGCGATGTGGTGGATCTATTTCCACAAGGGCGCCGAGGCCGGTTCGGAGATGATCTCGAAATCGGCGGA
>DASXKR010000008.1:0-50146 GCA_036496665.1 Rudaea sp. | reverse complement strand
GCCGAGACACTTGGGCTCCTGCCGATCGTCTTGACGGCCGATCTCTTCGCGATCCTGCTTCCACTTCAAGTGTTACAGGCCACTAGTGACAGGGCAGTCGGCGGGATATCAGCCGGGCAGCGGCGGCAGGCGCCGGGCAATCAGTGCGTCGGCGTGTGCCAGATCGATCTCGTCGAGCGATGTCTTGCCCGCAGTCAGTTCGCGCAGGATATGCGCCTGGATTTCGCCGCGCGCGAATGCGGTTGCGTACGGCAGGCGCGAGAACGTGACCATCCAGTAGCGCGGCACGAAGCTGGTCGGGTGGCGCGCGGCCAGCACGCGTTCGAGCGCGCGCATCAGCAGGAAGTGTGCGTCGGCGACGCTGTCGCGCATCTCGACGTAATTTTCCAGCGCCATCGCCGCGATCGCATCGGCGTTCGGCTTGCGCCGCCGCTCGAATTCCGCGAATGCCGCCGTGGTATCGCCTGGCGCACCTTCCATCAGATCGGCCAGTTCGACGGCATCCTCGAAGCCGCAGTTC
This sequence comes from Rudaea sp., assembly GCA_036496665.1. GTDB lineage: Bacteria > Pseudomonadota > Gammaproteobacteria > Xanthomonadales > Rhodanobacteraceae > Rudaea. Next base: position 49,626 of record DASXKR010000008.1, on the reverse strand, counting down.
ATGCCCTGACCGTGGAACGGAACGATCGCATGCGCCGCATCGCCGACCAGCAGCGCGCGCCCGCCGAGGTGCCAACGGTCGAGATACAGCGTGCCGAGCACGCCGGTCGGATTCTGCGCGAAGTCGCGCTCGTAGTCCGGCATCAGCGGCACGGCGTCGGCGAAGTCACGTTCAAAAAACGCGCGCACTTTCTGCGGCGAATCGAGGCTGGCAAAGCTCGGTGCAGCCGGATTGGAACCGGGCTCGTTCGGCAGGAACAGGGTGACCGTGAAGCTGCCCTCGGCGTTCGGCAACGCGATGCACATGTAGTTGCCGCGCGGCCAGATGTGCAGCGCGTTGGGTTCCATGGCGAAGCGCGAGGGCTGAGGGCTGATGGCTGAGGGCCGGGACAGAGCCGCATAACTCCTTCCCCCGCTAGCGGGGGAAGGTTGGGATGGAGGCGAGTGCTGCACCGAATTTTCCGGGCCCCGAGGCAGGTTTTCCCCCATCCGAGCCCTCTCCGGCAAGCGGGGAAGGGCTGGGGTGAGCGCAGGAACCTCCAGTTCCTTGTAGCCATGATCGAGCGGCTCGAAGCGCTCGCCGAGATCGATGCGCTGCGCCAGCGCTGCGCGCAGTGCAGAGCCGGCGCCGTCGGCGCCAATCAGCGTCGCTGCGGCGCGCTCGCGCACTGTGCCGGCTTCGTCGCAAAGTTGCATTGTGGATTTGTTCCAGTCGACCTGCGTCAGGCGCTGGTCGAAGTGGATGCGCGTACCCGCCGCCTCGGCGGCGTCGAGCAGGATCATGTTCAAGCTGCCGCGATTGACCGACCAGATCACTTCACTGTCGTCGCGGCCGTAGCGCAGCAATTCGCTGTGGCCGTCGAGATGATGCACCATGCGCCCGCGCATCATCATCGCAATCGGCCGCATGCGTTGCTGCAGGCCGGCGACGCGCAGGCCGTGCCAGCCGCGTTCGGCGAGCGCGAGGTTTATAGAGCGGCCGCCGAGGAAGCCGGCCTTGCGTGGATCGGGCCGGCGTTCGAAGACTTCGACGGCGAAGCCGCGCTGTGCCAGCAACGTGGCGAGCAACGCGCCAACCAGCCCGGCGCCGATCACGGTGATTTGTCTGTGACTCATCAGGAAATTATGACGGATTTCTCCCGCCAGGAATCAGCGGCAATCCGTGCAGACAAGATGACGGCACGACAGGCGGTGCTGAGTTGTCACGCGCCGCTGCCCGATGACAAACATCAATCGCGTTGCACAGTCTACAGCTGCGACGACGCGCCGCGAGCGGCGCCTGTGCAGTAGTCAGGTTGCAATCGCATCACCGAAGCCGACAACGACTTCGCTGACCTGAATCACCGGCGTCAGATCGGTGTAGTTCGGGATGTCGGCCATGATCTCTTTCGCGTGCGGACCGAAACCGGCCTGGAACGACTCGACCGAGTCACAGTATATGTGGCACATGCCGACGTAGGTTGCCGCCGAGCCGGGCTCGCCGCCGGCAAGGCCCTTGTCGACGGTGTAGTACTTGCACTTGTCGCCCATGCGCTGTTTCACCAGTGGCATGTGCGTATCGCGATAGTACTCATGGTTGAACCGGGCGCCCGCAAAGTTCGGATACATCACGCTGACCTTGATCATGGCTCGCCTCCAGCGAATAGGAAGGCGAGGCTAGAAGATGCAGCCTGTGCGTGCAAGCGGCTCGCGTACGAATCCTCAAAAAAAACGGGAGGATTGTTCCCTGCCGTACCCGCGTTAAATGCCTCTGAGACTCAGCTCGGTAGGTTGGGTTGAGTATCGCGAAACCCAACACGCGCCGACGAGGATCTCGCCGGCTGCAACCCGTCATACGAGACCGCCTTGTTTTGTTGGGTATCGCTGCGCTCGACCCAACCTACAAGAGCTGGTTCCGCTCGAACGCGCCGCAGGGTGCTTTTTCGGCCAGCGAAGGCTCATTCGCTTTTCGCTGCCCATTGTCGAACCGCGGCGACAAACCGCAGGCAATCGATGTGGCGGTTGTACAGCGGCGCCGGCGCGGCGCGAATCACGTCCGGCTCGCGCCAGTCGACGACGATGCCGTTTTCGTTGAGGTGGTCGAACAGCTTGCGGCCCGCTTCACGTGGACCCTTGACGCGCAGCGAGAGCTGGCAGCCGCGGCGATCGGGTTCGCGCGGTGTGGCAATTTCCACAATGCCGCCCAGTTGGCTTTCGATCAGGTTTGCCAGATAGCCGGTGAGCGCCATCGATTTCCGGCGCAGCGCCGTCAGGCTGGCGCGATGGAACAGCCCCAGCGATACGCGTAGCGGCGCCAGCGCGAGGATCGGCGGATTCGATACCTGCCAGCCGTCGGCGCCGGGCGTTGGTTCGTAGCGTGGGCCCATGCGAAACCGCGTCGTTTGGTCGTGTCCCCACCAGCCGGCGAAGCGCGGCTGCTCACTGCGCGCGTGGCGTTCGTGCACGAAGCAACCGGCCACGGCGCCGGGGCCGGAGTTGAGATATTTGTAGCTGCACCACACGGCGAAGTCGGCGCCGCTGTCGTGCAGGTCGAGTGGAACGTTGCCGGCCGCATGGGCCAGATCGTAGCCGACGACACAGCCTTTGCTTTGTCCAAGCGCGGCAATCGCGCGCAAGTCGAATGATTGTCCGGTCAGGTACTGCACTCCGGGCCACAGCACCAGCGCAACGCGCGCGCCGTGCCGGTCGAGCGCGCGCTCGAGTGCAGCCATCGAGATCGAGCCGTTCGGCTCGTCACCTTCGATCTCGATCAGCGCGGAGGCCGGATCGTGGCCGTGGAAACGGATCTGCGATTCGACGGCGTAGCGGTCCGATGGGAACGCGTTCTTTTCGATCAGGATCGCCGGACGATCCTGCGTCGGCCGATAGAAACTGACCATCATCAGGTGCAGATTGACGGTCAGAGAATTCATTGCGACGACTTCGCAGGCCTGCGCGCCGACCAGTTCGGCCAGGTGCGCGCGCACCTCGGCGTGATACGGCATCCATGGGTGGCGGCCGCGGAAGTGCGCCTCGACGGCAAGGTCGCGCCAGTCGTCGAGTTCGTCGATCAGCGCCTGGCGCGTCGCGCGCGGCTGCAGTCCGAGCGAATTGCCGCAGAAGTATACTTGTTCATGCCGGCCGTGCGGCGGGACCAGGAATTCGTCACGGAACCCGGCCAGCGGATCAGCGGCATCGCGTGCGAGCGCCCAGGCCTCGGTCGTGATGTCGGCGTCGGCGATCATCGCGGTTTCAGCGACGCCATGAGGTCGCCGCAACCCTTGTCGTAGCTGTCGCTCCAGGCCTTGGTCGTCTCCGCCAGCATCGGCCGCGCGCAGCGGATGTGCAGGAACAGGTGGCTGACCAGATAGAACGTCTCGCGGTATTCGTAGCGCGTCTTGCCGTTCATGGCGAAGTAGCGCATGACGGTCGGGTCAACGCCTTGTGTCACCTGCTCGAAGCCAGGCAGCGCCTTGGCCTTGTCGGTGGCAGCGTCGACCTGCTGCTGGAAGAACGACGAGTCGTGCATCAGCTTGGCGTTGACCGTGACCTGCGTGATCTCGTTACTGGCCGGATCGGCCGGATCCTTGATCTGGAACGCCATGAACTGAGGATTGCCGTCCTGCTTCTCCATGATGACGGTCCACTCCGGCGGCGCCTGGAACTTGATGATCTTCTCGAACAGCGTGTAGTCGGCGGCGCAGGCGCAAGTGGAGACGAACGCAAGCAGTGCGGCGGATGTGACGAGACGGATGGTCGACATGGAATCTCCGAAAATCCTCGAAATCAGGTAAAACGCGTTGCGGAAAGATCGAGCCATTCGAGCGCGCTCGCGTGGAACAGACGTTGCTGCTGCGCCGGCGGCAGGTCGAGCGCGGCGATGCCGGCGCCGGGCGCCTGCTCGCCGAGAGGGAAGGGATAGTCGGTGCCTAGCATGACGTGCTCGGCACCGGCGACGTCGAGCAGGTAGCGCAATGCGCGCGCGTCGTGCACGCAGGAATCGAACCAGATGCGATCGAGGTACTCGCGCGGATTGCGCGAATTGTCGGTCGCGACCAGGTCCGGACGCATGCGAAAGCCGTGTTCGATGCGGCCGATCGTGTACGGAAACGCGCCGCCGCCGTGGGCGAAGCAGACGCGCAGCTTCGGCAGGCGTTCGAGCACGCCGCCGAAGATCAGGCAGCAGGCGGCGCGCGACTGCTCGGCCGGCATGCCGACCAGCCACGGCAGCCAGTACTTGGGCATGGAATCGCGGCCCATCATGTCCCATGGATGCACGAGGATCGCCGCGCCGAGGTCGGCGGCGGCGTCGAAGAACGGAAACAGTTCCGGCGCGTCGAGATTCCACTGTTCCACATGTGAACCGATCTGCACGCCTTGCAGTCCGAGCTGCTCGATGCAGCGCTCCATTTCCTGGATCGCCAGGGTCGGCGACTGCAGCGGCACGGTGCCGATGCCGGCGTAGTGCCGCGCATGCTTGCGGCAGACCTCGGCCGCGTGATCGTTGAGGTGCTGATGCAGCTCGAGCGCCTGGTGCGGCTTCGCCCAGTACGAGAACAGCACCGGCACTGTCGAGATCACCTGCACCTGCACGCCGAACTTCGCGTAATCGGCGATGCGATGTTCGGCATCGAACGCGTTCTCCCAGACTTCGCGGAAGAATTTTCCGTCCTTGTAGATCCGGTGACGGCCTTCGGTCTTGATCATGACCGGAAAGCGGTCGTCGCCGTATTTCTCGGCGAAATCGGGCCACTCGGGTGGCAGGATGTGTGCGTGCGTGTCGATTTTCAGCATGCGCGCGATTCTAGCCGTTCTCGTGCGGCCGCGCCGCGCAGCCGTTGGCAGCGCTCGCCGCCCTCAGCCCTCAGCCCTCAGGCCTCAGGCCTCTATCCTTCTCCAGCAAATGCGCCATCGTGCCGATGCAGTCGACGATGCGGTCGCTGGCCTCGATCCAGGCGGCGGCAAGCGCCTGCTCCTCGTCCGTTCGTGTGGCGCGCTCGATCGACTGCGCCAGCTCACGCTGCTGTGCGCGCATACCGGAATCGCGGTGCAGGGCTTCGCCGTTGCGCAGGCACGTCACGATTCGGGTCAGCTCGGCGTCGACACGCCCGGCAAATTCGGTCGCCGCGGCGCGGGCCGGCAGCTGCACGGGACCCTGGCGCGCGGCTTCGAGCGCCATCGCAGCACGAATGAAGCGGTTGGCGTTGGCAAATGTGCCTTCGGCCAGAGTGACGAGCCGCGCATCGCGATGCGGCTCGCCGCGCAGGCGGTCGAGCGAGGCCTGCGCGTTCGTGCGCGCGCTTCGTGCCTGCGCCCTGATATCCGCGCGCACGCGGCTGCTGTCGTTGAGCACGGCCAGGAAATAGCGCCGGTAGGCATCGAGCATTTCAGCCAGCGCCGCACGCACGCGGCCGCGTTCCCAGGTCGGCCAGACCACGTAGGCGAGCAGGGCGAGAGCGCTGCCGATGCCCGTGCCGAGCGCGCGCGCACTCATTGTTTCGCCGGGAGCGATGCCTTCGAACGTCAGCAGGACGACGATCAGCGCCGTCAGCAGCATGACGCCGATGCCGTAATGCACCGTGGTCAGTTCGCGGAAACCGAAACACAGCACGGCAAGCAGGGCGATGCGGTGCCAGTCGCCGCCGAACGCGAAATGCACCAGCGCGGTGGCCAGCGCCAGGCCCAGCATCGTGCCGATCACGCGCAGCAGGCCGAAACTGAAGGTTCCGGCGAAGTCGGGCTTGAGCACGATTGCGGTCGTCATCGGAATCCAGAAGCCGTGCGACATGTTGGTGAGCCGCTCGCCCGCGACGGCGAGGGCGAGGCACACGCCGCAGCGCAACGCATGCCGGCAGGCGATCGACGACAGGCGCAGGTTGGCACGCAGTATCGCCAGCGGATTGCGCGGACGCAGCGCGCGCGGAAGGCGAGCTTCGTGCGCATCGAGGCGCAACTCGCCGCGGCTGCCGGCAAATTCCGCGTTGCGCGCCAGCGCGCGCAGCTGTCCGGCCAGCGCCTGCGCGTGGGCGAGGGCAATCGTCAACGCGCGGCGTGCATGCCTATCGAGGCCGCTGCCATCGTCGCGGTCGATTGCCGACATCGCAGCTTCATAGCCTTCGAGCGCTGCGGCAGCGGCGAGCGGACTGACGCCGGCGTCGATTGCACTGGCGACCGAATCGAGAGTGCGCGCGGCATATTCGCGCAGGCGCGCCAGAGTCGCCTTGAGCGCAGGGCCTTCGATGCGTTCGCCGAGGCCGCCGAGGGCGAGCAACTCGAGGCGGATGCGCTCGACGATTTCGGCAAGCACGCGGAACGCTTCCATCGCCGTGCCGCGGGCGCGGAATGTGCCGTGCAGCAGGTTTTCGACGTCCGTCAGTGCCTGCGACACCGGCGGGGCCTGTGCCGGATCGTCGCGCCGCCGCGCGCTGGCGGCAAGCTGCCGGCACAACTGGGCGAGTGCCGTCCGTTCCGGGTGATAGCGCTGCAACGGCCACGCGGCAATCGAGAACAGCGTCAGCAGCAGGCCGCCGCCGAAGAAGAGCAGGGCCGCAGCGATGGCGTCGGCCGGCGAGCGCGGGTCGGAAGCCGTGATGACGAGCAGGATCATGCTGGTCAGGCCGATGCGCCCGGAATCCGGCCCCAGCGCGACCAGCATGCCGCCGCAGAATCCCCAGACGAGCGATGCGATTACGGTTGCCGTCGTGCTGTCGCCGACGAGGTAACCGGCCAGCGCCGAGATTCCGGCCGCTCCCGCCGCGAACAGCATGCGCCGCACGCGCAGCCGATACGGACCCGGCTGGTCGGAGAACATGGTGTTCAACGCGCCGACCGATACGCCAAGTCCGGCGCCGAGATTTCCGCTGGCGACGCCGAGCGACAGCGGCAGCACGACGGCGGCCGTGTTGCGCAGCCCGACGATCAACGGGACGTCGCGCGGTTTGAGTTCGACGAGTCGCTTCAGCATCGCCGGCATGATAACGAAATCACGGCGCAGTCCTTTCGCGGCATCGCGTTGCAGTTGTCCGCTGTCGCGCGCAGCGCCGGGATGGGCAAGGAGAACCGGATCGCGTTTTGTTTCAGTCGAGCTGACGCTCGCCGGAGCCGAATACCGCGAACACGAGCAAGCCGAGCAGCGCGATGGCGCCGGTGACGAAGAACGGCACGGCAAAGCTGCCCGTGTGATCGACCAGCCAGCCGGTGGCATAGACGCCGAAGATACCGGGCAGCGTGGCGAACGTGTTGCTGATGCCCCAGATCACCTCGGAGTGCCGCGGCGCGATATCGAAGCAGTTCGGCGCGAAACCGGCGTTGCACATCGACAGCGCGCCGGCCGTGCAGCACATCAGGAACACGCCCATCCCGACTGAGCTCGCGGCCGGCAGCTGGAGCAGCGAAAGCGCCACGCCACCGAGCGACAGCGTGATGATGAGCTTGCGCACGAACGTCGCGCTGCGTCCGGCCTGCAGCAGGCGATCGGCGGCGTAGCCGGCGACGTTCGAGGCGATGAAGCCGACCAGCCAGGGTGCGGCCGAGAGCATCCCGGCGTTGACCAGAGTGACTCCGAACGTGCTCTTGAAGTAGCTCGGCAGCCACGCCAGAAGCAGATACAGCGTCCAGTTGTGGCAGAAGTGCACGACGACGATCGCCCAGACCGAACGCAATCGCAGCAGGCGGAGCCACGGGATCGAAGGTCTGACGGCCGCCGGTTCCGGTACGATCGCGGCGCCGCCTTCGATCGACATGAACCAGGCCGCCGCCCAGATCAGACCAACGGCGCCGAACACGTAGAACGGCGTCGGCCAGCCGAATCCGCGCACCAGCCACCCGGTCGCCGGCAGCGCGATCAGCGTGCCGAGGTACAGAGAACTGGCGAGCAGGGCCACTGCGCGCGAGCGCTGCGATGGCGGCACCCAGCGGCCGATCATGTTGATCGAGGCCGGAAACACTGCCGCCTCGCCGAACCCGAGCGCGATACGCGCCGCGACCAGCGTCGGCAGCGATGCCAGTGCGGCCGGCGGCGTCAGCGCCGTGAACAGCGACCACCAGACCACGGCGATGCCGAGCACGATCTTGCCGCCATAGCGATGCGCGAGCGCGCCACTCGCAACCATCATCAGCATGTAACCGACGAAGAATGACGAGAAGACGACGCCCTTCTGGGTTTCGCTCCAGCCGAGTTGCGTCTGCATCGCGAGCGCACCCACCGAGATGTTGGTGCGGTCGATATAGGAGATGAATGTCGCCGCGCACAGCAGCAGGACAACCGCATAGTGGGCCGGCCATCGACGCGCGGGAGCGTCTGCGGCCTGGGCCGCCAGTTCACCAATGTTGGCGTTCAAAGCCCACCCCTGTGCTGCCGCCTGCGGCCAGTGTACAGGACATCGGCAATGCGGCCCATTGCGGGCGCTGGATGGCGGTCAGCGGTACTTTTCGGCTGCCGGATTGACGTGCCCGCAAGCGCGACACGTACGCGCGTCGAGCGAGCGGTAGAAGCGGCCGAATACGGCCGGGAAGTCCTGCTCGATGTTCCGTAGCGTGAAGAACTCTTCGTAGAGTTTGTGGTTGCAGCGCTCGCAGAACCACATCAGGCCGTCCTGCTCGTGCGCCAGGCGCTTGCGTTCGATCACGAGGCCGATCGAATTCGCCATGCGCTGCGGCGAGTGCGGCACGCCGGGCGGCAGGTAGAAAATCTCCCCGGCACGGATCGGAATGCCATGGGCGTTGCCGCCATCCTGCACCTTCAGCACCATCTCGCCTTCGATCTGATGGAAGAATTCCGGGCCCGCGTCCCAGTGGTAGTCCGTGCGCGCATTCGGCCCGCCGACGATCATGATGATGAAGTCGCCGTCGACGATGCACTTGTTGCCAACGGGCGGCTTGAGCAGATGTCTGTGCTCGTCGATCCACTTCCGGAAATCAATCGGTGGCGTCAGCATCTTCTGTGGCCTCGAAAAAGCCTTGAACACGGATTACGCGGATCGATACAGAATTTTCGCGGATAGGACGTTCCGGAACTTCATCCGCCTCGAACTTGCTCTTGACCCGTGATTATCGCTTTCTTCGCGTCAATCGGCTCTTATCCGCGCACATCCGCGCTCAAATTCCTTCTTTCTCTTCTCACTTGATTGTCACGTCGCCGAGGGTAGCGATGCATTTGAGCTCGATCGCGATCGGCGTCGGCAGCGCGGTGATGCCGAGCGTCGTGCGGCACGGTTGCGCCGTGGTGAAGTACTCGGCATAGACGCGATTGTACGCGGCAAAATCGTGCTCGATGTCGGTGAGGAAAACCGTCACGTCGACGAGGTCTTTCCAGCGCGCGCCGCCGGCTTCCAGAATCGTGCGCACATTGGCGAACACGGCGCGGCATTGCGCTTCGATGTCGTAGCTCAGAAGGCGGCCGTTGGCGTCATAGACGTTGCCGATGATCGCGTTGGTGGCCGGATCGCGCGGACCGACACCGGAAAGAAACAGCAGGTCGCCGACACGGCGCGCGTGCGGGTAGGCGCCGACCGCCTTGGGGGCATGCGCTGCGCGAACGACATCACTCATCGTTTCGCCGTTGTTTCCGTGCCGATCTCGATTTCGCGCCCGAACACGTTGTGGCCCTGGCGGTCCATCGCGGTGAGCTTGTATTTCCCCGCGCGCAGGAACAAGCGGCCCGTCGTCGTTGCATGGAGAGTGACGGAATTGGGGTCGTTCGGATCGATTACGGTCAGGACGACACGATCGGCCGGTATAGAATCGGCTCCCTCGTTCGCATAGCGCGCTTCGACCAGGCACGGAAAATGGCCGTTGCAGACTTCTCCGCCGATGCCGTAAGGCGCGCGCAGGCCGCCGAGGCGCAGCCATTCCGGCCGTTCGGACGCGCCAACCTCCGGTGGGAAGATCACGCTCATGTCGTATTCGTCGGGTTTCAGCGCCCAGACCTTGCCGCCGGACACGAACACGCTCGGCTCGTGCAACAGGTGCGCCCGCGTCACGGCCAGGTAGTACGGGTGATCCTGATCGGTGCGCGCATGCTGGATCATCATGGTCTGCTCGATCGTCAGCGGATCGATGCCGGAGATCTTGTGGAAGAACTCGCCCATGCTCATCCCGCCAAGGTATTTTCCGGTCTTCTGCACGTGGGCGAACCCGGCGTTGACGACGAGCCGGGCATTCGGGTCCCTCTTGAACACGCGGTCGTAAAGGTTCTGCGCGCCGGCACGCTCACGCAGATCGCCGACGCCGGCGTTCTCGGCGTCGTAGGCGATGACCTTGTAGCCCAGGCGCAACGCGGTGCGCACCATCTCGCCGTAAAGCGGCTCGTTGGTATAGAAACCGGTCCCCGGAACCGGATAGCCGCGTTCATTGAGGTTCTTGTCGGTTTCGTAGAGCGTCTCGGCGGCGAAGTAGTTGAAGCCCTGTTCCCTCAGCTTCGACAACAACTCGATGGTCAGGGTGCGGGTCACCGGCGCGCTGTGCGCTTCATTGAAAAATACCGCCTTGCGATCCTTCGCCATCTCGAGGATGACATCGGCAGCCGGACGCAGTTGCCAGGTGCCGCTTAGCGGCGACGGACCGTCATCGGCCTGCACCGGCTGGGCGATCGAGAACGTCGAACGCGCGCCGTCGTAGTCGCCGACGTAAGTGAGGTACCAGCTCAGGTACTGGCCGAAGATCAGCTGGAACGCGCGATCATGGTTGGCGTCGTAGGCCAGCTGCATCATGCCATACTGGCCGAGCAGGCCCTGCTGCTTCTGCGCGTCGCGCATGATCTTGTCGGACTTGTCCGCGGCAGCCAGTTGTTGGGCGCGCCATTCCTGCGGACTGATGTCGTGACTCGACGGCGTCGAGCGAATGGCTTGCGCCGTTGCGCCGGCGGCGCCGATGGATGCGACGGCAGCGAAGACAGCGGTGATCAGGCGGTGGCCTACACGCATGCAATTCCCCCAAGACGGAGTGACATTCATTATGACGCCGACAAGGATCGCAACGTTGCAGCGGTTGCGAAAGTAATGTCGGTCATGGTTCCGTCGCACCGCTCAGATGTGCCAGCGCCTCGGCGTAGCGCGTCGGCAGGTTCGCCGCATTGCTCATGTCGAGGTTGAGATCGCGCACGCGGCCGTCGTGCAGCCCGTACACCCAGGCATGCACGCCGAGCGTCTGGCCGCGCTGCCAGGCGTCCTGGACCACGGTCGTCTGACAAACATTGACCGCCTGCTCGAGCGCGTTCAGCTCGCAAAGCCGTGCCAGGCGCGCCGCCTCGTCGAGTGCGAGGAGCGCGTCGCGATGCTTCTGCGCGACATCGCCGACATGGCGTAGCCAGTTGTCGACCAGTCCGAGTCGTTCGCCGGTCATCGTCGCCCGCACGCCGCCGCAACCGTAGTGGCCAACCACCATGATGTGCTCGACCCTGAGCACGTCGACCGCGAACTGCATCGCGCTCAGGCAGTTGAGGTCGGCGTGAACGACGACGTTGGCGACGTTGCGATGGACGAAGACCTCGCCCGGCGCCATGTCGATGATCTGGTTGGCCGGTACGCGCGAATCCGAGCAGCCGATCCACAGGTACTTCGGTGTCTGCAGTTGCGAGAGGCGCTCGAAGAACTGGGCGTCCTGAGCGCGCATCTGCGCCGACCAGGCGCGATTCTTTTCGATCAGTTGGATCAGTTTGGTCATGCCTTGCCAAGCTCTTCAGGATAAAAAGATTCACCACGAAGGCACACAGATCACGAAGATGCACCAAGGAAGACACGTTCGGTTTGGCCCGCTTACTCACCCGCAGTCTTGCCGGACCCAACCTTGAGCCTTCCGTAGCTCTTCTTCGTGATCTGTGTGCCTTCGTGGTGCATCTTCCGATTTCTCGCCCCTTAGCTGCCCAGGTCTATGCAGACATTTTTCGGTTCGGTGAAGAAGCGCAGTGCTTCGAATCCGCCTTCGCGGCCGACGCCGGAATTCCTGACGCCGCCGAATGGGGTGCGCAAATCGCGCCGCATCCAGCAGTTGATCCAGACGATACCCGATTCCAGCCGCGCTGCGACGCGGTGCGCGCGCGACAGGTTGGTCGTCCACACCGATGCGGCCAGGCCGTAATTGGTCGAGTTGGCGAGCGCAATGGCCTCTTCGTCGCCATCGAACGGCATCAGGGTCACCACGGGTCCGAAGATTTCTTCCTGATTCGTCCGGCACGCCGCGCCGAGGCCCTCGATGACGGTCGGCTCGATGAACCAGCCGCCGGCGCAGCGGCCTTCGACCCGGACCGAGTTGCCGCCGCACAGAACGGTTCCGCCTTCCTCGCGCGCCAGGGCGATGTGGCCCATCACCTTGTCGAAGTGAGCGTGCGAAACCACGGCGCCGACGTCGGTCGCCGGATCGCGTGGATCGCCAACGCGCAGCGCGCGGACGCTTTCGACGAACGTTTTGCTGAACTGTTCGTAGAGCGGCCGTTCGATCAGCAGGCGCGAGCCGCACAGGCAGATCTGGCCCTGGTTGGAAAAGGCCGAGCGGACAACGGTATTCCAGTTCGCCTCACTCGCTTGCCAGTCGGCAAAGATCACGGTCGGGTTCTTGCCGCCCATCTCGAGCGACAGCTTCTTGAATCTCGGTGCGGCAGCGGCCGCGATGGCCGCGCCGGTGCGGGTAGAACCGGTGAACGAGATCGCCCTGATGCCGGGGTGTTCGATCAGCGGCTGGCCGGCGCCGGGGCCATTGCCCTGCACGATGTTCAGCACGCCCGGCGGCATGCCCGCATCGATGCAGACCTGCGCGAACAGCGCCGCCGTGTGCGGCGTCACCTCCGACGGCTTGGCGACGACGCAGTTGCCGGCCGCCAGCGCCGGCGCGATCTTCCAGGTGAACAGGTACAGCGGCAGGTTCCACGGCGAAATGCAGCCGACGACGCCCAGCGGCTGGCGCAGCGTGTAGTTGATCGCATCGCCGCCCATCGCGTGCGATTCGCTGGCGAACTGTGTCCCTGCGGCTGCGAAGAAACGCAGGTTGGCGACCGCGCGCGGGATGTCGAGACTGCGCGCCAATGCGACCGGCTTGCCGCTGTCGCGCGACTCGGCCTCGGCGAATGCGTCGAGCTGCGCCTCGACACGTTCGGCAATGCGCTCGAGCAGGCGCGCACGCGGCTCCGCCGCAGTGCCGGACCATGCCGGAAATGCGTGCTGCGCGGCGGTCACGGCGGCGTCGATGTCGCTGGCATCGGAGTCGGGACATTGCGCGAATACCGCGCCGACGGCTGGCTCGAATATATCGAGATAGCGTCCGCCATCCGGCGCGCTCAAGCGTCCGGCGATGTAGTTCGGCAACACGATCGAACGTTGTTCCATGCGTGCAGCTTAGCGGCTCCTTTGCTCGTTGGGGAGCATTGCCCGACGCGCGCTTCGGCCTGCGCGGATCGGCCTATCGGCGCTGATCGGGCTGCGCGAAAGCGGCAGTGCTCGTTTGTGCGTGGAGCGAGGTTTCTTCGGCTTCTGCAGCGAGTTTCGACTCGTGCGGTGCGCACGCCGCAAGTCCGAGCAGGAACAGAACGCAAGCGGTCGATCGGAATGCTGCAGCAAGGCGGCGCTGCTCGATGCGATGGATGGCTGTTGGCATCATCGGCACGGCCACGCAATTGGCCACGGCCCGGACAGCGGCGATCGGGCCGTCCTAGAGCGACTGCATGCGCCCGCCGTCGACCGGCACGTTGATGCCGTTGACGTAGCCGGCTGCGGGCGAAGCGAGGAAGGCGATCACCGCCGCGATCTCGCTGGCTTCGGCGAAACGGCCGGCAGGTACCGATGCGAGCATCGTCCGTGTGATCTCGTCTTCGCTCTTGCCGGTCGCCTTGACCCGATCGGCAAGGATCTGCGCGAGCCGCTGCGTCTTGGTGTAACCCGGCAGCACGTTGTTGACCGTGATACCGGAGCCGCCGAGTTCGCCGGCCAGCGTCTTGGCCCAGCTCGCGACGGCGCCGCGGATGGTGTTCGACACCCCCAGGTTCCTGATCGGCTCCTTGACCGAGGTCGAAATCACGTTGATGACACGGCCATATGCCGCGCCACGCATGCCCGGAAGCACGGCCTGTAGGATGATCTGGGCGGCGATCAGGTGCTGGTTGAAGGCGAAGCGGAAGTCATCGAGCGTGGCCGAATGTGCCGGGCCGCTCGGCGGGCCGCCGGTGTTGTTGATCAGGATCTGCACGGAACGCGTCGCCGCGAGGTCCTCGACCTTGGCGCGCAGCGCCGCATGATCATTCATGTCGACGGCGACAGAGGCGTGCACTTGCGGTCCGCTGACCTTCGGCAGGGATGCCGCAGCGGCGTCGAGCGCATCGCGCGAGCGCGCGAGCAGCGTGACGTGCGCGCCAAGCCTGGCCAACTCGATCGCGGCCGCCAGGCCGATGCCCTGCGAGCCGCCACAGACGAGCGCGTGTTTGGCGCTGAGATCGAGATTCATGGGAGATCGAAATTCCTGCCCTGCCGGCTTTCCTGGACGTCGTTCCAGCGCAAGCCGGAATCCATCGTGATTTTCAATACCCTACATCAGGCTCGGCCAAATAGCTGCTGCGTCATCAGCGGCAACAATTCCTCGTCGTTTTCCGCTTCCGGCTGAGCGATCGAATCGAGATCAAAACCGAGCATTGCCGCATCGTCTTCGTCAAGGCCGTCGACGGCGCGGAAATCGGCGTCGAGCAACGCGGCGTGCGCCGTATCTTCGTCGTCGTAACGCAGCGTCTCGCCTTCCGCCGACAACACTTCGGCGTGGCCCGACTCGAGCACGCGCATGCGCGCCCAGACAAGCATGTCGCCGAGCGAGGTGACCCACCACTGTTCGATAGTCTGCGACCGCGTCATGCGTTCCGGATGCAACTTCCAGGCAACTTCGATCCGGAAAGTCTACACGTCTGCGGGGGTGGCGATCGCGATCGCGTGTCGCGACGCGGCACGCTGCGCATAATATCGACGCAGCCGGCGCTCGCAGGGTTGCGAGAAGCGGCGCGCGACGATCCAGCCGAGCAGCCAGGAGGCGCCGATCGCAAGCGGATACCAGATCCAGCCCCATGCCGCGTCGATGCGGCTCCAGCGCGCAACGGCAACGACGGAGAATACGCAGAACATGTGCGTGAGATAAATCTCGTAGCTCAGCCGGCCGCAGGATTGCAGCCAGTCGAGTCCGGGAATGCGGCGCGGATTCGTCGTGTTCCAGTGCATGCCGAGCACCAGTGCCGCCGCCGAACCGGTCAGCACGAGCAGGTAGGCATCCAGCAGCCAGTGCCAGATCAAGCGGCCGGCGAACAGGATCGCGCAAATACCCAGCGCGCCGCCGATTCGCAGTGCGAGCGCCGTCCGCTGCGAAGGATGGGACAGGTGGCGCGCGAACAGGGCGGCGAGGATGCCGACGGCAATCGCGCCCATTCCGGGCAGATAGGCCTTCTCCTGCCAGATTTCGTTGCCTTGCGCCGCCGCGTGACTGAAGGGCATCGACAGCGCCAGCACGGCGAGGATGGCCACAAACCAGCGCCTGCTGCCGCAGAGCAGGCACAACAGCGGAAAGGCGAGATAGAACGCTTCCTCGATCGACAGTGACCACAGGATGTCCCAGCTGCCGGGCAGATAACCGGTCACGCCCTCGTACCAGTTCAGATACAAACCGAGCGCAGCGGCAACTGCGCCCGGCAACGATTGATTCGGCCGCGAAATCACATAGTTCGGTACGGCAAGCAGATGCAGGATCGCCAGCACGGCGACCAGCGCGATCAGGCACGGCAGGATGCGCGCGCCGCGGCGCACGTAGAACTCGCGCAGCGAGATGCCGCCAAGAGTCAACCAGCGCTCGAGCGACCGCCGCGTGATAAGGAATCCCGAGATGACGAAGAATACGAACACGGCCTCGTAGCCGTTGTAGTTGAGGTCCTGCAGGAAACCCTTGGGCAGGATTTCTGCGAGCGCCGTTTTCGCCAGCGGAATGCGGATGCCGACATGGTTGAGGATGACGAGCAGGATCGATACGCCACGCAGCAGGTCGATGCCGCGGTTACGCGCGTCCGTTGCCGCGACGGTTGTTTCAGTCATGAATTTGTTGGCGCAGGCGCCGTCGCGAGTGGTGCTGGCCCAAGTCTACATGGCCCAGGGCATTCGCCTGAGCTGCCTGTTTGCGCGGCACGATCAGTGCGTCGGCGCGACGGTTGATCCGCCGACGTAGCTCACGCGCCAGATCGAACCCGACGCGTCGTCACTGACCAGCAGCGAACCGTCCTTTGCGACGGTCACGCCGACCGGGCGTCCCCAGACGTCGCCGTTGTCGAGCACGAAACCGGTCACGAAATCCTCGTATTCGCCGCTGGCATTGCCGCTCTGATGCAGCGGCACGCGGATGACCTCGTAGCCTGCGCGCGTCGAGCGGTTCCACGAGCCATGTTCGGCGGCGAAGATGTCACCGTGATATTCGCCGGGAAATTGCTCGCCATCGTAAAAGGTCAGCTGCAGCGACGCGTTGTGCGGCTGTAACAGCACATCGGGCACGATGACCTTGTCCTTCAGATCGCGACGCTTGCCGGCGTGGCGCGGGTCCTGGTGCGGGCCGATGTACCACCACGGCCAGCCGTAGAAACCGCCGTCCCGGACATGCGTGATGTAGTCGGGTGCGAGGTTGTCGCCGAGCAGGTCGCGCTCGTTGACCGAGCACCACAGCGTGCCGGTGCCGGGCTGGATGGCCAGGCCGACCGGATTGCGGATTCCTGAGGCGTACACGCGCATGCCGCCGCCGTCGGCATTGAACGCCAGGATGTCGGCGCGATGTTTTTCGGCCGGCGTGGTGTCCGGATCGTCGATATTCGACGCGGAACCGACCGACGCGTACAGCGTCTTGCCGTCCGCCGAAAACTGGATGTCGCGTGTCGAATGACCGCCGCCGGGCAGATCGGCGATCCGCTCGGCGTTGCCGCGCAACTGTTCGTCGCCGGCGCTGTACACGAACCGGACGATCGAGTCGGTGTTCGCGATGTAGATCCATTTCGGCTGCGCGCCGGGCGGATAGAAGGCGATGCCGAACGGCTTGTTCAGGCCGCTGGCGAAGACCGTCGATTTTTCGGCCTTGCCGCCTCCATCGAAGCCGCGCAGAAGCTGGATTTTCCCTGCCTGCGTCAGTGTGACCAGAACGTCGCCGTTCGGCGCGGTGCGCAATAGCCGCGGCTGTTCCAGGTCGCTGGCATAGAGGTCCACCTTGAAGCCGGGCAAGGTGCGCGGCCACGCGCTTGCCGGGCGCGGCACGATGCGGGCGCCGTTGCCGACGGCCCGTGTGGCAAATGGAGCCGGGAGGTCCGCGACGCTGATCTTGCGCACGACGCCGGGCACTTCATGCCGATAGTCGGTGAACGGCGGTGTCGGTGGGGGCGCCGTTGACGGCGCCGGGGCCGCTGTTGCCGAACTCGCAGGCGCGCCGCACGCGCACAGGGAGAGTCCGCAGGCCGCCGTAAGCAGCAGCGCGCAAAGTGATCGAAGTGGTGGCATATTCAGACCAACGGATGGGCACATCGGCGTGTCGACTTGCTCGGATCAACCGGGGGCAGAAAGGCGGCGCCTGCTGGCATAATGGCATGAGCCGGCCTGCGGCAATTTTGCCCGCCGGCCAGCCGGAAGCCAACGCCGCCGCAGGCCGGCGAAGGATATCGTTCAACTGGCGTAAAGATTTGTGTTACACTGCCCCCGCTGAGTTTGCCAGGCTCATTGCAGTCTGTGACTCGATAACGCGGTACGCCGCCGTTCTTCGTCTCCCTCTCCCGCATTTCCCCTCGCACCCAGTAAACGACGCTCCCATTTGGTCGCGTCATTTTCACGTTACTTGTATCCATGTCAGGAGTCACCAATGTCAGATCGTCAAACTGGAACCGTCAAATGGTTCAACGATGCAAAGGGTTTCGGGTTCATCAGCCGTGAGAACGGTCCGGACGTGTTTGTCCATTTCCGCGCCATCACGGGCTCCGGGTTTCGCACCCTCCAGGAAGGCCAGCGCGTTTCGTTCGACGTGACCCAGGGCCAAAAGGGTCTGCAGGCCGAAAACGTCAGCGCCGCCTGAGTTACGCCGGAATCCGGTGCGGGACGCCAGGCGTTCCCGTACCGAAGGAGAATCAAAAATGTTGACCATAGGCATTCGTGGACTTCCGCGATCGATGACGCAGTCGTCGCTCGAGCAATTGTTCGCAACTCACGGAAAAGTCTTCGGACTGCAGATTTCCAAGGACCTGTTCAGCGGTGAGTGCAAGGGATTTGCACAGCTGAAGATGGAAGGTCACCAGGCGCGCGCTGCCATCGCTGCATTGAATGGTTCGGAGCAGCAGGGATCGCACATCCGCGTTGCCCTGCTCGATGAAACCAAGAAGCGGCGTGGCCGCTAAGTCCATGGAGAGCGCACAGGCCATTGCGGCAACGGCCAAGCCCGGCCGTTGGCGGCTTGCCGGCGGCGAAGGAGTGCTCGCCGTAGTCGGCGAAGTCAGTGACATCCGTGACGGCAAGGCGGTCTGGGTGCTGAATCCGTCATATGCGGCCTGGTTCTGGCCGCTGATGCTCAAGGCGACGGCACTGGCACTACTGGTGCCTGAGGCATTGCTCGAACCCGCACAGGAAGGCGACCTGGTCACGGCCCCGCGCCTGCCGACCGAAGTCGAGAAGACCGCGATTCTCAAGACACCCGAATCGGCGAGCGACGCCATTCAGGTGCATACGCTCGTGCTCAAGGGCAAGCAGCCTTCGGTGCATCGCGCGTTTCCGACGCGCATGATCAATCTCGCGGCGCTGCGCTACTGCCGCGCCCGCATCGCCTCCGACGCGCAGAACCCACAGGCCGCGGTACAAGCCTGACCGCGGGCTGCCTTCCGGCCCCGCGCCCCGACAATCAGAATTCCGCCGAACCTGGCACGCGTGGGTACGGAATTGCGTCGCGGATGTTGGCCAGCCCGCAGGTGTAGACGACCAGCCGCTCAAAACCGAGACCAAAGCCGGCGTGCGGCACCGTGCCGTAGCGGCGGAAATCGCGATACCAGCCGTAGTGCGCCGGGTCGAGCTTGAACTGGACCATGCGCCGGTCGAGATAGTCGAGGCGTTCTTCGCGCTGTGAACCGCCGATGATCTCGCCGATGCCCGGCGCCAGCACGTCCATCGCCGCGACGGTCTTGCCGTCGTCGTTGAGGCGCATGTAGAACGCCTTGATCTGTTCCGGATAGTTCATGACGACCACGGGCCGACCGACGTGCTTTTCGGTCAGGTAGCGCTCGTGCTCGGTCTGCAGGTCGTGGCCCCATTCGACCGGAAATTCGAACTTCTGCCCGGACTTCTTCAGGATCTCGACGGCGTCGGTGTAGTCGATGCGCTCGAACGGCGCGGCGATGAAGTTCTCCAGTCGCGAGATTGCCGTCTTCTCCTGCCGCTCGGCGAAGAACTTCATGTCGTCCATACGCTCGTCGAGCACGGCCTTGAAGATGTACTTGAGAAAGTCTTCGGCCAGCGTCGCATTGTCGTTGAGATCGGCGAAGGCGATTTCCGGCTCGATCATCCAGAACTCGGCGAGGTGGCGCGTGGTGTTGGAGTTCTCGGCGCGGAAGGTCGGGCCGAACGTGTAGACCTTGCTCAGGCTCAAACAGTAGCCTTCGACATTGAGCTGGCCGGACACGGTCAGGTACGTTTCCTTGCCGAAGAAATCCCGATGCCAGTCGATTGCGCCGGTCTCCGGACTGCGCGGCAGGTTGACCAGGTCGAGCGTCGACACGCGGAACATCTGGCCGGCGCCTTCGGCATCGCTCGCTGTGATGATCGGCGTGTTGATCCAGAAGAAGCCGCGCTCGTGGAAGTAGCGGTGGATCGCCTTGGCGATGCAGTCGCGGACGCGCGCGACCGCGCCGAACGTGTTCGTGCGCGGGCGCAGGTGCGCGACCTCGCGCAGATACTCCATCGTGTGTGCCTTGGGCTGGATCGGATAGGTTTCCGGATCGTCTACCCAGCCGACCACCTCGACCTTCGTGCCCTGGATTTCGAACGCCTGGCCTTTGCCCTGCGACGGCACCAGCGTACCGGTGGCGATCACGGCGCAGCCGGCGGTCAGCTTCGCGATTTCATCGTTGTAGTTGGCGAGCGTGTTCGGCGCGACCACCTGGATGGGGTCGAAACACGAGCCGTCGCTGACATTGACGAACGACAGTCCGGCCTTTGAATCGCGTCGCGTGCGCACCCAGCCGCGTACGGTCACCTCTTGACCGACGGCTGGAGCGCCGTCGGTGGTGACTTCGCGGTTCGCCGGGATCCCACCGGACAACGCCTGCCTGACGCTGACTACCGACATGCCTTGAAACTCCGCGGGCCGTGGCCCAACTATCAGTGTGGAAGGCGCGAATCATAGCGGAAGCGGGCAGGCCGGCGCTCCGGCAAGCAAGCGAATCGACGTACAATGGCAGGCATGAATATCCAGTTGACCGACGCGGCGCGCCAGCGCATGCAGTCTTTTCTCGCGGACCAGCCGGCCGCTGCCGGCGTGCGCTTCGGCGTGCGCAAGACCGGTTGTTCGGGCTACGCCTATGTCGTCGAGATCGCCGAGCGTGTCAACGAAGGCGATCGCCTGGTTGAACAGGATGGCATCAGGCTCGTGATCGACCGCAGGAGCGTACCGTTCGTCGAGGGCACGCAGATCGATTTTGCGCGCCAGGGCCTCAACTCGTCGTTCGTGTTCCGCAATCCGAATGTGACCGGTGAATGCGGCTGTGGCGAGAGTTTCACGGTGGATGGAGCAGGGTTGAGGGCTGAGGGCTGAGGTCTGGAAAGGCCGGCAAGCCGTTCCGGCTCGACGCTCTGTTTCTGCCATCCATTATTTTCCGGGCCTTGCCAGCCTTGCGAAAAAAGCTCAGGCAGACTAAAGCTCGCTCGGCCCTCGGCCCTTAGCCCCAGCCCTTTCAGATGAGCGCACGCGAATATCGCTCCATCAATCTTGCTGAAAAGTTCGGCCGCTTCGCCGAGCCGTGGTCACCGCGCGTGATTGCCGAGATGAACGACTACCAGTTCAAGCTGGTCCGGCTGCAGGGCGAATTCGTCTGGCACAGTCACGCCGGGACCGACGAGGTCTTCATCGTCGTCGAGGGCGCGATGTCGATCGAATTCCGAGACGGTCGGGTCGATCTGAAATCGGGCGAGATGTTCGTCGTACCGCGTGGGGTCGAGCACAAGCCGGTGGCGTCCGCGGAATGCAAGGTCATGCTGGTCGAACCGCGCGGTGTCGTGAACACCGGGGAAGCCGGCGGCGAATTGACGGCGTGCGATGATGTCTGGGTCTGATGTCAGCACCGCAGCTTCACCTCCTGCCGCTGTGCCGGAGCCGGCGCACAAGTCGGTGCTGCTCGATTTTTTGCCGCATGCGCTGCTGACCTTCCGGCGCGAGCCGGCGCTGGCGATCAGTGTCTGCTACCTGCTCGTGGCGATGGCGGGCATCTTCTACAACTTCAATTTCTACGAACGCTTCGGCATTCCGATCCTGACCCTGTCGCAGATCAGCGACTTCCTCGTCGCAGGCCTGCAGCAACCGATGGCGCTTCTGCTCGTGTTGTCGACCTTTCCGCTGTGCTGGGCTTTCGACCGCTTCAACGCCTCGAAGCGGCGCGCCCGCGCGGCGCGGCGCGAGATGGTGCTGCGTACGATGGCGGATTCGCCGCGCAGGAAAGTCCGCCTTTTCCTTCTCGGTTCGCTGCCGCGCTGGTTCACCGGCTGTGTCTACGTGCTGCTGATCGTCAACTATGCCTGGGTTTTCGTGCACTTCTACGCCAAGTACGAGGCCGGAGTTGTACGCCAGGGCGATGCGCCGCAGGTCATGATCTGGTTGGGCGGCGCGGCGCACCCGCTCGCTGCCCAGTCGAAGACGTGGACCTACCTCGGCGCCGTGTCGAACTACGTTTTCGTCTTCGACAATGCGGCCGGGCGCTCGGTGATCCTGCCGATCAACAACATCGCGCGGATCGAACCGGCGCCGGCGAAGCCGGGCTCCGCCGGTGTCGTGGTTGCACCAATTCCCTGATTCGCTTAGAATTCGCGCCCCTTTGCCGGGCTGTCCGGCGAGGAACCTTGCCTCACCGCGCCTCGGGAGGCTATCGCGTCGGAATCCTTCGCCGCGGTACCCACAAGGAGACAACATGCGTCACTACGAGATCGTGTTTCTGGTCCACCCTGACCAGAGCGAGCAGGTGCCCGCGATGATCGAGCGCTACAAGGCGCTGATCGAGGGCGACAAGGGCCGTATCCACCGCCTCGAAGACTGGGGCCGCCGCCAGCTTGCCTATCCGATCAACAATCTGGCCAAGGCCCACTACGTCATGATGAACGTCGAGTGCGGGGCAGCCGTGCTTACCGAACTCCAGACCGGGTTCCGCTTCAACGATGCGGTGCTGCGCCACCTGATCATCAGCCGCGAAGAAGCGGTCACCGATCAGTCGTTCATCCTCAAGAACAAGGATGACAAGGGCGATCGCCGCCGCCGCGATGACGAAGGTTTCGGCTTCGTCAGCGACGACGACGAACCACGTCGCGAACGTTCGCCGCGCCCGCCGCGCGCCGTCGAAACCGAACAGTCCGGGAGCTGAGCCATGTCGAAATTTTTCCGCCGCAAGAAGTTCTGCCGGTTCACTGCCGAAGGCGTGGTCGAGATCGATTACAAGGATCTGAACACGCTGCGCCAGTACATCAGCGAAACCGGCAAGATCGTGCCGAGCCGCATCACCGGCACCAAGGCACGCTACCAGCGTCAGCTGACCGCCGCTATCCAGCGCGCGCGCTTCCTGGCACTGCTGCCGTTCTGCGACAACCACTGATTCAATAGCCCGTCATTCCGGCGCAAGCCGGAATCCATCTTGATCTGAACGAGAATGGATCCCGGCTTGCGCCGGGATGACGAGCGAAAAGAATTCGGACAGCGAGAAGCTGCGCCGTCCATTCCCGGCGCTAACGAATCGGAGACCATCATGGAACTAGTCCTTCTGCAAAAAGTGAAAAACCTCGGTAACCTGGGCGACAAGGTCCGGGTGAAGCCGGGCTACGGCCGCAACTTCCTCGTGCCGCAGGGCAAGGCTGTCGCGGCAACTGCCGCCAACACGGCCGAGTTCGAGCAGCGTCGCGCCGAGTACGAAGCCAAGGCCAATAGCGTGCTGTCGGCTGCCGAAGCGCGCAAGGCCGGCCTCGACGGCGTCGCCGTCACGGTCAAGGCCAACGCCAGCCCCGAAGGCAAGCTGTTCGGTTCGGTCGGTCCGCGCGATGTCGCCGAGGCGTTCAGCGCCGCCGGCCATCCGCTGGAAAAGAGCGAAGTCATCATGGGCGAAGGTCCGCTCCGCCATACCGGCGAGTTCGAGATCCACGTGCACCTGCACGCCGACGTGCACACGACGGTCAAGGTCGTGGTCGCGGCGGAAGACTGAAAACGGCCCCGGGTGCGGTGATGAGAACGGGCGCTTCGGCGCCCGTTTTTCTTCTTCAGCCCTCTTCCTTAGGGAGGGGTTGTGGCAAGGGCCTTGTATCGACGTCGATGAGTAACCCGACCCTCATCCGGCGCTCTGCGCAGAAGGATAAGCGCTCGCTACTCGTCCGCATTGCTCAATACGGCCCGCCGCGCTCATCGAGCAGACACTCTCGGCTCACGCGTTGCACATCGGTCTGGCCGGTCAGTGCCAGGCTGACCGACAGTTCCTTGCGGATGATTTCGATGACCTGGGTCACGCCGGCTTCGCCGCGCGCGCCGAGTCCATAGAGAAAAGCCTTGCCGATCAGCCCGCCACGCGCGCCGAGCGCGAGCGCCTTGAACAGACTCTGGCCGCTGAGTATGCCGCCGTCGAACAGCACCTCGGTGCCACCGCGCACGGCGTCGACGACGCGCGGCAGCGCATGGATCGACGCTGGTGCGCCGTCAAGCTGCCGGCCGCCATGGTTCGACACGACGATTGCGTCGACGCCGGCCTTGGCCGCGATGGCCGCGTCCTCCGGGTCGAGAATGCCCTTGATGATGACTTTGCCGCCCCACTGTGCGCGGATCCAGTCAAGGTCGCGCCATGAAAGAGTCGGATCGAATTGCTGTGCGATCCACTGTGCGAGCGTGAGCAGGCTGTCGGCGCCGCCGATGCGCCCGGCCAGATTGCCGAACGAGCGGCTCGGACCTCGTAACACGCGCCATGCCCACATCGGCTTGCTGGCGATGTCGAAGAAGTTGCGCAGCGTCAGCCGTGGCGGCACGGTGAGGCCGTTCTTGATCTCGCGGTGACGCTGGCCCTGGATCTGTAGGTCGGCTGTCAGCATCAGCGCGGAGCAACGTGCGGCTTTCGCCCGCTCGATCAACTCGCGTACGAAGCCGCGGTCGCGCATGACGTAGAGCTGGAACCAGAACGGCGTATCGACCGCTGCATGGACCTGCTCGATCGAGCAGATCGACATTGTCGACAGGCAGAACGGGATCCCGGCCGCCGCGGCCGCGCGCGCGCCGAGGATCTCGCCGCCGCCCCATTGCAGCCCGGTCAATCCGGTCGGAGCGATCGCGAGCGGCATGCTGGCCGGCGCGCCAAGCAAGGTCGTTGCGAGATTGCGCCGGTCGACGTCGACCATGACGCGCTGGCGCAGGCGTATCGCTTCCAGTGCCGCGCGGTTGTCGCGCAGCGTGATCTCGTCATACGAGCCGCGGTCGGCGTATTCAAAGAATGCGCGCGGTACCCGGCGGCGCGCAAGTTCACGCAGATCCAGCACGTTGGTGATCACCTTGCCCATCAGCCTCGTTTCTCAAGGGTTAAAGCATAAGACGAAGGAACACGAAGAAAGCATAGGGATAAACCCGGAGCAATTGCCGGCTGTTTCTGCAGCGCCCTTGTCGGACGCTGACCTTCCGGCGGTTCGAAGACGACGAGGGTCGATCAGCAAAGAGTCAAGCTCCTCCTTCGCGTTCGTTCGTGGTTGAGTCGCTTGATTTTCGTGGCGCCTGAAGTTCAGCACACAGGATATCCACAGAGTTATCGTATCGCGCATCCACACCCGGCACGTGTACCATGCGATGGCGATCACCAAGTGGCCCATTCTGCGGCCTCACTTCGCGTGATTCCATCGGGAAGCAGGGGAGCGTTCATGAACATCCTGATTCGGGCCGAGGCGGCGACCGTCTCGCGCGGCGAGACACCTTTCGGATCAGATTCGGCATCAACTCCGAGCTCACGGCACATCTAGTCCGACAGAGTCCATCGCTCCATGGCCGCATCGCCTGATCGTTCATTTACCAGTGCCCGCATCGATGCGTTGCGCGTGCCGCCGCATTCCATCGACGCCGAGCAGGCGGTGCTCGGCGGCCTGATGCTCGACGAACGGGCCTGGGAACGCATTGCCGACAAGCTCAATGAGGAAGACTTCTACCGCAAGGATCACCGCCTGATCTACCGCGCGATCGGTGAGCTGCAGAACAAGAACATGCCATGCGACGCAGTCACGCTCGGCGAGTGGTTCGACTCGAACGGGCTGGCCGAACTGGTCGGCGGATCGAACTATGTGTTGCAGCTGGCGAACTCGACGCCGAGTGCCGCCAACATCGGCGCGTACGCCGAAATCGTGCGCGAGAAATCGGTGTTGCGCCAGCTGATCGACGCCGGCACCGAGATCACCGGCGACGGCTTCCAGCCCGAAGGGCGCAGCAGCCAGGAAATCCTCGAGACGGCCGAGCAGAAGGTGTTCCGGATCGCCGAATCCGGCGCGCGCGGACGCAAGGGCTTCGTCGCGATGCGCGCAGCGGTCAAGGAAGCATTCCAGGTCCTGCACCAGCGCTACGAGAGCAAAGGCTCGGTGACCGGTCTCGCGACCGGTTTCAACGATCTCGACGACATGACTGCGGGCCTGCAGCCGTCCGACCTGATCATCGTCGCGGCACGCCCGTCGATGGGCAAGACCGCGCTTGCGGTAAATTTCGCCGAGCACGCTGCGTTGAAATCGCGCAAGGCGGTGGCGATCTTCTCGATGGAAATGTCGGCGTCGCAACTGGCATTCCGTTTGATTTCGTCGCTCGGCCGCATCAACCAGCAACATCTGCGCACGGGCGACATCCAGGAAGAGGAGTGGCCGCGCGTGACCAGTGCGATCACGCTGCTGTCCGATGCGAAGATCTTCATCGACGACACGCCGGCGCTGTCGCCGGGCGAGCTGCGCGCGCGGGCGCGACGCCTCAAGCGCGAGCACGATCTCGGCCTGATCGTGATCGATTACCTGCAGCTGATGGCCGTGCCCGGCAACAAGGAAAATCGCGCGACCGAAATCTCGGAAATCTCACGTGGCCTGAAGGCACTGGCCAAGGAACTGAATATTCCTGTGATCGCGCTGTCGCAGCTGAACCGCTCGCTCGAACAGCGCACCGACAAGCGTCCGGTCATGGCCGACCTGCGCGAATCCGGCGCGATCGAGCAGGATGCCGACGTGATCATCTTCATCTACCGCGACGAGTACTACAACTCCGATTCGACCGACAAGGGTCTCGCCGAAATCATCATCGGCAAGCAGCGCAACGGCCCGACCGGCATGGTCAAGCTGACCTTCCTCGGCCAGTTCACGAAGTTCGAGAACTTTGCCTCGGAAAACTACGGCACCTACGAGTGACGAGTGAGACGTGAGAGCCCGGTCGTGAAAACCCACTCGCGCAGGCTGGGCTGTGCGCAGCGAAGCCCTGCAGAACGGCGGCCTCGCAATCTGGGCTTCACTGCGTTCCGCCAGCCTGCGTGACTGAGAGAGTCGTCACTATTTACCGGTCACTTTTGCGTCTCCCGTCTCCCGCCTCATGTCTTTAGCCTGTAGCCGGTTTTGAACACCCAGAAAACGGCGCCCAGGCAAAGTGCCAGAAACACCAGCGTCGTGCCGGCGCTGACCACGACGTTCACGTCGGACGATCCGTAAAAGCTCCAGCGGAATCCGCTGATCAGATAGACCACCGGATTGAACAGCGTGATCTTCTGCCAGATCGGCGGCAGCATGTTGATCGAGTAGAATGCGCCGCCGAGAAACGTGAGCGGCGTGATGACCAGCAGCGGGATGACCTGCAATTTCTGGAAATCGTCTGCCCACAGGCCGATGACGAAGCCGAACAGGCTGAAGGTCATCGCCGTGAGCAGCAGGAACACGACCATCCAGAGCGGATGCGCAACCTCGTACGGCACGAACAAGCGCGCGGTGATCAGGATCAGCACGCCGAGCATGATCGACTTCGTCGTCGCCGCGCCGACGTAGCCGATGACGACCTCGAGCGGCGATACCGGTGCCGACAGCAGTTCGTAGATCGTGCCGGACCACTTCGGCAGATAGATGCCGAACGAGGCGTTCGACGTGCTCTCGTTGAGCAGCGCCAGCATGATCAGCCCGGGAATGATGAAGGCACCGTAGCTGACGCCGCCGACCTCGCCCATGCGCGAGCCGATCGCCGCGCCGAACACGACGAAGTACAGCGACGTGGAGAGCACCGGCGAGGCGATGCTCTGCATCAGCGTGCGGAACGTTCGCGCCATCTCGAATTTGTAGATCGCACGGATTGCATGGACGTTCATGCCGGCGCCCTCACCAGGTTGACGAAAATATCCTCCAGCGAACTTTCACTCGTGTGCAGGTCCTTGAAGTCGATCCCGTGTTCGCGCAGGTGCCGCAGCAGCGAGGCAATGCCGGTTTCGTCGCTGTGCGTGTCGAACGTGTAGACCAGCGTGTTGCCGTCCTTCGACAACTCCAGCGACAGGCCTCCCAGCGCGTCGGGAATGCGCTCGAGAGAGTTCTGCAGGGTCAGGGTCAACTGCTTGCGACCGAGTTTCTGCATCAGCGTCGCTTTGTCTTCGACCAGGATCAGCTCGCCCTTGCGCATTACGCCGATCCGGTCGGCCATTTCCTCGGCCTCCTCGATGTAGTGCGTCGTCAGGATGATCGTCACGCCGCTTTCGCGCAGGCGGCGCACCATCTGCCACATGTCATGGCGCAGTTCGACGTCGACACCGGCGGTCGGTTCGTCGAGGAACAGGATGCGCGGTTCGTGCGACAGCGCTTTGGCGATCAGCACGCGCCGCTTCATGCCGCCGGACAACGTCAGTATCTTTGCGTCCTTCCTGTCCCATAGCGAAAGATCGCGCAACACCTTTTCCAGATAGACGGGATCGGGCGCCTTGCCGAACAGGCCGCGGCTGAAGTTGACCGTGGCCCAGACGCTTTCGAACGCGTCGGTGTGCAGTTCCTGCGGCACCAGGCCTATGATCGAGCGCGCGGCGCGATAGGCGCGGACGATATCGTGGCCATCGGCCAGGACCGAGCCGTCGCTCGCTGTGACGATTCCGCAGATGATGTTGATCAGCGTCGTCTTGCCGGCGCCATTGGGTCCGAGCAACGCGAATATCTCGCCGCGCCGGATCGACAGGTCGACATGCTTGAGCGCCGCGAGTCCACCGCGATAGGTCTTGCCGAGGCCGCGCACCGATACGATTGCCGATGCGTCGCCGGTTCGGTTCGAACGCGATATTGACTGATCCATGATCTATTTTTTTCGCTCCGGGTGACGGAGTTTACACATAGCGTGTGCACGCCGCGTATTGCCATCGCAAAGCCACAAACCAGCGGGCGGCTTGAGGCATACTGGCGCACACATTTTGCGTGCAACGTGCTGGACTTCCATGAGTGGTCGGGTCGATGTCCTGGACTGAATCTGCAAACGATCTGACCGGTGGCGCGATAGCGCGACGCGTTACGCGATCGATCGTCATCGCTTACGAGACGCTGCACCGTTGAGCCGCGCGACGCTGGCCACAATCCACGCCGGCGCGCTGCGCCGTAACTTCGCCCGCGTGCGCGAACTGGCGCGCGGCGCCAAGGTCATGGCAGTGGTCAAGGCCGATGGCTACGGTCATGGCCTGGAACGCGTCGCGCGCGCGTTGGGCGACGCCGACGCCTTCGGGGTCGCGTCGCTCGGCGACGGGCTGCGCCTGCGTGCCGCGAGCATCACCAATCGCGTGGTCGTGCTCAGCGGCCCTGACGAACCTGCCGACCTTGCCGAGTTGCGGCGCCTGGATCTCGAGGCCGTGATCCACCATGAAGCGCAGTTGCGCTGGCTCGAAGACGACCGTGATCCACGCCCGTTGCGCGTGTGGCTGAAGATCGACAGCGGCATGCACAGGCTCGGTTTCGATCCCGGCAGCATCGCATCGGTCGGCGCGCGGCTGCGGGCCCTTTCCAATGTGCATGCCGATCGCGTCTGGATGACGCATTTCGCCGCTTCGGACGAATTCGACAACCCGATGACAGCCGCGCAGATTGCACGCTTTGAAGACGCGACTGCGGGCCTGGCCGGTGTGCGCGCTCTGGCGAACTCCGCCGGCCTGCTCGGTTGGCCCGGTGGACGCGGCGACTGGGTGCGGGTCGGCGGCCTGCTCTATGGTCTGTCGGTCATCGAGGGAAAGAGTGGCGGCGATCTCGGCTTTGCCGCGGCGATGACGCTTTCGGCGCGGCTGATTTCGATCAAGACGGTGCGCAAGGGCGAGTCGATCGGCTACGCGGCGACATGGCGCTGTCCCGAGGACATGCCGATCGGCGTCGCCTCGATCGGCTACGGCGACGGCTATCCGCGCAGCTCCGGGGTCGGCACGCCGGTCTTGATCAACGACCAGCGCGCCGCGATCGTCGGTCGCGTGTCGATGGACCTGATCACGATCGACCTGCGCGGTATCGCGGCGAAGGTCGGTGACCGTGTCGTCCTGTGGGGCCGCGGCCTGCCGGTCGAGGAGATCGCACGCCATGCGACGACGATTTCCTACGATCTGACCTGCGGCATGACCAAGCGCGTGCTTTTCGTCGAGGACAACGAGTGATGGCAAAGGCAAAGACAGCCTATGTCTGCGGCCAGTGCGGCGCGGAGCACACGAAGTGGCAGGGACAGTGCGAAGCCTGCGGCGTGTGGAACACGCTGACCGAATTCGTCATTGCGCCGGCCAGCACTGGCGCAGCAGCGGCGGGTCGACGCTCCGGCTATTCCGGCGCGGCGGCACAGACGGCGATCGTTCCACTGACCGAAGTGGCGGCTCGCGCCGAGGTGCGCACGCTGATCGGCATCGGCGAGCTGGACCGCGTGCTCGGCGGCGGGCTGGTCGACGGTTCGGTCGTGCTGGTGGGCGGCGATCCGGGCATCGGCAAGTCGACCCTGCTGCTGCAGACGCTCGGCGCGCTTGGCGCGCGCAGCAAGAGCTTGTACGTCAGCGGCGAGGAATCGCTGGCGCAGATCGCCTTGCGTGCGCAGCGCTTGGGCCTGCCGCTCGAGCCGTTGCGCTGCCTGGCCGAGACCTGTGTCGAGCGCATTGTGGACATTGTGGAAAAAGAATTTTCCGGGGCGGAAAATATTCGAAAGGAATTTTCCGGGGCGGAAAATTCGTCGGCGCAAAAAGATGCGCCGCGCGTGCTGGTCATCGATTCGATCCAGACCATCTGGACCGACCTGCTTACCGCGGCGCCTGGGTCGGTATCGCAGGTGCGCGAGTCGGCCGCGCGGCTGGTGCGCTTCGCCAAGGAAACCGGCACGGGCATTTTCCTGGTCGGCCACGTGACCAAGGAGGGCGGCATCGCCGGGCCGCGCGTGCTCGAGCACATGGTCGATGCGGTGCTGTACTTCGAGGGCGAATCCGGATCGCGCTTCCGCGTGTTGCGCGCGTTCAAGAACCGCTTCGGCGCGGTCAATGAACTCGGCGTGTTCGCGATGAGCGACAAGGGCCTGCGTGAAGTGCCGAATCCATCGGCGATCTTTCTGTCCGCGCACGGCGCGCCGACGCCGGGCAGTGCGGTGATGGTCACGCGCGAAGGTACGCGGCCGCTGCTGGTCGAGGTGCAGGCGCTGGTCGACCAGTCGTCGCTCGGCAATCCGCGCCGTGTGACACTGGGCCTCGAACAGAATCGCCTCGCCATGCTGCTTGCGGTGCTGCATCGGCACGGCGGCATCGCGGTTTATGATCAGGACGTGTTCGTGAACGTCGTCGGCGGGATCCGCGTGCAGGAGACCGCAGCCGATCTGCCGGTACTGTTGGCCGTGCTGTCGAGTTTTCGCGACCGGCCGTTGCCGGACAAGCTGGTTGCGTTCGGCGAAGTCGGGCTGTCGGGCGAAATCCGCCCGGTGCCGAATGGCGAGGAGCGTCTGCGCGAAGCCGCGACGCATGGGTTCCTCAAGGCGATCGTGCCGAAGGCGAATGCATCGAAGAAGACCAGAATCGGAGACATGGAAATCGTTCCCGTTGAACGCTTGCGCGACGCGCTGGATGCGGCGGCCCAATGATCGACGAACAGACGATGCGACACAGCCAGCCCGGGACGATTTCGATGGTGGGTATCGCCGTCACGTTGTTGTCGTGTTGCTGCTGTGCCCGGGCGGACGACCAGGATAGCGAGCCGAGCGCCACGCCATACCGACCCACCGTTTCCAATCCGGCCGATCTGCCCGTGCCGGGCTGGCTCGAAGGCGAATTCGGCGGGCTGCACACCGCGGGCGAGGATCATTCACGCGCCGACAGCGTGCCGTGGCTTCTGAAATACGCCTTCGACGAAAACCATGGGCTGCTGCTCGGCGGCAACGCGTATATGAGCGCCCAGCCCGCGGGCGCATCGAAACAAAGCAGCTTTGGCGACACGTTTCTCGAGTGGAAGCAGCGCTTCCCGGTCAGCGACAAGGCCGCCTTTGGAATCGAGGCCGGCGTGGTGGCACCGACGGCGTCGCACGACCTGGGCATCGGTAAGGCCCAGTGGGAGGCAAACGGCATCTTCAGTAGCGATCTCGGCGCGATGCATATCGATCTGAATCTCGGGGAAGCACGCGGTGGCGAGCAGCCGGTGAATGTGTCGCCGTGGCAGACGACCTGGGCCGCTGCCGTATCGACTTCGTTGACCGGCGATTGGGGAACGGCTTTCGAGCTGTCGGGGATGCATCAGCGCGGCTTGGCGACGCAAAGCCAGGCGCTGGTCGCGTTCAGCTACAACGTTTCGCATCGGCTCGTGCTCGATGCCGGCGGTGCCTGTGGACTGACCCACGCGGCTCACGACCGCAGTCTGTTCGCGGGCGCGACCATCTTGATTGGTCGCTTGCGCTAGTCTGCGATTGCTGGTCATTCCCGCGAGCGCGGCTAAGGCCTCGCATTCGGCTACTTCGACTCGTCATCCCAAGGGCGTCCCTCGGCCAGTCCATCCGACGAGAATCCTCGGAAAGCGCAGGCATTGGGAATCGCCGTCAGCTCGGGCGTTCGGGAGAAATACTGCGCGTACTGTTCGTTCGCCCAGTTCTCGGCTTCAACGATCTGGTCTGGGCTCAACGTGGACGACTCGGCGAGATTGTCCAGCCACTGCGCATATCTGCCGCCTGCCCCCAACCGCAGCAGCCGGTTCATTGCATACAGCGTTTCATAGTAGGCATCGAGCCGGTTGGGTATCAGTGTTGCTGACAACGGTGGGTTATCGACGTGTCGGACTCCCAGCAGGCAGCAGGACGAGACGGATAGTCACTATGATACGGGCCGATGCGCACGGGCGTCGCTGCTTCCGGTGTGACACTAGGGCGCGAAGGGGTTGTTACTTTGGGGTGCGAATCGTTCCTCGCACTTCGGGGGCGATCAAGATCACCATGATGACGACTGCACAGGCAGCGGTCGCGAGGCGGGTGGATTTCCAAAGGCGGCTCATGCCAAAGTTGCGACAACAACGCGTGGCATGAGTTTCGTCGCTTCGTGCTCTTCGACCGAGCGCTACGGCACGCGCTTGAGCACGACCTCGAGCACGAACCGGCTGCCGAAGAACGCCAGCACCAGCAGCACCATTCCGATCAGGATAAGGCGCACGGCACGGCGGCCGCGCCAGCCGTAGCGCCAGCGGCCGAACAGGAGCGTGCCGAACACCGCCCAGGCGGCAATCGACAGCACGGTCTTGTGAATCAGGTGCTGTGCAAACAGGTTGTCGACGAACAGGATGCCGCTGATCAGCGTGACACTGAGCAGGACGAAGCCTGTGCCGATCAACTGGAAAACGAGCGACTCGGTCAGGGTGAGTGGTGGCAGCGCGCTCGCCAGGCCGCCGAAGCGGCGCAGACGCATCGCGCGTTCCTGCAGAGCCAGCAGGATTGCAAGCAGTGCGGCGATGCTGAGCACGCTGTACGAGATCAGTGCGAACACCACGTGCAGCTTGATCTGCCATTCGATCGGCAGCGGCTGCGTCGCCGGAGCGTAATAGTCGACCAGCAGCAACAATGCGGCAAGCGGGAACACGATCACGCCCAGTGTCGCGACCGGGCGCGCAATGTTGACGAGCAGGCACATGGCGGCCATGCAGGCACCGACCAGTGACAGTGCCGCGAAAAAATGCAGGTCGACGCCGCCGCGATGCTTGCCGACCAGTACTACCGCGTGCAGCACGACGGCAGCCACGGCAAGACCGAAGCCAAGCGTGCGCGGCAAGGGCCGAC
The DNA here is from genome assembly GCA_036496665.1 of Rudaea sp. Classification (GTDB taxonomy): domain Bacteria; phylum Pseudomonadota; class Gammaproteobacteria; order Xanthomonadales; family Rhodanobacteraceae; genus Rudaea. The sequence continues at coordinate 16,201 of DASXKR010000008.1, read as the reverse complement.
GATGCAACAGCGGCAGGGCGAGGATCATGGCCGCGGCGGCATACAGCACGGCGGCGGTGAACGAAAGGGGGGCGATCGGCATGCTGCAAGTGTCGCATGAAAGCAGGCGGCCGATCAGCGAGGTAGGCCCCGCTACCGGCCGCGATTCGCCGGCAATGAGGCGGGCCTACCGGTCCGGCGCGGCTTCGCCACGTGTCGACCGGCCCGGCAGTGGTCAGTTTGAAAACGTTTGGCTGTTCGGCTCGGATCGAGTCCTGGGCAGGTGCTGACGTATCGAAGGGTGAACGCCTTCGTCCTTCGTGCATTGCCGTTCATGGTTCGATACGTTGCAGTCGTACGCTGGCCTGAATTTGTGCTCACCGCGACGGCTCCATATTTCAAACTGACCCACCACCACCGGCCCGCTCGCGCCGACCCTGCGCCGCGGCGACAGGTATAATCGACGGCCCAACGCAATTCCTGCAGTTCCCAGAAATGTTTGAATCCCTGAGTCAACGCTTGTCCGGCACCATCGAGCGCCTGCGCGGCCGCGCGCGCCTGACCGAGGCGAATATCCGCGAGTCCCTGCGCGAAGTGCGCATCGCGCTGCTCGAGGCCGACGTCGCGCTGCCGGTCGTGCAAGCGCTGATCCAGCGCATCCAGGTGCGTGCCGTCGGCGTCGAGGTGCTCAAGAGCCTCACGCCGGGCCAGACCCTGGTGAAGGTCGTTCGCGACGAGCTGACCGCAGTCATGGGCACGGTCAACAGCGATCTGAACCTCGCGGCCGCGCCGCCGGCGATCGTGCTGATGGCCGGCCTGCAGGGCGCGGGCAAGACGACCACGGTCGCGAAGCTGGCGAAATTCCTGAAGGAACGGAAAAAGAAAAAAGTCATGGTCGTCAGTTGCGACGTCTATCGTCCGGCGGCGATCGAGCAGCTGCGCACGCTCGCCGAACAGGTTGACGTACTGTTCCATCCGAGCGGCGGCGATGAGGATCCCGTTGCGATCGCGAAATCGGCACTCGACGCGGCGAAACGGAATTTTGCCGACGTGCTGCTGGTCGACACGGCCGGACGCCTGTCGATCGACAAGGAGATGATGGACGAGATCAAGGCGCTGCACGCGGCCCTGAATCCGGTCGAGACCTTGTTCGTGGTCGATGCGATGACCGGCCAGGACGCAGCAAACACCGCGAAGGTGTTCGCCGAGGCGTTGCCGCTGACCGGCGTGATCCTGACCAAGACCGATGGCGACGCGCGCGGCGGCGCCGCGTTGTCGGTGCGCTACATCACCGGGAGGCCGATCAAGTTCGTCGGCGTCAGCGAAAAATCCGACGGGCTCGATCCGTTCCACCCGGATCGTCTTGCCCAGCGCATCCTCGGTATGGGCGATGTGCTGTCCCTGGTCGAACAGGTCGAGCAGAACGTCGACCGGGAGAAGGCTCAGAAGCTCGCCGAGAAGGTCATCAAGGGCAAGCGCTTCGACATGAACGACATGCGCGACCAGCTGACGCAGATGCTGAGCATGGGCGGCATCGCCTCGATGATGGACAAGCTGCCCGGTGTCGGCACGCTGCCGGACAACGTCAAGTCGAAGCTCAACGACCGTGAAGTCCATCGTATGGTCGCCATCATCAACTCGATGACAAAAAAGGAGCGCCGCCACCCCGACCTGCTGAACGGCTCGCGCAAGGTCCGTGTCGCACGCGGCTCGGGAACGCAGCCGGCCGACGTCAATCGACTGCTCAAGCAATACATGCAGATGGAAAAGATGATGTCAAAGCTGTCGAGCGGCGGCATGAAGGGTCTGATGCGCCAGATGGGTGCCGCGATGAAGGGGATGGGTGGGCGACCCGGGATTTGACGCGAGATGCGTTGAAGCGCATCTCGCGCCGGGGCGCGCCGAAGGCAGGAGCCGTAGGCCGGGTTGCTGTGCGAGCGATGGATCGCGAGCTTAGCAACGGGATGTCGCCTGGCGGGGTGCCGATGCGGTAAGGCGAAGGGTATAGGTATAAGAGAGGGACGAGCGACAGGAGCAAGGGACGGAGCTGGCGCAAATCGCACATCGCAGCGGCCACACGTCAATTTTTCGCTGAGCCCTTGCGCCCAACGCATAGTCGACACGGGCACTCTTCCTAACCGTCGTCCCTCGTCTTTCACCCCTCGTCCCTGTTTTCTTAAGTCCCTGCTCCCCTTTCATTTTTTTGCATATTCGCTACAATACGCGGCTCCCGACGCGGGCTCGCTTGCTCCAAGCCCTGCTTGCGTCACAGATCTTCCGTAAATATCGAGTAAAAACAATGGTCAAGATTCGCCTGTCCCGTGGCGGCGCCAAGGGGCGTCCCTTTTACCACGTCATCGTCACCGACGAGCGCAACGCGCGCGACGGCCGCAACATCGAGCGCGTAGGCTTCTACAACCCGATCGCGTCCGGCAAGGACGTGCGCCTGCAGATCGACACCGACCGCATCAAGCAGTGGGTTGGCAAAGGTGCGCAGATGACCGACAAGGTGCGCTGGTTGGTGAAGGAAGCGGCCAAGCAGCCGAAGGCGGCCTGAAAAGCCGGGGATCGTTCGGGGCGGCTGAGCGCTTGCATGGACTCGGCCGGCGAGAAGCCTGCGGCTGAAAAGCCGGCTGCCGAAAAACCGGATGCAGAAAAGCGTGTCCTGCTCGGCAAGATCGTCGGCCTGTTCGGCGTTGATGGCTGGGTGAAAGTCCAATCGTATACCGAGCCGCGCGTGCGCATCTTCAAGTACCTGCCCTGGTCCCTCAAGACCGAGGCCCGTGAAATACAGGTTACGCAAGTGCAGGGACGTGCGCATGGCAAAGGGCTCGTCGCGTTGCTGCCGCAGGTCGAAGACCGCGACGCAGCGCAGGCATGGATCGGTGCCGAAATCTGGGTGCGGCGTTCGGCACTGCCCAAGGCGAAGCGTGGCGAATATTACTGGTCCGATCTTGAAGGTCTCGACGTCGTCAACCTCGACGGTGTCGCGTTCGGCAAGGTCAGCCACTTGTTCTCGACCGGCGCAAACGACGTCATTGTCGTACGCGACGGCGGGCGCGAACGACTGATCCCGTTCGTGCTCAAGCAGTTCGTACGGGAAGTGAACCTCGATTCTGCACGGATCACGGTCGACTGGGATCCGGATTTTTGAGGAAGGTCAAAACAGGGCGTCATCCTCGCGTCTTTCGACAGCGGGTCAAGCGAAAACCCATCTTGACCTTGGGTTCCGTCAATCGAAGGGCAAATGGGTTCCCGCTTGCGCGGGAATGACGTCGGCAACAAATTCTGGTCAGTCAATGCGCATCGACGTCGTCACGCTGTTTCCCGAGTTCGTCGAAGGCTGTGCTGGCATCGGTGTGGTTGGACGGGCGCAGGAACGCGGGTTGCTGCAGGTGAAAACCTGGAACCCGCGCGACTTCGCGACCGACAGCTACCGGCGCGTCGACGAACGGCCGTTCGGTGGCGGGCCGGGGATGGTGATGCTGATCGATCCGCTGCGCGATGCAATCGGCGCGGCACGGGCCGCGACAGCCGAGCCGGCGAAGGTGATCTACATGAGTCCGCAGGGAGTGCGGCTCACGCAGGACAAGGTGTCCGAACTCGCCGGGCGAGAGCGTCTGATCCTGTTGTGCGGGCGCTACGAAGGCATCGACGAGCGATTGATCGCGCACACGGTGGATGAGGAATTGTCGATTGGCGATTATGTGCTGTCCGGCGGCGAACTGGCGGCCGCGGTCGTGATCGACGCGATCGGCCGGTTGCAGGAAGGCGCGTTGAACGACGCCCTGTCGGCGCAACAGGACTCGTTTTCGGACGGGTTGCTCGATTGCCCGCACTACACGCGCCCCGAACGGCACGAGTGGGGCGACGTGCCGGCCATCCTGACGTCCGGAGACCATGCCGCCATCGCCCGCTGGCGTCGTCAGCAGGCGCTCGGAAGGACCTGGCAACGGCGTCCGGACCTGCTGGAACAGCTCGATCTGGACGAGAAGGACAAAAATCTTCTGCTTTTGTTTCAAGAAGATACGAATAAGTTGTAAACGGGTCCGTCAGAACGGCCTCAACTTCAGGGTATACTTAATAACAATATCGGTGAGTGTCATGAACATCCTCCAGCAATTTGAAGCCGCACAGATAACGCGCAAGCTACCCGAGTTCGGGCCGGGCGATACGGTCGTCGTCAACGTCAAGGTGAAAGAAGGCAATCGCGAGCGCGTGCAAGCCTATGAAGGCGTCTGCATCGCCAAGAAGAACGCGGGCCTGAATTCGGCTTTTACGGTGCGCAAGATTTCCCATGGCACCGGCGTGGAGCGCGTGTTCCAGTCGCACAGCCCCTCGATCGATTCGGTCACGGTCAAGCGTCGCGGCAAGGTACGTGGCGCCAAGTTGTATTACCTGCGCAACCTCGAAGGCAAGGCGGCTCGTATCCAGGAAGACCTGAGCAAGCACGTCGGCGACGAGGGTTGACGCTGCGCGAAGTTTGACAAGTCAGGACGGGATGTCCGGCTTTTGAATCTTCGCGATTGCGGGCAACCGCAGGAAAACTCAGCGCGCTGCCCGAGGCGGCGCGTCAAAGTCAAAAGCCTTGGAGCATCGAGTCGCGTCTATGCTCCTCGTCCAAAGCGGCCGTCGGCAACGACGGCCGCTTTGTCTTTGCCTGATTGTCGATGGATCGGGCTCCTGCCGCGACCATCGACCAAGCGGTCGCGGCGTAGCCGCGCCACGCATGTCGAATCGGCAGTGAAGCCGCCGATTCGCGGCACCTCCCTGTGCCGAATATCGCAATTTGATGGTCGATGAATTGGGCATCCTGCCGCAATCATCGACGAAGCGGACCCGGCAGAGCCGGGCCACGCTTCTCGAATCGACGATAGAGCCGCCGATTCGCGGCACGTGCCTGTGCCGAACATCGCAGCCTGAAGGTCGAGAGTGTTTTGATGGCCGATGAATTGGGCATCCTGCCGCAATCATCGACGAAGCGGACCCGGCAAAGCCGGGCCACGCTTCTCGAATCGGCGGTGAAGCGGCTCATTCGCGGCACCTCCCTGTGCCGAATGTCGCTTCATAATGAGCCTCGGTGTCCCCTAGAGCAGAGCACACCTGGCGTCGTGCCGTGGCGCGCGAAGACCGCCCGTGCTTGAAATTCATACCTCGCGCCACTACTCGTCGTGCATAGACCAACTTCCGCTGGAATCCGCATCAATGACTGCTACTGCTGAAACCCACAAGTTCCAGGCCGAAGTCGCCCAGGTGCTGCACCTGGTGACGCACTCGTTGTATTCGCACAAGGAAATCTTCCTGCGCGAGCTCGTATCGAATGCGTCCGACGCGTGCGACAAACTGCGTTTCGAGGCGATTGCCAGACCCGAGTTGCTGGCCGGAGACACTGAGTTCCATATCGATGTCAGTGTAGACAAGGATGCGCGCACGTTGACGATTCGGGACAACGGCATCGGTATGAGCCGTGACGAGGTCATCGCCAATGTCGGCACGATCGCCAGCTCCGGCACGCGCAAGTTTCTCGAAGCGCTGTCCACGGAGCAGAAGGCCGATGCGAACCTGATCGGCCAGTTCGGCGTCGGCTTCTATTCGGCCTTCATCGTCGCCGACAAGGTGACGCTGACCACGCGCAAGGCCGGCGTGGGAGCAGGCGAGGGCGTGCGCTGGGAATCAGCGGGCACCGGCGAGTACACGCTCGAAACCATCGATGCACCGCTGCGCGGCACCGCCGTAACCTTGCACCTGAAGTCCGACGAAGACGAGTTTCTGCAGGCGTGGCAGCTGCGCAGCCTGATCGCGCGCTATTCCGATCACATCGGTTTTCCGATCCGCATGCCGGTGGACCGACCTGATGAAAATCGGGAGGGCAAGCCGACCGACGAATGGGGAGCCGTCAATCAGGCGTCTGCGCTGTGGACGCGGCCGAAGGCCGATCTGAGGGACGAGGACTACCAGAATTTCTACAAGCACATCGGCCACGACTACAACGACGCGCTGGCCTGGACGCACAACCGCGTCGAGGGCAACCAGAACTTCACCTCGCTGCTGTACCTGCCGTCGAAGTCGCCGTTCGACCTGATGATGGGCGGCCGCGACGAGCGCAAGGGACTGAAGCTGTACGTCAAGCGCGTCTTCATCATGGACGCGGCTGAACAGCTGCTGCCGGCGTATCTGCGCTTCGTGCGTGGCGTCGTCGATTCGGACGACCTGCCACTCAACGTCAGCCGCGAGATCCTGCAGCAGAACCGCAATCTCGAGAAGCTCAAGTCTGCCTGCACGCGCCGTGTGCTCGACCTGCTCGACAAGCTGGCCAAGGACGAACCCGAGAAGTTCGCGATCTTCTGGAACGAGTTCGGCGCGGTGTTCAAGGAAGGCGCCGCAGAGGATTTCGCCAACAAGGAGCGTATCGCGAAGCTGCTGCGCTTCGCCTCGACCAAGTCCGGGAGTGCCGCGCAGACCGTATCGCTTGATGACTATATCGTCCGCATGAAGGCGGATCAGGATTCGATCTACTTCCTCACCGCCGATGGCTACGCAGCGGCGAAGGGCAGCCCGCAACTCGAGGCGCTGAAGGCACACGACATCGAAGTGCTGCTGATGTATGACCGCATCGATGACTGGATGTCGACGTACCTCACTGAATATTCCGGAAAGAAGCTGCGCAACGTCGCCAAGGGCGATCTTGATCTCGGCAAGCTCGCCGTTGCGGACGACGAAAAACGCAAGCAAGCCCAGAAGGCGGCAGAAGGCGTTGTCGGCAAGCTCAAGGAACTGCTCGGCGAGCGTGTTCGCGATGTGCGCGTCAGCTCACGCCTGACCGATTCGCCGTCGTGCCTCGTGCTCGACGAACACGACATGGGGCTTGCGATGCAGCGTTTGCTCAAGCAAGCCGGCCACGATGTGCCGGCCAGCAAGCCCGTGCTCGAGATCAATCCCGGGCACGCACTCGTGAAGCGCCTGGAAAGCGAAACCGACTCGACGCATGCGAAAGACCTGGGATTGTTGCTGCTCGAACAGGCGCAACTGCTCGAAGGCGCCCAGCTCGAAGATCCGGCGGCCTACGTACGGCGCGTCAATGCATTGCTCATGGGAAGCACACCCACCTGATCACACTGTGGTCCCGTCCGTCAATCGAGTCGGGCACGATCGTGGCTTGACATGGACGCAGCGCAGGCGAATTGAATGCGGGAATGGCCGACCTGCAGCGGCACAGTGACCTTGCGATTGCGACGAGCGGCTCGCGGGGTTTAGCGGACTTTCTTGAATCGATTCAGGCGAGACAAGGCGCGCTCCGGATCGCGCGCTCAACGCTTAATCAACAAGTTCTTCAACCGATAGAGCGCTTCGAGTGCATCCCTGGGCGTCAGCGCATCCGGGTCCAGCGCGCGCAGGGCTTCATCGGCAGCCGATGGCAATGGCGGAGCAAACAGGCCGAGTTGCGGTGATGAGTCGGTTGCTGGCGTCGCGGCGTCGCGCTCGACGGCCGCATGCTTCTGTTCGAGAACTTCGAGATAGCGCCTTGCCCGTTCGATTACGGGTTTCGGCAGCCCGGCGAGCGCGCCGACCTGCAAGCCGAAGCTGCGATTCGCCGGGCCGTCCTTGACCGCGTGCATGAACACCAGCTCGTCGCCGTATTCGATTGCGTCGAGATGCACGTTGGCGATGCCGTGATATTGCCCGGCGAGATCGGTCAGTTCGAAATAGTGCGTTGCGAACAGCGTGTAGGCGCGATTGTGCGTGGCCAGTTGCACGGCGCAGGCCTGTGCCAGTGCCAGTCCGTCGTAGGTCGACGTGCCGCGCCCGACCTCGTCCATCAATACCAGACTCGTTGATGTCGCATTGTGGAGGATGTTTGCGGTCTCGCTCATTTCGACCATGAACGTCGACTGGCCGCGGCTCAGGTCGTCGCCGGCGCCGATGCGCGTGAAGATGCGGTCGATCGGGCCGATCGTTGCGGCGTCCGCCGGCACGAAGCTGCCGATGTGGGCGAGCAGCACAATCAATGCGGCTTGGCGCATGTAGGTCGACTTGCCGCCCATGTTCGGGCCGGTGATGATCAACATGCGGCGCGCGTCGTCGAGCGTCAGGTCGTTCGGCTCGAACGGATCCGCGCGCACCTGCTCGACGACCGGATGACGGCCGCGGACGATGTGGATGCCACTCAGTGCGGTCAGTTCGGGCGCCTTCCAGTCCAGCGCATCGGCACGCTCGGCCAGGTTGGCCAGCACGTCGAGATCGGCCATTGCAACGGCAGCCTGCCTGAGCGCGCCAAGACGTTCGGCGAGGAAATCGAGCAAGCCGTCGTACAGCGCGCGTTCGCGCATCAGCGAGCGCTCGCGTGCAGACAGTACCTTGTCCTCGAATGATTTCAGTTCCTGCGTGATGTAGCGTTCGGCTCCCTTGAGCGTCTGACGGCGGCTGTAGTGCGCCGGCGCCTTGTCCGATTGCCCCTTGCTGATCTCGATGTAATAGCCGTGCACGCTGTTGTAGCCGACCTTCAACGTCGCGATTCCGGTCGCGGCCTTCTCGCGCTGTTCCAGATCGATCAGGAACAGGTCGGCGTTGGTCGACAGCGTGCGCAGTTCGTCGAGTTCGGCGTCGAAGCCGGCACGGATGACACCACCGTCGCGCAGCAACGCGGGTGGTTGCTGCAGCAATGCAGCGGACAGATGCGCGCTGGTTTGCGCATGCTCGCCGAGATGGCCGAGCAACTCGTCGAGCAACGGGCTGTCGCTGCTGCGCAGCGCTGCGCGCAACAGCGGAGCTGCGGCGAGGCCGTCGCGCAGGGTCGACAAGTCACGTGGCCGTGCCGAGCGCAGCGCGACGCGCGACAGGATGCGTTCGAGGTCGCCGACGCCGCGCAGGACATCGCGCAAGGCATCGAACCGGCGCTGGTCGATCAAGGCCTGAATCGCCTGGTAACGGTGACGCAGGAGTTCGTGGTCGCGCAGCGGACGGTGCAGCCAGCGGCGCTGGGCGCGTGCGCCCATCGGCGTGATCGTGTGATCGAGTATGCCGAGCAACGTGTGCTCACTGCGACCGCTCGGGTGCGTGTCGAGTTCAAGGTTGCGCCGTGTTGCTGCATCGAGTGCCACCGTCTCGGCAGCGTTCTCTGTCGCCAGACCGCTCAGATGCGGCAGCGCCGCCTTCTGTGTTTCCTCGACGTAACCGAGCAGGCAGCCGGCGGCGGCGACCGCGAGCGGCATGTCGCCGCAGCCGAATCCGGACAAGTCGCGCGTCTTGAAGAACGCGCTGAGCTGACGCGCCGCCGATTCGGTATCGAAATGCCACGGTGCACGCTTGCGCAGGCCCGCCAATTCCGTGACGAAGGCCGGCCAGGCGACATCCTCTCCGACGAGCGTCTCGGCGGGCGCCAGGCGCGCCAGTTCCGATGCCAGCGCTTCGACATTTGCCGCTTCACTGAGCAGGAAGCGGCCGCCGGCCAGGTCGATCCACGCCAGACCGTAACGCTGCTTGCCGGCGGCAATCGCCAGCAGCAGATTGTCGCGACGCTCCTCGAGCAGTGCCTCGTCGGTCACCGTGCCGGGCGTCACGACGCGCACGACCTTGCGCTCGACCAGGCCCCTGGCCAGCGCCGGGTCGCCGATCTGCTCGCAGATCGCGACCGATTCGCCGAGCCGGATCAGTTTTGACAGATAGCCTTCAACCGCGTGATACGGCACGCCGGCCATCGGAATCGGCGCACCGGCCGACGCACCGCGTTGCGTGAGCGTGATATCGAGCAGGCGCGCGGCCTTGCGCGCGTCGTCGTAGAACAGTTCGTAGAAATCGCCCATGCGAAAAAACACCAGCGTGTCGGGGTATTCCGCCTTGGCAGCGAAATACTGGCGCATCAGTGGCGTGTGCTGGGCGAAGTCGTCGCGATTCATGCGGAGTGGAGCAGGGTTCGGCGCATGGTCCATTGTAGTGGAGTTGCGTTTGTTGCCGCCTGCCGGCGCGCTGTCGAGTTCCGGTATTATCCGGGTTTGCCGCAAGCAGGAGTTGCGCATGAGCGACGCAGACGACCTCGAGCTGCACAACCTCGCCGCGACCATCGCGGCCGTGTTTTCGCAGCGCGGCGCGAGCCTGGTCACGGCCGAATCGTGTACCGGCGGCTGGATCGCCAAGACACTGACCGACGTCGCCGGATCGTCGAGCTGGTTCGAATGCGGCATCGTCGCCTACAGCTACGAGGCGAAGGAGTCGCTGCTCGGTGTGCGTCCCGAAACGCTCGAACACCACGGCGCAGTCAGCCGCGAGACCGTGATTGAGATGGTGTCGGGAGCACTGGCGCGCTTCGGCGCGACCGTCGCCGTGGCTGTCACCGGAATTGCCGGCCCCTCCGGCGGTACGCCGGACAAGCCGGTCGGCACGGTCTGGGTTGGCTGGAAGCGGCGTGGCGGTTATGCGCAATCCGAATTGTTCCACTTCGACGGCGACCGCGAGTCGGTGCGCCGCCAGACCGTGGCCGCGGCGTTGCGCGGCGTTCAGAGAATTCTTACAAGCTGATGCGCCGATTGGCTCTATCGGCCTTGGTCGTGTGGTGAAATAATTGCTGTTACGCCAACATGCATTCGCATGTCGGAGTAACTCCCGCCGTTGCAGCGGCGGAAGAACGCCGCTGAACGCCGGGGAGAGCATCCAGGACGGATTTCATGTTCGACATTCAGCGCTGAACGGTGAATCGCAAGCCGTGAGATTGACGCAGCGCAGGCTGCGGTCGTCGACGAAAACAAACCTTCTGAGGAATAGCATATGGATGACAACAAGCGCCGCGCCCTGACTTCCGCCTTGAGCCAGATCGAAAAACAGTTCGGCAAGGGCGCGGTGATGCGCATGGGCGATCGGCCGTCGGACGCGATCGACGCGATTCCGACCGGCTCGCTGGCGCTCGACATCGCGCTCGGCATCGGCGGCCTGCCGCGCGGTCGCGTGGTCGAGGTCTACGGTCCGGAGTCTTCGGGCAAGACGACGCTGACGTTGCAGGTCGTGGCCCAGGCGCAGAAACTCGGCGGCGCATGCGCGTTCATCGACGCCGAACACGCGCTCGATCCGGGCTACGCGGAGAAACTCGGCGTCAATGTCGACGATCTGCTGGTTTCCCAGCCCGATACCGGCGAACAGGCGCTCGAAATCGCCGACATGCTCGTGCGCTCGGCTGCGGTTGACGTTGTCGTTGTCGATTCGGTCGCTGCTCTGACGCCGCGCGCGGAAATCGAAGGCGAGATGGGCGACCAACTTCCCGGCCTGCAGGCACGGCTGATGTCGCAGGCGCTGCGCAAGCTGACCGCGAACATCAAGCGTTCGAACACGATGGTCATCTTTATCAACCAGCTGCGCATGAAGATCGGCGTCATGATGCCGGGCCAGAGTCCGGAAGTGACGACCGGCGGCAATGCGCTGAAATTCTATGCGTCCGTGCGCCTCGACATCCGTCGCATCGGTGCAGTCAAGAAGGGCGAGGAAGTCATCGGCAACCAGACCAAGATCAAGGTGGTCAAGAACAAACTGGCTCCGCCGTTCAAGCAGATCGTCACCGAAATCCTGTACGGCGAAGGCATCAGCCGCGAAGGCGAACTGATCGACATGGGCAGCGACAACAAGATCGTCGACAAGTCCGGCGCCTGGTACAGCTATGGCGGCGAGCGCATCGGCCAGGGCAAGGACAACGCGCGGCAGTACCTCAAGGAAAATCCGAAAGTCGCGCAGGAGATCGAGGACAAGCTGCGCCTCGCCCTGTCGCCGGCGAAGGTCGCGGCGGCACCGGCGGTGCCGGAGCTCGAAGAAGTCTGATAAGGCACGCAGGCGCCGCTAGATGGCGCGAAAAGGCTCTGCAAAAGACCAGCCCAGCGCCTACGACAAGGCGCTGGGCCTGCTTGCGCGGCGCGAACATTCCGCGCGCGAGCTCAAGACCAAGCTCGCTCGCCGCGGACTCGATGCCGGCGAAAGCGAAGCGGCGCTCGAGAAGCTCAAGGCGAAGGACTTCCAGAGCGACGCGCGCTTTGGCGAGATGCTCATCCGCTCGCGTATCGACGGCGGTTATGGTCCGCGCTGGATTCTTGCCGAATTGCGAACTCACGGCATCGATGAGGCCAGGTCGCGCGCGCTGCTGGACGATGCAGCCGTTGATTGGCCAGCCCAGGTCCGCCGCCAGTTGCGCCGCCGTTACGGCGGCAAGGTGGCGACAACCCTGGCCGAGCGCGCCAAACGCGCCGGATTCCTCCTGCGTCGCGGATTCGACGCCTCCACTGTTAAACTAGCGGTCGGCGACAGCGGCATGGCCGAGCCGTCCGGCGACGCGGATTGACCGCGCGCCGGATCGGACCGGCGAAGTCGATCATTTGCTCGTCATCCCGGCGCAAGCCGGGATCCAGGGCCTTCTTGACGCGTTCAGGCAAAGACACTGGATTACACGCCGCTCCTGCGGCGTGCCCTGCGGGCCAGCTTCGCTGTTCGCTCCGGCATCCTGCCTCCGCAGTCCGGCTTGATCAGCTTTGCTGAGAATCGCAAGAATCAGTAATGTTTCGTGTGCTTTTCGCATTTCCAAAGATCACGGCACAATTGTCCACAAGACCAATACATCCCATGAAAACCAGCGCCGAGATTCGCCAGACCTTTCTCGATTTCTTCAAGGCCAAGGGCCACACGATCGTGCCGTCCGCGCCGCTCGTGCCGGCCAACGATCCGACGCTGCTGTTCACCAACTCGGGCATGGTGCAGTTCAAAAACGTGTTCCTCGGCAGCGAGAAGCTGCCCTACGTGCGTGCGGCCGACGTGCAACGCTGCCTGCGCGCCGGCGGCAAGCACAACGACCTCGATTCGGTCGGCTACACGGCGCGCCACCACACGTTCTTCGAGATGCTCGGCAACTGGTCGTTCGGCGACTACTTCAAGCGCGAAGCGATCCTGTGGGCGTGGGAGCTGCTGACCGACGTATTCCAGTTGCCGAAGGAGCGGTTGCTGGTGACGGTGTACCAAACCGATGACGAAGCCTACGATCTGTGGCACAAGCAGATCGGATTGCCGCCGGAACGTATCGTGCGCATCGGCGACAACAAGGGTGCGCCGTTTGCGTCGGACAATTTCTGGCAGATGGCCGACACCGGGCCTTGCGGCCCCTGCACCGAAATTTTCTACGACCACGGCGCGGAAATTCCGGGCGGGCAGCCGGGTTCGCCCGATGAAGACGGCGATCGCTTCATCGAAATCTGGAATCTGGTGTTCATGCAATTCGACCGCAGCGCAGACGGCACGCTGACGCCGCTGCCGGCGCCATGCGTTGATACCGGTATGGGACTCGAACGCCTCGCAGCGGTGATGCAGCACGTCCATTCCAACTACGAGATCGACCTGTTTCAGCACCTCATAAAGATCGCCGCGCAGCTCACCAATACGCAGGACCTCGAGAACAAATCGCTGCGGGTGATCGCGGACCATATTCGCGCTTGCAGTTTCCTGATCGTCGACGGCGTGCTGCCATCGAACGAGGGGCGCGGCTACGTGCTGCGCCGGATCGTCCGCCGGGCGTTGCGTCACGGGTACATGCTGGGCCAGAAGCAGCCGTTCTTCTATCGGCTTGTTGACACGCTGGTCGCGGAGATGGGCGCGGCCTACCCCGAGCTGACGGCAAAACGCGGCATTGTGGAAAAAGCGCTGAAAGCCGAGGAAGAGCGCTTCGGCGAGACGCTGGAATCGGGCATGCGGATCTTCGACGAGTCGACGAAATCGTTGATCGCGCGCCAGGATTTCGTGGACAAGCCGATGCCCGAAGCTGGATGGACGCAGGCGGAAATGCCACCCGATGCGACGATTTCCGGAGAGATCGTTTTCAAGCTCTACGACACCTACGGATTTCCCTACGACTTGACTGTCGATCTGGCGCGTGAACGCGGTTTCCGGGTGGACCTGCCGGGATTCCTGGCGCGCATGACCGAACAACGCGAACGCGCGCGCGCGGCGAGCCGGTTCGAAGGCAAGGCAACGATTTCCGCCGATCTCGTACAACGTCTGCCGCCGACGCAGTTCCTCGGCTATGGCGGCCTTGACGCCGACGCGCTGAACGTCGCCGCGATCATCCATGGCGGCCGTGAAGTGAGCGAACTGGTCGATGGCGACGAGGCGACGTTGATCCTCGACGCCACGCCGTTCTACGCCGAATCCGGTGGCCAGGTCGGCGACACCGGCTTGTTGAGCAACGCCGACGGCGAATTCACCGTTACCGATACCGTCAAGCTCGCGGGCGCGTATCACGGTCATGTCGGCCGCTGGAGCGGCACGCCGCTGCGTGTCGGCGCACCGCTGAACGGCTCGGTCGACGCAGAGCGGCGCGAGGCCACGGTGCTGAACCATTCGGCGACACACCTGCTGCACGCTGCGCTGCGCATGGTGCTTGGTGACCACGTGACCCAGAAGGGATCGCTCGTCGCGCCGGATCGCCTGCGTTTCGACTTCTCGCACCTCAAACCGCTGACACCTGAGGAATTACGTACGATCGAGAATCTGGTCAATGCCGAGGTACGCCGCAATGTCGAGGCCGAAGTCCGCCAGATGGGATACCAGCAGGCGATCGATTTCGGTGCGATGGCACTTTTTGGCGAGAAGTACGGGGATCAGGTACGCGTGCTGAAGATGGGCGATTTCTCGACCGAATTGTGTGGCGGTACACATGTCGGCCGTACCGGCGATATCGGGCTGTTCAAGATCGTCGGCGAGACCGGCGTCGCCGCCGGCATCCGCCGCATCGAGGCGCTGACCGGTGCCGGCGCGCTGGCCTACGTCGCCAGCGAGGAATCGCGTCTCGAACAGATTGCCGGCCTGTTGTCGGCAAGTGATGCCGATGTCATCGACAAGCTGCGCCAGTTGTTCGAGCGCCAGAAGAAACTGGAACGCGAACTGGAAGGACTGAAGACGAAGGCGGCCGGTGCGGCCGCGCTCGACCTTGCGGAAAAAGCAAAAGATGTACAAGGCATCAAGGTGATTGCCGCGCGGCTCGAAGGCGCCGACGCCAAATCGCTGCGCGAAAACGTCGATCGATTCAAGCAGACGCTGGGCGATTGCGTGGTCTTGCTGGCCGGCACGGCCGATGGCAAGGCGGCCTTGGTGGCCGGCGTGAGCGGCAGGGCCCTCAGCAAGGTGAAAGCAGGCGACCTCGTCGGGTTCGTCGCGCGGCAGATCGGCGGAAAAGGCGGGGGCCGTCCCGATCTGGCCCAGGGCGGTGGCGATGATTCGCCAGAGCTGGCGGCGGCGATCGAGGCAGTGCCGGCCTGGGTCGCCCAGCACTTGGCATGACCTTCGTCACAGATACATTAACCTCCGGCTAACCGTTTTCGCGTTTCATTGCATGGACTTGGCGCGTAGGCTAGTATTCCAAAGGTTGCGTAGATGCTCCAGTTATGGGGCAGCGCTGGCGAGCACGACGGAATCCGCAATCCTGACCCCGCCGGGTATAGACAGGGGAGAGTGTACGGCAGCGCGACAAGCTGCCGCGCAAATTCAAGGTGATTCTGTCGGGCGTTGTGGATGTTTGCAGCGCGCACCCACTCGTCAGGAAGACGCAAATAACAATGGATCCAAAGGAGCAAATGAGACATGCTGATTTTGACCCGCCGAGTCGGCGAAACCTTGATGATCGGTGACTCCGTGAGCGTTACGGTGCTCGGCGTCAAGGGCAACCAGGTCCGCATCGGGATCAATGCGCCGAAGGACGTGGCTGTCCATCGCGAGGAGATCTTCCAGCGCATCAAGCGCGAACAGGGCGGCGCCGGATCCGGGGAAGAATCACCCCCGCACAGCGGTTGAACGGAGCGCTTCGGCGCGGATACGCAAGACATTCAGCTGAACGGCCGCGGTTCTGGCAAGTATTGCGGTCGGGTCCGCCAATACAATCCCCGCAATTCAATCCCCGGTGGATGGCTCGCCGAGATATAATGGATGCCGCGGGATCATCGGGAAGGGCGTTTCCCCTGCCGGATACACCGGGACCGGGGCGCAGCGTGGGCGACGAATCGGCCTCACCTGGTGGTTTCGTCAACTAAACTAGCGATTCAAATCGGAGAGGTGCCCGAGAGGCCGAAGGGGCTCCCCTGCTAAGGGAGTATAGGGTCAAAAGCTCTATCGAGGGTTCGACAAAATCGTCTGGAACGATTTTGGACAGCCGCAGGGCTGGCCCGGAGCGCGCAGCGCGAAGGGTGAGTCTCATGGATGAGACGAACATATCCCT
>DASXKR010000007.1:0-1878 GCA_036496665.1 Rudaea sp. | reverse complement strand
GTCGATCCAGTTGTGCGCGTAGACGCGCTCCAGCGGAATGTCGTAGCGCGCGCGCAACACCCGCACGAGGATTTTCCACGCGTCGATCTGCGCCTGGGTCGCCGGCCGCGTCACGTCGGGATAGTTGCCGGCGAACTCGACGCCGATCGAGGTGTCCTTGTTGACCTGGTGAAACGTCTTGCCATTGTCGATGTACTTGTTGTCGTTGCGGTCGGCGCCGTCGGTATGGGTCGGCACCAGATCGTCGGAGACCGCCCAGTACACCACACCGTCAGTCTCGACCCAGACCATGACGCCGCGCCGCGTCGGGTTCCTGTGCTGCTCCGCCGCGCCGCCGCGCGCCGATCCCGCCGGCCCCTCGGTCTGGTGCACGATGATGTTCTTCCAGGGGTGGGCCTTCGCAAGCTCGACCCAGGGCGACAGCCAGACGATTTTCAAACCGGGAATATCGGGCGTGCCCGGCTGTTTCGCCAGCGTCGCGATGTCGGGCTGTTCGGCGGAAACGGGAATCGAAAGCGCGACGAGCGTGAGCGCAGCTGCGAGCAGACGAAGGATCATGCTTGGAAGGCCTCGTGAGCCTTCTGTCTAGCACGCCTTCAAGCGATTTTGCGTTCCGGCAGCGCCGGCCGCATATCGGGCGCCAGCGGCTGCGACGGATCGTGAGCCGCATAGCGGTTCTTGCCGTCCTGCTTGGCGGCATAGAGCGCCTGGTCGGCGGCCGCGATCAGCCGGTCCGGGAATGCGCCGATCTCGGCGGTCCATTGCGCCACCCCGATCGAGACCGCGATCGGAATGTCCGTGCCGCTGCAGCCTTCGGCATCCTGTCGGCAGACGTCGAGCACGCGGCGCGCAATCATCGCGCCCTCGCGCAGGGTGGAGGACGGCAGCACGACACAGAACTCGTCGCCGCCGGTGCGCGCCAAGAGGTCGCCGGGACGAAGCCGCGTCTGCGCCATCAGGGTGAAATGCTGCAGGCAGGCGTCGCCCGCGGCATGCCCATGGGTGTCGTTGACCTGCTTGAAGCCGTCAATGTCGATCACGAGCAGCGCGAACGGCTCGCCGCTGCGCTGCGAGCGCGCGCATTCTTCGGTGAGCCGGGCCAGCAGCTGGCGGCGATTGCCGACGCCGGTGAGATCGTCGAGCAGCGCAAGATCGGCGACTTCGTTGCGCAGCCGGTCGATCGTCATCAACAGGAAGCCGAAATTGAAGGCCATCGACAGGAAGATCAGTGCAAGCGTCAGCGCGCCCTGGCCCATGCTGGATCGCGTGAACGAGAAATCGATGCCGGCGAGATTTCCGATCGCCCTGACCGCGTAGATCGCAATGATCAGGCAGGAGATGACGCCGGCGAGCCGGGCGCCCGGATGGACGCGGCCGTCATGCCTGGCCAGCAGCAGCTTCAAGGTGATCGCAAACGGTATCGCCTGGCCGATCGAATAGACCAGAACGCGCATGGTCATGCTGTCGTGGATTTTCACGAAGACGAACAGGGTTGCGAAGGTCAGACCGGTGGCCCAGGAGGCGAGACGCCAGCCGACCGGCCGTTCATAGAAGCGCTGGATGCCCATCGCAGCCAAGAAGGCGGCGAAGATCATCACGGTGCCGCCGACGAGCAGCGGCAACAGCGAACCGGGCATGACCATGACGGCACTCGCGAGCAGCGCGCCGAACGCAGCGGTGAATGCGGACGCCGTCCAGAACCGTGCCGCCTCGAGCTTGGGATAGCTGCGCGCGACATAGAACCAGATCAGGCCGACCGAAAGGAAATTGACGACGAACACCGTCCACAGGGTGGGAAGGTTCAGCATCGCGACTGCAGGATCTGACGTCCTGCCCTCTGTTTTTTGGACGGCTCGCCCCGACTGCGCGGCCAAAGCC
>DASXKR010000006.1:0-77463 GCA_036496665.1 Rudaea sp. | reverse complement strand
GCCTCGATGTTGAACAACGCTGCGTTCGCGGCAACGTTGAACTCGCAACATCAGCAGTAAGCTCAGCCACGCGGTCCACGCGATCAGGGCCGGCTGCCCACGAGCAGCCGGCCTATTTTTTTTCCGTTATGCTTCCATACTGGTTCAGTACGTTCTTCAGGGGGAAGTGCAATGGAGCGAGCCGGCATCCGGGCGGGTATCGTTTTGGCAGGCACGCTCGCCCTCGCTGCAGGCGCCAGTGCCGACGAGGCGCTGCAGCAGCTGCAGACAGACGACCTTCGCGTAATATGGTTCCACCCGGCCGAGGA
Source organism: Rudaea sp. (assembly GCA_036496665.1). GTDB lineage: Bacteria > Pseudomonadota > Gammaproteobacteria > Xanthomonadales > Rhodanobacteraceae > Rudaea. Next base: position 77,155 of record DASXKR010000006.1, on the reverse strand, counting down.
TTATCTGGCGCCGGTGGCCGCGCGTGCTGGCGAAAATTCGCTGAATTTCCAGAGGAAGCTCTGGGGTTGGAAACCCGACGGCAAGGTCAACATCCTGCTCAAGGACTTCGGCGATGTTGGCAATGCCGGCGCCAACGGCACGCCGATCAACCAGGTTGCCGTCGACATCGCACCGTTCGCCTATTCGTTCGAAACCTACGTCGGCAGCGAGCGGATGTTTTCGCTGCTGAACCACGAACTGGTTCATGTCTCGAATCTCGACGGATCGACACAGGACGACCTGTTCTGGCGTCATTTCCTCGGCGGCAAAATCCAGGTCGATGCCAAACACCCCGAATCCCTGCTCTACACCTATCTGACGGCACCGCGCTCGCTGGCGCCACGCTGGTATCTGGAAGGCCTCGCCGTGTTCGTCGAGACCTGGATGGCCGGCGGCCGCGGACGCGCCCAGGGCGCTTACGACGAGATGGTGTTCCGGGCCATGGTGCGCGACCACGCCCATTTCTACGATCCAGCGGGGCTCGCTGCGCAAGGCACCAAGATCGACTTCCAGGTCGGCGTGAACAACTACCTGTACGGCACGCGCTTCATTTCCTACCTGGCACTCAAGTATTCGCCCGAGCGTGTCGTCGAATGGGCGGCACGACCGGAAGGCAGCAAGCGCTATTACTCCGAACAGTTCAAGAAGGTCTTCGGCAAGCCGATGGGCGAAGCCTGGAACGACTGGATCGAATGGGAACAAGGCTTCCAGAAAGCCAACCTCGAAGCGATTGCCAAGTACCCGATCTCGCAGCACCGGCCGATATCGCCGCACGCGATGGGCTCGATCTCGCGCGCCTATTACGATCCGCAGCGCAACAGCATGATCGCGGCATTCCGCTATCCGGGAGTCGCTGCCTACGTGGGCACGATGTCGCTGGCCGACGGCAGCGTCAAGCCGCTGGTCGATGTGAAGGGGCCGATTCTGTACAAGGTGACCTCGCTCGCCTACGACCCTGACACGAAGACTGCCTTCTATACCACCGACAACACCGTCGGCTACCGCGACATCGTCTCGCTGGATACGGTGACCGGCGCGACGCATATGCTGCAGGAAGACGCACGCATCGGCGATCTCGTGTTCAATCGGAGCGACCGATCGCTGTGGGGAATCCGCCACCTCAACGGCATCGTCACGCTGGTGCGCATGGAGTACCCGTACACCGATTACCACCAGGTGTATTCGTGGCCGTACGGCGAGATCGCCTACGACATCGACATCTCGCCCGACGGCAAGCTGATCAGCGCATCGCACACGGCCATCAACGGCGACCAGGCCTTGTACCTGATGTCGACTGAGTCGCTGCTTGCTGGCGACGCGAAGCCGCTGGCGAGCTTCGATTTCGGTACCGCGGTCCCGGAAGGCTTCGTGTTTTCGCCGGATGGAAAATCGCTCTACGGCAGTTCGTACTACACCGGCGTGTCGAACATCTACCGCTACGACCTGGCGAGCCACGCCATCGAGGCACTGTCGAACGCGCAAACCGGATTCTTCCGGCCACTGCCGCTGCCGGATGGCCGCATGCTGGCTTTCGACTACACCGGACAGGGACTGGTGCCGGGCTTCATCGATGCGCGGCCGCGCGAAGATCTTGCCGCGATCACCTTTCTCGGCGCGCAGATCGTGGAGCAGCATCCGGTCGTCAAGAGCTGGAATGTCGGCGACCCGTCGAAGATCGACCTGAATAAGATCACCGTGAGCCAGGGCGACTACAAGCCGGTCCGGGAAATCCAGCAACAGGGGCTTTATCCCATCGTCGAAGGCTACAAGGACAGCTGGGGCGCCGGCATGCATGGCATCTGGTCCGATCCGATCGGGCTGGCGCGCGTCAGCGTCAACGCGGCGTTCTCGCCGGGCGACTCGCTGCCGGAATACGAGCGCAAGCATTTCGATGTGCTGCTCGAGGACCAGGGCTATCGCCTCGGCTACAAGCACAACGGCGCGGATTTCTACGATCTGTTCGGCCCGACCAAGACCAGCCTGCGCGGCAACGAGTGGCTGTTCGGCTACAAGCGTTCCCTGATCTACGACGTGCCACGCACACTCGACATCGACCTGTCGCTGCGAGCCTTCAACGGTCTGGATACGCTGCCCGGCTTCCAGAACGTCACATCACCGAGCGACAAGCTGGTCACCGCTGCGGCCAAGGTCAAATACGGATACGTGACCAATTCTCTCGGCAGCGTTGACGACGAGAAAGGTCTGCGCTGGAACATGAACCTCGAAGTCAACCGCGAGAATGGCAATACGATTCCGCTGCTCTACGGTGGGATCGATTTCGGCTGGCCGTTTCTGTTCGATCATTCGTCGCTGTGGTTGCGCAACTATGCCGGCTGGGCGCATGGCGATGCCGCCGATCCCTACGCCAACTTCTATTTCGGCGGTTTCGGCAACAACTGGGTCGACCATGGCGAGGTGAAGCGCTACCGTGAATTCGACAGCTTCCCCGGCTTCGACATCGACGAGCTCAACGGCCGAAGCTACGCAAGGTCGATGCTCGAGTGGAACCTGCCGCCAATCCGCTTTGCCAACATCGGCACGCCGGCGAACTACCTGAACTGGGCACGGCCTGCCGTTTTTGTCGGCGAGCTCGTAACCGATCCGACCGGCTCCGTTCCGTCGCATCACTACAGCGACGTCGGCTTCCAGGTCGACTTCCTGTTCAATGTCATGCACCACCAGGAAATGACCTTGTCGATCGGTTCGGCCTATGGCTTCGGCAGCGGCAATGTCGGGCACAACGAATGGATGGTTTCCCTGAAGGTGCTGAATTGATGTCGGCTAAGGCCGACCGGGCCGATCGAACATGACCGACGCCGCCGCCTGGCTGCTGCGCGCCTCGATCGGCCTGCTGCCGGCGCTATGTTTCCTCGGCGCCTTGTTGCTGCTCGACAGCTACAAGCTGGTGCGCCTGCGTTTGGTCACGACCATCATCTTAGTCGGCGGCGCCGTTGCGCTCGCCTGCTACCTGGCCAACATCGGTATCCTGCGCGCAACGGGCCTGGATTTCGGCGACTACTCGCGCTACGTCGCGCCAGTCATCGAGGAAGCATTCAAGGGCAGCGTGATCGTCGCCTTGATCCGGACGCGACGTATCGGCTTCCTGGTCGACGCTTCGGTGCTCGGCTATGCGGTCGGCGCCGGATTCGCAACGGTCGAGAATGTGTACTACCTGAGCAACCTGGCCGACCCGCACATGACCGTGTGGATCGTGCGCGGCTTCGGCACGGCGATCCTGCACGGCGGCATGCAGGCAATCTTTGCCGCGATGGTACTTTACAACGCCGACCTGCGCGGCAAGGTGGATGCGCGCGCGATCCTTCCACCGTTCGCCCTGGTGGTTCTCGTGCACGCGGCGTTCAACCAGTTCGTGCTGCCGCCGATTCAGCAGACGCTTCTGGTCCTGATGTGCATACCGCCGCTGATGCTGTGGGTGTTCCTGCGCAGCGAGCGCGCCGTCGAAGGCTGGATCGGCAGCGGTTTCGAAGTCGACCAGGAGCTGCTCGAACTGCTCGATTCCGGAAAATTCTCCGATTCCCGCGCCGGTCAGTACCTGCTCGCGTTGCGCGAGCGCTTTTCCGGCGAGGTCGTCGCCGACCTGCTCTGCTACCTGCGCCTGTACGTCGAACTGGCGCTGCGTGCGAAGGGCATCCTGATGATGCGCGAGCACGATATCGAAGTGCCGATCGACGACGAAACGAAAGGCAAGCTGCAGGAGATGCGGCACCTGGAACGCACGGTCGGCCCGACCGCCATGCGCACGCTGAATCCGTTGATGCACATGAACGGGCGCGACCTGTGGCAGCTCTACATGCTCGGCAAGTAGCGGCGCCGCTGTCCGGGCACCGTCGAACGATCCCTCAGCGCTCCGCTTCTTCCAGCAGGACCGTCGCCTGAGCTGCGAGCCCCTCTTCGCGTCCGGTGAAGCCGAGCTTCTCGCTGGTGGTCGCCTTGATGCTGATGCGGTCCATGGTGCAGCTCAAGTCAGATGCAAGAGTCGCACGCATCGCATCGGCGTGCGGTGCGATCTTGGGCCGCTCGCAGATCACGGTCACGTCGGCATTGCCGAGCACGTACCCTCCGCCGCGCATCAACTGTGCGCAATGGCGCAGGAACTCGCGGCTGTCGGCATCGCGCCAGCGCTCGTCCGTGGGCGGGAAGTAGCGGCCGATGTCACCGAGCGCCAGTGCTCCGAGAATCGCGTCGCACAGGGCGTGGATGATGACGTCGCCATCGGAATGCGCCACGACGCCGCGGCCATGTGCGATGCTCACGCCTCCCAGCACGACGTGATCACCGTCGCCGAATGCATGGACATCGTAACCCTGACCGATTCTCAAGAGGTCTGCCTCGCCAGGATGAATTCCGCCAGCGCCAGATCGTCCGGCGTAGTGATCTTGATATTGCTCTCGCTGCCCTCGACCAGCAATGGTCGGTGGCCGGCGCGCTCCATGGCCATCGCCTCGTCGGTGATGGTGATGCCGGCGTCGAGCGCCGAGCGCAGCGCAGCGACCAGTTCACCGAAGCGGAACATCTGTGGGGTCAGCGCGCGCCAGCGTGCGTCGCGCGGCTCGGTCGCCTCGACGCGCCGATCATGATCGGACCGTTTCAGTGTGTCGCGCATTGGCGCGGCCAGCAATGCGCCGCCTGAGGGAGTTCCCAACACGATCAGCCGCGAAATGTCTTCGGCGCTTACGCACGGCCGCGCCGCATCGTGCACCAGCACGAGCTCATTGTCGCCGATCTTTTCGCGCAGAGCGTGAAGTCCGGCGAGCACCGAGTCGGCACGCTCGTTGCCGCCGATCGTCGTCAGGATCGTCTTCGCGCCAACCGCAATACTTTCGTGCCAGTAGCGATCGTCCGCTGCAAGAGCAACCATGATGCCGGCAATGCGCGCGTGTGCCACAAGGCGCTCTATCGTCTGCAGCAGCATCGGCTTGCCGGCCAGCATCTGATATTGCTTCGGGACGTCCCCACCAAAGCGCGCGCCACGTCCGGCAGCAGGCACGACGCACCACAGGCCGCGTTCAGTGCTTGTCATCGCCGCTTTTCTTTGCATCCGCCGGCGCGGGTTCGACGACCTGGTAAAATGTCTCGCCCGGCTTGACCAGACCAAGTTCCGAGCGGGCGCGCTCTTCGATCGCCTCGCTGCCGTTCTTCAGATCCTGTACCTCGGCCGACAACGCCTCGTTACGCTGCTTGAGCTTCAGGTTTTCCTGCTTCTGCTCGGCGACGCGCTGCCTGAGGCGCCACACTTCGCGCATGCTCCACTCGCCGGTCCACAGTTTGACGTCCAGCGCCAGCAGCAGAATCAGCAACAGCAATGCGACGTAGCGCAGCACGCGAACGTTCCGTCAGCCGACCAGTCCCGGCACGTTGGGAAACGCGTCGCGACCGGCATAGCGTGCCTTCGCGGCGAGCGCTTCTTCGATGCGCAGCAGCTGGTTGTACTTGGCGACGCGATCGGAGCGGCACAGCGAACCGGTCTTGATCTGCGTCGCTGTCGTCGCGACGGCGATATCGGCGATCGTCGTGTCTTCGGTTTCACCGGACCGATGCGAGACGATTGCGGCGTAGTTTGCCTTGTCGGCCATCGCGATCGTCTCGAGAGTCTCGCTGAGGGTGCCGATCTGGTTGACCTTGATCAGGATCGCGTTGGCGATGCCGTCGGCGATGCCGGCGCGGAAGATCACGGGATTGGTGACGAAGTTGTCGTCGCCGACGAGTTGTATCTTCCTGCCGAGTTTGGCGGTCAGCGCCATCCAGCCGTCGCGATCGCCCTCGGCCATGCCGTCTTCGATCGTGATGATCGGATACTTCGCGCACCAGTCCGCATAGAAGTCGATCAGTTGCGCCGACGACAGCGTCTTGCCCTCGCCTTCGAGATGATAGGCGCCGTCCCTGTAGAACTCCGAGCTGGCGACGTCGAGGCCAAGATAGACGTCCTTCCCGGCCTTGTAGCCGGTCCTGGCAATCGCTTCCAGAATCGTTTCGATCGCCTGCTCATTCGACTTCAGGTCCGGCGCGAAGCCGCCTTCGTCACCCACCGCCGTATTCAGGCCTCTGGCCTTGAGTACACTTTTTAACGAATGGAATATTTCCACCCCGGCGCGCAATGCTTCGGAAAAATTCGGCAAGCCAACCGGCAGGACCATGAATTCCTGCATGTCGACATTGTTGTCGGCATGCGCGCCGCCATTGACGATGTTCATCATGGGAACCGGCAGAGCCGGTTCCAGGGACGAGGGACGAGGGACGAGGGACGAGAGATAGCGCCACAGCGGCTGCTTGCGGCTCGCGGCGACGGCGTGCGCGGCAGCGAGTGAGACACCAAGCAATGCGTTCGCGCCGAGGCGACTCTTGTTCGGCGAGCCGTCGAGCGCGATCATTTTCGCGTCGAGGCCTTTCTGGTCGGCCGCGTCGAACCCATTCAGCGACCGGGCGATCGCGCCATTGACGTTGGCAACGGCGTCATTTACCCCCTTGCCGAGATAGCGCGACTTGTCGCCGTCGCGCAGTTCGACCGCTTCGCGCGAACCGGTCGAGGCGCCGCTCGGTACCGCTGCGCTGCCGATCGAACCGTCGCTCAGCGACACTTCGGCTTCGAGAGTGGGATTGCCGCGCGAGTCGAGAATTTCGCGGGCGTGGACCTGCGTGATCGTGGTCATGAGTTGCACACAGTCAAGGGGAGGATTCGAGAAATCCCGCGCGTTTGGTCGCGCGGTCCAGTTCCATCAGCGTTTCGAGCAGCGCTGCCATTTTCGACAGCGGCCAGGCATTCGGTCCGTCGCTGAGCGCCTTGTCCGGATCGGGATGCGTTTCCATGAAGATGCCGGCGATGCCGACAGCGACCGCTGCGCGTGACAACACCGGCACGAATTCGCGCTGACCGCCGGACTTGCCTCCGGCGCCGCCGGGCAGTTGCACCGAGTGCGTCGCGTCGAACACGACCGGGCAGCCGGTTTCGCGCATCACGGCAAGGCTGCGCATGTCGGAGACAAGGTTGTTGTAGCCGAAGCTCGCCCCGCGCTCGCAGACCATGATCTGTGTGTTGCCGGTCGCCAGCGCCTTGTCGCTGACGTGCTTCATTTCCCAAGGCGACAGGAACTGGCCTTTCTTGACGTTCACCGGCCTGCCGGCATTGGCGACATTCCGGATGAAGTCGGTCTGGCGGCACAGGAACGCCGGCGTCTGCAGCACGTCGACGACCGACGCGACTTCGTCGAGCGGCGTGTACTCGTGCACATCGGTCAGCACCGGCACGCCGAGCTGGCGTTTGACTTCACCGAGTATACGCAGGCCTTCGTCGACACCGAGGCCGCGAAAGCTCGAAGCGGACGTGCGGTTGGCCTTGTCATAGCTCGACTTGAAGATGAATGGAATGCCGAGCCGTGCGGTGATTTCCTTCAGCGTACCGGCGGTGTCGATCTGCAGCTGCTGCGATTCGACAACGCAAGGACCGGCGATCAGGAACAGGGGCTGGTCGAGACCGACTTCAAAACCACACAGATTCATCGCTGCGGATTCTCTACTCCGTCATTCTCGCGAACGCGGGAATCCAGTTTGATCTTCGGAGTAAGAGAAGAGCCGATGGATTCCCACTTGCGCGGGAATGACGTCAAAAATGAGGCTGAACCTCGCATCGTCATGCCACGGCTTCCGCCAGACGTGGCGCGTTGCGTACAGTCTTGTACTCGAGCGCGGCCTGGACGAAGCCGTTGAACAGCGGATGGCCGTCGCGCGGCGTCGAGGTGAACTCCGGATGGAACTGGCAGGTCACGAACCACGGGTGCTTCTGCCGCGGCAATTCGACCATTTCGACCAGCAGGTCGTCCATCGACTTTCCTGCGACGACCATGCCGAGGTCTTCGAACTGCTGGCGGTAGCGATTGTTGAATTCGTAACGATGGCGGTGGCGTTCGCGGATCACGTCCTGGCCGTAGAGTTCGCGCGACGTCGAGCCGGACTTGAGACGGCATTCCTGCGCGCCGAGGCGCATCGTCCCACCCAGGTCCGAGGCTTCGTCACGCCGTTCGACGTCGCCACCGCCGGTGGTCCACTCGGTGATCAGGGCGATCACCGGTTGCGCGCAGTGTTTGTCGTTCTCGCTGGAATTGGCGCCTTCCAGCCCGGCAATGTTGCGCGCGAAGTCGACGACCGCGGCGTGCATGCCATAACAGATGCCGAAATACGGAATGCGATTCTCGCGCGCGAAGCGCGCCGCAGCGATCTTGCCTTCGAAACCGCGCTTGCCGAAACCACCCGGAACGAGGATGCCGTCGACGTCCTTGAGCGCATCGGCGCCATGCGCCTCGATGTCCTCGGATTCCAACCAGCGCAAGTGTACGCGCGTGTTCTGCTTCAGGCCGCCATGGCGCAGCGCTTCGCCGAGCGACTTGTAAGCGTCCTTGTGCTCGACGTACTTGCCGATGATCGCGATGGTGACTTCGTGTTTCGGATGCTCGACCGCCGCAACGGTCTTTTCCCATTCGCCGAGATTGGCCGGCCTGGCGTCGAGCTTCAGGTGCGACACGACGATGTCGTCGAGCCCCTGCTCGTGCAGCCACAGCGGCAGCTTGTAGATCGTGTCGACATCGACCGCGCTGATCACGGCCTTTTCCGGCACGTTGGTGAACAGCGCAATCTTGCGCCGCTCAGACTGCGGCAGCGGCTGCTCGCAGCGGCACAGCAGCACGTCCGGCTGGATGCCGAGCGCGCGCAATTCCTTGACCGAGTGCTGGGTCGGTTTTGTCTTGATCTCGCCGGCCGCCTTGATATACGGCACCAGGGTCAGGTGCATGAACACGCACTTGTCCATGCCCTGCTCGATGCGGATCTGGCGGATCGCCTCGAGGAACGGCTGCGATTCGATGTCGCCGACGGTACCGCCGATCTCGACCAGGGCGACGTCGTAACTCTGCGTCGCCTCGTGAATGCAATGCTTGATCTCGTCGGTGATGTGCGGAATCACCTGCACGGTCGCGCCGAGATAGTCGCCGCGACGCTCCTTGCGGATCACCGACTCGTAGATCTTGCCGGTGGTGACCGAATTGCGCCCGGTCAGGCGCGTACGCACGAAACGCTCGTAGTGGCCGAGATCCAGATCCGTTTCGGCGCCGTCGTCGGTGACGTAAACCTCACCATGCTGGAACGGGCTCATCGTGCCCGGGTCGACATTGATATACGGGTCGAGCTTCATCATCGTCACCCGCAGACCACGGGCTTCGAGGATGGCAGCAAGCGAGGCGGAGGCGATGCCCTTGCCTAGCGAGGACACCACACCACCGGTCACGAAAATCAGGGGAGTCATCAGCACGAATCCGATGCTGGTAAAGCCATAGTTTACCGACAGTTGCTCCTTCCGGCGAGCACTGAATCGACCGAATCTGCGAGTTCAGCCGAAGATTCCCGCGCGCGGCATACCCTGCCGGCCGTTTCCGCACAGTAAAGGCATCCGGTCGCGACCGGCCGGGACGGCGCCAGATGGAGAAGCGCCATGTCCTCGGCCGGCCGGTGCCGGCCGTACCGGGTATGCCGCGGTCCGAACCTCGCCCACCGGCAACGAAGGGTTCCGGCCAAACGTGCGCGGCGATGGACGCTCTGCGCGTCGCGACCCGAACCTTGCGCCGCCGAACCGCCGGGCATGACGATCGCGCAGGCGTTGCAAAAAAAACGGCCTTCCGGAAGCTGTCGCAATTCCGCCCCCGAAACAGCACTGCGGACCGCAGCATCGCCAGAGATTACCGCCGCTGAATTCAATTTCGGCTACAGGCTGCGTTAACCGGTGCTTGACCTTCTCTTTCGCCGCCATCATCCTGCGCCGCCATTGACGGTTCGAATGGACCGGCGCCAAACATACGAATACGGAACATCGCATTACGCATGAGCAGTCGCTACAACGCCGCCGACATCGAAGTCCTCTCCGGCCTGGAGCCGGTCAAGCGCCGTCCCGGCATGTACACCGATACGACGCGGCCCACTCATCTGGCTCAGGAAGTCGTCGACAACTCGGTCGACGAGGCACTCGCCGGTCACGCGCAGCTCGTCGAAGTCACGGTGTTCGCCGACGGTTCGGTCGAAGTCAGCGACGACGGTCGCGGCATGCCGGTCGACATCCATCCCGAAGAAGGTATTCCCGGCGTCGAGCTGATCCTGACCCGCCTGCATGCCGGCGGAAAATTCTCGAACCGCAACTACCAGTTCTCCGGCGGTCTGCACGGTGTGGGTGTATCGGTGGTCAATGCGCTGTCGCTGCGCGTCGAGGTCACGATCCGCCGTGACGGACAGGTCCATCACATGGAGTTCAAGAACGGCGATCGCGCGAGCGACCTCAAGGCAGTCGGTACCGTCGCGAAGAAGCAGACCGGCACGACCGTGCGCTTCTGGCCGGACCCGAAGTACTTCGATTCGCCGAAGATCTCGCTGCCCAGACTCAAGCACGTGCTGCGCGCGAAGGCGGTGCTGTGCGCCGGCCTGACCGTTCGCTTGAGCGATGAGTCCAGCGGCGAGAAGGACGAATGGCACTACGAGGATGGCCTCAACGACTATCTTCGCAGCATGCTTGCCGGCAACGATTATCTGCCGGCCACTCTTTATCAAGCGTCGCTCAAACGCGACAACGGCGCACTCGACTTTGCACTGGCCTGGGTGCCCGAGGGCGAACTGGTCCAGGAAAGCTACGTCAACCTGATCCCGACCATCCAGGGCGGCACTCACGTGAACGGTCTGCGCTCGGGCCTCACCGAGGCGTTGCGCGAGTTCTGTGACATCCGCAACCTGCTGCCGCGCGGCGTCAAGCTGGCGCCGGAAGACGTCTGGGACCGCCTGAGCTTCGTGCTGTCGCTCAGGATCCAGGATCCCCAGTTCTCCGGCCAGACCAAGGAACGTCTTTCGTCGCGCGATGCCGCGGCGTTCGTCGAAAACGCCACGCACGACGGCTTTTCGCTGTACCTCAACCAGCATGTCGAACTCGGCGAGAAGATCGCACAGATCGCCATCGAGCGCGCGACACTGCGTCTGAAAGCCGAGAAGCAGATCGTGCGCAAGAAGATCACGCAGGGGCCTGCCCTGCCGGGCAAGCTCGCCGATTGCGCGTCGAGCGACTTGACGCGCACCGAATTGTTCCTGGTCGAGGGCGATTCGGCCGGCGGCTCGGCCAAGCAGGCGCGCGACAAGGACTTCCAGGCGATCCTTCCGCTGCGTGGCAAGATTCTCAACACGTGTGAGGTCGAGTCCGGCTCGGTCCTCGCGTCGCACGAAGTGCACGACCTCGCGGTCGCGATCGGCTGCGATCCCGGCAAGGACGACATCTCGGGTCTGCGCTACGGCAAGGTCGTGATCCTGGCCGACGCCGATTCCGACGGCCTGCACATCGCTACGCTGCTGTCAGCGCTGTTCCTGCGCCACTTCCCGGCACTCGTGCGCGGAGGCCACGCTTTCGTCGCGATGCCGCCGCTGTTCCGCGTCGACGTCGGCAAGCAGCTGTTCTACTGCCTCGACGAAGCCGAGCGCGATGCGCTGCTGCAGCGGATCGAGCGCGAGAAAATGAAGGGCGCGGTCAGCGTCACACGTTTCAAGGGGCTCGGCGAGATGAATCCGACCCAGTTGCGCGAGTCGACGATCCATCCCGACACGCGCCGGCTGGTGCAGCTCACGGTCGACATAGACGACGGCACGTCGAAGCTGATGGACATGCTGCTGTCGAAGAAGCGCGCGGCCGATCGCAAGGAATGGCTCGAGACCAAGGGTGATCTGGCCCAGCTCGACGTCTGACGGAAGTGGCAAGACGCCCGATCCAGCCGGACGGTATTTTACACTTGCTTTCAAAACCAGCGGCGCCGTCGTGCTATCTACTATCGCAACCGGTTCGCCATCACAGCGAGGCATCATGCCGAGTCAGGGATCAACCCGTATCACCGCAACTCTCACCATTCTGGCGGCGGCACTTTGTTGCCTCGTGCGCCCCGCTTGCGCGGCGCCGCTCGAAGGCTCACCCGTGGTGTTGCGCAGCGGCGACTGGGCGGTGCATCGCACGCAGGACACGATGACCGACGCAAACATCTGCACGGCGATCTATCGCGACAACTATGCGGTGCAGCTGGGCTCGCATACGCTGACGATCGGCGTCGCCGACGGACTGAAAAACGTCACGCTGCGCTTCGACGAGGACACGGCGCGCGACGCGCGCCTGCCGAAACGTTCGGAACGTGCGGTCAGCGCGATCGATATCGAAGGCGAGGATTTCAAGCAACTGCTGCGTTCGAAGCGCCTGCGTTACCGCGCATTGACGGCCACGGATGCGATTGTCGAAGGCGATATCGACCTGAACGGCGCGATGGATGCCTACAAGAACATTCAGTCCGGCTGCGTCGGTGATCCGCTGTCCGAGCGCTGAGCGGCAGCCGAGCGCCTTTCGCGCAATACCCAGCGCAGGCCACGCACGTCGGCCTGCCACACCGGCAGATGCCACAGCAGGGCCAGTTCCTCGACAGACGCGCAGATGCTCAGCAGTAGGGCCGCGAAGAACAGCACAGTGACGAAGCCGTAAAGGAACAGCGCGGCCAGGAAGAACCCCAGCGCGTAACCCGCGGCCTTCGATGCGTACGTGTGGAAGCTCGACAGGCGCCGATAGCGCAGCAGCGCGAACACGCTGACCAGGATCCATCCGCCGACGACCAGCCCGATGCCGGTCCCGTGCTCGCGGAAGACCTCCGGATGAAATGCCGCGATTCCCGCGGTCGCGCTCAGCAGCGTCATTGCATCGGCGGCCGAATCGAGCATCGCGCCGACCCTGCTTTGCAGTCCGAACCGGCGCGCGATCCATCCGTCCGCGATGTCGCTGACCAGCGCGACGATCAGCAGCCAGCGAAATGCGTCTTCGACCCGAGCCAGCGCGAGGCCGATCAATACCGGTCCGGCTACGAGACGTGCCGCACTGATCAGGTTGGGCAGCTGACGATGCATCGATGCGAGGCCGGCACACGACCGATCAAGAAGGAGGCGCCAGCACGCGCGTCGCTAACGACACGCCTCCAGCAGCGCGCGAATGACCTTCTGCAGCGATGCGGCGCGTGTGTCGTCGTATGCGAACGTGTCTTCATCCATGTAGTTGCATTGCGCGAGTTCGAGTTGCACCGCGTCGACGCCGGCGTCGGGTCGGCCGTAGTTGCGCGTAATGTACCCACCCTTGAAACGGCCGTTGACCACGAACGAGTAATCACCCTGCGCCTCGAGTACATCAGTCAGCCGCCGCTGCAGCTCGGTCGAACAGCTTGCGCCCCCGGCCGTGCCGAGGTTGAAGTCCGGCAGGTGGCCGTCGAAAAGAAACGGCACGACGCTACGGATCGAATGCCCTTCCCAGAGCACTACGCGGCCATGTGCCGCATGGATGCGCGCGATCTCGGCCGCAAGCGCATCGTGATACGGACGCCAGAAACACTCGACACGCGAAAGGACCTCGTCGCGGCCGGGCTCCTGTCCCGGAAGGTAGACCGGCTCACCCGCGAACTGGACGACCGGACACAGCCCGGTCGTGTTCTGTCCGGGGTACAGCGACGTGTCGTCCGGCGGACGATTCAGGTCGACCACATAGCGCGAGTAGTGCGGCGCGATGACCGAGGCGCCGAGTTCGCGCGCGAACGCATACAGGCGCGACACGTGCCAGTCGGTATCCGGTGCGCGCCGGGCGGACGGCGTGAGGCGTTGCGCGAGGCCATCGCCCAGGCGCGTGCCGTCGTGCGGCAGCGAGACGAACAGCGGCGACGTACCTTGATGCAACGCGAAGATGTCCATGACCTGTCCGCCTGGTGCTGCGGCTGTGCTCAGTGCGGCGGCGGCGTTTTCGGCGCCACGGCGGCAATCGGCACGTACAGCGCGCTCGGATGCTGGGCGTCGTGGTACAGGGTCACGTTCACGCTGCGCGCGTCCTTGCCGGTCTCTTCCGCAACGACGCCGCCGGAATTGTAGTTCTTCTCGCTGTAAAGGGAGTTCATCGGCGCGATGACCAGGCGCAGCCTGCTGCCTTGCTGGATGCTGCGTGCGACGAACGTGAAGGCACCGAACTCGTAGCGCTCGGGCTTGCCCTTCGCGACCGGTTGCGCGCTGCGGTTGCTGCTGCGATAGCGCGCCCGCATCATGTCGTCGGTCAGGAACACGCTGGTGCCGTCCGGCTGTACTTCGAACACGGCGACGTGGAAATCGGTATCCGGCTGGTCGATCGCAATCCACGCCGACAGCTTGAAGAAACCGGCGATATCCAGCTCGTGCGCGAACGCGGCCGTGTGATAGACCAGATACTTGCCGCTCTGCTGCAGCAGCCAGCGCTGATCGGTGATCATGTTCGGCACTTCGACCGAGTCGACCTTCTCCGAACTGGTGTCGAGCGGATCGTAGACATAGCGGTCCGGGCGCGAGCTGCCCGCAGCCCTGTCCGCTGCCAGCGCACCCGATGCGAACAATTCATCCGCCCGTCCATCGATCGAGGCCAGATACAGTGGCCGCGATTCCGCCGTGACCGCTGCGAGGGTCGGCGCGTAACGCCATTCCTCGGCTCCGTTGCCGAGTACGTAGTAGGCGACCTTGTCTTTCAGGAACTCGGGTCTCGCGCCGGATTTCATCGTCCAGTCGTACCAGTCCTTGTGCAGCTTATTCATGTCGAGCAGGCTGGCCTTGCCGAAGGTCAGGCCGCCTACATCGGCTTTCGGCGTGCGCGTGCCGGGGTGGTCCCACGGGCCGATGATCAGGTAGTGCTGCGCCTTCGCGTGTTCCGAGGCGTTTGCCATCGACAACCTGTAGTGGCTCATCGCGCCGGGCTGATCGCCATCGTACTGGCCGGTGATGGTCAGGATCGGCATGTCGATCTTCGCATACTGTTCCGCGCTCGGGTTGTAGCTGTCCCAGTAGACATCCATCATCGGATGCGCGATCCAGCTCTGGAAGATCGGCGATGGATTGCCGACGATGCTGTCGAGCTCCTTGAAGGCACGATGGCCGAGGTACAGCTCCTTGAACTTCGCCGCCCAGAATGCGCTGTCGCCGAAGATCCGCTCCTGCCCGGCCTTGCCGCTGGTGAACGTCAGCCACTGTACGTCGTACGGATAGGCGATGTTGTTGCGCCGGGGAAAATCAACGCCGGCGAACGGCGATGCGACCGGCACGATCGTCGCGAGGTGCGGCGGGAATTCCTTTGCGGTGGCCCACTGGTCGTAGCCGGCATAGGAGCCGCCCCACATCGTCACCTTGCCGTTACAGTAGCTCTGCTGCGCCAGCCACTCGACCACGTCACGCCCGTCCTTCGCCTCCTGCAGCATCGGCGTGAAATTGCCTTCCGAGTTGCCGCGGCCGCGCACGTCGACGGCGGCAAAGACGTAGCCATGACCGGCGAAATACATGCCGCGATCGTGATAGCTCTGCGCGATGTACGGCGTCAGCGTGAATATGCACGGCACCGGATCCTTCTGTACCTGCGGCCGGTACAACGTCGCATTCAGGTTGACGCCGTCGCGCAGCGGAATCTTCACGCCCCACTGAAATTCGACCGGTCCGGCCTTGTCGGCATTTTCCGCTGTCGCGGTTTCGTCGGCGAAGGCGATGACAGACAATGTGGATAATGCTGCAAATACAACAATGTTTCGCAGTGACATCGGGGTGTTCTCTCATAGGTTGAATCGACTCGGTGAAAATGGTGCCGGGTCGAGCGGAGGCCGCCGCCCGCAGATCATGTCGGCGACCAGCATGCCGGTCCCTGCCGACATGGTCACGCCGAGCATGCCGTGACCGGTGGCCAGAACCAGATTCTGCACGCGCGCGCTGCGGCCGAGAATGGGCAGGTCGTCATAGGTCATCGGCCGCCAGCCGTACCATTCCTCGACCACCCGCGGACCTTCCGGCTCGATCAGGTATTCCGCCGCGCCGCGCCGGAGCGCATCCAGGCGCGTCCGGTTCAGCGACGCATCGTAGCCGGCGAATTCCATGGTGCTGCCGAGACGATAGCCCGAACTCCAGCCGGTCACGCAAACCTGCCGCTCCTTCAGCGTCAGCGGAATGCGCGGGCATCGTTGCGGCCGCGTATAGGTGATCGAATAACCCTTCCCGGGCTGGATCGGGATGCGCAGATCGAGTTGCCTGGCGAGCAGCGGCGACCAGGCACCGAGCGCGAAGACCACGTCATGTCCGGCAAAGGCGCCCCGGTCGGTCGTCACTGCGTCTAGCCGCTCACGGCCGAGACGAAAGCCGGTGATTTTCGTCGACTCGACGATGGTTCCGCCCATTGCCCGGACCGCGTCCGCCAATCCGGCACCGTAGCGATTCGGCCGCAGGTGCGCATCGCCGTGGTTGAGATGACCGCCGATGATGCTCTCGTTCAGCGCCGGCTCGAGCGCGCGGCAGCGCGCACCATCGAGCACGTCGACCGGCATGCCGCACTCGGCCAGTATCTTCGGCAGCCACTGCGACTTGGCAAAGGCTTGTTCGTCGCGAAAAACATTCAGGGTGCCGGTCGCCTCGAACTCGCATTCAATGCGCTCGTCACGGATCAGCGCTTCGATCGCCTGCCGCGCCAGCCGCAGCAGCGGCGCCTTGACCGCGGTCGTGCGATGGAAGTCGTTCCAGGTGCAACGGTGGGCAAACTGCAGCAGCCACTCGAACAGGGCAAAGTCCAGACGTGGCGCGACGCGGAATGGCGCATCGCTCTTGAACAGCCAGCGCAACGCCTGACCGATCTGGCCGGGCATGGCCAGCGGCATCGCGTGGCTCGGCGTGATCGTGCCGCAGTTGCCGTGCGAACAGGCACCGGCGGCCGTTCCCTGCTCGACGATCGTCACGCTGCGCCCTGCGCGCAGCAGGTACAGCGCGCAGGCCAGTCCGATCACCCCACCGCCAAGTATCAGGACATCCGCATTCCGTTGCGTGGGAGTGTCGTTCTGCGTCATTTGGCGACGTAACCGGGGCCGCGCACGACCTGCCCCGGCGTCGCACCAGTGTGTTCGCCATTTTTCAGCACCTGCACCCCGTTGACGAACACGTCGCGCATGCCGGTCGCGTATTGCTGTGGATGGTCGAACGTCGCATGCTCGTCGATTGTCGCCGGATCGAAGATCACGATGTCGGCAAAGTTGCCGGCCTTCAGTTCGCCACGATCGTGCAGCTTCAGGTTATGCGCAGGCAGCGAAGCAAGGCGACGCACCGCGTCGGCGAGACTCGCGACGTGACCGTCACGCACGTAGTGGCCGAGGAAGCGCGCGAAGTTGCCGTAGGCGCGCGGGTGCGGCTGGAACTTCAGGAACACGCCCTCCGGTGCATAGGAGCCCTCGTCAGAGCCGAGCGCAACCCACGGCTGCGACAAGCCGAGCTTGACATTGTCCTCGGACATCAGGAAATAGACCGTGCCGACGCGGCTGTGATCCTCGACGACCAGGTCCATGGCGGTTTCTTCCGCCGACTTGCCGCGCAGCTTCGCGACTTCCGCCAGAGTCTTTCCGGTCAGCGGTTTCAACGCTTCGCTGTCGAACGCGACCAGCAGCACGTTGTCGGGCTTTCCGGCGGCAATCAGAAGGTTCTCCCAGGCGTCGGTCGGCTCGCGCATTTCCTTTGCGACGCGTGCGCGGATCGCCGGATCCTTCAGGCGCTTGATCCACGCTTCGACGCCGCCTTCCTGGACCCACGGCGGCATTGCCGCATCGAGTCCGGTCGCGCCGGCCGTGTAGGTATACATGTTCGCCGAGATGTCGAGCCCCTTCGCGCGCGCCTCGTCGATCTTCGCGATCGCCTGGCTGAACTTCGTCCAGTTGCCAGCCCCGGCAGCCTTGAAGTGATAAACCTCACCATGAATATGCGCGGCACTCGCGATCGTCATCAGTTCGCCGAGCGATTCAAGCAGGCGGTTGCCTTCGCTGCGCATGTGCGAGATGTAGGCGCCGCCCGATTCACCGGCGGCCTGGGCCAACGCAATCAACTCCGGTGTCTTGGCATAGAAGGCCGGCGCGTAGATCAGGGCGGAACCGACGCCGAGTGCGCCCTCGTGCATCGCCTGACGTACCAGATCCTGCATGCGCTTGAGCTCGTCCGGCGTCGGCGCGCGGTCGACGTAGCCCAGTTCGTGCTCGCGGATCGTCGCCGCGCCGACGAACGAGGCGATGTTCGGCGAGATACCCTTCTTTACCAGCGCATCGAGGCCTTCACCGAGCGTCGTCCAGTCGATCGGATGCTTCAGGTCGCCCTGCGCAGCGAGGTCGGCCTTGCGGATTTCGTCGGTCAGCGGGCCGAGCGACTCGCCTTCACCGAAGACCTCCAGCGTCACGCCCTGGCGGATATCCGACTGCGAGCGGCCGTCGATGTACAGCGAATCCGGTGCCCACGACAACATGTTGACGAAGCCGGGGGCGACGGCCATGCCTTTGGCGTCGATCTCGCGCGCCGCGTGCACCTTGCCCAGATCGCCGATCGACGCGATGCGCTGGCCGCGCACGCCGACGTCGGCAATCACCGGCTGGCCGCCGCTGCCATCGTAGATCGTTCCGCCGCGCACGATCACGTCGTACTCCGGCGCGGGCACCTTCACCTGGCACGCAGCCAGAGCCAGTGCGGCGGTGACGATCAACGGCGGCAGGCAACGCATCTGATTTCCCCTCGGAAGTCGGCGCAAACGGCAAGCGTGAGCGAAAGCAGTCACTGAACGCAAGCTGCCGCCAATATTCGCATCGGCCACCGTGAGCGATGTTCCGGCATCGGCGCCCGGCAGCCCTGAGTTGTGAACCGCATCACACTGCAGAATCGTTGGCATCGATTCTGCATTTGCTCCAGCGCCGGCGGGGGCCGGCATCACGCGGGAGTTGAACGATGTCCATCCCAACCAACGAGCTGTTACTGGCGCTGCGCTCTCCGACTTCGGGGTGGCTGGCTGCCATGATCTGCGCGCTGGAAGAGGCAGTGCAGGATCCGAGCTTCTCGGAGCATCACCGGAACCTGGTCCGGCAACTGCTTGAAGTGGATAAGCTTCCCGCAACCGTCAGCGCTGCGGCCAACAGCCGTCTGGCGCGCTTCGAGCAGTCCGTCGCCGAGATGCACGATCTGGTCACGGGTACCGGTATTGAATCGATCGAACAACCTGCGTCGCCACTCAGCCAGCGTCCAAAACTGACGCTGGTGGGCAGTGTCGCCGCCTGAGGCCGAACAGTGAGGGGAGTCCGGAAAGGCCCGGGAAACCGGGCCTTTTTTTTCCTGGCGCGACGATGAACCTCGCGATGTTGCGGCCCGCTTGAATCGAGCCGGCGAACCTCTTGCGCAACAAGTGGGTTCGGGGTTGTCGAAAAATGCAGCCGCCGGTCGAAATCAAGCAAGTCCGACTCGTTTCCGCCGGCCACTAATGATGATGGTGACCACCCGGGCCGTGCACATGACCGTGCGCGACTTCCTCTTCACTGGGTTCGCGCACGTCGACCACTTCGACCGCAAAGGTCAGCGTCTTGCCGGCCATCGGGTGATTGAGGTCGACATCGATCACGCTCGACCCCACCTTGACGACCGTGACGGACCGGTGACCGTCTTCCGTCCTCAGCACGGTCGACATGCCCGCCATCAGACGGTCGCCGTCGCGGAAATATTTCTTTGGTACGCGTTGCGTGTAGTCCTCTCGTCGCGCGCCATAGGCCTGTTCCGGCGGTATCACGACATTGAAACGATCACCCGCGACATGACCTGCAATCGCCGTCTCGAGTCCGGGAATGATCGCGCCGTGACCGAACAATATCGCCAGCGGCTCGCGCGCGTGCGAGCTGTCTACGTCTGCGCCGCTGTCGTCGGTCAGCTGGTAGTGAAAGGTCACGACCTTGTCTTTTTCCGCCTGCATGGTGCACTCCGAATTTGAACGACGGCATGGTACATCGGTTGTGGCGGCGCCGTCATTGACAGACACGGCGCGTTGTCCCAACGTGCGGCCGATGCGCGCGAAGTATCCAGCCCTGCTCTGCTGCTCACTGGTGCTCGCTGCGTGCAGCACGCCGCGACCCAAGCCCGGCCCGCTGCCACGCTTCACGGCGCCGACACGGCATCACGGCGCTGTAGGGCCGAACGACATCCTGTTTCGCGCGATTGCGCTCGTCGGCACTCCGTATCGCTACGGCGGCAATACGCCGGAGGGCGGCTTCGATTGCAGCGGACTGGTCGGCTATGTGTTCCGCGATGTTGCCGGCATCGTGCTGCCGCGGTCAGCCGCGGACATCGGCGACATCGCCGCGCCCGACATTGATCGCAACCGCCTCGAGTCCGGCGACCTGGTGTTCTTTCGCCATCTGACGCGTCATGTCAGCCACGTCGGCATTTATGTAGGCGAAGGCCGCTTCGTGCATGCGCCGAACGAAGGCGGCACCGTGCGCCTGGATCGTCTCGACGACACTTACTGGCACGAGCACTTCGTCGGCGCCAAGCGCATTCCGCTTTAGATCGAGAGCCGGATCCAGAACCAAGAAAGACTGAACGACGAAGGACACGAAGAACACGAAGGCAAAAGAAGCGGAGCAGACCTGTTTATAGAGAGTGAAGCCAAAGCACTTAACTCGCCCGTACATCGTCGTCGGCGCGCGCGGCACTTCTACATTCCTTGCTCGTGCTTCCTTCGTGTCCTTCGTGTTATTCGTGGTTCAATCTTTCGCTTCTGAAGCGATCATTTTTTCGCCGAGGGCGGTGCGACGCGCAGGTTGTCGAGCAGCGGCGTCTTCGGTCGCTCGATGACAAGGAAGTCGTTGCCTGCTGCCTTGTGGCAACCGGTGCAGGCCGCCGACAAGCCGTCGAAGGTCTTTTCGAATTCCACCTTGCTGCCGTGGTCGATCGCGTCGCGCAACGCCAGCAGCGGCGCGCGCGTCATCGCCGGCAGGATGTCGGCGAGGCGCTGCGGCTGGAAAATTGCATGCTCGGGATTCTGCTCGACGACGGCGTCGAACGCTTCCTTGAGTTCCTGCAGTTCGAACGCCGCCAAGGTCCAGTTCTGCGCCTCGCCGGCGGACCAGAGCCGCGCATGACGAATTTGTATACCGAGCATCTGCTCGCCAAGTTCGGGGTGATAGGCGGATTTTTTCAGCTCCGCCAGTTCCTTGCGCAGTGCAGCGATTTCGGTGTGATCGCCGGTCCCGGCCGGTGGGGCCGCCGAAAGGCTCCATGTCGCGGCGATGCCGAGACAACCCAGGACCAATGCGGTGATACCAGCAGCGAATTTCCAGCGCATGAACCAACTCCGTCACAGATGCGAATACGAATAATTCTCATAGGGTGCCGGAAACGCGCGGGGAACGCCAGCGCCGGCATGGCTGCGACACCAGGCATTGATCGTCAATGGGCCCGATCAGGTCGAAGGGCTTGTCATGGCGGCACCGAAGCGCTGCCCCTTGGCCTCGGGACCCAGCGCCGTAACAATCGCAAGCAGGACTGCGACGCCGGCAATGAACACCGCCATCGTCAGGCCATATTGCTTGTGGTTGGCCTCTGCCATCGTCGTCAGCACCCACGGTACGCCGGAGGCGATGAAGTTGCCGATCTGGTACGTCAACCCCGGCATCGTCGCGCGTACGGCGTCCGGCGACAGTTCATTCAAGTGCACCGGGACAACACCCCAGGCACCTTGCACCATGACCTGCAGCCAGAATGCGCCGAGACCGAGCAGCCACGGCTCACTGCTGAACGCCCACAACTTCAATATCGGCAGCGACAACAGCGCGGCGAGCACGATCGCGCGCTTGCGGCCGATCCGTTCGGACAGCGCGCCGAAGAACAGCCCGCCGACAATCGCGCCGATCGGCCCGATCGTCGAGAGCTTGCCGGCGAGGTCCGTGCCGTAGCCTTTCTCGACCTGCAGGAACAAAGGATACAGGTCCTGCGTGCCGTGGCTGAAGCAGTTGAACAGCGTCATCAGCACGATCATGAACAGCGCACGCCCCCAGTAGCCGCGCATCGCCTGCAACGGATGACGCTCCTGTGCAGTCCTGGTCTTCTGCGCGTGTTCCCATACCGGTGATTCCGGAACTGCTGACCGGATATAGAGCACGAGCAGCGATGGCAGGAAGCCGACAATGAACATGCCGCGCCAGCCGACATGATCGAACAGCAGCCAGAACAGCAGTGCGGCGAGCAGGTTGCCGCAGGCATAGCCCTCCTGCAGCAATCCTGAAACGAAGCCACGCGACTTCTCCGGAATGATTTCCATGGTCAGCGAGGAACCGAGACCCCATTCGCCGCCCATCGCAAAGCCGAACAGCAGACGCAGTATGAATAGCACCGTCAGGTTCGGTGCGAATGCCGAGGCCAGTTCGAAGAACGAGAACAGCGCGATGTCGAGCATCAGCATCGGTCGCCGGCCGAAGCGGTCGGCCAGCAGGCCGAACACGAACGCGCCGAGCGGGCGCGCCATCAGCGTCAGCGTGATGGCAAAGATAACGTCTTCGCGACCGACCTTGAATTCGGTCGCGATCGCTTTCGCTGCGAAGATCAGTATGAAGAAGTCGAATGCGTCGAGTGTCCAGCCGAGAAACCCGGCGACCACGACCTTGCGTTGAACGGAATTCATTGCCATCTCTTTCCCCGTAGCCTCGACCGATTGTGGTTGTTTTCCAGGGCGGCATCCAGCCGCAATGCACAACTTTCATGGCCCGTATCAGCCCGACTCAAAAACCGATTGCATTTCCAGGATCATCGCGATCGAATGCAACATCGTTGCAACATTCGACACGGACCATGAAGGCAAGTCACGGGGATGCATGCATGCCACGATTTCAGTTGGTTGTTCGCGGCTCGCTCGCGACGGCACTTCTTGCGCTTGTCGCCGGCTGCGGCGCGCCTGTAACGACGCGCAGCGCGTCGCATGAGCCGGCCGGCGCGAAAGGCTCGCACCGGGTCATCGTGTTCGTCTGGGACGGCATGCGCCCGGACTCCGTCGACGGAGCCGAGACGCCGAATCTCTTCGCGCTCGCCCGGCGCGGCACCCGCTTCGCCGACAATCATTCGAGCTACCCGACCTTTACCATGATGAATGCGGCGGCATTCGCCACCGGTGCGTTCTCGGGCGAATCCGGCTTCTACGGCAACACGGTCTATCGTCCCGGCGCACCGGCGCGCACGTCGGGCGGCGACGAAACCGACATGAATGATCCGGTCTTCACAGAAGACTACGGGGTCCTCAGGCAGCTCGACCAGAACCAGGACGAGCATCTGTTCCTGATCGGGACGCTGTTCCAGGCGGCGCAGAAGGCCGGCCTGAAAACCGCGGTCGTTGGCAAGTCCGGGCCGGCATTCCTGCAGGACTACAAGAACGGCGGCGTGCTGCTCGACGAGAAGGCGGCGTTTCCGCTTTCCTTCGCGCGCGAGTTGCAGGCTGCGCACATCGCGCTGCCGGCGACTGCGCCGTTCGCCTACGCCGACGGTGCATTGAAGCTGCGCAACGACAACGGTGATCCGACGTTTCAACCGGGCATTGTCAGCATGGCGGACCACGTCACGCCGGACCCCGGCGACAGTCACGGCGCACCGCCTACCGCAGCGAACAAGTTTCTGATGTCGGTGTTTCTCGACTACATCCTGCCGCAGAAACGGCCCGATCTGTCCGTGGTCTGGCTGCGCAATCCCGACAGTACCGAGCATGCGTATGGAGTCGGCGCGCCGAACTATCACATGGCGCTCAAGGCGCAGGACGAATTGCTCGGCAAACTGGAGGCACGGCTGACAGAACTCGGCCTGGACACGACCACGGACCTGATCGTCGTCTCCGATCACGGCCACAGCAACGTCTCCGGACCGCTCGACCTGTTCCCTTTGCGCAAAGTGGAAAGTGGGAAAATCGGCGCAATCGACCGTGAACACGGTTATTCGGTTTCCGGCGAGGTACGTCTCGCGCACGAGCTGAGCATGGCCGGCATCCGCGCCTATGACGGCGGCGGTTGCTTCTATGATCCGGTCATGTCCGGCATTCTCGCCGACGGCGGTCAGTTGCATCCGGACAAGAAGGCCGATGCCTCGAATTGCCCTGACTACAAGTACGGCAAGTTCACCACGCCCGATTACCAGCTTCTGCATCCGTTTCTGCCGCGCGAAGCGTTCGTTATCGCCAGCAATGGCGGCACCGACTACCTTTATCATCCGGCACACGATCCGGAGCGCATTCGAGCAGCGGTTCGTTTCCTGCAGAGCCGCGAGGAGTTCGGCGCGATCTTCGTCGACCCGCGCTACGGCGACATCCCCGGCACCTTGCCGCTGTCGATCGTGCATCTGGAAAATGTCGAACGGCGCAATCCCGATATCGTCGTCGGCTACACGTTTGACGAACACGCGATGGTTCAGGGCATGCCCGGCATCGAGTTCCAGGGCGTCTACAACCACATCAGCCGCGGCATGCACGGCAGCTTCAGCCCGGTCGACGTGCACAATACGCTGCTCGCGTTCGGCCCCGATTTCCGCGAGAACTTCGTCGACACGCTGCCAAGCGGAAATGTCGACGTCGCGCCGACGATCGCCAGGATCCTCGGCGTCGAGCTGCCTCAGGCCGACGGTCGTCCGCTGCTCGAAGCGTTGAGCGGTCGTGAACACATCGATGCCGCGGCTTACGCCGTCGCAGCAAGAAGCCTCTCCCCGCAGATTCCCGCGAAGGGCCTTTCGATCAAGTCGCCGATCGGAACCGACACCGGCAAGACCAGCTACACCTTCGGCTTGCAGGTCAAGGAACTGCGCTACGGCTCCAATTTGTACACCTATTTCGATTGGGCCAAGGCCGAGCGCGACTGAAACAGCAGAACGAACTCGAGGGCCGCGTCGACCCGCAAGAGGCCCGCCAGTTCAGCTGGTTGCATGGCATACGCCGGGCCACCGCCTGGCCGGCACTCAGCAGACAACAAAGCCTCGAAAGCCGGGAGTGTTGTCCGTGGTTGCCTCAGCGCCTCCGTCATGGTTGCCTCAGCGGCTCCGTACGAGGCTGCAGCTCAGGGCATCGAACGGACGGCCCATGAAATATGCGATCGCAGCATCGTTTTCATGCCCGACCTCAGCTAGTTGCCGGATGCTCATGGAATTGCTGGAAGTTTTGCTGTACACTTCCCGGCGTAACACAGCGTCGCCCTCCGTTTTTCCCTTACGGTCGCCCCGTGCATCGATCTGATCGATCGATGGTTTGCGCTCTCGCGTGGACTCGTCACGATGGCCTGTACCACTCGGCAACGACGCCCTTCCGAAACGCCCGTCCCTGACGGGACGCGTCGGTATCTTGCCTGTTGCGCGGTTCACTGGGAACGCTCCGGGTTTACTTCTGCACCTGACCATTTGGCCAGGCGCCCGCGCCTTCGTGCGCGGATCAAACATTTGGAGCTTTCACAATGTCTTTCGATAACCTCGGGCTTTCGCCCGCGTTGTTGCGCGCGCTCGCCGAGCATGGCTACAACACCCCTACCCCGATCCAGTCGTCTGCAATTCCGGTCGCCTTGAGCGGCCGCGATCTGTTGGCCGGCGCACAAACCGGTACCGGCAAGACGGCCGCATTCGCCCTGCCGCTGCTCGAGCGCCTGTTCGTGACGCCGACAGCCCCGAGCGGTGGCAAGCGCAAGCCGCGCGCCCTGATCCTGACGCCAACCCGCGAACTCGCGGCCCAGGTCCACGACAGCGTGCGCGGCTATGCCAAGCACCTGCGCGTGCACAGCACGACGATCTTCGGCGGCGTCGGCATCGGTCCGCAAATCGATGCGCTGCGTCGTGGCGTTGACCTGATCGTCGCCACGCCGGGCCGTCTGATGGACCACATGGAGCGTCGCGGCGTCGATCTTTCCGGCATCGAAATGCTGGTGCTCGACGAAGCCGACCGCATGCTCGACATGGGTTTCCTGCCGGCAATCAAGAAAATTCTGGGCACGCTGCCCAGGCAGCGCCAGACGCTGCTGTTCTCGGCGACCTTTGCCGACGAGATCAAGCAGATCGCGGCGCAATTCATGCGCGATCCCGAGGAAATCCAGATCGCCGCACGCAACACCGTCGCCGCGACCGTGACCCACGTCGTGCATCCGGTCGACGCCGCGCGCAAGCGCGACCTGCTGCTGCACGTGCTGTCCGCCGACAGCCGTCGCCAGAGCCTGGTGTTCAGCCGGACCAAGCACGGTGCCGACAAGCTGTGCGCCCATCTCGAGAAATTCGGTCTCAAGACCGCGGCGATCCACGGCAACAAGAGCCAGGGTGCGCGCACGCGCGCGCTGAAGGATTTCAAGAACGGCAAGGTGACCGTGCTCGTTGCCACCGATATCGCGGCACGCGGCCTCGACATCGACCAGCTGCCGGTCGTGATCAACTTCGATCTGCCGATGGTTGCTGAGGACTACATCCACCGCATCGGCCGCACCGGCCGCGCCGGCGCGGAAGGCACCGCGATCTCGCTGGTCTCGCAGGATGAAGCCGGTTTGTTGCGCGACATCCGCCGGCTGCTCAAGAAGGACATAGCCGTGAACAGCGTCGCCGGCTTTGAGCCGTCGCAGCCGTTGCGTCTGGAAGGTCCTGGCAGCAACAACCGCCCGACGTTCGGCAAGCCCAAGACTCACGCACGCCGCCCCCACGCGCACGCGCCGAGCAATTCGCACGCCGCCGCGAAGAAGCAGCATCGCCAGTTCCGCGGCGACCGCAACGCGCGCAAAGCCTAGCTTCAATCAAGTAAAGCTGTCGCGCGCAAGCGCGACGATCACTCCCCCTCTTCCCTTGTGGGAGAGGGCAAGGGGTGAGGGGATCCGTCAGCCTTCGGCGCGCTGATTGCGCCTCGACGCGCGCGATGACCACTCCCCCTCTCCCCTTGTGGGAGAGGGCAAGGGGTGAGGGATCCGTCAGCCTTCAGCGCGCTGAATAACGCCACGCTCTCTGCTCATCCACGCCACCCTCACTTTCGATGCGACCTCTCCCGCCAGCCGGAGAGGTACGGTACGCGTCACCGCTCCTGATCCGTCGGCCGCATCAGTATTTCGTTGACGTTCACATGCGCCGGCTGCGTCACGCAGTACAGCACTGCATTCGCTACATCCTCGGGTTGCAGCTGGCGCAACGATGCCGCGAATGCATCGAGTGTCTGCTTCATTCCTGCATGCGGAATGTGTTCGCGCAGCTCGGTCTCGACGATGCCCGGCTCGATCACCGTGACGCGGATGTTGTCCTTGTACACCTCGCGTCGCAACGATTCGGAAAATGCGACGATGCCGAACTTGCTGGCCGAATAGCCGGATACGTTTGGATTGGCGATGCGTCCCGCCGTCGACGAGACGTTGACGATATGGCCGCCGCCGCGTGCGCGCATGCCGGGAAGCGCAGCCTGCGACGACACCATCGGTGCCAGCACATTGAGTTCCAGCATGGTGCGCCAGTCGGCTGGGTTCGAGCCGTCGACCGGCGCCAGCAGCATGACACCCGCATTGTTGACGAGAACATCGAGCCGGCCGAATTGGGCCTCGGTTGCCGTCACGATGCGCCGGCATTCATCCTCGCGCATCAGATCGGCAGCGAGCACCAGGACCCTCACACCGGAACGCTCCAGGTCGGCCGCCAGCACGTCAAGGCGATCGAGCCGACGCGCCGTTATCGCGATATCTGCGCCGGCTTCGGCCAGAGCGCGTGCCGTCGCATCGCCGATGCCCGATGAAGCGCCGGTCACGAGTGCGACGCGCCCAGAAAGCAGTCTCTCCATTTTTCACCTCCGTAGCGGGTATCGGGCCCGGCAAACCAGGTGCCCCTCGAAGCAAACTGCGGACGCATGAGGCAGGTTTCAATCGCCCGGGAAAATCTCCAGTGCGGCTACGCTCCCCTTCAGGCGCGGTCCGAGATAGCAGTGCGTTCCACACGCCATGAGACCCGCCTGGCCGAATACGCTGCGGTACCACTTCGGTGAGCGGGCGATGAAACCGTGCTTGTCGCCGTCGGGCGCATCCAGTGCGGTGAACAACTCGACAAACGCAACGCCGTCGAGCATCTCGACGATGCCGCGCAGCCCGCGCTTGAGTTCCGGCGTACGCACGTAGTGCAGCACGTCGGTGCAGACGATCAAGTCGAAGGTCGTGTCGAAACGCAGTTCGGCAAGTTGCCCGAAAGTCGCCAGGCGCAGATTGCGTGCGCGGCCGAAACGCGCAATGGCGTACTCGCTGCTGTCGAGGCCGAGGTATTCGATGCCCGGCCGCTGCCGGCGCAACGGTGCACGCCAGTCGCCCTCGCCGCAACCGATATCGAGTACGCTGCCAACGGGTCGACCGAGGTAATACTCGGCGACGGCGACTGTCAGCGCTACCTTGCGTTCCAGTTCATGGCGCGACTTCACGGCGTGGCGCGGGTGCCGGTACCACTTGTCGAAGTACTCACGGTCGTAGGTCTTCATTTTTCCCGGTGAGCGCCGTTCAACTCCGTTCGTCCTGATCTCTTCGAGGCTCGCGGTTCCGCGTCGAAGGCGCGAAGTCGAAGAGTGCCGGCGTTTTTCTTCGGTCGTTGCGCGATCTACTTTCATCGCGAACGGTCAGATGTGATGCGGTAGGCCTGATCAGCGCAGCGAATTGTTGATCTTCGCCAGCGTCGCGGCGCCCGGGCTGAGCTCCTTCGCGGTCAGCCGGTTGATCGGCACCTCGGTTGTGTTGAAGTGCTCGTGCAGGTCGTGCGCGTCGGAATCGACGTACAACAATCCGGTGACAACCTCGCCTTTCGCCTGGCGTTCGTGCACGTAGTTCATTGCGGCGACGCGATCGTTCGGGTTGAAGTTCGCGCTGAGCTTGCGCAGGCGCACGATGCTGCCGTCGTGTTGGGTCACGTCGATCAATTCACCCTCGGCGAAGTCGACCGTGATTTCGGCGCGTACTTCGATGAAATCGAGCCGGTTGACTGCCTCGTTGTGTTCGCGCACATACTCGTAGCTCTTGCTGCTGCCGGCGTGGTTGTTGAACGCGACGCACGGGCTGATTACATCGATGAACGCAGCGCCCTTGTGCGCGATCGCCGCCTTGATCAACGGCACGAGCTGGCCCTTGTCGCCGGAGAAACTGCGTCCAACGAACGTCGCACCGAGTTGCATGGCGAGGCTGACGAGGTCGAGCGGACTGTCGCTGTTGACGACACCTTTCTTCGATTTGGATCCCTGGTCCGCGGTCGCCGAGAACTGACCCTTGGTCAGGCCATAGACGCCGTTGTTCTCGACGATGTAGACCATGTTCACGCCGCGCCGAATCGCATGCACGAACTGGCCA
This sequence comes from Rudaea sp., assembly GCA_036496665.1. Taxonomy (GTDB): domain Bacteria; phylum Pseudomonadota; class Gammaproteobacteria; order Xanthomonadales; family Rhodanobacteraceae; genus Rudaea. The sequence goes on along the minus strand of DASXKR010000006.1, from coordinate 47,905 downwards.
ATCCCGATCGACGCCGAATCGCCGTCGCCGGACACACCGAGATACAGCAGGTCGCGGTTTGCCAGGTTTGCGCCAGTCAGTACCGACGGCATGCGCCCGTGCACGGTATTGAAGCCGTGTGATTGGCCGAGGAAATAGTCGGGCGTCTTCGAGCTGCAGCCGATGCCGGACAGCTTGGCCACACGATGCGGCTCGATGTCGAGCTCCCAGCACGCCTGGATGATCGACGCCGAGATCGAGTCGTGGCCGCAGCCGGCGCAGAGGGTGGAAATCTTGCCTTCATAGTCGCGACGCGTGAAACCGATCGCATTGTTGGCCAGCGTCGGGTGATGCAGCTTTGGCTTGGCGATGTAGGTCATGGCTTGGTCTTCGCTGCAGGTTCTGCGCCGGCGACGCGGGTCATTCGATAAATGCTGTTGTTCAACGCAAACACCGCATGATCGGCATCGATGGCATGGAATTCGAGTTCGGATGCGCAGCCGGTCACGAGGCTGGCGATCGGACGCTTGCCGAAGCCGATCTTGTCGGCCAACTTGTCCGGGGTTGTCGCCGGATCGCCATATTCCGCGAGCGCGCCCTGGAACAGCAGGTCTGCCTCGTACTGCTTGATCTCGTAGTGTGGTCCCTTGCACGCGAGCGGCGCAGGGCCCGTGATCGCCTTCGTGTTGAATACGACCGACGCGCCGACGAGGCGCTTGATTTCTTTCGCATCGAGCATGTCCGCCGTTTTCGCCCACGGCGCTGCTTCGCTCCTTTCTATCTTCCAAGTGCCAGAGAAACTCTCCTGCGCGCGGACAACTGTCGAAACGCTAACGAGCGTGGCCACCAATATACACACGCAGACTCTTGCGTCGAGCGCGATCCACCTGGAGCCGCCACGCCCTTCCCATCTCGCCGCGGGAGATGGCGCGAAGCGCCGGATGAGCGTGCGTACACGCATTGTCGATTTGCGTCGCCCGACCCTCACCCCTATTCCTCTCCCGACGGGAGAGGGGTTCAAGAGCGCGATCGCACACCTCTTCCAAAGCACGGAGCAGCCCGAGTACCTCATGGCGAATCCCGGATGATCAATCACAGTCCTGGACCTCCGGCCGCACGAAGCCCTTCTCATACTTCTGCCGATAGCCGTACTCGAAGTCGGGGAAGTCACGCTTGTAATCCAAACCATCGACATCGTAGTTCACGGCGCGGAACGCGTATGCCTTGCCGGGCTTGCCGTTTCTCGGCTTTTCGAAATAGATCTCGATCGCTGCAGGTTCCTTCGGATGTCCCTTCGGAATGATGGTCGCGCCACCGCACCAGTCCGATCCGGCGTCGAGAGGATTGAGTGCGTTGGTCAGTGCGCATGCTCCACCACGCCACTCGATGCGCGCCGCGGTTTCACCAGCAACATTCTTGATCCATGTTTCGATATCGCGGTCGCCATCGCACAATTTGCGGCCGTAGTCGATCTCGGACAGCATCGCGCTCTTCGCCGCTGCGATCAGGGCCGAGTTGGAAACGCCACGCGCCGCAGGCTTCCTGGCGGACTTTTCCGCAGCACCGACGGAACCGGTAGCGGCAATCCCGGCGAGCAGCAACACGTTCATCAGCTTCACCGCTTCTCTCCGTTGTTCACAACCGGGCGCCTGCAGCGAGCAAAACGCTGCGCGACCTGCGAAGCGAACATCGCGCACCAACCCGTCGCGCACGGGTGGACTGGCGATCGCAGCCACCCACGCCTGCCCCATCATGCGACGCGACCCCGGCTCAACGGCTTGACGATATCGCCCTTCACCGCCTTGCTGACCTCACCGACGATGAAGCGTGCCGTGATCGGCGTCCCGTCGTAGTGCAGCACCGGGACGAGGCGCGCAGGATCGATGCCGAACTCGTTGACGAGCAGCGTGCGCAGCTGACCGTCACGGTTCTGCTCGACGACGAAGACGCGCGCATGCCCCTTGATGAAGTCGGCAACGAAATCGGGAAACGGAAACGCGCGGATGCGCAGCGTGTCGAAAATCAGGCTTTCCTGCTTCAGCATTTCGATCGCCTCGGCCATCGCCGGGCTGGTCGAACCGTAGTAGATCACGCCGTAGCGCGCATTCTCGCCGGTCACTTTCAGCAGCGGTTGCGGCACCAGCTGCTTGGCCGTGTCGAACTTCCGCAGCAGCCGCTCCATGTTGTAGACGTAGTCCGGACCTTTTTCCGAATAGCGTGCGTACGGATCGCGTGACGTGCCGCGCGTAAAATAGGCACCCTTGCCCGGATGCGTGCCTGGATAGGTGCGGTACGGGATGCCGTCGCCATCGACGTCCTTGTAGCGACCGAAATCCTTGCCGGCTTCGAGTTCCTCCGCGGTCATGACCTTGCCGCGGTCGTACTCACGCTTGTCGTCCCACTTGAACGGCGCGGTCATGCGCTGGTTCATGCCGATATCGAGATCGGTCAGCACGAAGATCGGTGTCTGCAGGCGATCGGCCAGGTCCAGCGCGAGCGCCGAGAACTCGAAGCATTCGTGCGGATCTTCCGGGAACAACAGCACATGCTTGGTATCGCCGTGTGATGCGTAAGCGCAAGCCAGCACGTCGGATTGCTGCGTGCGCGTCGGCATGCCGGTCGACGGCCCGCCGCGCTGCACATCGATGATCGTCACCGGGATTTCGGCGAAATAAGCCAGGCCAATGAATTCGTTCATCAGCGAGATGCCGGGTCCCGAGGTCGTCGTGAATGCGCGCACGCCGTTCCAGCCGGCGCCGACGCACATGCCGATCGACGCGATCTCGTCCTCGGCCTGCACGATCGCGAAGTTGTTGCGGCCGGTCTCCGCATCGACACGGTACTTCATGCAGTACTTCTGGAACGCCTCGGCCAACGACGACGACGGCGTGATCGGATACCACGCGCACACGGTCGCGCCGCCGTAGACGCAACCGAGCGCCGCGGCGACGTTGCCGTCGACGAAGATCTTGTCGCCGACGTTGTCCGAACGGCGCACGCGCAGTCCGATCGGCGCGATGTGCTGCTTCGCGTAATCGCGTCCGAGGCGCAACGCTTGCACGTTCGAATCGAGCAGTTTCTCCTTGCCCTTGTACTGGTCGGCGAACAATTTTTCGATTTCACCCGGATCGATGTCGAGCAGCAGCGACAGCGCGCCGAGATACATGATGTTCTTGAACAACTGGCGCTGACGCGCATCGGCGTAGGTGCGATTGCAGATCGCGGTCAGCGGCATGCCGATCGCGTTAACGTCGTCGCGGAACCTCGACGGCGGCAGCGGCCGCGTCGAGTCGTGAAAAATGTAGCCGCCCGGCTCGATTTCCTTCAGGTCGGCATCCCAGGTCTGCGGGTTCATCGCGACCATCAGATCCACGCCGCCGCGCCGACCGAGCCAGCCACGCTCATTGACGCGCACCTCGTACCAGGTCGGCAGTCCCTGGATGTTCGACGGAAAGATGTTGCGCGGACTGACCGGTACGCCCATGCGCAGAATCGCGCGCGCGAACAGTTCGTTCGCCGACGCCGAGCCAGAGCCGTTGACGTTGGCAAACTTGACGACGAAATCGTTGACCGCTTCGATCGGCTTCATGCGGCCACCCGATACTTCGCCAGAGAAACGGGCATCTCGATCACGCCGCCTCCCGCTTTGCGTGCTTGTGGCATCCCGGCCCGGCATGCGTCATCTCGAGCAGGAACTTGCGCATGTCCCAGGCGCCGGTCGGGCAGCGCTCGGCGCAGAGGCCGCAATGCAGGCAGACGTCCTCATCCTTCACCATCACCCTACCCGTCTTCAACAGTTCGGAGACGTAGAGCGCCTGGGTCAGGTTGAGCGCCGGCGCGGTCAGGTGGTTGCGCAGTGCCGGTTCTTCGTCGTTGCCGGTGAAGCTGATGCAATCCATCGGGCAGATGTCGACACACGCATCGCACTCGATGCAGACGTCCTTGGTAAATACCGTCTGCACGTCGCAGTTCAGGCAGCGCTGCGCCTCGTTGAACGCCGTCTGCGCATCGAAGCCGAGTTCGACTTCTATTTTTATACTTTTCAGCGTCTTCTCTTTTTCGCGCCACGGTACGGCGTAACGCAGGTCATTGGAGATGTCGTTGTCGTAGCTCCACTCGTGGATGCCCATCTTCTGCGAGATCAGGCTGACCCCCGGTTCCGGCCGGTCGCGAACATTTTCGCCCGACAACACCTTGTCGATCGACACGGCCGCATCGTGGCCGTGCGCAACCGCCCAGATGATGTTCTTCGGCCCGAACGCCGCGTCGCCGCCGAAAAACACGCGCGGATTGCTCGACTGCATCGTGACCTTGTCGACGACCGGCATGTCCCACTCGCCGAATTCGATTCCGGCGTCGCGTTCGATCCACGGGAACGCGTTTTCCTGGCCGACTGCAATCAGTACATCATCGCATTCGACGAACTGATCCGGTTCGCCGGTCGGCACCAGCTGCCGGCGCCCCTTCGCGTCGCGTTCGGAGCGCACCTTTTCGAACATCATGCCGATCAGCTTTCCGTCGCGATGCTCGAACGTCTTCGGCACCATGTAGTTGAGGATCGGAATGCCCTCGTGCATCGCGTCCTCTTTTTCCCACGGCGACGCCTTCATTTCTTCGAAGCCCGAACGCACGATGACCTTGACGTCCTCGCCGCCGAGCCGGCGCGACGACCGGCAGCAGTCCATCGCCGTGTTGCCGCCGCCGAGCACGATCACGCGCTTGCCGATCGCCTTGATGTGCTCGAAATACACCGACGCGAGCCAGTCGAGCCCGATGTGGATGTTCGCGACGGCCTCGCGCCGCCCGGGAATTTCCAGATCACGGCCGCGCGGCGCGCCGCTGCCGACAAAGATCGCGTCGAAATCCTGCGCCAGCAGCGCCTTCATCGAATCGATGCGCGTGTTGCCGAGAAACTCGACGCCGAGATCGAGGATGTAGCCGACCTCCTCGTCGATGACTTCTTCGGGCAGACGAAAACGTGGCACCTGCGTACGCATGAATCCGCCGCCTTTCCTTTCGGCCTCGAACACGGTGACGTGGTAGCCGAGCGGCGCAAGGTCACGCGCGACGGTCAGCGAAGCCGGCCCTGCGCCGACGCAGGCGATGTGCCTGCCGTTCTTGCGCATCGCCGGTTTCGGCATGCGTGAGCGCACTGCTTCGACATCCTTGTTGTCGGCGGCGACGCGCTTGAGCCGGCAGATCGCGACCGGTTCAGGCTTGGCCTTGCCGGCATCGGCCGCATTGTTCTCTTCAACGCGACCACGCCGGCACGCCGGTTCGCACGGCCGGTCGCAGGTGCGCCCGAGAATTCCGGGAAATACGTTGGACTTCCAGTTGACGATGTAAGCGTCGGAGTAGCGTCCGGCGGCGATCAGGCGAATGTATTCGGGGACCGGGGTGTGTGCGGGGCAAGCCCACTGGCAATCGACGACTTTGTGGAAATAGTCGGGTACGCGAATATCGGTAGGCTTCACCAATTCCTCCACGACGGCTGCGACAGCCTGCGCGAGCGAGTCTACTCGCGCAGCCCGTGAGTGAGAAGCCAAGCTGACGAAGATCCTGCATACGCGACGACGCGATGGCGACGATCGCAATCAACCCAAACGTGCGCGGGGTCACATCATCAAGCCGACTTTTGGTCGCAGTGCGGTTGTTATCCGCCTCGCTGCACCGCACAATGGTGTGGAGACGGCCTTCGGCCGCCGCTGAACCGGAGTAGCGATGCTGTATCACCTGCACGAATTCAATCGCGCCATGCTCAACCCGCTCGTGGCGTGGTCCGAGGCCGGCGCGCGGATGTTCTCCGGTACCGATAACTGGGTGTCGCGCCTGCCAGGCGCCGACCGCGTCGCCGCCAACTACGAACTGCTGTTCCGTCTCGGCAAGGATTACGAGAAGCCGACGTTCGACATCGGCGCCGTTCAGGCGCATGGGCAGGCCGTGCCGATCATCGAGCAGGTTGCACTGGCCAAGCCGTTCTGCAATCTTGTCCGCTTCAAGCGCTACAGCGACGAACTCGATACGCTCAAGAACCTGAAGGACGATCCGTCGGTACTTGTCGTCGCGCCACTGTCAGGGCACCACTCGACGCTGCTGCGCGACACGGTGCGCACGCTGCTGCAGGACCACAAGGTCTACATTACCGACTGGATCGACGCGCGCATGGTGCCGCTTGCTGCCGGACCGTTCCATCTCGACGACTACGTCGCCTACATCCAGGAATTCATCCGCCACATCGGGGCGCAAAAACTGCACGTGATCAGCGTCTGCCAGCCGACCGTGCCGGTGCTGGCCGCGATATCGCTGATGGCCTCGAACCGCGAAGCCACACCGCTCACGATGACGATGATGGGTGGCCCTATCGATACACGTGTTTCGCCCACCAAGGTCAACGATCTGGCCACGACCCAGCCGCTGTCGTGGTTCGAAACCAACGTCATCCACGACGTGACGCCGAACTATCCCGGCGCCGGACGCCGCGTCTATCCGGGTTTCCTGCAGCATGCCGGCTTCGTTGCGATGAATCCGAGCCGGCATTTCCAGTCGCACTGGGACTTCTACCAGGACCTGCTGCGCGGCGACCTCGAAGACGCCGAATCGCATCGCAAGTTCTATGACGAATACAACGCCGTGCTCGACATGCCGGCCGAGTACTACCTCGACACCGTTCGCACGGTATTCCAGGAGCATGCGCTGCCGCGCGGCACATGGCACATACGCGGGCAGCGCGTGGCGCCGGAAGACATCCGCAAGACCGCCCTGTTCACGATCGAGGGCGAACTCGACGATATCTCGGGGCTCGGCCAGACCGAAGCCGCGCAAGGACTGTGCACGGGCATCAAGGCCGGCGACAAGCGCCACCTCACGGTCAAGGGCGCCGGCCATTACGGCATCTTCAGCGGCCGGCGCTGGCGCGAAGTCGTCTACCCGGAAGTGCGCGAATTCATCCGCAAACATGCGGCCGGCAAGCCCAAGGCGCCGGCGCGCAAATCCTAGTACTGCGCGGTCTTCACCAGAAAGTGCTTGGCCAGCTGCCCCTGCAACTGGCCGAGGGCGCGCGCCATATGCAGTGTCAGGCACAACACGGCGATGCCGAGCGGCAGCGTCAGCGGCAGAGCCCATAGCGGCGGCGCGAACGACTCGTCGTCGAAGTTCACCAGCCCTATCCCGAACAACGCATTCGTGATCGGGCTCAGCGCCAGACCGAGCGACAGCGCAAGGCCGACCACGGCGAAGGTGAAGTAGATGATGCCGAGCGGCAGCTTCATCACCATGTAGAGCAGCGTCGACCAGGTGCGCGGGTCGACGAACATCGCCTTGATCCGCGCGGTGAACGGCTTGCCACGGTCGGCGTATAGCGGCCGGCGCGGCATGCGTACGCCGAGCATCGACTCGATCAGGCGGCCCTCGACCAGCGCCAATGCGCGCACGGTCGAAATGAACAGCACGGCAAACGGAATGCCGAAGATCAGCACGCACAACCCGAGCGAGAGGCTCAGGCCGGTGACCGCCCAGGTGAAGTAGAAAATGCCGGTCGCGAGCGACAGCAGCATGTAGAACAGCGATGAATACGCCAGCGGATCGCCGAAGACGCTCATGAACCTGCCGAACGATGAACGCCGCGATGGAGCGGTTGGTGTGCGCAGCGCACTCTCGACCTGCGTTTCCTTGTCGCGATAGATCTCGGCGACTTCTTCCGGAGCGCCGTAGCTCGATGCAACGCTGGCGAGCATAGTCGGCTCATCCCACTCCGGATGTTCGGCCAGCTCCGAACGCAGGTATTCCTCCGCGTCGTACAGCGCATCCTGCGACATCGCCCGGTCGGCAGTCTTCAGCGCAGCCTGCAGCTGCTCGAGGTATTCATCGATGGTCTTCGGTGTAGTCGTCATCAGATGGCTCCTTTCAACACGGATTCAACGAACCGGCGCGTGGCCGTCCAGTTCGCCGACCATTCGTCGAACACGGCACGCCCAAGCGCCGTGATTCGGTAATAGCGTCGCGGCGGTCCGCTCACGGAGGGCTCGACCTGACTCCTGAGCAGACCCGCCGCGCTGAGATTGCGCAGCACCGGATAGAGCGCACTCTGCTTTCCGCTCAAGGCACCGTCGGCACTGTGTTCGAGCCGCTTGGCGATCTGGTAGCCGTACAGCGGCTCATCGGTCTGCGCGAGCACCGCCAACAACACGAGCGCAACCGTCCCGGAGCTGAGCTCCTTCTGGAATTTCTTCAGGTGGGTTTCGGTGTCCACGCGGCAAGTGACAGCTTCGCTATAGTCTGGAGTCGACTATAGTGTTTAGTTCGTACTAGTGGAATGGGCCGGAAGTCACGACTCACGCTTCGCTTGCTGTTCCGGCTCACGCCGCGCTCTCACCGACCAAGGCGCTTTCTTGAGCCTTCCCGTTCGGGTGGGATGGGTCTACCGTGAGGTCCCTCGTCTTTTCTTGCTCGCTTTTCTTGCTCGCTCTTCTTGCTCGTCATTCCGGCGAAAAGCCGGAATCCACCCCCTGCTCTTGGTTCCTTTTCTTCTCCGAGAAGCAAGGCTTCCACTCGCCCTGCGGGCGAGCGGATGCTCTGCTCTCTGGATGAGAACAAGAAGAGACGAGCAAGATGGGTTCCCGCTTTGCGCGAATAAAGTCGACTTTAGAACACGTAACCCGCCGCTGCGCCGGAAGGTAATCTCAAACCACATCAACACCGCTGTCAGTGTGGCGCCGCGGCAGCGACCCTCACCGGAATCGGCACGTTGCACAACTCGACGTAGCCGGCAGGAACCTTGAACCAGTCGTCGTGGCGATTGCGGCGCGACTCGACCAGCGCCGTGAAGGTCGCCGTGTCGGTGCGCAGGACTTCGAGGTTCGTGCGCTGCGCGACGGGCACGTCGGCCGCGACGCGAACCGATTTGATCGGCACGCGCTGTTTGGCTTTCTCGTAGAAGCCGAGCGGCCCGGTGCCGCGTGGGAGAACCGACAATAGTTCCATTCCGTGCACCACGCGACCGACAACGGTGATATTGCGATCGAGGTGACGCGGTGCGTTGCCGATCACCGCGTAGAGTTCGGTCCCGCCACCCGAGTCGGAATCGACATCGCGACCGACGCCGACGCTGCCGTAGCAATGTGTCAGCCACGCCTGATTCGTCTTCGGATCGCGCGCCGACCAGAAGTCGCCGGAGAAACCGACCTGTGGTGCGTAGCCGTCGACGTCGGGCAACGGCGTAAACGGCAGATCCTTGCTGATCGGCACGGTGAACTCGGCCTTCAGCGTGCGCTGCGCCGTCTTGACCGGACGTGGCTGATCCTTGTCCTCGGCGCGGGCGTCGGCATGCGGATCGCCCCACTGAACCACGTAGTTGTCCTGCGAACGCAGCACCGCCAAACCATCGAAATACCTCTCGCGCACCAGTGCCTTGATGTTGGCGGTGTGGCGCGGCGTGAATGCCGGCGACAGTTCGATGATCACGCGGCCGCTGGCGAGTTCGAGGTAAAGCGTGTTTTCCGGATCGAGCGCGTGCCAGTCGTCCGGCTTCGATGCGGCAAGCACTTCGGTCATCGTTGGCGGCTTGACCGGTGCCGGGCTGTCGGCCGCGAAGAGCGGGACCGCCAGACACAATCCGCTCAGCGCGAACGGCCAGCCGGCAATTCGGTGCAGTTTCTTGCTCATTTTTCCTCGTCTGTCGTTGTGCCCATTTGTCGAATCATGATTGATCAGACAATCCAGGCGAACCAGGCAAATGCTGCAGCGGGCGTTGGCTGGATGCCTCAGCACGAACATTGTCGCATGTCGATGTCAGCCCGGGCGGCGATCAAAACAGCACGCGTGCATTGAGCAGCAGCTGCGTGTCGGTCACGCGCGGCGCAAGCGCGGCGGCGATACGCTGCTCGCGCCAGCTCTCGACGCGCAGGCCCTCAGCGGTGAAGCGCAACCAGTCGAGCGGGCGCCAGTTCAACGCCAGCGTCAGTGCATTGCCGTGCTCGCTCAAGCCGGACGATGAAGCCGGATCGGCGCGCGTCGTGAACGCATCGACGCGCAGCGCCGGGCGCCACGCGCCGAGATCGAGGCCAGCCAGCAGGTAGCCGGCCGAGAAATACGTCACGCTGCGAAATCCCGTCGGTGCGATCTCGGTCGAACCGGTCATGCCCTGCGCGATGAAGGTCCAGGCGCCGGCCCGTGTCTGCGCGCCGAAGCTGGTGAATTTCGTGCGCCAGGCAAAAAGCTGGTCACCCTGATTGAAGCTGTGATAGTCGGTCGGGTCGGCGCGATTGTCGTAATGCAGCAGCGTCGCGCTCCCGTATTCGATCGAACGCCAGATCACGTCGGCATACGCGCCGACGCGATGATCGATTTCGAGAAACGGATCGTAGCGCCGCGGCGGCGTGACGCCGAGCAGGTCAGCGTAGACATCCGGTTCGCGTAGGTGACTTCCGAAACCGCTGACCAGATCGTCGAACGACCAGCCACGCGCCGCGATGATCTCTCCGAGCGGATCGTTGCCGCCAAACATCGCGACGCCGCCCTCGAACGTGTTCGCATCGCCGCGATGTTCGAGGTGGAATTCGCCGCCGATCGTGCGCATCTCCTCGCCAACCCAGCTGTCGATCGCCGATGGCGTCAGCGTCCATGGGCTGGTCCAGCCGATTGCGTCGTTCTCGAGCGAAATCGGCGGGAAGAATTCACCGGCCCTGATCGACCAGCGCCACGCACTGGTCGAGACCGGACGATAGCGCACGAACGCCTCGACCAGCTCGAGAGTCGAACCACCCTGCGGTTGATAGCGCACGTCTGCCAGGGCGCGCCACTCGGGCGCAAACTGCCAGGCGGCGATGAGGGCAGCCGGGCCGAAGTGCACTGTTCCTTCGCGGCTACCATAGCGCGTCTTGCCGACTCCGCCTTGTATCCAGCCGGTTTCGTCGGCTGCGGATACGACCCGTCCGTCGACAAATCCGTGCAACGAAAAATCCTGAGCCGATACCGGCGCGAACGCGGTAGCCAGAACCAGGACCAACGTGCAACGCACGATCACACCATCGACTCCCCTGCCGGCACGGGCCGCGCGCTCAGGAACGTTGCCAACGCTTCCGGTGGCAACGCGCGCGCAATGAAGAACCCCTGGGCGTGATCGCAACCGATTTCGGCGAGGTAGTCAAGCGTCGCGCGGTCATTCACGCCCTCGGCCGTCACGCGATAGCCGAGGCGGTGCCCGAGTTCGACAATCGAGCGGACGATCGTGCGATCTTCAGGGCCGATCGCCAGGCGCAGCAGGAAACTCTTGTCGATCTTCAACTCGCGCACGGGCAAGCGGCGCAGGTAGGCGAACGACGACTGGCCGACCCCGAAATCGTCGATCGCCAGATCGATGCCGAGATCTGCCAGTTCGCGCAGCACGCGCAGCGCGGCGTCCGGCTTGGACATCGCCGCGCTTTCGGTGATTTCGAGCACGATCGCTTCCGGCGAGACGCCATGGACGGCAAGCAGTTCCTCGATGCGTTGCGGCAGTTCGGGATCGTCGATGTCGCGCGCCGACAGGTTCAAGGCGACGCGCAGGCGGCGGCCATGAACATTCCATCGCTGCGCCTGGGCGATGCCCGCGGCGAGCACCCAGCGCGTCACGCGGCGGATGTTGCCGGTTTCCTCAGCCAGCGGAATGAACGAATCGGGCGCCATCATGCCGAGCTTCGGATGCTGCCACCGTAAGAGCCCCTCGACGCCATCGACGCTGCCCTGCGCGAGGTTCAGTTTTGGCTGGTAGTGCAATTGCAACTGGTGCTGATCGAGCGCCTCGCGCAGATCGCCCATCAGCGACAGACGTTCGGGGCGGTGTGGATCGACGATCGGATCGTAGACGACGACCGGCTCGGCCGTGCCGAGCGCCGCGAACAGCGCGACGTCGGCATGCTGCAGCAAATCGCTGGCCTTGGCACCGTGGACCGGATGCAGCGCGATGCCGACCGCCGGTGCAAGGTCGATCGCAAGGTCCGCTTCTCGGTACGGTTCGCCGAGCAGATCGATCAGGCGAAACGCCAGCGCAATCGCACGCGGCTGATCGGCCGCGCGCTGCCAGACCAGGAACTCACCGTCGCCGGCGCGTGCAACCAGGGATTCCCCGGCCGGGCCGCGGATGCGCTCGCCGGCATCGCGCATCAGTCGATCGCTGATTGCATGGCCGACCGTCTTGGTGATTTCCGGAAGGCGCGCCAGGGCAACCATCAGCAGCGCGCCGTGCGATTCCGGGTCCGCGGTCAGCTGCTGCTGCATCGCCGCTTCGGCGGCAACACGGTTCGGCAAACCGGTCACGGCATCGTGTCCGCTCTGGAACCGGATCTGTTCCTCGCGTTCGCCGATCGCCTGGGTCATGTTCGCGAACGCAGCGGCCAGCTCGCCAAGTTCACCACGCTGCACGAGCGGCTCGGGCGGCCGATAGTCGCCAGCGGCAATGCGCCGCGCAGTCGCCGCCAACGCTTCGACCGGCCGTGACACGCCGCGCGCGATCAGCAGTGATCCCAACAGCCCCAGCACGAGCCCGAGCGCCAGCAGCGCAGCCCATGCGATGCCAACCGAGCGGTAAGGCCGCAGCGCGTCGTCGAGCGAATAGCCGAGCACGGCGACGATCGGTCGACTTTGCTTCGAAGAACGCAGATGCGTCGTCGAGACGACATACTCGCGCCCGTTGACCTTCCGCAGCACCGGAACCTGGGGCCAGCCATCGCCGGCCGCGATGAATTGCGCGGCGAGGTCGGTGCCTTCGCTGCCGCGCGCAACCACAGCCCAGGCGCCGCTGCCTCCCTGCGCCGCGAGTTCGATCGTGTTCGGCAGCGTCGATTGCTCCTGGATGTGGCGCAGGAATGCATCGTCGATCGGAATCGCGGCGGCGATCAGGCCGATCAGCGTCGGCGCCGACACCGGTACCACGACGATCCAGTAGGCGCGCTCGTTCCATGCGACGACGGCCGCCTCGGGATGCTCCAGCGCCAGGTCGGCCAGGTCGGGGAATGGAAATTTCTCGAGCGCCTGGCCGGCCTGCGTGTCGGCCTGGATCGCTCCGTCCAGGTCCATCAGCAGCATGCGCGTCGCACCGATGCGGCGACCGTGATTGCGCAACGCCGACAGCGCCGTGTCGCGATCGCGCTGGGCGATTGCCGAACGCAGCGCGTAGTCGAGAGTCAGCACCTGCACGTTGTCGGCGACGCGCGCCGAGACGTCGTCGAGCTGGCGCGAGAACGCCGTCGCCGCCAGGGCAAGCTGATGCTCGCCTTCGCCGATGATCTGGCGGCGCGTCACCTCGTACACCAGCAGCGCCGTGACGATCTGCAGCAGCGCCAGCGAAATGACCAGGAACGATGCGAGGCGCAGGCGGAAGGTCATGACGGCATCAGTAGCCGCTGCGCTCTGGATCGTGCGCGTCGCGCTGATCGGGCAGCAGCGTCAACGTGTAGGCAAGGCCAGCCGGCGCTGCATCGGCCGCCGCCGTGAATGCCTGGGCATTGTCGGGGCTGCCCGGCCGCTGGCGCGGATGCCACACGCGCACGTCGAAGCTGCCTGGCGGAAGGTCGATGCGGGCGCGGCCGTCGCCGTCCGAGCGCGCCACGAACGGCGCCTCGGTCACGTAGAAATACGTGATCATCTGGTCGTGGATGTTGCAGCCGACTGCTATCACGCCCGACTGGGTGAGCGGCAACGGCGTCGAGCTCTCGCCCGGCGCCAGCACGAATTCGAACTGGCGTGCCGGCGCGAACGAGTAGACGTGATGACGTGTGTGATCGCTGTTGTGGAACACCACGCTGTCCCCCGGCCGGAACACCTCGATGTACGGGATGAACGTTTCGTTCTTCTGATCGATGATGTGCGTTTTCGGCGACGGCACGGCCGGCAGCGAGGTGTAGTTTGCCCGCGGCACGGCCGTGACGACCGCGTCGGGAACCGGCGCGCCGCGCGCGTCGGCTACGCGCACGTCGAGTTCCCTCGCCACTGCCTGAAATGGCAGCATGGCGATGAGCACAACCAGCACCCTTGAGCAGCGCACCATCCTGACTGGGTTCCCCTGTTGCCGGATACGGTTCAGAGCATCGTCGGCCGCTCGCTCACTTCTTCGCCTCCGGCTGCGCCTTGGTGGCTACTCCGAGCCGCACCAGCCTGGTCATTACGACGCCGTTGCGGCTCAGCGTCAACGTCACACGCTTGCCCATGTGTTCGCGCAGCAACTGCTGGAACGCTGGGCGATCGGCGACTCGCCGGCCGTCGAGCCTGACCACGAAGTCGCCGCGCAACAGGTTGGCTTCGGCCGCCGGCGTGCCGCGTACGATCTCGCCGAGCTGGACTCCACCCGAGCCGAGCGCCTTCTGTTCTTCGGGCGTCGCCGTGCGGAACGTTGCGCCGAAAGGCAGACGGTAACGCACATAAAACGCCATCCGGGTCGTCCCTTCGACGTCCGGCGCATAGACGAGCGCCTTGTCGGCGCCGATGCGCTGCCCCTGCTGCAGCGCCCAGGCGCGCGCATCGCCGCGACCGATGTAGCCGTCGCCGATGCGCACGTAGGCGTGAGTGTTGAGCGACTGTTCGTCGGCGGCCGGTGTCGTGCCGTCGACGACTTCCGGTTCCTTCGGCGCGGGCGCCGACCGCAATTCGGCGACGGTCGCGGCGTCCTGTCCCGCGACCGGCTCAAAACGCGGAGCGGACGGCGCTTGCGGCGACGGCGCCTGCGCGGCGCCCGGCGGACCCTGGCGCACGATCGCGCAACCGGATAACAAAGCAATTGCCGCCACGGCAATCCACGCACCAAGGTGGATGACGTTGCTGGACGGCGGAGCGCGCATCAGGCGATAGTAACGCCTCGACCCGGCGTTCGCATCCGCACCTCTTGCCGCATTCAGGAACGCTACATGTCGCCGACCAGCAAGGCGCAACTGCAGATTCATTTTTGCGTCCTGCTGTGGGGATTCACGGCGATCTTCGGGCGGCTGATCACGCTGCCGGCGCCCGCGCTGGTGCTGTGGCGCATGCTGATCGTCGTGGCGGTGCTGGCGCTCTTGCCTTCAGTATGGCGCAGCCTGCGCGCAATGCCGACACGACTGATCGCAGCGTATGCAGGCATCGGCGTGCTGGTTGCTCTGCACTGGCTGACGTTCTACGCGGCGATCAAATTGGCGAACGCCTCGGTCGGTGCAACCTGCATGGCGGTCGGGCCGGTGTTCCTGGCGATCGTCGAGCCGCTCGTTGCGCGCAGCCGCTTCGACACGCGTGAACTCGTGCTCGGCTTGCTGGTAATTCCCGGAGTCGTTCTTGTCGTCGGCGGCGTACCGCAGGCGATGCAACTGGGGTTGGCCATCGGCGTTGTCTCAGCGCTGCTGGTCGCATTGTTCAGTGCGCTCAACAAGCGCCTGGTAGAGCATGCTGACCCGCTCACCGTCACCGGCATCGAACTCGGCGCCGGCGCCCTGCTGCTCGCCGGGCTCGCACCGTTCCTGCCGCACGAAGGGTCGATGTTTCCGCTGCCGGATTTGCGTGACGGCCTGCTGCTGCTGGCGCTCGCCATCGGCTGCACGCTGGTGCCCTACTCGCTCGCGCTGAAGGCGTTGCGCCAGCTCAGCGCCTACAGCGTGCAGCTGGCAACGAATCTAGAACCGGTTTACGCGATCCTGCTGGCCATTCCGTTGCTCGGCGAGCAGCGCGAACTCTCGCCGTCGTTCTACGCCGGCGTTGCGATCATCCTGCTGTCGGTGCTGGTGCATCCGCTGGTCGTGCGCAAAGCGCGACGCGTCGAGCATGCCGACGTGCTCGGTGCCGCCGAGTCGAAAGGACTCGCCGATTGACGGTGCATCTGCCGCACGGGTCATCCGCGCGGCGGATCCAGCCCCGGCCTCTAGCCCTTCGACTGCCGCTTTGCGTCTTTCTCGGCACGCTTTTCCTTCAGGGTCTTGGCCGGCTTCTTCTTGGTGTCTTTCTTCTGATTCAAACCCTTGCTCATGGCGGGTACCTCGTCGTGGTTGCAAGAAATGCGGTCGGAACGAATGTCAGCCGGCCCTATTGAACTGCGATAAGCGCCGACAACGCAAGGGCGCGGCCGGGAGATGCCCTGCAGTCGAGGCGAGGCGCAGTTCGGTGCGCTGAATCGGTCCGATTCCGTCACCTTCGAACAAAGTGACGTCCAGCGGCACAGCACGCCACTCGATCTCAAGCGCCAGGGCGCTTCCTGGTCCGAAAGTGGCGGCGATTCGATTGGCGATTGTGCTTCCTTCGGGGCAGGCGTTGACGCTTCCATTCGCGCCAAGGGGATTGACGATGAAACTGGATATTTCGTCCGCGAAGCTTCGCCGTCCGACGTTGGCGTTGCTCATATTCGTGGTGGCGACCCTGCCCGGCCTTGCGCTGGCAGGCCTCAATGAAGAACAGAAAGGTATGCCGACCGTCATATCGGGCGCGAATGCCGGCCTGGCCTCAGCCATTTTTGGCGACACTGCCGTTGTCGGCGCACCGGCCGACACTGGCGACGTTGCCGGCTGCCAGGCAGGAGCCGCCGCCGCATACGTGTTTGCGCGCAGCGGCACCATCTGGACCAAGGTTGCGACGCTCTGCGCAAGCGACGGCGTTGCCGGCGATCAGTTCGGTGCTGCCGTCAGCATTTCCAATGGCGCCATCGCGATGGCGTTCCCGGGCGGACCGCCAACGCCGGCGCCGCCTGTACATTTGTCGGAGGCGGCAGAAGCTGGACGCAGAACGCAACCGTCCTGACTGCAACGGCCAGCGCCACGGCGCTGCGGGACGACACCTTGGCACCGCCGTTTCGATCCAGGGATTCACGGTCGTCGCGGGTGCGCCGAACACGCTGATCGGTCAGCAAACAGGTCGGAGTCGCCATTGCATTCAACTCGACCGATGGTGGGACGACCTGGTCCCGGCGGGCAATTTGCACTGCCGGGAACTACCGCGCCGCGCCGACCGGATACAAAACACGACCAGGGAACCGATTGTCTCCTGGGTCGAGACCGTTCAGACCTGAGCTTGATGCGGACTTCGTCTCATTGAGCTAAGATCGTTGCGACGTCGATCACACGAGTTTCCGGAGTGGCACGAGGTATGCTTCCTGTAAACCGGATGATCAGGGTCAGGATTGGCCCAGTCAGCGGACGGCATCGGCCGAAGCATTAAATTGAACCAGGGGCACCAAACATGCTATTGAATTCAAGTGGACGCTT
The DNA here is from genome assembly GCA_036496665.1 of Rudaea sp. Lineage (GTDB taxonomy): Bacteria > Pseudomonadota > Gammaproteobacteria > Xanthomonadales > Rhodanobacteraceae > Rudaea. The sequence goes on along the minus strand of DASXKR010000006.1, from coordinate 30,740 downwards.
TGGCGGCCGCGCCGCCATCCTTATGCTTCTTCTCATTTCTGCCCTGAGTCCGGGCCTCGCGCTCGCGGACTTGAACGAGGAGCAGAAACTCACGCCAACGGCCGATGTCGCCGCCCTCGCCGGCAACGGCGTTGCGATTTCCGACGATGGCTCGGTCGCCGTGGTAGGCGCACCGGGCGACGAGGCAGCTTACGTCTACACGCGCAGCGGCACCGTCTGGAGCAAGGTCGCTACGCTGACAGCCAGCGACAGCGTCGCCGGCGACCTCTTTGGCGCAGCGGTCAGCGTCAGCGGCGACGGAACCAGCGCCAATGTCGCCATCGGTGCGCCGGGTCGCGCTTCGGGCTCCGGTGGCGTCTACCTGTTCACCGGATCGGGCGCGAGCTGGACCCAGAATTCGAACACCCTGACCTCGGCGCTGACCAGCGCCGGCCATCTGGGCACGTCGGTCTCGATCCAGGGTTTCCGTATCGCCGCCGGCGCGCCGAACACCACGGCCGGCAAGGGGGCGAACGCAGGCGTAGCGATCGTGTTCGACTCGATCGACCTCGGCGTCACGTACACGCGCTCGACGTTCCGCGCCAACGGCGGACAGGCGCGCGCCGGCGCCCTGTTCGGCACGTCGGTCTCACTGTCGGGAAGCACTGTACTGGTCGGTGCACCTCACTATACGACCGGCCACCAGAATTCCGGCACGGTGTTCGTGTTCGTCAACAATGGCGGCGCCTACACGCAGCAGGCCAACATCCGCCCGGCCAATACCACAGACAATTTCGCCGGCACTGCCGTTTCGCTGTTCAACAACACGGCAGCGTTCGGTGCACCCGGCAACAGCAACGGCAAAGGCGCCGTCTACGTGTATAACCGCGCTGGTACGACGTGGACCCAGACAGCAGCGATTGCCGATCCCGGCAACACGGCGGGCGACGGCTTCGGCAGCAGCGTCGCGCAGCTCGGCGCGTTTCTCGTCGCCGGCGGGCCCGGGACAAATTCCAATGCTGGCGCGGCTTACGAGTTCGGCACGAACGGCTCGACCTACAGTTTGGTCAACCAGCTGGTCCCCTCGGACAATCCTGCTGGCGCGACGTTCGGCTTCAGTGCATCGGTCAATGCCGGCCGCGCGCTGGTCGGAGCACCGGCAGATGGCGGCGCCGGCTCGGCTTACGTGTTCAAGTTCCTCGTGCCGAGCGTAACGAACATCCTGTCGACGTCAGTTGATCCGGATAGTGCCTCGACCGGCGTACCCTACACGGTCAGCGTCAACGTCGATCACGATATCGGTGGCAGCGGCACGCCGAGCGGTTCCGTGCATATCGATGACGGCGCCGGCGGCAGCTGCGACGCGACGCTCGACGGCTCCGGCAACGGCAATTGCCAGCTTACTTCGAACTTCTTCGGGTTCGTTACGCTGACGGCGACGTACGGTGGCGACCTCTCTTTCAGCCCTTCTCAGGATGGGCGTCAGCTCGAGGTCACGGGCAATCACCTGGTGTTCAATCCGAACCCGCCGGCCGATGTGCCGCAGGGCGCCCAGTTCGCCGGCACGGTCGAAGTGCAGAATGGCGCCGACGCTGTCATCACTTCCGACAACACCACACAAGTTTCGTTGACGGTCACCGATTCGTGTGGCAATCCGAACACGCTCGGCCCGGTCACAGTGGTGAACGGTGTAGCGACATTCACTGGAACGGGACCGCGGTTCTACACGCTGACTTCGGGACTGGACGTTTTCGCGGCTGTAGAAGCGGGCAACGAAACGGCCCTGACGAACAGCACCATCAACGTCGTCGCGAATCCGGATTTCATTTTCGCCGACGGTTTTGAAGATTGCAGGTTGTAGTACGTCGCACCAAGTGGCCGCCCGGAGGCGGCCATGAGGCTCGAACCAAAAGCCCGCCGCATGGCGGGCTTTTCTTTTCCCGAATTTCCGAACCTTTCCGATTGCCCAGGTGACAACGTCCGACTCCGGCGTTAGCTTGGCAGAACCAGCTGCATCGAGGAGACAGCCATGCCAAGCGCCGCCAATACCATAACCACGATCATTCCAAGTCTGCGCTACCGCAACGCGCTCGCCGCCATCGACTGGCTCTGCGCCGCTTTCGGTTTCGAAAAACATGCGGTCTACGCCGATGGCGCTACCGTGCACCACGCCCAGCTGACGTTCGGCAACGGCATGGTCATGCTCGGCTCGGTCGACTATGCCAGTCAGTGGGGCAAGCGCATCGTCCAGCCGGATGAAATCGGCGGGCGCGAAACGCAGTGCGCCTGCGTGATCGTCGCCGATGCGCAAGCGCACTTCGCACGTGCGAAAGGTGCCGGCGCGGTCATCGTCGATGAACTGGAGACGAAAGAGTACGGCGGCGCGGGTTACAGTTGCCGCGATCTTGAAGGACACCTGTGGTCGTTCGGCACGTACGATCCGTGGGCCAGGGATTGAGCGAGACCGCGCCGATCGGCACAGACGGCCGCACCATCCCCACCCAACCCTCCACTTGGAGGAATCAGAGCGTGAGCTCGACCGTCGCATGACCGTTGGTCATTCGATTGCGTCGCGTTCACCGTCGCAGCATGGCAAGATTGGGTTCTCGTGGCAGCGGATTTTCCGGCATGGCATCACGTTCCAAGCGTTCCTCTGCAAGTGCCTCGGGGCAGATACGCGTCGGCATCGGCGGCTGGAACTTCGCGCCGTGGCGCAACAACTTCTACCCGGAGAAGTGGCCGCAAAAACGCGAGCTCGAGTACGCCAGCGGAAAGCTCACGGCAATCGAGGTCAACAGCACGTTCTATCGTCCGCAAACGGCTGCGACCTACGCGAACTGGCGCTCGCAGACGCCGGACGGATTCGTGTTCTCGCTTAAGGCGCCCGGCTATGCAACCCAGACGACGTCGCTGGAAAACGCCGCGAAGGCTGTCAAGCGCTTCGTGTTCGCCGGGCTGGCCGAACTGGGCGACCGGCTCGGGCCGATTTCATGGCAGTTCGCCTCGAACCGGGCGTTTGCGCGCGACTATTTCACGGCCTTCCTCGACTTGTTGCCGCACGAGTTGAACGGGTACCCGCTGCGGCACGTGCTCGAAGTGCGTCATCAGAGTTTCATGTGCAGTGAATACCTTGACCTGACGCGCGAGCATCGCATGCCGAGCGTGTTCACCGATTCGACCGAATACCCGTCGTTCGCCGACCTGACCGGCGATTTCGTCTACGCGCGGCTGATGCGCAGTGAGTCGTCGCAGCCTACGGGCTATTCTTCGGCCTCGCTCGCTGCCTGGGTGGAGCGCGCAAGTGCCTGGGCGCGCGGTGATCAGCCCGGGGACCTGACCCTGGTCGAGCCGGCCGCAGCGACACCAGCGCAGGCGCGCGACGTCTACATCTATTTCATCAGTGCGGCCAAGGAGCGCAACCCGGCAGCCGCATTGGCGTTGATCGAGCGGCTCGGCAGATAGGGCCGTGGCGTTCATACCCTGCCGGCTGACTGCCGTCGAAAAACCGGGCTCCCCATACTTCCAAGGGCAGGCGCAGCCTCGAATCGGTGCGTGGCCATTTCGGCCGCGATCGCGCAGACGGAAGTCGCCGATTGGAAGACGCATTCTGGCTGCGCGAAAGATTGTGGAACTTCTCGAATGGTCCGGGTCGAAAGTATGGCCTGACCGCCGCTCAACGGAGGATTTATGAAATACGTCGATGGTTTCTTGGTTCCGGTACCGAAGAAAAAACTTGCGGCTTACAAGCGCATGTCGCGCAAAGCCGGCAAAGTCTGGCGCGAGCATGGCGCGATCGAATACGTCGAATGCGTCGCCGACGACGTGAAACCCGGCAAGGTCACGTCTTTTCCGCAGGCCGTCATGCTGAAGCCCACCGAGGTTGTCGTGTTCTCGTGGGTCGTCTACAAGAACCGCGCAGCGCGCGACCGGGTAATGAAGAAGGTCATGACCGATCCGCGCCTGCGCGACATGATGAACCCGAAGAAGCAGCCGTTCGACGGCATGCGCATGTTCTGGGGCGGGTTCAAGACGATTGTCGAACTCTGACGGCGTGATCCGGGTGCGCTGGGGCGCGCCCGGATCCATCACTGAGTAGCCGGCCTTAGTTTGTGAGCCGCTCGAGGCGGCCTCAGGAAGAGCTACCGAGTTATCCTGGCAAGTATCCCCAGAGGCGGGGCGTTATTCTGCTGGCGCCTCAAAGGCACCATAAGATCTTGAGCCGCCTGAAGGCCGAGTCGCAAATACTCCCTCTCCCCCAACGGCTTCATCGTTGGGGAAGAGGGCTTTGTTTCCGCAGATCACTCGCGTCAACGTCAAACTGCGACCGCCTCTGCGGCAAAGCCGGGAGACGCTCAGGTTGTCTGGCGTGAAACGTCCCCGGCAGGACGGGAAAATCTCGGTATTCTCTAGCGTGCCAGCCGGCTCGCATGGCTCGCCGCGATTTTCCAGTGGCCGTCGCGATGGATCCACGTATCGGTGTACTGAAAGTCCGCCTCGAAGGGCTTTCCTTCCGATGTGCCCTTGACCGTCGTGATGCCGAGGATGATCGCGGAGTCCCCGTACAGCCGGACTTTCTGCTCGTGGTTGCGGAACACCTCGTAGCGCGGTTCGCGCTTCGCGACCTCGGCGACATTCTGCGCGAAATCGGTCACCTCACCGCGCGAACTGGTTTGTGTGAACGCCGCATCCATGTACCGCCGCAGCGTGGCGGCGTCACCGGATTCAAATGCCTTGCACAGCAACGCTTCCACGCGACGTATCTCCTGTTCGTCGCCGGACGTCGCGCGTGCGAACCCGCCGCAGGCCGCCATCGCGACGACCAGCGCCAACACGATTGCCAGTTTCATCCTCACTCCGGCGCCGATGCGGATTCTGGCCCAGTCGATAGGCGCACGGGTTGCATGCGACGGCCTCATGGCGTTGCCGCGACTGCGAGGTCCTTGCCGATCCGCACCGCATCTTCGCGGCCGGAGTAGTAGCGCGGCAGCGTTGCCAGTTCGCGATAGCCACGCGCCCGGTAGAACGCGCGCGCTGCGTTGTTCGATACCCGGGCCTCCAGGAAAATCAATTCGATACCGGCGGTAGCTGCTGTCGTTTCGAGCCAGCCCAGCAGGCTCGAACCGATGCCGCGGTTGCGGTAGATCGGCTCGACTCCGAACAGCAGCAGGTGCGCGTCGACCTCGTGGTATTCCATGACGCCGAAACCGACGACATCAGCCCCGGACTCCGCGACGACGACATTGGTGGCGCGATGCTGGATGCGACGGGCGACGCGCGGTGCATCCCAGCCCCAACCCAGTCCGTGCTCTATGAAGTCGCGCGACATCACGGCGATGCGCTCGGCATCTTCCACGCGGGCCAGGCGGATTTCGCACGCATCGATCATCGCCCGATATTACGCCAGCCCGACACGCGTTGGGAGCCGCCGCGAGTTCCTGAAGCTGCGGCGGCCGGTCGAACCGGTGCGCAGCACGGACCGCCAGAATCACTCTGTCTCCCCGGCGTCGCGGCGAATCGCACCGTGTGACAACTGTCATCCGCCTCAGCTGCGTTGTGCCAATAACAGTGAAGGCGCACGCGTGCTAACGTGTTGTCAGCGGCCGCCGGAGTGTGTCATGCACGATCTCACCGAGGGTTCGATCACCCAGCACATCATCAAGCTCGCGATTCCGATCGCGGTCGGCATGCTGTTCCAGACGCTGTACTTTCTCGTCGACCTGTACTTCGTCGCACGCATCGGCGGCGCGGCGATCGCGGGCGTCGGCGCGGCCGGCAACCTGACGTTCGTCGTGATGGCGCTGACCCAGGTGCTCGGCGTCGGCACCGTTGCGTTGATCTCGCAGGCGATCGGGCGCAAGGACGTTGCCGATGCCAACCTCGTTTTCAACCAGAGTCTGTCGATCGCCACCCTGTGTGCGCTGCTGACCCTGGCCGGCGGTTACGTGTTCATCGGCCCGTTCATGCGCACACTCGGTGCTGACGCCAACGTCCAGCAAGCGGGCATCGATTACCTGAACTGGTATCTGCCCGGCCTCGCGCTGCAGTTCGCGCTGATCGCGATGGGTTCGGCGCTTCGCGGAACCGGCATCGCCAAGCCGACGATGCTCGTGCAGATGGTGACTGTGCTGCTGAACGCCGTGCTCGCGCCGGTCCTGATCGCCGGCTGGGGCTCGGGACACCCGCTCGGCGTCGCCGGCGCCGGGCTGGCCACGTCGATTTCGCTGGCGCTCGGTGTCGTCGTGCTCGCGGTGTACTTCGTCAAGCTCGAAAAGGTGGTCGCCTTCCATCCGGCAATGTGGTTTCCGCGCCTGCAGACCTGGGTCAGAATCCTGCGCATCGGCCTGCCGGCCGGCGGCGAGTTCGCCCTGATGTTCATCTACATGGCCGTGATCTACGGCGTGATTCGCGATTTCGGCGCGACCGCTCAAGCCGGCTTCGGCATCGGCGGCCGCATCATGCAGGCGATTTTCCTTCCGGCCATGGCGATCGCCTTCGCCGCAGCACCGGTCGCCGGCCAGAATGTCGGCGCCGGATTGTTCGAACGCGTTCGTGCGACGTTCAGGTCGGCGGCGCTGATCGGCGGCGCGCTGATGCTCGCGCTGACGCTGGTCTGCCAGGTCAAGCCGGAATGGTTCGTGCGCGGCTTCACTCAGGACGATGCCGTCGTCGCCGTCGCAGCGGAATTCCTTCGCTACATATCGTGGAATTTCGTCGCGTCGGGAATCGTGTTCACCTGCTCCGGCATGTTCCAGGCACTCGGCAACACAGTGCCCTCGCTGATCAGCAGCGGCTCGCGCCTGGCGACCTTCGTCATTCCGGTGATCTGGCTGTCGCACCAGGCCGGCTTCGAACTGCACGAAGTCTGGATCGTTTCGATGGCGAGCGTCGCGCTGCAGGCGTTGTTCAGCCTGTGGCTGTTGCGGCGGCAGCTCCAGCAACGCCTTGGCGCTGTCGTCGCTGCCGCTACGGCGTAGCGTGCCGGCCCGGCGCGCTGGCCACGCACCCTTCGGCACTTCCGTCGACCCGCACGATGATCGGCGCGCTCGCCCGCCGTCTGCGACCTGTCATTCCTGATCGTTCTGCGGCGTCTTCGCCTCCGCGGCTTCGCAGCCTTTCGCGGCCTTCTGATAAGCAGCGTCGGCGTTCGCCTTGGCCTTCTTCTGGAATTCGCGCTCGCGCGCGATGGATGCATCGACATCGGCAATGGCCTTCGGCGCGTCCGGATCGTCGATGAGCTGACCCGAGCCATCCGACGCAAAAACTTTTTGCGCAGCAATCTGGCCCTGACGCTGCTGGTAATCGGCGATATGCCGATTCGACGTTTCAATATCGACATCGACCGTGGCGTACGCGGACCTGTGCGCGAGCCGATGGCAGTCATCGTTGGCAAGGCCCGCAGCCAGTTCGGCCTGGTTTCCACCGCTGCCGGTCAACAGCGACCTCGAAGTGTCGATTTCCTGCACCTTGTTCGGGTCGGCCGAACAGGGTGCCTCGGAAAAGACCACGCTGCCATCCGCGCCCGTGCACTTGAATACGGTCGTGTTGCGATGGGTCGGCGGCGCATCGGTCTGTGCCGTCGCCGACATGCAGGCCAACATTGCTGCGGCGAATATCGTGCTTCGTCCCATGTTCATTCCGGTCTCCGTTGACAAGCGCAGCCCAAGTACGAAGCATTCCACCGATTGCGTGCGTGTGCAATGCACGTGGAACGCACGCGTCAGCGGGCAGCCGCCGAGACCCACGCCGCGCGACTGAAGTCTGAAGGCCTTGCCCCAGCGTGGCTGACACGCTTCTTGACAACCGTTAAGCTACGATCCGCCCGGCGACGTTGGCGTGCGCGCGATCACGCGGCGACACGTCGACAGCCACTGCGGTCGGCACCGATCGACCCGACAAACCAAGGAGGACATATGACCCCATCGCAGCACATGATTTCCAGCCGCTCACTCCGTCGCGCTGCAGGCCTGCTCATGATGGCCACCGCGGCACCCGCCATGGCCATCACCTTCGGCGTTCCCGACGGCACCACGCATCCGTTCGTCGGCTCGATGGTCGTGAACATCCCCGGCGAAGGCGTCTTCCAGTGGTGCTCCGGCACGCTGATCGCGCCGCAAGTCTTTCTCACGGCAAGCCACTGCACGCAGCCGGTCGACTCGTTCCTCGCCGACAACCCGGGCGCCGTGTTCTCGGTGACGTTCGATCCGGTGATCGACACAACCGGCCTGACCGGCACGTTCTACACCGGCACGCCGCATACCAATCCGCTCTATGGCAGCGGCGGCAACGACGATCCGCACGACGTCGCCGTGATCGTGCTCGATCTGGCGCCGCCGATCACACCGGCGCATCTGCCGTCCGCGGGCCTGCTCGACGCGCTGAAGTCCGATCATTCGCTGGCGTCGACGCGCTTCACCGCGGTCGGTTACGGCACGACACGCGATTCGATCAAGAAGGCCGGCCAAGGCATTCTCGACAACGTCACGCGTGAAACGGTCGATCAGAGTTTCCGTTCCCTCTCGGCCGCGTGGGCCGTCTTCGACATGCTGCCTAACGGATCGAACGACAGCGGCGGTACCTGCTACGGCGATTCGGGCGGGCCGCACTTCGTTCACTTGAACGGCGTCGAAACCGATATCGTCGCGGCGACCACGATCACCGGCGACTCGCAATGCAAATCGCAGGACAAGGACTACCGCATGGACTCATCGAGCGCACGTAACTTCCTCGGTCAGTTCGTCACGCTACCGTAGCGACTTCGGTCGTTTCATCATACGGACCAGCCGATCACGATGGCGTCGAAAGGTTGCACGGCTGCATCAAGGCAGCCCGGCCGGCTGGCGCAAATCCGCCTGCAAAATCTTGCGGCGCAACGAAGCCCCTCTCCCGCTGGCGGGAGAGCGGTTGGGGTGAGGGCGGCGCCTACGGTTTGGCACAGCCGGCGTTCGCTCGCGTCGCAATAAAGATACCCGGATTGCCGTCAGCGGATCACGCCTCGCGCTGTGCAGACAGCAACGCAATATCCACACGCCGGCGAAATCCCAGATACTCGTACAGCGCCTTCGCGCGCGCGTTGCGATGGCTCACGTGCAGGAACGGCACGTCGCCACGATCGAGAATGTCGTTGGCCAGCAGCGCGACGAGCCGCTGCGCATAGCCACGTCCCGTGTAGCCGGGATCCGTGCAGATCGCGCTGAGTTCGACGTGACCGTCCAGGCGCATGCGTTCGCCGGTAATCGCGGCCAATTTGGTGCCATCGTAAATGCCGAAATAGCGACCCATGTCGACCGTGCGCGATCGGAAATAGTGCGGATAGACACGTGACGTCAGCTCCAGCACGTCGGCCGTGTGCGTTGCACCAAGCGCGATCACTTCGGGGCCGTCCGGCACAGCCAGCCTGCTGCCGCAGGTCATCTGCGCGATATGTTCGAGCGGCTCGATGCGCCAGCCTGCAGCGAACGGCGGCGAAGGGCCGACGAACAGAACGGTTTCGCCTGCCTGCATCAACGTCGCCATTTGCCCCGCGGCATCGGCGTCGAACGCGTCGACTGCAGCGAACGGCGCAACCTCGGCCGGGTAGCGCGCAGCATGCACTGTGCGACGCGCGAGCGCAGCGTGGCGGGTCGTCAGCGACGACCAGACCGGATTGTCGAGCGGATGCTGCTTCATGTCGACACGCGCAAATCTTCAAACCGCCAATATCGCCGTCGCGCCGTCGTCATCAGGTCAGCGCAAACGTGATGACGAACTGCACGGCGCGATAGAAATACAGATTGACCAGGACGATCGACGCGAGCAGGCCAGCCGCCGCGACGGTTGCCGCAAGCCAGCCTACCGAGTACGCGCGCCGCAGCGCAACCACCGCGTAGACGGCGAGCAGCGCACGCATGACCCAGTCGTAGAACGCCAGCGGCGGCACCCACGCGGCGGGCAGCCCGTGAAACAGATTGATCGACTGGGCGACCACCTGCAGTGCGATCATCCAGAACGCGAGGTAATGCAGCGCGAATACGAAGTGCTCGGCATAGTAGTGGCGCTGGCGCCAGAACATCAGCAGCAGCGCCAGCGCCGCGAACGGCACGTGCAGCACGACCAGCGCTTTGCTGATGTCGTCGCCCTTTGCATCGTACGCAACGCGATAGTCGCGCATGCCGTAGCCGGTCGCGCCATTCGAAGCCGCTCGCAGCATCGCGTCGCGTTTGGCGACGCGACGCTCGATCCAGCGCGCCGTATAACGCGAGTACCACTGCCCGGTCGCGATGCGCTGGTTTTCGCTCAAGGTCTCATCCGGCCCGAGCGCCTGCGCGCGGACCTCCGGCGCCACCTGCTGGTTGAACTGCAAGGTCAGGTCGCCACCGCGCAGCGGCGCGACGAAGTAGATCACGCTGACAGCAAGGAACAACGACACCGGCGCCAGCCAGCGCGCACGCCGCCCCTCGAAATACTCGCGCGACAACAGCCCCGGCTGGAACAGCAACGCACGCAGCGTGTGCCAGACACGCCCGTCGAGATCGGTCACGCTGCCGACGAACTGATGAACCAGATGACCGAAGCGGCGATCGCCCTCGTCGAAACGCTTCTGGCCGCACGCGTGGCAGAACTCGCCGGCCAAAGCCGTTCCACAATTGCTGCAGGCGGATCCAGCCGGGTCGTTGAGTTCCATGTCGGTATTGTAGGGAACGTCCGAATGAGCCGTCATCCCAGCGTAGGCTGGATCCAGTTCTTCTGAAATCTGCCAAGAACTGGATTCCAGCCTACGCTGGAATGACGAGCAGAGGGCTCCAGCCAGCACCTTCCTGCAAGTCTTATCCGAAGTCCGCCTCGAATACCTGGCGAACTTCGCAATCGATCTCCCAGCCGTCGGCCACGTGGATCTCGACGAACCGCTCGGCCAGCGCAATGGCCTCTTCCAGCGAATCGGCCTTGAGCATTGCGTAGCCGCCGACGACTTCCTTGGTCTCGGTGAACGGCCCGTCGACAATGCTGATCTTGCCGCCGCGCAGGCGGACACGCTTGCTCTGGGCAGTCGGCGCCAGGCCCGCCGTATCGAGCAGTTTGCCGGCGCTGGTCATCTCACCCATGAGCTTGCCCATCTCCATCATCAGCCGCTCGCTGGGCTTCTTGCCGGTGTTTTCCTGAACCCGGATCATCGAAAGAAATCGCATCATTTGGTCTCCTGCATGGCATTGGCGGACGGCCGTGCCGGGTTCATCCGACTGGCCCTCCCATCCAGACGACGAACGAGGCCGTGCGGAATCGACAATACGAATTTGACGATCCCGACGCCCGCCGACTCGCGTGACCGGCAAAGCAACACCGTTGGACAAATTTTGCTCAGCGATGACCCGTTTTTCTTCGCACGTGAGCGGATTTTCTCCACCGCCAGCCGGATTTCCTCGACCGACCGACATATTTCCGTCAGCAATGATCAATTGCTCTTGAGCGGTCAAGGTGGGATGTTGATCGCTGACGAAATATTCTTCACCGATGACTGTCCGCCTCGTCACCCGTGATCAAAATTTGCTCATCGTTCGAGCTCGCGCATTTATCAAAGAGCAGATTCTGCCCAACGTTGAACATCGGGCTGTACAACGGTGAAGGCCTTTTCTTGATCGGCCAAGATCTCGTGGTCGATGATCATGATCGCGCATGCACCGATGACCGGATCTTGTTCACCGATGGCGCTGGCGTGGTCAGCGCCGAACGGAGCACCGTCATCAAACCAGTTCACGCGGCCAGGATTCCAGGCGGGCATCTGTTCGGCGGCGCCGCCGTTCTCGATTTCGAGGCTGGGCTGCAAAGCCCAGCAGCTATCGCATGACGACCGCAACGGCGCTGGGTGCCAGCCTAGCCAACGGGCTGGTCATTCAGGACTTGTAAGGTCATATCTGTTGAAGTCACCATCTCCTTCCACCTCCAGTACCCGAATAAGGCGCTTGCCTTCCTCCAGTATCAGAAATACCTTGTTCGAGTTAATTCCGAGAATTCCCAGTGACGCCCCCGTTTCGATCTTGCCATATGCTGCTCTGCCGCAGGTACTTGCGTTCAGATGGATCTTTATGAGTTCCGGCTTGGAAGGTGCGCTTCCAAGTTCTGTGAGGGACGGAGGCCTAATGATCCCATAGGACGCGCGTTCAAACTCAGCAAGGCCAAAAAGCTGTTCACCGGACATCTCGATGAGTATCGAGTACTTCGGGCCCTTCCATTCGCCTGCCCACGTCTTGCAGTCAACGTTTATGAGTGACGAACCCAAATCTCTGAAGTACTCTTCAGCGAGCTGCGCCTTACTGACCACATCGGCCTCTTTCTTCTCTTCATTTGCTCGAATAGAAGAAATCGACGACAGGGTTTCTCCCAGAGCAGCGAAGTCCGCGTCTGGCTTCAAGAGTGCAGTCTTACAGTCGCTCTCTGCTATGTGAAAAAAACCCGCGTCGCGCATAAGGCGAGCGCGATTGCTCGTTGCGAGAGTGTTTCCCAAACTCTCCGCCTTCTCATACGCCTTTGTACTTCTTCCCTTGAGTCCCAACGTTCCGTAGGCGACACCAAGGTTATTCCAAGTCCAGGCGCTCCGCGTACTGTGAGGAATGCGCAGGTACTGGTGCAGGGCAAGCGAAGACTGCCCGTTATCTCCATACAAATATCCCAGCTTGAACCGCGCATCTTGATCGTCTGGCTTTAGCTGCAAATGCCGTTCGCTAAGAGCGGCAACGAGGAGCTTTTCCTTGCGCTCAAAGACGTCTGACAAAACTCCGATTACGTTGAGCTCCGCTTCTGTCGTGCTCGAGTCCTTTAGACACTCCCGAGCTTTCCGCAGCACGTCGACTGACGAGGCAAAATCACCAATTCTTGCGAAGCATCTTGCGGCATCGGTTAGTCGCTCGACTCTCGTTGCACTATCTGAAGTCAAGGCGGCTGCTCTTGCGTGCTCCAACGCTGCAGCCTTTTCCTCTCCCAATGTGGACAGTAACAAGGCGAAGTAGTACACGACATCAGAGTCTGCGGAGAACTCCTCCACCAAGCCGCGTACTTTAGGCAGGTCACTCTTTCCGGAGAAGACCTGTTGTAACCATTCGCAGCGCGCAGTCCAACGCGCGCGACTAACATCCGATGCGCCACGCGACGACGTTCGGAAGGCATCATCGTATTGATGCATGAGCTTTTCATCTCGCTCAAAGCATGCATTTAGAAAGCCCTGTTCGAGCTGTTCGAGTGTCATTGCCGCATCAGGGATGAGGGGAATACGAGGGTCAATCGACGAAGAAGTTATGGCTCGCGGGTTAGGAACCTCGACGTCACCGATTCCTGTCTGCTCCCCAAGCTGTGGTGACCCCTCGCTTGTTAGCGAAGAGATCATCTCCATTAGATTTTGAAATGCTCGCTCCGGAAAGAGCCTGTCAAAAGGTATGTACTCCAGGTCTCCTTGCATGCCGCCGGGCTTACGCACGCCACCTTCGAGAAGGAGAATTATCCTCCAGCCCCTGCCGATAGCCATTCCAATTTCTTGGGTTATCCACTCGGACGTTTGCCATACGCACTCTCGCTCCACCAAGACTATCTCCTGTCTGTTAATCCGAGATGTCCGGGCAGCCTCAGAGCGAAAAACCCTTTCTTTTCGCGAACAAATCGCTATGAGCAGATTGGCGTTCTCCGCAGTGCGGAGTACCTTCTCTCTAATATCAGAGGGCTCTGCATCTGTAGCACTCACCCAAGCAAAATGGGGATTTAACTTTGATAATCGCGTAAGGAAATCCAAGATGCGATTGACGTGCTGAGAGTCGTCATTCGCAAAGCTATGTGCTACGAAGGCGTGCACCTTTGCCATTTTTCCCCTCCTTACGCTTTCCGAGCCGACTATCGCATCAAGATGAATGAACGACGAGGAGCTAAGCCATCGGCAGCTTCAACCCCTGCTCCCTCGCACACTTGATCGCAATCTCATATCCCGCATCCGCGTGCCGCATCACTCCGGTCCCCGGATCATTCCACAACACTCGGGCGATACGCCTGTCGGCTTCCTTCGAGCCGTCGCACACGATAACGACGCCGGAATGCTGCGAATAGCCCATCCCGACCCCACCGCCATGATGGAACGAAACCCAGGTCGCGCCACCGGCCGTGTTGAGCAGCGCATTGAGAATCGGCCAGTCGGAAACGGCATCGCTGCCGTCCTTCATCGCCTCGGTCTCGCGATTCGGTGAGGCGACGGAACCGGAATCGAGGTGATCGCGGCCGATCACGATCGGTGCCTTGAGTTCGCCGTTACGCACCATTTTGTTGAACGCGAGGCCGAGCTTGTGGCGCTGGCCGAGGCCGGCCCAGCAGATGCGCGCCGGCAGGCCCTGGAAGCTGATGCGGTTCTGCGCCATGTCGAGCCAGTTGTGCAGGTGCGGATCGTCGGGGATGAGCTCTTTTACCTTTTCGTCGGTTTTATAAATGTCTTCCGGATCGCCGGACAGCGCGACCCAGCGAAACGGGCCGACACCGCGGCAGAACAGCGGCCGCACGTAGGCGGGCACGAAGCCGGGGAAGTCGAACGCGTTCGTGCAGCCTTCGTCCTTGGCCATCTGGCGGATGTTGTTGCCGTAGTCGAACGTCGGCGCACCCATCCTCTGGAACGCGAGCATCGCCTCGACGTGCACGCGCATCGACTTTTTCGCCGCGTCGCGCACGCCGTTCGGGTCTGACTTGCGGCGCTCGAACCACTGCTCGACGCTCCAGCCGATCGGCAGGTAGCCGTTGACCGGATCGTGCGCGCTGGTCTGGTCGGTCACCGCGTCGGGCTTGACGCCGCGCCGGACCATCTCGGGCAGTATCTCGGCAGCGTTGCCGAGCAACGCGATCGAAACCGCTCTGCCCTCGCCGGTGTACTTGTGAATTCGTGCGAGCGCATCGTCGAGGTCGTTCGCCTGCTCGTCGACGTACTTCGTGCGCAGGCGCATGTCGATGCTGGTCTGCTGGCACTCGATGTTCAACGAGCACGCGCCGGCGAGGCTCGCCGCGAGCGGTTGCGCGCCGCCCATGCCGCCGAGGCCGGCCGTGACTATCCATTTGCCCTTGAGGCTACCGCCGTAGTGCTGGCGCCCCATCTCGACGAACGTCTCGTATGTACCTTGCACGATGCCCTGGCTGCCTATGTAGATCCACGAGCCGGCCGTCATCTGGCCGTACATCATCAATCCCTTTTTATCGAGCTCGTTGAAGTGTTCCCATGTCGCCCAGTGCGGCACGAGGTTCGAGTTCGCGATCAGCACGCGTGGGGCGTCGGCATGCGTCGGAAACACACCGACCGGCTTGCCGGATTGCACGAGCAGGGTTTCTTCGTCGCCAAGCTCGCGCAGCGAGCGCAGGATCGCGTCGAAGCATTCCCAGTTGCGCGCGGCGCGGCCAATGCCGCCGTAGACGACCAGTTCGCTCGGATTCTCGGCAACATCCGGATCCAGGTTGTTCTGGATCATGCGAAATGCAGCTTCGGTCAGCCAGCTCTTGCAGGAAAGCTGTGTGCCGCGCGGCGCACGGATCGTGCGCGTAGTGTCGATGCGAGTCGGGGCGTTCATGGCTCTGTCCGGAAAATCAGACGGCAATTATAAGCCACCGCCTCGCTCGACAAGCCGAGGAACATGGCGCGACGCGGCGGTTCGGATGCCCGGCCGGCAGGCCCGCGGCGGCTAGCCGCGCCGGCCGACAAACATGCCGAGAAACGCTGCGGAGCTGCGCGGCAGCGCCTCGAAGTAGACCTGGACCAGCGCCAGCGCGAACAGCGGTGCGGCAAGCGCGGTTCCGCGGGTCGCGCCAAGGAAGATGCTGGCAGCCAGCAACAGCACGAGCCGATAGAACAGGCTGGCGATGCGCAGATCATCGGTTTCGACCTGCGCCGCGCTGCGCGTCGGCAAGCGCTGCGCAAAGACGGCGGCCTCGGACAGGCAGCTCGCGAGCAGGATCAGCAACCCATACAGGAACGAAGGCTGCTGCCATCCGCCCTGCAGAAATGCCTGCCAGTCATCCGCGCCGAACATCCCGGACAACAGAAACCACCCGAACAATCCGATCAGGAAACCGACCACGACCAAGGCACCCACCAGATTCTGCACCGGCGTGGCCAGCGCTTCACGCAGGCTGCGCGGCGGATGTCCGCCGTACTTCGGGTTGAACGTCAGATCGGTCGCTGCGTACAGCGACAGCATCAGCCACGACTGGATCACGAAATAGAGCGCCAGCTCCAGCGCCGACCAGCCCAGGAACAGCACGCCGACCACCGAGGTCGCGTTGCGCAGCGCGCTGAAAAAGAACGGCGGCGTACGCCAGACCTGGCGCAACTCCGCGATCAATGCCGCCCGGGAAGGACGCGCACCATCTGGAGCATTGGATTCCTGTGGCATTTGCGCTCGCCTGGTTGATGGACAAGCCACGGGTACAACAAAGGCGTGCCGTCGACTCAATCACCGAGGCCGTGACGGCGTTCGGCGTCGCCGGAAAGCACCCGCGCCGCGGCAATCGCGGAGACGCGATTGTGCACGCGCAGGACGTCGAAGATCGTGGCGACGTGACTCTTGACGGTACCTTCGGAGATGTTGAGCTGGCGCGCGATCATCTTGTTCGACAGGCCCTTGGCCATCAGCGCGAAGACTTCCTCCTGGCGTGGACTCAGCGCTTCGATGCGGCTCGGCTGCGGCGGCGTCGGCATAGGGGAACCGTCGGCGGCGAGCGGCGGCGGATCCTGCACATCGAATGTCGCCATCAACTGCGGCGGCAGATATTGGCCGCCGGCGAGGACCAGGCGGATTGCCGGCAGTACCAGCTGACCGACCGCCGATTTCGGTATGAAGCCGACCGCACCGGCACGCAATACGTCTTGAACCTGCCTGCCGTCATCGACACCGGAAACAACGACCAGCGGCACGGCGGGAAACTGTGCGCGCAACGCGCCGATCGTGCGTGCGCCGTCCATGCCCGGCATGGTCAGGTCGACCAGCGCGAGATCGAGGTCGCGATGCTGCTCGAATACGCGACGCAGCGACTCGACGTCCCACGCCTCGACGAACTCGATCGACCCGGCAAGTTCCGCCAGTTCGCAGCGCAGGCCGGAACGGATCAGCGCATGATCGTCAGCCAGCAGGATTTTCATCGCGTATTTCACCAGCGGTATTCATCTCGCGTACTTTCCATGCAAAGTTCATCACGACTGCGCGCAGTTTGGCCGGCGCCACCGGTTTGTGCAGGAGCAGGTAGCCTGCCTCATCCGCGGCGCGCTGTGTTTCCACCCCGGTATCGCCGGAAATCAGGATACCGGATATTTTCGTGCCCGCCAGCGCCGATGCGCGGCGCAACAGGTCGATGCCGTTCTGGCCGTCCCCGAGCCACATGTCGCAGAGCACGAGCGCCGGCTCGTTCGCAAGCGCCGCGAGTGCCGCCAGCGCACGCGCCGTGTCGGCTGCACTCGTGACGGTGCAGCCGATTTCCTCGAGCAACGCGCGGTTGCCCGCCAGTACCAGCGGATCGTCGTCGACTACGAGGACGTGCAACGCCAGATCGGACTTCTCGGCGCGAGCCTGCGCGACTTCGACGGGCGCGCGGATCGTCGCGGCGTCGCCGCGTGGCAGACGCAGTGAGAATGTCGAACCGCGCCCCAATGCGGAGCGGACCAACACGCGCGTTCCGAGCAGCCGCGCCAGGCGCGACACGATCGCCAGCCCAAGGCCGAGCCCCATGTCCTCGTCGCCGCCGGCATCGCCGTTGCGATAGAACTCGAGGAAGATGTCCTCGTGCTTTTCCGGCGCGATGCCGATGCCGCTGTCGCGCACCTCGATCTGCAGCGCGTCGCCGCGCGGCCGGCAGCAGACCAGTGCGCTGCCGCTGCGCGTGTAGCGGATCGCATTCGCGACGAGGTTGGTCAGGATCCGGTGCACCAGCAGTTCGTCCGACAAGACAACCATGCCGGTCGGACGAAAGCGCAGACGCAGCTGCTTGCGCGCGGCGGCATCGGCATGTTCGGCGGCCAGTTGTGCGAACAGGCGATCGAGCGCGAACGCACGCGGGCTGACACCGAGCGCACCGGCATCGAGGCGTGAAATGTCGAGCAGCGAGTTGAACAGGCGCTCCATGATGCCGACCGCCTGGGCAAGATCGGCAGCGACCGTCTGCAGGTCCGCACCCTGCACGCGCCGCTGCAGTGCCGACGAGAACAGGCCGATCGCGTGCAACGGCTGGCGCAGGTCGTGACTGGCGGCGGCGATGAAGCGCGACTTGGCGCGCGTCGCCTTTTCCGCGGCATCCTTCTGCACAACCAGTGCGCGAGTGGCTTCTTCGATCCGTGCTTCGAGTTCGCGCGCATCGGCCTGCAGACGTGCGGCCATCTGGTTGAAACCCTCCGCCAGCGTACTCAGCTCGCCGCCGCCGTCGGTGGGAATCGGCCTCACGCGTCCGCCGCGGCCAAGATCGACCATGGCATTGGCGAGGCGGCGAATCGGCCGGATCACGCCGTTGCCGATCAGCACGGCGAGCAATACGGCAAGCGCGATGCCGAGCAAGCCGAGCGCGAGACCGGTCAGCAGCAGGCGCCGTTGCTGTGCCGCCGCAGCGACACGCGACATGACAACGCTGATCTCGCCGATCTTCGCGTCGCCGTCGCTCGCCTGTATCTGCTCCGGAAAATCACCAACCGCCAGCCGCGTCTGCTTCACCGCTTCGGTGAAGCGCAGCGACAGGTCGGCAGTCGCCGAAACACGACCGCGACTGTGCGCGAGTTCATGCCCGAGAGCGTCATTGATCGTGATGCTGCTGACGTCGACTTCGCTCGATGCGGCATCCGCCAGGCGCTGCAATGCCGCGCGGTCACCCGCGAAGATGGCATACTCGGTGCCGGGAGCCAGGCGTCGCGCGATCAGCTTGCCGCGTTCGGCCAGCGAGACATCGACTTCCTCGATTCGCTGATAGGTGAAGTACGTCACCAGCGCGAGCAGGATCATCAGGCTCGGCGCCATTGCCAGAAACAGCACGCGCGTGCGGATGCCCCAGTGTTTCATGGCTCGCCCCTGGACACAGGTGACTTGGCGACTGGCTCCACGCGCGCGCCTTCGCCGCGGCCATTCAGTGCCTCGCCCAGGGTTTCCTCAGGCGGCAGATGCAGGCCCAGCGAACGCGCGACGCTGGCGTTCACGCGCACGGTGAAATACTTCGGATACTGCGGCTCGGGCAACGCACCGTCGTGAAACAGCGCCTCGCGCGCGATCTCGGCGCCTTGCCTGCCCTGTTGCGCGGCGGTCGAGAACAGCGAGATCAAGGCGCCGGCGTTCAACAGACCTTCGGAGAAACCGACCACCGGCAGCCGTTCGCGATATGTGGTCAGCAGCAGGCCGTAGACTGTGTCGGCACTGGCGACGAGCGGATCGGGCAGCATCAGCAGCAGGTCGCTTGCCGGCAGGACGGTTTGCAGCGCTGCATAGAGTCCCGAGCGTTCGCTGATGCTGGCAACGGTCAACTCGAGCGCATGTTCGCGCGTCTGTGCGCGCAGTTCGCCCGCCATCGCCTGCGAGGTCGGACCGAGGATCACGCCAATGCGCTTCTTTTCCGGCAACGCGAGACGCAACAGATCCATCTGCCGCGACAGCGGCTGATCGATGAACAGCGCCGACAGGCGCGGATCGCGCGCATGGGCGTCGCCTGGCAGCAGGCGTTCGAAGCTCTGCCGCGGAATCAGCAGGCACAACGTGCGCGGCGCGGTCGTCATCGTCTTCTCGCGCGTCAGCGTCTGCTGTGCTGCCGCGAGGCCGATGGTCACGACCAATTCGTAGTTGTCGAGCGCAGTCGCGCCGGCGCCCTCGCTGCGCGCAGCGAGGGAAGAGTCGATGCGCAACCTGCCGTCGCGCACATCCTTCAACCCGGCACGGACCTCGTCCGCGACCGACTGGTAGCTGGCCGACTGATCGCTCAGCACCAGCAGGACCTGCGCGCCCGCATGTGGCGCGCACGCGGCCGCAGCGAAGACGGCGCACATTCGCAGAAAACGAAGCCGCCAGCGCGGAGCGCTGCAAGACCGCGCTGGCGCGCTGGCCGGTCCGGGGGCAGTCACGGCCACAACTTGTAGCGCAGCGTCAGCCAGACGCGGCGCGAGGCGATGTCGTCCTGACGGTATTCGGTGTAGTGCTGGTCGAACAGGTTCTCGAGCGACGCGGCGACCTCGCCTTCGCCGCGCCAGAACGGAAACTGGCGGGCAACACGCAGGTCGACGCGTGTGTACGCGCGCTGAGGTTCGCTGTAGCCATCGGCGAGGTAAGCGCTCTGCCGGTGGATGTTGACGCTGCCGTCCCACTGGTCGGAGAAGCGGTGCGACATGAGCAGGTGCAGCGTCGTGCGCGGCGCCGATGTCGAATAGTTGTCGAGATTGTCTGCGCTGGCGATGTCGAGATAGGCCGCTGACAGCAGCAGCATCGTGTCGGCCGAGGCGTGCCAGGTGAATTGGCCCTCGATGCCGCGCTCGCGCGCTGAATCGCCGTTCACCGCATTCTTCGGGAAAGCCTCGGCGGCTGAATCATTGCGATTGCCGATCAGATCGATGAGGTCGTTGACCTGGTCGTCGAATACCTTGATATCGAGGCTGGCATGCCGGTCAGGCCATTCCGCGACATAGCTGATCTCGCGCGACAGGATCGTCTCGGGCAGCAGGTCTCCCGACGGCCCGAAGCGCGGCGTGCCCGGCGCGCCGACCGCGAACTGACCCTGGCTCTCGATCACGGTCGGCGTGCGCAAGGCGCGCGATACGCTGAAGCGCAACGTCTGTTCGGTCGCCAGGTGATAGTTGAGTGCGAACTCCGGTGCGACGTCTGTGCCGCTGACCGTATTGTTCTCGACCATTGCGCCGAGGTTGACCAGCAGCTTGTCGGTCGCGCGCCATTCGACGTGGCCGAACAGGCGCTCGACGTGCAGCGGCCTGATCGACGCGTACAGCAAAGGCACCTCGCTGAGGTCTTCGCGCACGCTGCCGCCCCAGACCCAGCGCAGGTTCGGGCCGATGCTGAAGTTCTGCTGCAGTTCGAGGTCGGTGCGCCGCACCGCACTGCCGCCGTCGATCGGTAGCGGCTGGAACCCGCCGGGCAGCAGCTGGTCCGGCAGGAACACGTCGCTCAGGCGAAAATGGTAATAATACAGTTGTACATACATGCCCTCGTCGGTATCGAAGCTGTGCTCCCATTTCACCTGGGCGTAGGCGGTCTTCAGATCGACGCTGCGCTGCGGATCGTTGCTTCCGCCGTAGCTGACTTCGTTGCTGCCGTTCGTGCCGCCGGCCTGCAGCAGCAGCGTGTCGGCGGCGCTCATGCGCCAGTCGGAACGCGCGGTGAGGAAGTTGCGGCTGCGGTCGTCGGCGACGCCATCGAATCCGGCGTCGGCGCGATGGCCCGCCACGATGCGGTAGTCGAATGCGCCGGAACCCCCGCCAAAACGCGCGGACGCATCGCGTATGGAGCCATTGCCCGCCGCGACGACCGCTTCGGCACCGCGTTCCTGCAGCGAGTGCTTGGTGATGAAGTTGATGGTCGCCAGGAACGCGCCGATGCCTTGGGTGGCATTGCTCGGGCCGCGCACGACCTCGATGCGGTCGATGTCTTCGGGCGTGAACGGAATCTCGCTCCAGTCGACGCCGGCGAGGGTCGCGTTATTGATCGAACGGCCGTCGATCATGACCTGCAGGCGCGAAAAGAACTCGCGTCCGAGGCCGTGATAGGTCACGACCGGCTGCATGCCCTTGACGTAGGTCACGTAGCTGACCGTGAAGCCCGGCACGAGACGGAACAGCTCCGCGAACTCGCGCGCGCCGGACGCCCTGATCGTCGCCTGGTCGATGACCGTCACCGGCTGCGGCGTCTCGCTGGCGTCCTGGCGCAGTCGTGACGCCGACAGCACGGTCGGAAACTCGGCGAGGAACTCGTGTTCGGAAAGTTCCTGGGCCGAAGCACCGCCCGCAGTTGCCAGGCACCACAACGCGCCGACAAGAGCGGAAAATCTCATTCGCAACGCTTCCTGCACGTCCCCATCGCGTTGCGAATACCCCATGCTGTATCAAATGTCAGGAATCCAGGAACGCCCGAAACGAGTCCGCACAGACCTGAGCCGATCGGCTGGATTCCCATGCTGCGCCGACCTCCGGCGGTCGGCGGCCCGTGCCGCAAGCCGGCGTCGGCGCCCACGGCCCAACCCGGCCTGCGAGCCCCGCGGAGATCATGGCGACCATGCGGACTTGTTCAGAGCTTCGAAGCGTCGATTGGAGTCAGGCGAGGCGGCATTGTCAATAGATTTGAGGACCGCTGCGACTTTGTGGCTAGGCCCTCTTGGGAACGGCAGCGACGGACTAGTCCGAACGGATGATTCACGGCGGCTGCCAGCCCGGGAATGATGGCGCATGGCCTGCCTAGCCAATCGGGCGGATTGTCGGCCGCAACGGCACCGCGTAGAAAGGGCCAGAACGTTACGGAGCCGCGCCTTGGTCTTGCGTGACTCCCGCGCACCCAGCCTTGCCAAATGGAGAACTGCATGAAGACCGCCAGCGCAACCAGCCAGTCACTGCAGGTCCTGCTGCTCGCACTGGTCGGGTTGATCTTCTACGTGCTGGTACTCGGACTGATCGGCCTGGTCGGCGGCATGCTGATCTCGCGGGTCGCCCGGGCAGAGTCGCCGGGTGACATCGACAACAGCTTTACCGGCAGCTGGTACGACCCGACCCAGGCCGGACAAGGTTTGATGCTCGAAGTGCTGCCGGACAACCGGCTGTTTGCGCTCTGGTTCGCGTTCGATCCAGCCGGCAAGCAGTCGTGGTTCGGCGGTGTCGGCACCTACAGCGGCAACACGGCCTCGATTACAGCGGCGCTTCCGAGCGGCGGGCGCTGGCTTCCGAATTTCGACCCGAGCAAGGTCGTGTCGAGCACGTGGGGCACGCTGACATTCACGTTTACCGACCACGACCACGGCCGGGTCGACTTCAATTCCACCGTCGGATACGGCACCGGCGGCATGAACCTGCAGCGCCTGACGAACATCGCGAGCCAGGACGGCGACACTGCGATCGGCTCGCCCGGTGCGGTCGTTGCCGACGCGACGGGCAACGTGTATTTCAGCAGCAGTCCCGATCGGATCTACAAGATCGATGCGCAAGGGATGTTCACGCGCTTCGCCGGTACCGGCGAACCGGGCTATGCGGGCGACGGTGGCCAGGCGCGGGACGCGCGCTTCTATTTTCCGCTGAGCTATATCGAGCTGGCGCAGGACCCGCTGGACTATGGCCCACTCGTCGGTGGCCTGGCGCTCGACGCGACCGGCAATCTGTACATCGCCGACGCGTACAACAATCGCGTGCGCAGGATCGACGGCGACGGCATCGTCACGACGGTCCTCGGCAACGGCTGGCGTGGCAATTCCGGCGACGGCGGCCTGGCGATCAATGCCACCGTTTACTGGCCGCAAGGCATGGCGTTCGACAAGACCGGAGACCTTTTCGTCTCTAGTGCCTATGGTCCGTTGCGCAAGATCGCGCCGAACGGTGCGGTCGGCACGATCGCCCAGGCCAACTGCGGCGCCTCGTATCTCGGGCCCGGGTTGTGCGCTCCCGAAGGCATAGCGGTTGATGCGACCGGCAACATCTATGCAGCCGACGGCTATTGTCGCGTGCGCGAGATCGGCACCGACGGCAGCACGTTCACGATTGCCGGCGACGACCGCACACCATCCGCCGGATTTGCCTTTACCTGCGGCTATTCGGGCGACGGCGGCCCGGCAACCAAGGCGGCGTTGTCATCGCCTTATGGCGTCGCAGTAGATGCCGCCAACAACATCTACATCGCCGACACCGGCAACCACTGCATCCGCAGGATCAGTGCCGGCATCATCACGACCTTTGCGGGGAAGTGTACCCAGCCGGGTTTCGCCGGCGACGGCGGCGCCGCCACGGACGCCCTGCTGAATCACCCGCGCGGCATTGCCGTCGGCGCCGACGGCAGCGTCTATGTCGCCGACACCGACAACAATCGCGTTCGCAAGATCGCAGCGAACGGCAGCATCAGCACGATCGCCGGCAACGGTTCGCAGCCGACGGCCAGCGACACGCGCTCGATCAATCCTGCGTTTACCGGCAACTGGTTCGATCCGAATCAGTCCGGGCAGGGACTCATGCTCGAAGTGCTGCCCGGTAACCAGCTGCTTGCCTACTGGTTTTCGTTCGACCCGGGCGGCGACGCGCAGGCCTGGTTCGGCGGCATCGGCACCTACAGCGGCAGCAGCGTGACGATCCCGAACGTGATCCTGCCGACCGGCGGCAGCTGGCTCCCGACATTCGATCCGAACGCAATCAACCTGCAGCCCTGGGGCACGCTCACGTTCACCTTCACCAACTGCAATCGCGGCCAGGTCGTGTTTGACGCCGGCCTGGGTTACGGCAGCGGCAGCATGACCCTCAGTCGCCTGACGCAGCCCGCGGGAGTGATCTGTCCCTGATCCGGAGAGACGCCAGACACAACGATCCCCGCTATGCGTCACACCGAACTGCTTGCGCCAGAATCCTTCCAGGTTGTCACGGCGCGCGTTGTCGCCTTTCGACCGGTTCAGGCTCAGCCTTGGGCAATGAATCACTCAGCACGACGCTGCCTTCGACGCCCTTGGGATCGACGGAATTGATTCGTATGACGCGATCATCCCAACTGACGAAACAGACGACTTCGCTCTCAGGCTTGCACTTGCGCAATGAGGCGATCAGGTCTTTTACCTTCATGGCCAATGGCCCCGATTGGAATCGCAGCGCAGCCTACGCCGGTTCGTGAAGGAAATCTCCCAGGGACGCCTGAATTTCGCTGAACCGCGCTCTACCAGAACGTAGGCGCATGCCCGTCGGGCTGTCCCGATTTAAGTTCGCTACGGCGTGGGATGGGCGAAGCAGGCTGCGATGGCTGCCTGCCGGGTCTGATTACATGGTACGTCCTTGAGTGGCGCCGAACCCGCGTGCTATAGCGGACCTCGGCAACTAAAATGAGTGGTCGGGCCGCGTTTGCGCCGTTCAACCGTGAATACGAACGTGAGGCGGCACGTTCTGGTGGTCTACCAAAGACACTTTACTCGAAGGCGTCTGAAAAAATTTGATCATATTGCAGCCGTCCGATCGCAAATTTGAATGTATTGCCGTTTGCGCCTGTTTGAGTTTGGGTTCCAACCACCATGACGCCGCGATTGCCGACTGCGATATCGACACCGGTCGTGTCGAGATCATTCGTTGCCGTAAACGATGCGTAGGATCGTCCCCCATTGCCGAATCGCGCATCGAGCAATCCGTCCGCATTGAGGCGCGCGACGGCAAAATAGCCTGTCGTACCCGATGGTGCGCGCGGTGTACTGCCGATCGCAAAGATGCCGTCGTTCGTCAGCGCAAGGCGGCTGATTCGGCCGCTATTGCCCGGCGGCTGCGAGAATAGCTGCGGGTTGCCTTGATTGAACGTAGGATCGCGCCCACCGTTTCGAGACAGACGATCAATCATCCACTGGACGTTCGTTGAGTCGACTGAAGCCGCAACGGCGCCGCCAAGCACGATGCGATCAGCGGCATCGATCTTCGCATCGAACGCAATAGCGACAGAATTTCCTGCTGAGTAATGCACGCGGCCATCGCCTGAGCTGCCGAAGGTAAGGTCGCGCGTGCCGTCAGCGTTCAGACGCGCCACGCTGATCTGTGTCCCGGATTCCGGTTGTCCCGCCGGCGACGTTATCGAATAGCCGGCCAGTACAATCTTGCCGTCCGACTGCAGCAGCACGGCCGTGCAGCCGTCGCTATCATCGCCGCTGGGGCCGCCGAGGTCGAACGCTACCGTCTGCGAGCCGCCGGATCCGAACGATGGATCGAATCCGCTCAAATCGGCGAGCAGGCGACCCACAGCGAAATCGTAATTGCCGTTGACTCCAGTCGCTGCGCCGGCGACGAGAACTTTGCCGTCTGGCTGCTGCACGAAGCTCGAGGGCGCACTCGTCATGGCGGCGAACTGAAACTGCCAATACCCTGTATCGGCGACCGTCGTATCGAGCGCGCTACCGTCTGCAAGCAATACGGCAAGCAACACTTGCGTGCTTTTGAAGCTGGCGTCAACTGCGTAGCCGAGCAGTGCAATTCGGCCATCGCGCAGGACCATCATGTTCGCCAGATCGGTATTGTTCGGCCATCCGGCGAAGTGGTCGAACTGCAGGTATCCGACGCCGCCGGGACCGAAGGTTCCATCGTAGGTTCCGTCGGCGAGCAATTGCGTCACACAGAAGGTGGACTCGTAATATCCCTGCACGACATGATCCTCGTACCCGCAGGTGCCACCCATCAGCAACTTGCCATCGGGCCGCAAGATGAGCCGTTGAGCGATATCGAAGTTACTGAGGACGGAGACGTCAACGAGCAGCCGGCCGCCGTCGCCGAACGTCGGATCGAAGTTTCCTTCTTGCGCGGAACACAATGCTGTCCGCAGCAGCGACAGGCTCAGCAGCGAGTAAATCAGCGCGCACTTGATCGTTCTGTTCATCACGCCTCCAAATCGATGTAAGGTCCTTTCCACGCCGTTCGCGCGTCCCGCGGCTAAACGCGAGCCAATGCCCGAACTATGGTTACAGGAAACGGCGCTGAATCCGGCAGCGCGCCGCAGCGCCCTGACAACTTGCAAGTCGCGCGGAAAGGCGCACTATCGCGGCATCGCGATGCCGCGCCGGAGACACGTCGTGCAACACGAACGCTGGGTGCGGTTGGAACAGTTGTTTTCGCAAGGACTGGCCGTGCCGAAGCCGGAGCGCACGGCGTGGCTCGCGCGCGCCTGCGGCGACGATGCGCGGTTGCGTGGCGACGTCGAGGAACTGCTGCGCGCCGATGCAATGCCGGGCGTGCTCGACACGCCTGCGATCGCCGTGGATGGCGCGGAGGCGACGACAATCGCGCCCTCGCTTGCCGCAGGCGCCCGCGTGGGCGTCTGGCGTATCGAGAAACTCGTCGGCCGCGGCGGCATGGGCGAGGTCTATGCCGCGACGCGCACCGAAGCCGAATTCACACAGCGCGGCGCGCTCAAGCTGTTGCGCTTCGAGGCGATCGGCGAGACGGCGCGTTTCAACGCCGAGCGACAGATCCTGGCGCGCCTCGATCATCCCGGCATCGCACCTCTGCTCGACGGCGGCGTCGCGCCGGACGGCCGTCCGTACACGGTGATGACGTTCGTCGAGGGCGCCTCACTGATCGACTACTGCAATGCGCGCCACTCGACGCTGCACGAGCGCCTCGATCTGTTTGCGCAGGTCTGCGATGCGGTGGCTTACGCGCATCGCAACCTCATCATCCACCGCGACTTGAAGCCCGCCAACACGCTCGTCGACGCCGACGGCAAGGTCAGGCTGCTCGACTTCGGCATCGCCAAGCTGATTGACGCGAGCACGTCGTCGAACGCGGCGGATCCCGGCATGACGATCGCGCCGTTCACACCGGACTATGCGGCGCCCGAGCAGCTCGCCGGCGAGGCGGTGACCACGGCGACCGACGTCTACTCGCTCGGCGTGTTGCTCTTCGAACTGCTTACGGGCGAACGGCCGCTGCGTACGCGCGGCCTGCCCTCCGCACAGGCACTCGCACTGCTGAGCGATCGCGGGCCGCCGCTGCCGAGCCGCACGGTACATGACAAGACCGACGCACCCGTGCCGGCGAGCGCGCTGACAGGCGATGTCGATGCCATCATCGCCAAATGCCTGCGCCGCGAGCCCGCGCATCGCTATGAAACCGTCAGCGACCTGAAGTCCGACTTGCAGCGCCACCTCCGGCGCGAACCGGTGCTCGCGCGCGAAGGCGCGCGTCTGTACGTGTTCGGGCGCGTGTTGCGACGCTATCGCTGGCCGGCCGCCGCGGCGGCCGCGCTGATCGTCGCACTCGCGGCAGGCCTGGGCGGAACCCTGTGGGAGGCGCACAGGGCCCGGACGCAGACGCGCACGGCGCTGGCGGTGCAGGAGTTCGTCACCGATCTGTTCCGCGTCAACACCAGTAACCAGAAGGATCCGATAAAAGCGCGCGCGACGCCGGCACGCGCATTGCTCGACCTTGGCGCGCAGAAGATCGACACGGAGATGACCGACGCGCCGGCGGCAAAGCTGAGCGTGGTGAATCTGCTCGGCGACCTCTATGACGAATTGGAGTTGCGCAAGGAGGAAATACGTCTGCGCCGCCAGGGAGTCGAACTCACGCGCAGCCTGTACGGCAACGACGCCCCCGAACTCGTTGCTGCGTTGAGCGCGCTTGCGGGAGCGATGCACGGCACCGATGCTGCGGGTGAGCGGGAACCGCTGCTGCGTGAAGCCCTGGCGATCCTCGATCGCAATGGCGATCGCGATTCGGAACTACGCGGCCGTCTGTTGCAGAAATTCGCCGAACTATACGAGACCACCGATCCGGCGAAGGCGCTCGGGTATGCGCGACAAAGCGTGCATGTGCTCGCTGCGCATCCGCCGTCCGCCGACCTGGCCGAGGCCTGGTATCTGCAGGGATTGTTGGAAACCTATACCAACCAGAACGACGCGGCCGTCGCGTCGCTGACTCGCGCGGTCTTGATTTCCGGCAACGTGCAAGGTGTCCCGAATCCCAAGCTGATCATCATGTATTACCAGCTTGCGGATACGCAGAAGCGTTTACGGGATTTTGCCGCAGCCGAGCACAGTGCGAGACAGGCATTGCAGATAGCCTTGGCGATCAATGGCGAAGAACACATTGATGCCGTGCGCACGCGCATGATGCTGGGCACGGTGCTGCTCGAGGGCGGTCGCCTGCGCGAGGGCCTGGACCTGCTGGCGCTCGCCAAGCGCGGCGTCCTGAAACTGGTCGGTCCGGATGACCCGTTCCACACACCCGACGTGCTCGAATTCAACGGGACCTGGCAATCGGACGTTGGCAACGTCGCGGAAGGGCTCGCCGACCTCCAGGCCGTCGTTGCGATCCGTCGCCGAGTCGAGGGCGACACTCTGCACGTTGCGAACGTGTTGCGCGCGGTGGCTACGGACCAGATCGACCTCGGCCGCTACGATGATGCTCGACGAGCGATCGATGAAGCCGCCGGCATATACGAAGCGAACGGCCGCCAGCGCAGCACGCCGGCCTACAATGGCATTACGAGCGTGCGCTTGCGGGTCGCCGAGGCTGAAGGGCGCATGGACGATGCGCGCCGACTAATCGCCGAATTGGCCCCCGCTGCCGACACGAAAAGCGCCTCGGCTGTGCATATCGCCAAGTGGCTGCTCGAAGCAGAAATTGCGATGGAAACAAGTAATGTCGCGAGCGAGGTGGAGGTCCCACTCGCGAAAGCGCGCGCCGAGATCGAAAACAGCCGTCTCGTCGCGAATCGAAAACTCTATCTCTCCAGCGCCGACCTGATCGAAGGCGAATCACGCCTGAAACGCGATGATGCGGGCGAGGCCCTGCCGCTGTTGCAGCGCGCGCTGGCCGCGCGTGAGGAACTGCTGGTCATACCGAACCCGCGCCTCGCAGAAGCGCAAAGCCTGCTGGCGCTTTGCTATCTCGAAACCGGCAAGTCAGCGGTGGCCCGCGAGCTGGCCACGTCGGCCGCCGCGATCGAAGCGCACTATGCTCAACTCTCTGAACGCTATCGACGTCCATTGGAAGAACTGCAGGGCCGCTTGCAGGCTGCGACAAAATCGACGGCGATGCACCTTGCTGATCGAGGACACGGTTGAAATTACCGTCTATCTCGAACGGGAGAATTCTACTGATCCGGTCGCGAAATACTGCACATCCATGTGCAGATTTCGCACCTGGGACTGCGCACTATTTGATAGCCTCCTCAGTAAGGCGGATTCTGGTTGAGCCCATTCTGCGCGTTGGCCAGTGCGCGGTGCAGCCACGCGCGCGCCAGGGTCCAGTCGGTGCGCACGGTGCGCTCGGAAATGCCCAGCGCGTGCGCCGTTTCGACATCGGTGTAGCCGCCGAAGTAGCGGCATTCGACGACTTGCGCAAGGCGCGGCGACTCGTTCCCGAGCCGTCCAAGCGCGTCGTTCAACGCCAGGATCGACGCATCCCACTCGATCGCCACATCGAAACCGGCCGTTAGCGGCGATGCTTCTTCGCCACCGCCGCGTTTGGCCGCCTGACGTGCTGCGGCATGGTTGACCAGTGCATGGCGCATGGCCAGAGCGGAGGCGCGCAAAAAATGGACGTCGGTGCGCCAGCCTTGGCCCCGGCGCAACTTCAGATACGCCTCATGGACCAGCGCGGTCGTCTGCAGGGTGGCACCGGCCCCGACCCGACGTCGCTCACGCTGCGCGACGCGGCGCAGCTCTTCGTAGTAAATGGGAAAAAGCTGGTCCGCAATTGCGCGTGTGTCGGCGGATAAATCCGCGTTCCAATTGCCGCCGTAATCCATCGCCAGATCGTTCACGCCATTCTCACATCGGACCCGTTTTCGCCACCCGTTCCTCAATCGGGCATAGTACTTGCGCAAGGATGCAGCGCAAGCGCCCCGGTGCCTTCGGCAGGATGTGCGGCGAAGTGCCTATCATTCCATGAGCATCGTGCCGGTCTGCCTTCGCTGCTGACCAATGGAAGGCGGGCCGGCAGCCTATTCAAATCCCGCTGGACGGATCGACCATCCAGCCCATTTCAGAGCCGTGTGCTTGCGAGCGCGCCGGAATCCGTGCCCGTCATGGTCTGCCTGTCGTAGCCATGGCGGCGGAGTGAGCTTGCCCCTGTTTTCCGGATACCGACGGTGACGTATAACAATACG
>DASXKR010000005.1:0-4540 GCA_036496665.1 Rudaea sp. | reverse complement strand
GCGCGCACCTCGTCGTTCTCGTTCAAGGGCCAGAACATCAAGATTCCCGAGATCGCGCATGCGTTGCACGTGGCGAACGTGCTCGAAGGCTCCGTGCGCAAGTCAGGCAATGCGGTGCGGATCACGGCGCAGCTAATACGTGCCGGCACCGACACGCACCTGTGGTCGCAGACCTACGACCGCAAGCTCGACGACATCTTCGCGATCCAGGACGAGATCGCGGCTGACGTGGTGAAGCAACTCAAGGTCACGCTGCTCGGCGCGGCGCCGAAGGCGCGCACGACGGATCCCGAGGCGTATGCGCTCTACCTGCAGGCCGTCCAGCTCGCACGGCAGGGCACCGCCGAGGCGTACAAGCAGTCCGACGCGCTGCACCGCAACGTGCTGGCGATCGACCCACGATACGCGCCGGCATGGAACCGGCTGTCCGCCAACTTCACCAACGAAGCGAACCAAGGCCTGCTGCCCGGCAAGGAGGGATACGCGCAAGCCCGCGAGGCGGCGATGAAGGCACTGGCGATCGATCCGGACTACGCACCGGCCCACGCCCGACTCGGCTATATCGTGATGTTCGCGGACAACGACCTCGCCGGCGCGGCGCAGCACTTCGAGCGTGCGCTGGCGCTCGATCCGGCGGATCTGGACGTGCTGCGCGCCCCCGCCGGGCTTCTCCAGTTACTTGGCCGCATGGACGAAGCGCTGGCACTCGACGAGGCCGTCGTGCGCCGCGATCCGGTGAACTTGAACGCGCTCTCCAACCTGGGCCTCCACCAGCGCATCGCCGGCCGGTTCGACGCGGCAATGGCGTCGTACCGCACCGTACTGAGCCTTGCCCCCGGCCGGGGCGGCGTGCACGCCGAACTCGGCAATGCGCTGCTGCTGAAGGGCGATGTGCAGGGCGCGCTGGCGGAGATCGAGCAGGAGACGAGCGAGATGTGGAAGATGATCGGCCTACCGATGGCATACCACGCGCTCGGGCGCAAAGCCGACTCGGACGCAGCGCTGGCCGCGGTGATCGCGAAGTACGAAAAGGACGCGCCCTCCAACATCGCTTCCGCCTACGCGTTCCGCGGCGACGCCGACAAGGCGTTCGCGTGGCTCGACAAGTCGGTCGAGTACGGCGACACCGGCATTGGTGAGATCGTGACGGAGAACCTGTTCGACAAGATCCACGCCGACCCGCGCTGGCTGGCGTTCCTGCGCAAGATCGGCAAGGCGCCGGAGCAACTGGCGAAGATCGAGTTCAGGGTGACGTTGCCGCAGGCGGAAGGCGCGACGCCGAGCGGCGGCTCCAATAAGTAGCCCGCTGCGGATCGTGAGCCGCGCGAAAAAATGGACTGCTCCGAAGGGGACACTGGTGGGAGGCCGCTTCGGGTCGAACAACGCCCGCTGGCGCGTGGACCGTAAACGGCGCCTAAACGGCGCGCTCCACAGTGGACAGCTGGCAGCGGCTGCAAGAAACGCTGGGGTCAGTGATCCCACCGAGTCGTGCAAAGGCGCCGGCTAAGGCGTGCTCGTAAATTTCACGATCTCGTTCTTCCACCACTCGGGCTCGCCGTCCTTGACCTGGAACACGATGAACTGCAACTGCGATCCCTTCGTTGCGTGGAGAAAATCGATGCGAACCGGATAGACGCCGTGCTGGAGCGGTTCGACGAATGCTTCGTGCGGCGAGCCTCGGGAGCCATCCTGTTCGACGATCGCTTTGTCGCCAATGCTTGCGCGGGCCTTGTCGGCGGTTGCGACGCCCAGCACGTAGTAGCCATCGGCAGGGATGGCGATGTTGCGTGTGATCGTACCGGCGAAGGCGTCTCGTCCGACGGTGCCGAAGTCGAGCCGGCCGTCGCTCGTCGCCGTCTCGAATGCCCGCGCATGCCGAATGCCAGGCCAAGCTTCTGCCGCGTAGTAGGCAATCTGCCAGTTGGGGGTCTCACGCGCTCCGCGCGCCGGCGGCATCGCCTTGCCGCTGCGCAGATTGAGCGGGATCAGGCGATCGAAGACACCGCGGTTCGACAACAGCTTCACTGTGATCTTTCCCGGGTCGGACACGGCGAACGGACCCTCGGCCTTCGGCGATGCTTCCGTCGGCACCGTTCCATCGGTGCTGTAGTGCAGGTCGACGCGATCGAGACCGCCACCGTCGATCGTGATGAACATCGGTTTGCCCACGATCAGCGTACCGCCGGTTGGCACAAGACGGATCGTGTCGCCGGTGTAGCCTTGGTACGCATAGCGCAGCGCGTCATAGGTTGCCTTGAGCTTGAGCGAATCGTGGGTCTCGCCGGGATAGGCGACGATCTTCCAGTGCAGGTCGCGCGGCGCCCGGTGTTCGAAGATTGTGTTGGCCGACGCGATGCCCATGCCCTCGAATGCGGAACCCTCGCGTCCTGCGATGTAGATCGCCTTGCCCTTGGTCGGCGTACCGGCGAGCTGCGCCGCCAGCGCTGCATCGAGCGCATGATTGTCCCAGCGCAGCGCGGGATCGAGCACGAGATAGCCATCGAACAGGGTCGGCTCGTGCAGCAGCGCGTAGATGAGGAACAGTCCGCCGTAGGAATGGCCATGGATCAGGCGGACACGGCTGCTTGGATAATGCGCATCGACGTACGGTATCAACTCGGTCTTCAGGAACGCGAGGAAATCGGCGGCGCCGCCGGAACGCGCCTGCTCGGCAGCAACCGTCGGCGTAAGGTCGTGGTCGCGGCTGTTGACGCCGTGCTCGTCGAAGAAATTCGGGACGCTCACGACGATCAGGGGCGGCGCGACACCGACCTGGCGCATGAAGCTGATGACGTCGACGACGATGTGCGTGTTCCAGTCGCCGTCGAGCACGTACAGGGTTTCATAGCGTCCGTCGGTGTTTTTCGCTGACTCCGCCGGCAGGTACACTTCAATCTGGCGCCGCTGCTTGAGGACGGCCGAGTCGATCGCGTCAGGCTTGGCCGCGAGGAACGGCGAATCAGCATGAACGAGCGCGGGGAAGACGAGAAGAAGCGTCAAAAGCAGGCCAAGCAATCGAGATGCGCGCATGGTTCGGCGGGGCTGTCGGCGGTGAACGTGGCGGTGAATGATGGGATGCAGACGGAGCAGCTATTGGTTTAGACAGAGGGGAGTCCGGTTCTGAGCTCCTCGTAACGAGCGACACGCCGACTCCTTCGGCCCCTTCGGAAAACCGCCGGGTCGCGCAGGTAATGAAGGTTGCCACAGTATGAAAATGTCCGGATGCGCCGATGGTCATGGGGCATCGCGTCGTCGGGCACGCGGCAGCGTATAGAGACGCCCGCAGGGCTCAGAGCGTGATGTGTGTCGCGGAACACGCGCTTGCGCACTGTGACGCAATTGCGGACACTCACTCTCGACCGGATCACCTCCGGCACAGGGGAGTGTGTTCCGATCATGAGGCGCAGCCTATTCGCCGAACTGCGGCGCCGCAACGTGCTGCGCATGGCGGGGCTGTACCTGATCGGCTCGTGGTTGATCACGCAGGTAGCCGCGACGCTACTGCCGGCGTTCGAGGCGCCGGCGTGGGCGTTGCGTGCGCTGGTGATGCTGCTCGCAATCGGCTCCGTGCCGACGATGATGTTCTCGTGGATCTACGAGCTGACGCCCGAGGGGCTCAAGCGTGACGCCGAAGTGCCGCTGGAGCAGTCGATCGCGCACGAGACGGGCCACCGCATCGACCGCATGATCATCGCGACGCTGGCGCTGGCGCTGGCGTATTTCGCGGTCGACAAGTTCCTGCTTGCACCGCGGCGCGAGGCGGCGCAACTGCAGCAGCAGGCCGAGCAGTTGCAGCAAGGGCAGAAAACGGCCGGCGATGCAGCGGCGGCGACGGCGCAAGCCGTTTCCGAGCATTCGATCGCAGTGCTGCCGTTCGTGAACATGAGCGAGGACAAAGCGAACGAGTATTTCTCTGACGGCATCTCGGAAGAACTGCTGAACCTGCTCGCCAAGATCCCGCAGCTACAGGTCACAGCGCGCACCTCGTCGTTCGCGTTCAAAGGAAAGGAGATCGGAGTCCCTGACATCGCGCGCACGCTGCACGTTGCGCACGTTCTCGAAGGCTCGGTGCGCAAGGCAGGGAACTCGGTGCGAATTACGGCGCAGTTGATCAAGGCTGGAACCGACACGCACCTGTGGTCGCAGACCTACGACCGCAAGCTCGACGACATCTTCAAGGTGCAGGACGAGATCGCGGCGGCGGTCGTCGAGCAGTTGAAGATCAAGCTTCTCGGCGCCGTGCCGACGTCAAAGCCAGTCGATGCGAAGGCCTATGCGCTGATCCTTCAGGCCAAGGCTCTGGCGGACCAGCATTCGACGAAGGCCAATCAGGAAGCTATCGCGCTGTACAAGCAGTCGCTGCAGATCGCAGCGGACGAGCCTCGCGCTTGGGACGGCCTGGCGCAGGTTTACATGGACCAGGAATCCGCCGGTGACCTCGCAGTCGCCGAAGGCAGTCGGCTGGCAAGGGAGGCGGTGAACAACGCGCTGGCTGCTGACCAGCAGAATGCGACGACGAATTCGCTGCTCGGCCAGATTG
>DASXKR010000004.1:0-28805 GCA_036496665.1 Rudaea sp. | reverse complement strand
AGGTGGCGCTACAGCCAAGTCGCGCCTTATTTCGTTCCTGTCGACCAAGGATGGCGTGCACGGTACCTCGGCGGACAAGACCGAAGTCCCACGCAGCACGTTGTGCTCGGCGCTGCAAAGGGAGTCTCAATTGTTTGACACCCGCGCAGCGAAAGATGCCTTGTCGCTGAACTGTACGCTAGACCTTTGATCAGGGCCACTGCATGAAACGAATTGTGATCTGCGCGGACGGCACTTGGAATATCCGCGATCAACTCGACGCGAAGACCAAGAAGCGTCGGCCAACCAACGTCACTAAGCTGGCGCGAGCCGTGCAGCCACGCGATGCCAAGGGGGTGGATCAAATTGTTATCTACCACGATGGTGTGGGCACCGAGAGGGGGATGGACAAAGTGACCGGTGGTGCCTTCGGCCATGGCATCGAGGACAACATCCGCGAGCTGTATCGCTCGATTCTCTATAACTACGCCCAGGGCGACGAACTTTACTTCTTCGGGTTCAGTCGAGGGGCGTTTACCGTTCGCACACTCGCCGGATTTTTACGACTCATTGGCCTGATCGAGAAGGACGATGACTACTATGTTCCCGAACTCTACGGCTGCTACGAATCCCGCCAAGGACCTGGGACTGCGCAGTGGCAGCGGGCCACACAGAACGTCCGCGGGACGCGTCCGTCCCCTCCCATCAAGATGATCGGTGTCTGGGACACGGTGGGGGCCTTGGGAGCACCCGGAGTACTCGGCCAGCTGTTCAACAAGGGCAAGTACCAATACCACGATGTCGCCCTGAACCCCTCCATCGAGCACGCGTACCAAGCGTTGGCGATCGACGAGCGCCGCAAGGCATTTGCGGGCAACTTGTGGGCCGTCCCGTCGAACTGGACCGGCACGCTAGAGCAGGTCTGGTTTCCCGGCGTGCACAGCAACGTGGGCGGTGGCTACACCCCGGATGGCTTGGCCAATGCCGCACTGCACTGGATGGTGGACAAGGCCGAAAGCCTTGGCCTTGCATTCGATCGCACGTACTTGACGTTCTTCGAGGCGCACAGTGATTCCTATCTTGCGGACTCGATGAAGGGCGTCTATCAGGTCTTGGGCACCTACGAACGGCCCGTCGGCAAGACGCCCGGAGCTAACGAGTTCGTTCACCGATCGGTCGTCGAGCGATTGAACAACTCGGCAATGAAGTACCACCCGCGCAATGCCGAGGAATTTGCGCGCGCCCCGACCACCGTGGTCGTGCCACCGGCATGACGACTCGATCGCATTCCAGCCGAGAGAATTACCCATGCCGTACTTGACCAAGAGCCGGTTCACCGTGGGCCTCGAGTGCCCGGTCAAACTTAAATACCTCGACGACGCGACCTTCGCGAACGCGAAGGCCTCCAGTTCGTTCCTCCAGGCGCTCGCGGAGGGTGGCCATCAGGTCGGAGCGCTCGCCAAGTGTCTGCACCCGGATGGCATCGAGATTGCCGCCGTCGACCTGGAGACGCAGCTTCGACAAACGGCCGAACTGCTCACGCGAGAGGAGGTCGTGATCTTCGAGGCGACGTTCCGCGTCGGGGCGCTGCTGATCCGGGCGGACATCATTCGCAAGCGCGGCAATCGGATCGACTTGATGGAGGTCAAGGCCAAAAGCTACGACTCGCGTGAAGGCGAGGCGCAGATCCGAGGCAGAACCGGCATCAAAGCGGACTTCAAACCCAAGCTATACGACGTCGCCTTCCAGCGTTACGTGCTGGCGCAGTGCTTGCCCGGCGCGGAGATTCACTGCTACCTAGTGATGCCGGATAAGGCGGCCGTGTGTTCGGAAGATGGGGTAGCGCAGCGCCTGGTTCTGCGTCGCACCGGACGGCGACGAGTCGAGGTCGATGTCGATCCGAGTTTGCGCGACGGCCGCATCGCCCGCGAGTTGCTGCACGTACTGGAAGTGGATACGTACCTCGACCAGTTGGTCGCTGCCGAGACCGAGATGGGCGGGCGCGGGTACGCGTTCGCGGATGCAGTTCAGACGCTGGCGGATATCGCCGCCGGCGGGGAGTCGGCGCCGCGGGCGGGTAGCTATTGCAAGCGCTGCGAATACAAGGCCACGGCGACCGAGCGAACAAACGGCCTGCGCGACGGAAGACTCACGTGTTGGACCACTGCGTTCACCTCGCCCGTGGAGCGCTTCGCCTTTGGGACGGTTTTCGACCTTTACCGATTCCAACGGGCGGCGGACCTGACGGCGAACAACACCGTCGCGCTTTCGGAGGTCAGCCAGGCCGACTTGCGCTACGCGGAGACAGCCGACGCCATCAGCCAATCGCGGCGGCAATGGCTCCAATGCGAAGAGGCACGCGCCGCCCTGACGGCGGCGTACTTGCATGAAGATTTGATCCGTGGCGCGTTGGGACGGGTAGAGTTCCCGCTGCACTTCATCGACTTCGAGACCGCGACTCCAGCGATTCCCTTTCATGCCGGTCGTCGACCCTACGAGTCCTTGTTGTTTCAATTCTCATACCACCGGCTTGAAGCAGATGGCAGCTTGGTACACGCCGGCGAAGCGCTGTGCGTGACGGGTGAGTTTCCCAATCTCGTCGTGCTTCGTCAGCTTCGCCAGGCAGTGGGCGAGGTCGGTTCGGTTATTCACTGGTGGACCCACGAGGCCACCATCCTCAAGCACATCAAGGTTCAAATCGAGGCGATGCAGCCGCGGCCAGCGGATGCGGTGGAGTTGGTCGGCTTTATCGACGGGTTGATCGGCACGCCCGATCGGCCGGCGCGACTGGTGGACCTGGGTCGCCACATAGTGGAGAAGTGGACGTACTTCCTGGGCACGCAGGGCAGTTCGTCGATCAAGAAGGTCTTGCCCGCGCTGCTGCGCGCGGCGCCGGGCCTGCAAGTCAAGTTTGGCCAAGCGATCTACGGTGGAGCAGGGCCGATTCCGAGTCGCAACTATGTCGACTTCATTTGGGTACAGCGTGACGCCCAAGGGCGAATTCGAGATCCCTACGAGTTGCTGGATAGTCGATTCGATGATCCGGATCTGGACGGCGCGGAGGATGAAGGGGAGGGCGACGCCATCGCTGATGGTGGCCAGGCAATGGTGGCTTATGGGTTGTTGCTCAGCCCTGGTCTGACAGACGCGCAACGGGGTCGGTTGCACCGCCAGCTGCTGCGCTACTGCGAGTTGGATTCACTAGCGATGCTGCTCGCATGGCAAGGACTGCACGAACTAGTCCGACCCGCGCAAGTGGCATGAGCAGAATGATGCCTACTCGGCGACGAGAGAACGGGAGCGATATGAGAACGGGCGTCGAGTAATGACTATCAAGTGGCAAGGCACTCTGCAGCTGCCGCCCTTACCCGAACGGAAAGTGACGGTCGGCGGAAATGTGGTGTACCAGCATGCGTTCGCCGGAGCGCAGTGTCTTGCCTCGGTTCACGAAAGCGATCTTCCGAGCCATGACGTCGTTCGGACCGAACTGCGCCCGCCTTTCGATCGGTTGTACTTACGCCGAAAGAATGCCCGCCGACGTCCCGTCGATGCCGGCGTTCTACGCACGGACGATTCGACCGACGCATCCAACTGGCCAGAGGCTGTCGCCAACCTCCAATGGGACAGAGCAGCCTTGGAGAACTGGGCAAGCACACCCGAAGCCGTGGTTCTTACCTGGCAAGGCCAATTTTCGTTCCGGACCGCTCGACAGGACCCGCCAACGCGCGGTCTCCGACCTCCCCAATTGGGGGCGTTGCATGCCATCGCGGGCCACTTCGCCGTCGGTAAGGAGTTTGAGCCCGCTACCGTTGTATTGCCGACGGGGGCGGGCAAGACCGAGACCATGCTGGCGGTCCAGGTGTATCGGCAACTTTCCCGGACCCTCGTGCTCGTGCCCAGCGAAGTCTTGCGCTCTCAGATCGGGCGCAAGTTCCTAGGCCTGGGGGTGCTCCCGGACGTCGGCGTGGTGCCCGTGGATATCGCTCGGCCTCGTGTGGCCCTCCTGCGCAAGGGACTTGCCACGGCGGAAGAAGCCCGCGAACTGGCCGCGCAATCAAATGTCATTGTCGCATTACCGAACACGCTGGCAGCTTGCGCACCCGAAGCAGCGGACGCCTTAGTCGAGGCGTGTAGCGACCTGATCGTGGATGAGGCTCATCACGTCACCGCTAAGAGCTGGGAAGCCGTCAGAGAGCGCTTCGCGCAGAAGCGAACGCTCCAGTTTACTGCGACGCCCTTTCGACAAGATGGTCGGAAGGTTGGCGGCAAGATTATCTTCAACTACAAGTTGGGTGACGCCCAGGACGATGGCCTGTATTCGCCGATCAACCTGCGCACCGTGGAAGAATACGGCGACCAGCAGGCGCGGGATCGCGCCATCGCAGTTGCCGCCCTCGCGGCCCTGCGCGATGACTTCGCTCATGGTCATGAGCACAGGCTCCTGGCTCGAGCGCGATCTCGCGAGCGCGCCGAAGGACTCGGCGCGCTGTACCGGCAGTTCGCCCCCGATCTCAATCCGGTCGTGGTCTATTCCGGGCCGGGCCGCAAGCAGGCCAATCAAGAAGCCCTTGCCGCCCTTCGGGTCGACGGGCCGGCGGGGGCACGCATCGTCATTTGCGTGGACATGCTGGGCGAGGGCTTCGACTTTCCGAACCTCAAGGTGGCTGCCTTGCACGACGTGCACAAGTCGCTGGCGATCACGCTGCAGTTCATCGGCCGGTTTACGCGAACCGACAACGGCCAGCCGCTTGGAGAGGCAACGGCAGTGGCAAACATTGCCGACCAGGAGCTTGAGACGAAGTTGGCACGCCTTTATGCAGAAGGTGCTGATTGGGATCGAGTCATCCGGCGTTTGAGCGAAGAGCGCATCGCCGCGGAAGTCAGGCTGCAGGAGGTGGTCCAAGGCTTGCGCGAGGACGGCGACTTGGCCAAGCGCCTATCACTTTGGAATTTGCGCCCAGCATTCTCGACGCAGTTCTTTCGCACTCAATGCGACACTTGGGCACCATTGGATTACCGGACGGCGTTGCCGCCGAAATCGAAGAGCTGGTACGCGTACAACGAAGATGAATCCGTCCTCGTCGCGGTCGTGTGTCGAGACGCTGACGTCAACTGGGGCAACTTCCAGGACGTCGTCGACACCGTGTACGACCTACTGGTGATGCGCTGGGACCGAGAAGCGGCGGTTCTCTGCATCTACGCCAGTGACTACACCGCCCTGCGTACGGAACAGGTTGCCGTCGCCGTGACGGACGATCGCACGGCCCTCGTGACAGGGGATCCGATTTTTCGCATTCTTAACAACGTGCAGTTGCCACTGGCCAAGAGCTTGGGGTCTTCGCGCACGGGCGCGATCAGCTTTACGTCCTACTTTGGACCCAACGTCACAGATGGCTTGGCGGACATCGAAAAGGCACAAGCCGAACTCAATAACATTGCCTGCCTGGGATACGAAGAAGGCGAGCGCGTCATTTGGGGCGGCGCCAAGCGACGCGGAAAGATATGGCAGGTTCGCCACGGACCCGTATCCGAATGGATGGCGTGGACAGCGCGCGCATGGGGCAAGGTGGCCTCGGGGGATGACGAAGAGGCCAATATTGTTCGGGGGTTCCTGCGGCCGACGATCATGCCAGGGCCCTACGAACAACCGCCGATAGCGGTGCAATGGGGTGAGCAGGCTCAGAACCAGTCGTTTGAACGTCAGACTGTCTTGTTCGGAAATCGGGAAGTGCCGTTGGCAATGGTAGGGCTCGAGATCGCGGAAGCGTCCGAAGATGGATCAATAGTTGTGCGGTTTGTGACAGATGGGGCCGCATCCGAGTATCGGCAAACGATATCCAGCGACCTTCGTATGGGCTACGCGCACGAGTTGGTCAGCGGGCCTCGCGTGCAGTTCAAGCGAGGGCGGGCCACTCCCGTGGAACTGGAAGAAATGCTGATTCGAGACCCTCTCGTCGTGCGTTACGCGGATGGATCCTATTCCTACAACTGCTTCCACATCGCGACCCGGATTGACGCCGGCGTCTTTGACCGAGATCGCTTGGAGACCTGGGACTGGAATGGCATTCCTTTGAACCGCGAGTCGATGCATCGGGCCCGCGACCGCGACACGATCCAGTACCGCGTGTTCGAGCGAATCGAGGCGGAATTCGACGTGGTGCTCAACGACGACGGCCATGGCGAGGCGGCCGACTTGGTCTGCTTCAAGGATGTGGACGAGGGCACCATCAAGCTGTGTCTGGTGCACTGCAAGGGCGCGCACGGCGGCGTGGTGTCGCAGGACATCCGCAACTTCTACACCGTATGTGGCCAGGCGCAGAAGAACATCACCGCGCGGCACAAGGGCATGGGACAGCTGTACTTGGACCTGAAGCGACGCCACGAGGCATGGGCGCAGGAAGGCGCTTCTCGCTTTCTCAAGGGCGATATACGTCAGCTTTCGGCCCTCAAGGAGAAGGCGCGGCGTGCGCAGCTACTGTTCGAAGTCGTATTGGTGCAACCGGGGGCGTCGGCCCGCACGATCACCGACGACTGTCTGCGCCTGCTCGCGACCACCCAACTGTTTCTACAAAAAACCACCGAAGCCCAGTTTCGGGTAATTGTGTCGCCCTGATTGTTCGTGGTCTCCACTTCGCTGCAATGCGTGTTTGTCGATCGGCGAGAAATTGTGTTCAATAATGCTATCGGCGCGATCAAATCCCCGAATTGAGAGGCAGGGCGATGTCCCCAGGCAGGACGAAGCGCGATAGCAAGGCCAATCCGCCTGTTGCCGCTCGTGCCATTCCTACAGTGACACCCGGGGAGGGTGAGCGGCGCGCTCAGCGAGGGTACGTGGCGCAATATCGCTTGTCTGCCGCGGCAATTTATTCAGGGTTGGACCGCGGCGATCTGCGATGGGTGGGCCTTGCCGATCGCACCGCGGGCATCGCTGATGACTTGGTACTGGGCTTCGATCGTGTGGCGATCGGTCATCAGTTCAAGACGTCTCGCTACCCATCGCCATTTCAGCTACCGACACTACTCAATGGCGCGAGTAGATTGCTCGATTCGTTAGTTTCTGCGTGGCGAAAGCTGAGGTCAAACTGTCAGGGAGTGGCTATCGAAGTCCACTTGGTTACGAACGACTTTCCATCAACGAATGACCGCCTCGTTGGCGCGGGCCCCAGCGCGGCGTTCTTGGAGGAGTGGACTGCACACCGGCACCGAACACTGTCCGACTGGTGCAGTACCCCTTGGGGGCCGTTTGTCGCCGCGCTCTGCGCGGCAAGTAGTCTAATTGAACCCGAATTCGATGAGTTCATGCAGGCGCTTCACCTGATCCACGGCACCAGCGCTAAATACGCGGATGCGTTCTTGGTAAAGCCAGCATCTGAGCCGCGGGTCCGAGAGATTGCAATGACACTTCCCTTGCTCATTGAAGCAAGTCCGCATAAGGATCGCTGGACCCGAGCGGAACTTCTTCAAGCGCTGCAATGGAGCGACGCGAAACCTCGCCGGCCGCACCGTTTTCCGGTTGAAGCGTTTGTCCAACGCAATCCCGTGACCGAGCGTGCTCTCCGTGACGCAATCAACTCAGTCACGCGCGGATATGTCGCCCTGGTCGGTCCACCTGGAACGGGAAAATCGACTCTGCTGCAGATTTCTCTTGAAGCGGAATGCCGACTCATCGTGGTGCGATATCTCGCATACTTGCCGGGGGTTGGGCAGGGGCTAGGCCGCGGAGAAGCCGACGACTTCTTTCTAGACATCAACTCGAGTCTTCGGAATGGAGGGCTGAAGGGGCATAGGTTCATGGCCGCGACATTGCAGGAGCGGCGAGAAGAGTTCAACGCCTTGCTAGAGCAGGCAGGCGAACGCTTTACATGTGAAGGATTGCGCACACTGATCGTCATTGACGGCCTAGACCATGTGCCGCGAGAAGAGAGACCCCACAGGTCCTTTCTGCAAGAATTGCCTCTTCCGACTGCGATTCCGGACGGAGTAGTTTTTCTATTGGGAACACAGCGCGTCGACCTCGCTGGGATGCCTCCAGCCGTACAGGATGAAGCCGTACAGGCCCCTCGCCTCGTGCAGATCTCGCCGCTCTCGGCTACAGCGGTAGCGGCGATGGCAGACTGTATGCTGTTGCCTACGACAATTCCTCGTAGCCTGCTAGTCAAGCTGGCGCACGGGCATCCTCTGGCGACGCACTACCTTATTTGCACATTGCTCAACGCCGACGAGCCTGCCAGCGAACGCATTCTTTCGGGCCAGTTTGCGTTTCATGGAGATATTGACGCGGTCTACCGGTCCGCATGGCGAGGCATTCGTGACGTCCCAGCGGCCATCGAAATTCTGGGGCTGCTCGCGCGTGCCGAATCCCCAATTCCACCCAGCCTCCTATCACGAGGCGTAGACGAGGCCGCACTTGAGCTAGCTATCAAGGCAGCGCGCCATCTTTTGCGAATCCATGCAGAAGGATGGTCCATATTCCACAATAGCTTTCGCATTTTTGTTCTTGGACAGCCCGTTTTGAGGTTCGGCATTCCCGATGTCGAACACTCGGCGCGCATGTACAAGGCACTGGCCAACATTGCTCACTACGCGCCTTCCAGCTCACCCTCAGCACAGTACGAGCTGCGCTACTTGCTAAAGGCGGGCGACCATGCATCCGGACTCGCGCTGGCGACGGCATCGCACTTTCGCCACCAGTTCCTGAAGGGGCGTTCCGCTCTGGACATCCAAGACGACATTCGCTTGGCCATCGCGTCTCTACAACACGTTAACAACACCCTATTTTCATTTCAGCTGCTAGTCGCGACAGCTGAAATGAACACGCGCGCTTTGGGTGTAAAGCGCTGCGATAGCCTGCTTGAAACGATGATCGCACTGGGGGATATCACGGATGCAGAAGCGTTCCTAAAGGAAGCGCGCGTAGATGGTTATCTGCTTGTGAATGCATTGATGGATGCGGGCGAGCGGGAGCGCGCTAGAAACCTTTACGAGTGCATCGAGCCGCTTCACGACTTGGATGAAGACTGGTCTCGCACGCCCGACTTTTCGTCGTGGGCTCGTACCGCAGTACATTTTCGCGACTCGGAGCAAATCTGCGCG
Source organism: Rudaea sp. (assembly GCA_036496665.1). GTDB lineage: Bacteria > Pseudomonadota > Gammaproteobacteria > Xanthomonadales > Rhodanobacteraceae > Rudaea. The sequence goes on along the minus strand of DASXKR010000004.1, from coordinate 19,733 downwards.
GCAGTCGGCCGGATTGTGACGGCCGTGGAAGACGATGGAGCCTTTGTTAGTGGAACAGATGAAGATCCCGCACGTGATGAGCTTCTTAGGGCTGCTGCTTGCGCGATAGTTGAGAGCCGACCTGAGACTGATCGCGCCAAGCTCGCCATTGAATTTGGACTACTGGAGCAAGGGAAGTGCGAGCTGGCGCTTGTCGCCGCAATTCGCCATTTGTCAGACGGCAACGCGGACTGCGCCTTGGCGTGCTTTGAGTCTGCTTTGGCCAACCTGGACGCACTTGCCTGCGCTGATAGATCACTGCGTCTGAACGCAGGGTTGGAAGCTGCCCATGGTGGGTTTACGGCTTTGGCCAAGACTCTTCTTGAGAGCTTCCAAGTGCCTTGTTTCGCGTCTCTCGAGGATAGGAACTATTTGAGGGCGGGCGTGCACGTCCCGCCGAATCCGAAGCGTGCAACTCGTGAGGTGATTGGCTACGCGGAACTTGCGCGCCTTGTTGATGGAAAACTTTCGGCGCTGCCAAAGGCATCGTCGGTGTTCCTGCGAGGCCTGCAGAATCACGCGGTTGATTTGGGCCGCCTGCGTGCCCAAGTCGAGCTTGACCCATCGGTGATAAGGGCTGGCGACGTTGCGCGCGCGTGTGGAGAGTTTCTTTTCTTGCCTTGTCTCGAGCGGAATAAGCAGGATGAGCGCTTCGAGAAATGGCTGTTCGAGGAGACGGCCCCCATCCTCGTACAGGAGTTCTGTGAGTTGGCGGCCACATACGGGCCCGCAGAGTTTGACCGCGTTGTCTCTGAAGTCGACGGCGCCATTGAAGCAGGTCGAATTACGGGTGTTTCTATCCAAATCGCGCTCGCAATTCACCGCTTTGCTGGCGACGGGAATGCGGCCGCAAGGCGGCTGGAAGCGCTTGTGGGTTCACTGCATGAGATCTCGCCTAAAGCTATGGTTAGCGCGATTGGCGAGTTAGCCAAAGCGTATGCCCAAGTGAGTCAGCCTGAATTAGCGAGAGCATTGCTGCATCGCGCGCGCGAGGAAAGTCTCGGATTCGAATGGGAGCGTCGTCGCAACCCAACGTGCACGATGTGGCTGAGATTGCTGCAAGAAGCCAATCGTGTTGACCCTATCGGTGGCAGTGATCGCATTTCGTTGCTCGCCCGTCAGGTTTCTGGCGTTGCGCAAACAAACGACCACGGAGCGGCAAAACGTCTGGCGCATGGTCTAATAGTCGAGGCTGCGCGCCTTGATTCAGGGACGGGGCTCGCCGTTGCTCATCACATGACGAAAATGAGCGATCTGATCGAATGGACTCCCGCGTTAGATGCGCTGATCATCGGCTTAGGCCTTCGCTCCCCGCCCTCGTTCATCGCGTGTACCGATACTTGGTCTGCGCTCCACGTGCACTTGGGATCCCATTCCGAATTTGCGCAGGCGGCGCTGGGGGAGCTCATTCACGTTGTTATCGCAGCGTCGCCGACTGCAGAGTTGCTGTCTACCGCAGAGCTACTTTACACGGCTATCGAAATGCGAGCAGATGCCGACGTTCAGCCAGTCTTGCTCAGCGTTCTCAGCCAAGCCACGATGATGCGTGGGGTGGAGAGTGTTCGCATCAAAAGCGCGACCGCTATCGAAGCACTGACATCTATGAACCTCAGCAGGGGCGAGTTGCCACTCGACTTGGATCGCGTGGGATCGATGGGCGAACTGGCTCGGCATCTAGAGGCCAACCCTGACTACCACGAATCGGCGGGTAGAGCTTTCGTCCGGCTCACGAAATGCGGCAGCGTGTTCGCTGATGCGTTAGCCCTCTTTGAATCGACGCCTGGGTTGCATTGGCTGGATCCTATATCTGCGCTCGTCGATCTGGCCATAGATGAAGGGAAATTCGAGGCTGCCAACGCGCTGGTCGATGCGTACCCGCTTTGCTCTGATCGAGTGGCGACTCACGATTTTGCTGGGGGCAGAGTCCCTTATTACAGAGTACGCCTTCGTTTGGATGGACAACAATGTTACGCCACCGCCTATGCCGACTTCGCCAAATGGCTCGTAGATGGTCATCACCATTTTCGCTCGCCGCTTCCGGACGCAGTTGAAGTCTGGTCGGTGTTGGATCCCGCTCCGAATTGGGTCGAGATGTGGTTGGTCGTCGCGGAACAGCTTAAGTGCAGCCGCGAGTTCCGAATCGGCGAGTCGCTTGGACCTGGCGATACATGGACTGACGCGGAGTTGATTGATTTGCTCAGCCAAATTGGACACTCTTTGCAGAAAGAGGAGCTCGGAAAGCCAATGCCGTACTGGTCCGCCTGACCTGCATCAATTTATAGGCAAAGTAAGCGGACCTGTCCTTGTTGGTGCGTCGAAATAAGATTGGCATCTGCATTGGCGCGGCATATCGTCGTCGAGCAGTCGGGCGGCAGGATTGTTGGCGATGTCACCGGTTTGGAAGTAGCCAATCGGCTGCGCATCCGAGCAATGTTCGGTAAACACCATGAGGACGGGCAAGGCGACGCCTGACGGCCACTCTCGGCTCGCCCCTAGGCGGCGGAAGACGCAGTCAACGGTGTTTCACAAGGCACCAATGCTCCGCGGAGCGCCAAGAACGTGACTTCGCATAATCATCATTATGTCATTAAGTTATTGAAAATAAAGGACTTTTGTTGGGTTTCGCTTTGAGTCATTTTTCCAATCTCGTTGATGCTATTGGAACCTCGCTCTTTCGCCACTTTGTCTGCGCACAGATAGCGAGCGATTCAAGCCGCGGCGAAATTGTTCGGCTTACTGCGCGATGACCGTGTCTGCTTCTCGCGCCCATTTCCACGCGGCAAGCAAGTAATTCGCCATGAGCCGGTTTGCCCAAGAGCGCGCAAACCAACCTTCGAGAAAGGCGCAATGGCTGCCGCGCGCAGTGCGCACGAGCAATGCATCGGGCACGCGTCGGAGTTCGTCGACATGTTCCTGGGCATTGGCGTCCACGCACACCGGATCGTCGTTAGCATTGATGATCATCATTGGCACGGCGATGTTACCCATCACCTCTATGGGATTGCTTCGTTCGAGATATTCCTCAAGATCCGCGCAACCGGCCATCTCGTAGAGATGTTCATGGAATCCGGCGACGTCACGGGTCGCCAAACAGGCATGGTAGCTATCGAAATGCTTTAGCGCCGATGCGTGCCGAGCCAGGAAATATTGTTTGAGCCGCCACGCCATCAAGCGGCTATAGAACGGTGCCACGCGTTGCCAAGCCACGCTGATGTCGTAGCCAGGACAATAGGCCACGCCGGCGCGAATCATCGACCGTGGACCTTCTTCTCCCAGATACCGCACCAGCACAGACGATCCCGCGGACATGCCGACCGCGTAGAGCGGTGAACGCGGAAAATGCTCGCGAATCCGCGCCAATTGTTCGCGAAGGTCTTCAGCGCTTCCCATCGTATTGAGGATCGGTGCGGTCAGTTCGAGATCGCCATGGCCACGACGCGTGCACACAACCATTCGCCAGGCGGTGTTGCGTCGCAGGTCGCGCACTACGGAGCGCATGCTCTGAGCATCACCGGTGATGCTGGGCAGAACGACCAGAGAAGGCGTTGTTGGGGCGCTGTCGAGGCCGATCCAGTCCAGTGCCGTTGTGCCGCCGTCGCGCATGCGCAGGATTTCGGTGCGCTCGTAGCGGAGCGAGGGTTCCACCGCTTCGCGCAGCAATAGCCAGAGCAGTTGCAAATGCGCGTTGAATAGCCAAGGTGTCGGTGCATAAGGCCGATACAGCTGGTCGAGACCCGAGAGCACGGACTCGTTGAACGAAGACCGATTGAAATCCAGCCGCGGCTCGCGCACGTCCGAGCGCCGGGAGTGCACCAACCAGGCGGTGGCGGTGACCGCGCAGGCCGTCAATGCCAGTTTGATTGTCGCGCGCATGAAGATCTCGATCCTTGAGTAAAAGCATCGTACTCACGCTGAGGAATTAAACATCCGGTCACCTCTAAGTCATTCAGCGGCTGTCGTGCCATAGGAGCTGCCATGACGGCAACACCTACTGAAAAGATCCGGCAGTTTTATTCGCCGCAATGGCCGCGCACTGCGCTATATGAGCCCTCACGAACCTGTTGCTCAGGCCTTCTCGAACAGGCGTTCCAGTACAGCGACATCGACCGGCTTGGTCAGATGAGCGTCGAATCCCGCATCCAAGGCCTCCTGCTTATCTTCTGGTCTACCCCATCCAGTCAGCGCGATTATTCGTGCGTCTCGTCCTTGGGGCATGAGACGGATTTGTTGGCATACCGCGTAACCGTTCTGATCGGGTAATCCGATGTCCAGCACAATCACGTCCGGTGCAAACCCGGGCATTGCGTCCAGGGCCTCCTGCGCATTGCGTGCTACTTGGGTGATGTACCCGAGCAGGTTCAGCAATGTAGCCATGGTGTCCACTGAATCCCCGTTGTCATCAACCAGCAACACCCTGCGCTGAACGCGTTTGGGTGCGACGGTGGCTTTGGAATGACTGTCCAAAGCTGCCGACGAGATTGAGATCGGCAGGCGAACGACGAACTCGCTGCCATGGTCCTTTCCCTCGCTGCGCACTTCAACGGACCCACCGTGCAATCCGATGAGAGCATTGACCAGCGACAGTCCTACGCCGAGGCCGTCGCGCATGGCGCCGGGCAGCGCGTCGGCCTGGGTGAACATCTCGAAGATGTGGGCGCGTGATTCGGGAGCGATCCCGATGCCGTCGTCCTTGACCGAAATCGCTGCGAAATCGCCTTCGCGTATCGCAGCAATCGCGATATGGCCGCCGCGGGGCGTGTATTTCGCGGCATTGTTGAGCAGATTCGCGAAGACCTGCGCCAGCCGGCTGGCGTCGACGTGCAAACGGATCGGTGGCGAAGGCGGCTTCACGGTCAAGCGGTGTCCCATCGCATCGATGGCAGGACGCGCTATTTCCACGGCGGAGCGTATTGTCTCGCCCAGGTCTGTCCGCTCCCGACGCAGGTTGACCTTGCCTTCGGAGATGCGCGAGACGTCCATCAGGTCGTCGATCAGCCGCACCATGAAATTGAGCTGGCGTTCCAGGATCGAGCGCGCCGCATTCGACCGCTGTGGGTCGTCTTCGGATTCCTTCATGATCGCGAGCGCATTGCGCATCGGTGCCAGCGGGTTGCGCAGCTCATGCGAAAGCGTTGCCAGGAACACATCCTTGCGCCGCGCGACATCGGCCAGTTGCGTCTCGGCGACGCGGCGTTCGGTGATGTCGCGCACGACCTTCGAGAATCCGCGCAACGTCCCATCCTCCTCGAATAGCGCGGTCATCGCACCACTCGCCCAGAAACGTTCACCGTCTTTGCGCACAAGCCAGTTGTCATCGCCGGTGCCGCCGGTCTTGCGCGATAGTTCCATCTCGCGCTCGGCGCGCCCTGCCAGCACGTCTTCGGGAGTAAAAAATGACTGGATGTGCTGGCCAATGATCTCCGGCTCGCGGTAGCCAAACAGCCTCTCGGCGCCAACATTCCAACCGTTCACCAGACCATGGGTATCGATCAGGATGATCGCGATCCCGACCGCGCCTTCCATGAGCAGGCGACTCTTTTCCTCGCTGCTGTGAAGGCTGCGTTCCAGGATCTTTCTCGCGTGGATGTCGATCAGCAGGATCACCGCCCCGTCGATGGCCTGTTGCGCTGTCCGATAGGGCTTGAGGCGCAGCAGGTAACGGTGACCTTCGCGATCCGTGATTTCCTCTTCCTGTGGCGTCCCGTTCGCGATCACGGCGCGCAGCCGCCTGTTGAGATCCGGCAGCTCGAAGGAGAGTTTGAGGTCGTTGATCGAACGCCCGATGTCGGCGGGTATCAGGTTCATGACCGACTCGGCCGCTGGCGTAAAACGGCGGATGCGCAGGTCGCGATCAAGCATGACCAGCGCGATTTCCGAACTGGCGAGAAAGTTGACCAGGTCGGCGTTGGACACGATCAACTCGTCGTTGCGGCCGCGCATCTCGTCGTTGACGGTGATGAGCTCCTCATTCGCCGCCTGGATTTCCTCCTTCGAGGTCTGCAACTCCTCATTGAGGCTTTGCAGTTCTTCGTTGCTCGACTGAATTTCCTCGTTGGCCGACTGCATCTCCTCGGTGACCGCGTCGCGATCCTCGACCAACGACTGCATGAACTCGCGAGTCGCCTCGAGTTCGCGTGCCAGCCGCGTGTTGGCGCGCTGCAGTTCCTCGGGCTGGCCCGACGTGACCGGATGATGCGGTAACGTCGAGGGCGATCCTTCGTTGGCCGGATCCTCGAACAGCACCAGGAAGCACCGCTCGCCCGGTGGGCCACCGGGGACCGGAAGAACCTGCACGTCCACCACGCGCAGGCGACCATGAATCTTGACCTCCAAGCCTTCCTGTCGCTCGGGTGCCGCGCGCGCGATCGCGGATTGCAACGCGGTTCGCAACCCGGCGACGAGGCCTTCGCGTGCGAGCTTGAGCAGGTTCGTGCTTGGCCGTCCAGGCGCCAAGGCCAGGTAGGGACTCGTGTCGCCGCGGAACTGAAGGATCTCCAGCGACTGGTTCACCAGCACCGAGGGTGGACCGTATCGGTTGGACACCACCCGATCGGCTTCCCGCAGAGAAAGATTGGCCGCCCTGTCTTCGCGTGCTGTGGCGGGCGCCACCGGACGGGTGGCGCCGAGCCATTCGCCGCGCCCAGGCTGCAGGTCCGAAAGCGCGGGGGTGCTCGCCGGCGTCTTGGCGTAGATCCGATGGCGGGCGTCGCGTGCTTCGAACAGATCGGTGAAACCGCCTACGGTCTCTGCGCTGCCCAACCACAGGAACCCCGCCGGCTTGAGTGCGTAGTGGAACAACGGCAGGACGCGGTGCTGCAGCACCGGCTCCATGTAGATCAGCAGGTTCCTGCAGCTGATCAGGTCCATGCGCGAGAACGGCGGATCGGCGAGCACATTCTGGCGTGCGAACACGCACATCTCGCGGATTGCCTGGCAAACGCGGTACCCAGCGGCGGTTTCGCTGAACCAGCGGGCCAGGCGTTCGGCTGATACGTGATCGGCTGCCTCGCGCGAATACGTACCCAATCGCGCGCGCTCGATACCCTGTTCGTTGAGATCGGTGGCGAAGATCTGCACGGGAACATGCACTCCCGTGTCTTCCATCTGCTCGCTGAGCGCGATTGCCAGCGAATATGCTTCCTCGCCCGTCGAACAACCCAGCACCCAAATGCGCAGCGGATCGTCGTTGCCGCGCTGCTGGAGCAATTCCGGGAATACCTTATCGCGCAGCGCATCGAACGCCTTGGGGTCGCGGAAGAAACTGGTGACGCTGATCAGGATGTCGCGGTACAGGTTTTGCAATTCGTCCGGCTGCTTGCGCAGGAACTCGAGGTAGGCGTGCAGATCGTCGAGTGAATGCAGAAGCATGCGCCGGCTCATTCGCCGGTAAAGCGTGGTCGCCTTGTAATGGCTGAAATCGACCCGAGTGCGTTCACGCAGCAGGCGCAGGATCTGGGTCGCGGCGCTCTCTTCGTCCGGTGGCAGCGCGTCGGCCGTCGCGACCACGTAGGGATGCTGACCAATGCGCGTGAGTTCAGCCGCGATCTGCTCGGGCGACATCACGAAGTCTATGCAGCCCGACCCGATCGCACTGCGCGGCATGGAGTCGTGCTGCGCGCTCTCGTCCTGCGCAAAGGTGATACCACCTTGCGCCTTGATTTCCTCGATGCCGACACTGCCATCATTGCCGGTGCCCGAGAGCACCACGCCGATCGCGCAATGCGCCTGGTCTTCGGCGAGCGAGCGCAGAAACGAATCGATCGGCCGGCGCGAACGCGCCGGTTCGGCGCGCGGATGCAGTTGCAAGGAGCGCTTGCCGATCACCATGTCTCGGCCTGGCGGGATGACATAGACGTGGTTGGGTTCGACCGTTGGCTCATCCTGTACCTCGATCACGGGCATGGCGGTCGAGCGGGAGAGTATCTCGGCCAAATGGCTCGGATGGTCCGGCGAAAGATGCTGGATCAGCACGAAGGCCATACCGGTGTCGGCTGGAAGCGTCGCAAGCAAACGGCGCGAGGCATCCAGACCTCCAGCCGATGCGCCAATTCCTACGATCGGGAAGGATCCGATATCCGCATCCGAGTCTGCAGTGTTCGACGCGACCGGCGCATTCGTATCAGTCTTCGTCGATGCTCGTTGCTGCATGCGCTTCGGCTTGGACATCGGCTGACTCCACTGGGTGCAACCAAGGGTTGCGATGATGGGTATGCACGTTTAATCCCTTTCGAGACATGCGCGGACTAGCTCCAATCGTAACGCCGCGAGAATCCCGGGTCATGAATCAAATGTCGCGCCGCCCTGCCTCGCATTGCGTCCAGGCGCTGAGAAAAATCCGTAGATTTTGTGTCGCTGCTTCATTCGCTGCCTCTATTACCCGTTGTATTACCCAGCGAACGGGGGGTCGCGCCGAATGGCACGGCCCGGTCGGACTTTGATTCGGGAGCACTCCTGCCAACGGCTCCATCGACGTCAAGGTCCGCCTGCGTGCCATCCCGTCGCGACCGACGGCGAAGTGGTCGTGATCGTGAAGAAGCGCGATCCCAAGGAAGACGCGCCCGAGTAACGCGAGGGCATTCTCGATTCGGGGGCGCAAGCCGCCCCCCTTTCTTTTGCCTTGCGTTCGAGCAAGAGCACGCGCCGCGGTCGCGGCGCGTGGAAACGGCGAATTCAAACTCCACTTGGAAGCCTTCACTCGGAAACGGGATGACCTGGTTACACCGTCCTATCGTGTGACCGCTGGGAAAACACCTGCAATGTTATTCGCCATACGCGAATCATCGCGAGCCAACCGATTCCTTCGCGTCCGGCACCAACGGCACATGATAGGCGTCGAGGAGTGTCCGGATCGCAGGTGCATCGCGTTCAAGCACCGCGTTGATCTCCCTGCGGAATCCGCGATCAGCGCGGCGCATCCCCATCGACACGTCAAACACCATCGGCAGCAACGGCCCATCCAGCCATGGCGTCACCGGCGCGATGGCGAGCGGCGTTTTCGCTCGCGACGCGAAATAGCCGGCGGTCGGTCCCCAGACGATCGCCACGTCGACGTCGCCGCGCGCCACTGAGTCGATGATCGTGGCCTGCGGCGCCTGATCCGCATAGTCGCCGTACACCATGAAGCCGCGCACGTTGTCGACGATGCCGCGCCGCGCGAGCGCGGTCGCCGGCGGAGTGTTCGCGCCATCGTCGCCGACCAGTTGCACGCCGATGCGCAGGCCGCGCAGGCGCGGGTCGTCGAAGGACGACAGGTCCGCGAGTTTTCGATCCTTGCGGGTCACGAAGACGTAGGTCGACCGGTAGTACGGCGTGCTCGTCCCGGCCATGCCGATGTTGCTCGCGATACCGGGGATCAGGTCGCAGCGTTCGGCGTTGAGCGTGTTGCGGATCGCGCCGCGCCGCTGCGCCCACCATGTGTACTCGACCGTTGCGCCGAGGTCGTGCGCGATGCGCTCGACGATGCGGTTCTCGAAGCCCTCGCCCGCGGAATTTGAGAACGGCAGGTTGTTCGGGTCGGCGCACACGCGTAGCACGCGTGCTTGCGCATCAATGGTGGCTGCACAGGCGAACGCAGCGACGCACGCAATCGCGATGTTCATGCCATCCCTCATGGCGTCACCACCACGCCCCAGGGTTTGCCTCCAGTCGCGACCGTACGGCCGCTGTGGTCGCGCAGGTCGATCACGGTGACGTTGCCCGACAGGCCATTCGCCGCGAACAGGTGCGAGCCGTCCGGCGACAACGCGACCCCCCAGTTGCGCGAGCCGACCGGATCGTAGCCTTCGACCGCGAAGGTATCAGCGTTGACTTCCGCGACCGCGTTACCGCGACCGAGGGCGACATATACGTGCTTCTGATCCGGTGCGAACGCGATGCCGACGGCCTGCACCGTGTCGGGCGCATTCGGGTCGCTGTCGAAGTCGATCGTGTGCAATACCTTGCGCGTGGCGACATCGAAGATCGCGACCGTTCCGCGCGTTTCCGACGACACCCAAAGGCGCGTGCCGTCGGCATTGAATTGCGCATCGCGCGGACGGGTACCGACCAGCACGCTGTCGACCAGCTTGCCGGTGCCCGCATCGATGAAGTGAACCAGGCTTGCGCTCTCGGAGGTGCAGATCACCCAGCGGCCGTCGGGACTGGCCGCCATGCCTTCGGGCTCGGCGCCGACTTCGACCGTGCGCACGACCTTCTTCGCGGCGATGTCGACGAACGAGACAAGACTGTCGTTCTCGTTGGCGACGTACAGCCATTTTCCATCCGGACTGACTGCGAAGCGTTCCGGATCCGGTCCGGATGGAATGCTTTTGACGACCTTGCGCGCGGCGAGATCGATCACGTCAATGCGGTCGTCGTTGCCGAGTGCGACGTACAGGAATTTCCCGTCGTGGCTGCGGACCATCCCGCGCGGTCGCTTGCCGACGGGAATGTCGTGCACGCTCCAGTCGGGCGCGGAAAGCACGTGTACGACGTTGGCCTGTTCGTCGGAAACGTAGGCGGTCTCGGCCCCGGCCGGCGCCATCGCGCACAACAGCAACGCGATCGGAAGCAGCTTTTCAGCGGACTGCATCGACGGAACCTCCAGCGCGTTCGCGCAGCGCGCGCGTGAACAAGGCGAGCCCGGCGCCCGCATGCACGAGGCCCCCGGGAATCCACATGAGCAACCCGGCGAGTTGCTGGTCTTCGGTCGGCGTCAGCCCGAATGCATCGAGGCCGGTGCCGGCGTAACCGGCATACCAGGCGCTGCCGGAAAACGCCATCAGTGCGCCGAGTGCGCCGCTGACCATCGATGTGAAGAACAGACAGCCCACGGTAATTCCTGTTCCACGCGAAGCTTCGGCGCCACGAGATGACTCCGCGCCGCGCAGCACCGACCACCAGAACAGCAACGCGGTCGCGAGGAACGACACGTGCTGCGCGATGTGCCAACCCGGATGTGCAAGCGCGAGGTCGAACCAGCGCGGCGCGTGCCAGAGCCACAGCGCTGCGGCCTGAAGCAGCGTGGCGATCACCGGCGTGGTCAGGAAGCGCCACGGCACACGAATGCTGCGTCCGAATGCTCCGAGCGCGCGCCGGCCGCCGCGCGGAAAAGCCCACAGCGCGATCCCGATCGGGCGGGCGAACACCAGCAGCGGCGCAGCGACCAGCATCAGCAATTCATGCTCGGCCATGTGCGCGGCAAACGAACGCTCACCCGCTTCGTGCAGCGGTGAAACCAGCGCGAGCGCGAGCACCAGCCAACCCGAGAGGAACCAAGCGGCCTGCCTGCGCAACGCGCGCGGATGATTTGTCAGCTGCGACAGCCGCACGATCCCAATTCCGAACCATGCCAGGCTCAGCAACATCGGTGCGACCACCCACCCTTCGAACGACCATCCCGGGAGTCCACCGGCGACAACCGCCTCATGGGCATGCGCGTCCATCGTGGCGATGGCGCCGGTCAGCGCAGAGATCGCGAAAGAGAAGACTTTCATGGCCGGCAGGCCGGTTCGATGAAACCTGCGAGCGTCTGCCACACCACCATCAGCGCGAATAGCCCCGCCGCCATTAGGCTCAGGCGCGCCACGAACCTGCGCGCGGACGTCGCCTCGGACGATGCGAGCGCGCGCCATGAGATGCATGTGCCGATGACGATCAGCAGCAATGCCGAAATGCCGACCATGAGGTCGGTCGATTGGCCGACGCCGCAACCGAAGTGCAGCGCATTGGACATGCCCTGGTGCTGCCCGCCAGCGGCGAGCATGCCGGTGGCGAGGCCGGCCCAAGGCGCGAGTCGCGAGCGGCGGTCAGGCGTCACAGCCATCGCGGCGTCCAGTAAATGATCACGTACAGCACCACCCAGCTCGCGACGATGAAATACCAGTACAGCGCGTTGTCGGACACATCGCTGAACTTGCGTCCGTCGACCTTCTTGCGGAACACCAGCACGTTGAGCACGAGGCTGTCATAGACGTCGGTGGTGATGTGGGTGGTGTGCAGCGCGATCAGCGCCCACGTGATCGAACCGTATGCATTCTGGTCCCAGCGCACGTTCAGCGCGGTGAACTCGCACGCACGCAGGACCACGAGAACCAGGCCTAGCACGCTCATCAGGGTCAGTCCCCATTGCACCGGACGCAGTTCCTGCCGGTGCGCCTTGCGGTCGAGCCAGAGGTTCGGGATCAGGCTGAGCAACGCAACGACCGTGAACGCGGTGCCCCAGAGCAGCGACGGCGGCCGCACCGGCACCGGCGGCCAGTGGTGCTCGAACGGAAACAGATAGAAGTACGCACCGATCGCGAGCACGAAGCCCATGCCCTCGATCAGCATGAAGCCGAACACGCCCCACCAGCCGAGGCTGGTCGGACCGAAGTTGTAGTCCGGCAGGTCGGACAGGTCGCCGACGATTTCGACATCGCGGCGCTCGACGGCGGCTTCAGCAATCGCGTTCATTCGCGCCTCCGAGGCTGGGCTGCGAGCGCTTTGGCCAGAACCAGATCGTGGCCGCGACTGCGAACGGGATGGCACCGAGCACCACGCCCCATGGATTGAAGATCGACCAGATGAATAAAACGGTCAGCGCAATAGCGGACCACAGCGGCCAGATGCCGGGATCGGGCAGCGCCCAGCGCGTCGCCGGGATCGCGTCCATGGTCGTCGTCAGCAGCGCTTCGCGGCGCACGTGCGACAGTCCGGTCATGACTTGCAGTGGACGATCGGCCGGCCATAGGGGCTCGCGTCCGCCGACCACCGGCACCTCCTCGAAGTTATACGCAGGCGGCGGCGACGATACGGACCACAACAGGTCCGGCGCGCCCCACGGATTGTCGGGTGCCGAACGCGGGCGGCACAGCGTGCGGATCACGTTGATCGCGAACAGCAGCACGCTCAGCCCAACGATCCACGAGCCGATCGATGCGATCAGGTTCGGCAGTTCCCAGCCGAGTCCCGACGGATAGGTGTACACGCGGCGCGGCATCCCCATCAGCCCAAGGATGTGCATCGGGAAGAACGTCACGTTGAAGCCGATAAAGAACAGCCAGAACTGCCAGCGCCCGAGCCGCTCGCTGAGTTGCCGCCCGCTCATCTTCGGAAACCAGTAATGCAGCGCGCCCATCAGCGGAAATACCGCGCCGCCGATCAGCACGTAATGGAAATGCGCGACCACGAAATAACTGTCGTGGACCTGCTGGTCGAGTGGCACCGAGGCGAGCATCACGCCGGTCAGGCCGCCGAGCACGAACAGCGCGAAGAAGCCGAGCACGAACAGCATCGGCGTCGCGATGCGACCCGCGACCAGGGCCTTGCGGCCGGTCCAGATCGTGGCGATCCAGCAAAAGATCTGCGCGCCGCTCGGGATCGCAATCATCATGCTCGCCGCGGTGTAGAAGCTGTTGCCGAGCGGCGGCAGCCCCGTCGCGAACATGTGGTGCACCCACAGCCCGAACGCTAGGAAACCGGTCGCCATCAGTGCGAGCACCATCGCGGTGTAGCCGAACACCGGGCGGCGCGAGAATGTCTGCACGATCTCCGAGATCATCCCGAGCGCGGGAAGGAAGATGATGTACACCTCCGGATGCCCGAAGAACCAGAACAGGTGCTGCCACAGCAGGGCGTCGCCGCCTTCGCCGGCGTTGTAGAAGTGCGTGCCGACGAGACGGTCGGCGATCAGGAACGTACTGGCCAACATCACCGCAGGCATCGCGAAGATCACCATCAGACTGGTCACGAACATCGACCACGCGAACAACGGGATGCGCGCGAGCGTCATGCCGGGCGCGCGCATCGCCATCACTGTCGCGACGATCTCGACCGCGATACACAGCGCGGCGACCTCGGTGAATGTGATCATCTGCGCCCAGAAATCGGTGCGCTTGCCGGGCGAGAAGTCGGACGACGACAGCGGCACGTACGCGGTCCAGCCCGCTTCGGGACCGACGTCGAGGAAAAACGCGGTGAAGATCATCACCCCGCCGAACAGGTAGACCCAGTAGCTGAAGGCGTTCAGGCGCGGGAATGCGATGTTGCGCGCGCCGACCATCAGCGGGACCACGAACACCGCGACCGCTTCCATCACCGGTACCGCGAACAGGAACATCATCGCCGAGCCGTGCATGGAGAACAGCTGGTTGTAGCGATCCGGGCCCATGAAACTGTTTTCCGGCTTCGCGAGCTGTATACGCATCAGTAGCGCAAGCGCTCCGCCGATCATGAAGAAGACCAGCGCAGTGGCGACATAACGGTGCGCGATGCGCTTGTGATCGACCGTGGTGAGCCAGCCGATGAAGCCGGGGCGATCCGCCCAGGTGCGCTCGAGCGCTTCGCGCCGTGCCTGCGCTTGGCCGGTTTCGATGTCGTCGATTGGCGTGTTCATCGCAGTCCCATCAGGTAATCGTCGATCGCGGCACGGTCGCGCGGGTCCAGCGGCACCGCCGGCATCAGCGCGCCGGGCTTGGGCTTCTGCGGGTCGGCGATCCAGCGGTCGAGGTGATCGCGGTCCATGGGCCAGGTCCCGGCCGCGAGCATGCGGCGCGATGCGAGATGGGTGAGATCGGGGCCGCCATGTCCACCGGCGATCGTGCCCGCGACGGCGTGGCACATCGCGCACGCGCTGCTTTCGAACAGGTGTTCGCCCGCGAGCGCGGCGCCCGACAATGGCAGCTGCGGCGCCGCGAGTTGTTGCGCCCTCCACGCCGCGAATCCAGCCGCGTTGTCGACGCGCACGTCGAGCGCCATGTGCGCGTGCTGCAATCCGCAGAACTCGGCGCATTGGCCGCGGTACCAGCCGACTCGCCGCGGTGTCAGCGTCATCGCATTGGTGCGCCCGGGAATGAGATCGAGCTTGCCGCTCAGCGACGGCACCCAGAAGCTGTGGATCACATCGGCAGACGCCAGTTCAATGCGCGTATCGCGATCGACCGGAAGATGCAGTTCGTTCGCGGTCGAAAAACGCTTCGAGACATCGGGATCGAGATACTGGATGTCCCACCACCACTGGTGCGCGGTGACGCGGATCTGCAGCGGCGCGACCGCAACGCGGTTGATGCGACGGTCGACCAGGAAGCTCGCGGTGACGAGGACCGTCAACAACGCGCCGACCAGCGCGAGCCATGCCGCGAGGCCGCGCCCGATGGCGCGATCGCGGGTGGTGCCTGCCGGAGTCGGACGCCGCCGCATCGCCAATGCGAGCGCGATCAGCACGAACACATAGATCGGCACGCAGACCCACAGCATCAGGTTCCAGATGCCGCCCGCAGCGGATGCCTGGTCGCCGCTTGAGAGCAGCACCGATTGCACCCGATTGCAGCCGCCCGCCGCCAGCATTGCAACGGCGGGCAGCAACCAGCGCAGGGGCGACGTCCGCATCATGGTGGTGGCACCGTCCCGGCCGACGGATCGCCGTTGCGCGGAGGTTGTTTCGGCAAGCGGTCGAGCGGCGGCGTTGCGGCCATGCCTTCGCGGCGGCTCGGTTCTGCGTCGTTGCGGACGTTGCCCGACATTGCCCGCACGTATGCCGCGAGTTGCCATGCCTGCGCGTCGGTGAGCTTGCCGCGGAACGACGGCATCCCGTTCGGCCGGCCTTCGAGGATCGTCGCGTGGATCTGGTCGATGCGGCCGCCGTAGCGCCAGTCGGCGTCCATCAGCGCCGGGCCGATGCCGCCGCCGCCGTTGGCATGGCAGCCACTGCAGTTGTAGGCGCGATATAGGCGGCTGCCTTCATCGATGTGGAAGGCGTTGTCCTGATAGTGCTGGCCGACCGGATCGGCCGGATTCGCTGCGGTCGCGCCTGGTTGCAGGGTCGATTGCCGCGGCGGCTGCGCGTTCGACGTCGGCGCGCTGGCGTATTCCCGGTCCTCGCGCTGGCACGAGCACAGCAGCGCGAACACGGTGGCGATCGCGACCGCGCGCGCACGCAGCGCGTTCGAAAGCACCGGATCATTTCGGCAATGCGAAGACATACAGCGTCCCTCCCGTGCCGGTCTTCTGCTTGAGGTCGCGGGTCGCATTGACGAAGCCCGAAGCGCCGGTCGAGTCGCGCGGATCGAGGTTTCCGACCACGATCGCGCCGGCCCACCCGCCGACGCCGGAAAGCACCGCGATGTATTGGCGGCCGTCGGGCCCGCGATAGCTGACCGGCTGGCCGATGATTCCCGAACCGGTCTGGAACTGCCATTTCAGCGCGCCCGTGCGCGCGTCGACGGCCTTGAACCAGCCGTCCATCGTTCCGTAGAACACGAGATCGCCGGCCGTCACCAGCGCAGCGCTCCACAACGGCAAATCCTCCTTCACTTCCCACGCGACCTTGCGTCGCACCGGATCCCACGCGGTGAACACGCCGCGATTTCCGCCGGGGCCGGCATACATGCGCTGGTCGGTGCCGACGTACGGCGTGCCTGCGATATAGCTCACTTCGGACGGCTCGACGTCCATGCACAGGTTGATGTGCGGGATATACACCAGACCGGTCTTCGGCGAGTACGCGGATGGATTCCAGTCCTTCGCGCCCGGCGACCCCGGACAGATGCCGCGCGTCGTGCGGCCCGCTTTCGGCCGATACGAGGGGTTGTACACCGGACGTCCTGATTTCAGGTCGATGCGTTCGATCGAATTGTTGAGGCCGAACGGATCGGCGGAGAGCACCTGTCCGGTCGCGCGGTCGATCACGTAGATGAATCCGTTGCGTTCCGGACGCACGATGACCTTGCGCGTCGTGCCGCCAATCGGCAGGTCGAGCAGCAGGTTTTCGTTGACCGCGTCGTAATCGTAAAGATCGTGCGGGCTGAACTGGTAATACCAGCGGGCCTGGCCGGTGTCGGCATCGCGTGCGAAGATTCCCGATGTCCACTTGTTGTCGCCGGGACGCTGGTCGGCGTTCCACGGTCCCGGATTGCCGGTGCCGTAATACACGAGGTTGAGCGCGGGATCGTATGAGATCCATCCCCACACCGTGCCGCCGCCGATCTTCCAGGCCTGCGGCGGCCATGTCTTGACGCCGAGATCCTTGCCGCGATCACCCGCGTAGAACGGCTTGAATTGGGGACCGATCAGTACGTCCGCATCGGGGCCGGTGTTGTACGCCTTCCAGACGACGTGGCCGTCTGCAAGGTCGAGCGCCGCGAGCCATCCACGCACCCCGAATTCGCCGCCCGAATCGCCGACCAACACCTTGCCCTTCACGATCAGCGGCGCCATCGTGATCGTTTCGCCCTTGTTGATGTCGCCCAGATGCGCTTTCCAGCGTTCCATTCCGGTCGCCGCGTCGAGCGCGATGGTGTTGCCGTCGAGCGTGTTGAACACGAACGTGCCATTGGCGTAGGCACCGCCGCGGTTGACCACGTCGCAACATGCGACGCCCTGCGCGGCTGGTTCCGGATGCGGCTGATATTTCCACTTCAACGGTGCGCCGGGCTTGGTCAAATCCAGAGCGAACACCGGGTTCGGGAACGGCCCGACGATGTACATGGTCTCGCCCACAACCAGCGGCGCGGCTTCCTGGCCACGATCGATGCCGGTCGAGAACGTGAAGTCGACCGCGAGCTTCGCCACATTCTGGGTGTTGAGCGCGTCGAGTGCGCTGTAGCGCGTGCTCGCGTAATCATGCGCGGACATCGTCCAGTCGCCGTCGGGTGGTTGCGCCGCGAGTTGGGCGCTGCACACGATTGCCACCGCGAGCCCGGCGATACGGATCGCTTTCATGCAGCCTCCGTTTTTTCATAGTCGGTGGCGCAACCGCGCACGTCGATTCGCTTGTCGCCGACGCGCAACACGGCCGACCATGGCACCGCGTATGCGCGCGGCTGTTTCCATCCGAGCCGCTCGAGCAGGCCGCGGCTTCCGCAGAGCAGGCAGAAGATCGGCCTCGCGTCGAATGTCGGCTCGGTCTCGGCCTTGCCAGGGCTGCGCATCTCCGAGACGTCGCCGAGGCGCTCGCCGCGTTCGGTGAACACCTTCGCGCCCATCAACTCGGTGAGTCGTTTCATGACGACGTCGCCTCGCTGCCGGGCAGCCTGGCGATGCGCAGGCCGAATTTGCGGTCGGTCACGCCGAGTCCGAGTTCGGAGGCGCGCTGGCGCAAACGGATGAGCTCGCCCACCTCGCCGACGACGCTCCACGGAACACGCACGACGTGTTCGCCGCCGAGGAGGCGCACGCAACGTGCGAGCAACGCGGGAAGACGCGGTCCCCATGCGCCGGGGCCGACCAGCAGCGCGGTTATGCGTAGCGGCTCGCCGGGGCCGCCTTCGATTTCGAGATCGTCGACGCAGCCGCACGGCAGGTCGTCGGCGTCAACAATGGCGTGGTCGAGTACCTGCCTGAAGACGTCAAGGCTGCCCGCAACGGGCCGGGCGGTCGTGGTCATCCCTCGCCTCCGTGGGTGAGCAGCAGCAATGGAATCGCGGCGATCGCGGCGATCGAGATGACCACGAAATAAAACCAGCCAAGGGTGTTTGCGATCGCTCCATTGGCATGCACACCCATGATGTCGCGGTCGCGCGAGATCGCCATCAACGGGAAGTAGGTCAATGGCAGGATCACGACCGAAAACACGATCGAGTATTCGACGACCTGCACTGGATCGACGCCGGTCAGCACGACCAGCGCGGCGAGCACGAATACAATGACCCAGCACAACACGAAGCGCGGCGCAGTCCTTGGCGCACGGAATTTCCCCCAAGGCCAGCCGAAGAACTGTGCGGTGTTGTACGCGCAGCACAAGGCGGTTTCGATTGCCGCGCCCGCGAACGCGAAGAACATGCCGACCAACGCGAGCCAGAGGCCGATCGCACCGAAACGGCTCGCGGCCGCCATTGCCGCGGTTCCGGGCAATCCCGCTTCGATCTGATGCGGGCCGAGGTAGAGTTTGCCCACGACCAGCAGGCTGGTGGAGAGCATTCCGCCGAGCAGGAAGCCCACGATCACGACGCCGCGGTTCATCGTGAGATCCCGCGGCGTCCATTTGTCCTCGATCGCGCCGGATGCGTAGAAATAGGTTTCGTAGGGCAGCATCACCGAACTGATCAGCGCGACAGCGTAATAGCCATAGAGCATCGTCTTATCGCCGCCGCCCTGCGGCAGCGACGGAACGAATCCGCGCGCGACATCGTTCCAGTCCGGATGCATCGCCCAGGCAAGTCCCAGGAAAACGATCATCAGCAGGCCGAGCAATCCGAACACGCGCTCGATGCCCTTGAACGGCAGGAACCAGACCACCAGCAGGAAGAACGCGAGCGCAAGCAGGATCAACGGCCGATACGCCCATCCGGTCATCAGTTGCCAGAGCATCGCGATCGCGCCGATTTCCGCCGCGCACGTGAGCAGGCAGACCAGCAACGAGGCGATCAGGG
Organism: Rudaea sp.; assembly: GCA_036496665.1. Taxonomy (GTDB): domain Bacteria; phylum Pseudomonadota; class Gammaproteobacteria; order Xanthomonadales; family Rhodanobacteraceae; genus Rudaea. The sequence goes on along the minus strand of DASXKR010000004.1, from coordinate 369 downwards.
TGAGCAGGCCCAGACGCAGGCCCGCGCGTTCGCGCACGATGTTGAACACCGGTTGTGCACGCACGGCCGCGACGCGCCCGGCGATCTCGCCATACACCATGATCCCGATAGTTCCGAGCAGCACCACCCAGAGCAGGCGATAATCGAATTTGCTGCCGGCGTTCATCATGAAGGTGAGTTCGCCGATTTCCACGAACCCGCCCATCGCGGTGAGGATGCCGAGGAAGAGTTCGAGGATCTTCATCGTTTCGTCCCCTCACCCGGATGGATCGAGACGGTGTTGTTGCGTAGCGAGCTGCGCCGCGAGCGCCGCGAAAGTTTGTCCGGAGGACGCCGCATCCGGCCCACCGGCAACGCGAACAAGCGCGG
>DASXKR010000003.1:0-135314 GCA_036496665.1 Rudaea sp. | reverse complement strand
GTGGCTGACATTGCGCGTGTTTGCCGTGCCGTTTCGCGAACTGAAGCTGCCATTGGATACCGACGAATTCGAGATGCGCATCGGCGAGTATTCGCCGAGCCGGCGCGTGCCTGCGTTGGTCGACGGCAATGTGCGCCTGTGGGATTCGCTGGCGATCAATGAATATGCCAACGAGCGCTGGCTCGGCGGACGCGGCTGGCCGGCGGACATCGCCGAGCGCGCGCATGCACGCGCGATCAGCGCCGAGATGCATTCGGGTTTCACCGCGCTGCGCCAGCAGTTGCCGATGAACTGCCGCAAGCGTGTCGATCACCATCCGATCGACGCCGACGTAGCGCAGGAAATCGAACGGGTGCGCACGATCTGGCGCGAAGCGCGGATGCGCCATGGCGGGGCAGGGCGGTTCCTGTTCGGCGACTTCGGCATCGCCGATGCGATGTACGCGCCGATTGTGCTGCGTTTCACCAGCTACCGCGTCGCGCTCGACGGCGAAGCACGTCGCTACGCCGACGTGATCCTCACGCTGCCGGCGCTGCAGGAGTGGCTGGCCGAGGCGGCCGGCGAGCCAATATCGCCGAGCCATGAGCGCATGAAGCCGTGACGACGGCGCGGCGCGACGCGATGTCGCGCATGATCCTCGGTGCCGCGCTGATCAGCACGACCAGCATTTTTGTGCGCTGGGCGCATGTCGAGCCGACCACGTCGGCGTTCTACCGCATGGCGTTCGGCGCGATCATGCTGTTCGGCCTGCAGGTCGCGCGCGGTCTCTGGCGCCTGCCGGACCGAGGTGAGATCGCCTGGTTGCTGCTGCCGGCGCTGGCGTTCGGTGCCGACCTGATGATCTGGCATCGCAGCATCCGCGAAGTCGGTCCGGGTCTGGCCACGCTGCTCGGCAACTTCCAGGTTTTCATCATGGCCGGGGTCGGCATCGTGTTCTATCGCGAACGGCCCGGCTGGCGTTTTGCGCTCGGCGTTGCGCTCGCGCTGGCGGGCCTGTGGCTGCTGGTCGGCGTCGGCTGGGAATCGCTGACGCCGCGCTACCGGTTCGGCGTGCTGCTCGGTGTGCTGACCGGTGTGGCCTACGCCATATACATGCTCAGCCTGCGCGCCGCGCAGTTGCGCCGCCGCGACCTGACACCGGAGCGCACGTTGCTATTGGTCAGCATCCTGTGTGCGGGCATGCTCGCGGCGGCGGTTGCGGCCGAAGGTTCAGGATTTGCGATTCCTGACGGTCGATCGTGGCTCGCGCTGCTTGGTCTCGCGCTATTCGGGCAGGTCCTGGGCTGGGTGCTGATCGCTCGCGCCATGCCGCAGTTGCCGGCATCGCTGGTCGGCCTGCTGCTGTTGCTGCAACCGGCGCTGTCGTTCGTGCTCGACGTATTGCTGTTCGCGCGGCCCACCGCGCCTGTCGACTGGATCGGACTGGGCTTGTCGCTGGTCGGCATCTTCGTCGCCTCGTCCCGGCGCCGCGCGCCGCTGCCGCCGCAGGACGCATGAGCAGCGTCAGGGCAGTGCCCCTCACCCCTCACCCTTCACCCCTCATCCCTCATCCCTCATCCCTCAGCCCTCATCCCTCATCCATAATAGCCGTCCAGACGTCTTGACATTTGGACGTCCATACGGATACGATCTCGCCATACTCATCCAGACCGGCCGAGAGACAGGCTCGACGACGCCGGGGCAACCACCGCGCAAGCGGAAGGTGCCAAATCCTGCGAGGTCCGCGGTTCGCCGCGGCTTACCCCGTGAAGATGAGGCGATCGCGCTGGATCGTTCGTCTCGTTGGAATCCACATGAACGGCGAGATACCCATGAGCGCGGAGCCGCAACGCAAACTTCCCCTCGATGTGGACGTGGTCGCTGCAGCGCCCGCGACGGGGCCGTCCTGGCAGCAGGGCGTCGTCGACTTGCCGCAGCCGTTCCGCCTCGATTCGGGCGAAATCCTTGCCGACGCGAAGCTGGCGTGGCAGTGCGTCGGCCCGGCCGCCGCGCCGCTGGTCATCGCGCTGGGTGGCATCTCCGCGCATCGCCGCGCCTGCGCGCCCGGCGCCGAGGGCTGGTGGGAGGAGCAGTGCGGTGCCGGCAGAACGCTCGATACGGAACGCTACCGCGTGCTCAGCATTGACTGGCTCGGCGGTTGTGATGACTCGACCGGCCCCCGCTCTTATAAAATCGATCCGTCGCGCGAAGCGCGACTATCACTCCCCCTCCCCTGCGCAGCGGGGGAGGGCAAGGGGAGGGGGCCGGCTAAAATCGATCCGTCGCGCGAAGCGCGACTATCACCCCCCCTCCCCTGCGCAGCGGGGGAGGACAGGGGGTGGGGGCAGGAATTTCCGGCGATTTCCACCGCCGATCAGGCGCGCGCGCTGCTCGTGCTGCTGAACCGGCTCGGCGTTCGCCGCGTGCATCTGCTGGTCGGCGCGTCGTACGGTGGCAACGTAGCCCAGCAACTCGCCGCGCTATTGGGCGATCGGCTGCGCCGCCTTGTCCTGCTCAGTGCCGCGCATTGCCCCGCGCAGTTCGGTCTGGCGCTGCGTCACATTCAGCGTTCGATCCTCGAACTCGGCGGCGAGAGCCCGCAAGCACTCGCGCTGGCGCGCGAACTGGCCGTGCTGTGCTATCGCAGCACCGAAGGTGTGGAGCAGCGGTTCCGCGACGACGCTACTCGCGGCGGCGTGACCGGCTGGCTGCGGCATCACGGCGAGAAGTTCAGCACGCGCTTCGACAGCGCCGCGTATCGTTGCCTCGGCCGCTCGCTCGATGGTCACTGCATCGATCCGGCGACGATCCGCGTGCCGACGGCCGTGTTCGCCGTGCGCGAAGACCTGACCGTTCCGCTGTCGCTGTTGCGCGATTATGTCGCGCGCGCTGGCGGTCTGTGCGAACTGGTCGAAGTTTCCTCGCCGCACGGCCACGATGCATTCCTCAAGGAAGTCACATCCGTGTCGCGTGTGCTCTCTGCTGCACTGGAAGCCCCACCATGACGTCACGCAAATTCGCCACGATCGCCGCACGCGCAGGCGTCGACGCCGATCCGGCGCAGGGCGCAGTGATGCCGCCGCTGTACCTGTCGAGCAACTACAGCTTCGCCGGCTTCGCCCAGAAGCGCCGCTACGACTACACGCGTTCTGGCAACCCGACCCGCGACGTGCTGGCGGACGCCCTGGCCGAACTCGAAGGCGGTGCGGGTGGCGTTGTCACGGCGTCCGGCATGGCGGCAATCACACTGCTGACCGCGCAGCTCAAACCGGACGACCTGCTGATCGCGCCGCACGACTGTTACGGCGGCTGCTATCGCCTGTTCAAGGCGCAGGCCGAGCGCGGCCAGTATGGCGTCGAATTCATCGACTTCACCGACCAGGCAGCGATCACGTCCGCGCTCGCGCGCAAGCCCAAAGTCGTGTGGATCGAGACGCCGAGCAATCCGCTGCTGCGCATCACCGACATCGCCGCGGTCGCGCGGCTCGCCCATGCGGTCGACGCGACCGTCGTCGTCGACAACACGTTCCTGTCGCCGGCATTGCAGCAGCCGATTGCGCTCGGTGCGGATCTGGTCGTGCACTCCACGACGAAATATCTCAATGGCCATTCCGATGTCGTCGGTGGCGCGGTCGTGTGGAAGGACGCCGCACTCGGCGAACAGATCGCCTGGTGGTGCAACTGCCTCGGCGTCGGCGGCGCGCCGTTCGACAGTTACCTGACGCTGCGCGGCCTGCGCACGCTGCAGCCGCGCCTGCGTGCTCATCAGGAAAACGCGACCGCGCTGGTCGCGGTGCTGACGCGCCACCCGGCCGTGGAAAAAGTGTACTTTCCGGCGTTGCCGACGCATCCGGGCCATGCACTGGCGGCGCGCCAGCAACGCGGCTTCGGCGCAATGCTTAGCTTCGACCTTGCCGGCGGCGAACGCGCGGTCGAGGCGTTCGTCGACGGGCTGACCTGTTTCACGCTGGCCGAATCGCTCGGCGGTGTCGAAAGCCTGGTCGCGCATCCGGCAACGATGACGCACGCGAGCATGGACGCCGCCGCACGCCGCCGTGCCGGCATCGGCGACGGCCTGGTGCGCGTGTCGGTCGGGATCGAGGCAACCGAGGATCTGGTCGCCGATTTCGAAGTCGCGCTCGAACTTGCCGCGGCGAACAGCGCGTCGCAGCGCGCCAAGGCGACTGGTTGACGGCGTCGCCGGTTCTTCGGGCGGGCGTCCGTGGAATGCGTGCCGTACCGTCAAGGCGCGTCTTCGGGAAGCAACGAGCGCTTCGGATTGCAGTCGGACCGCTGCGGCGCGGCCTCACGGACGCTGTCTGGTGACCTCTCTGAAATACACGCAACCGGCGCTCAGCGCACGCCCGGCACGGTGCGGTGAGGATCGCTTGCACAGCGTCGCGCCGTGCTGGTGAAGCAGGACGTGCGCCTCCTGCATGACGGCGGATTTTGCGGGCAGCTGTTTTTCCAGCGCAAGGCTCGACCGGTACAGGCGTGCGTACGACGTGTCGTCATCGAGCAGACCCAGCCGGACTAGAACGCGCAATCCGTTCGACTCCGGCGCGAGCGACGCGAGACATCCGCAGAACAGAAGAATCTTGTCTGCTCTCGCCGGCATCGAGCGCGACATCACCGCGAGCCGAAATCGCCTGCGACGCGCCGGCCTGCTGCCGGCAACCGAGGCGTCGCTGATGGTCATGGGCGATCTGGGCTGGCCGCTGCAGGCGATGCCGTCGTTCAGCGGCTTCGGCTATCACAGCATCTCGAACTTCGTCGACCACGATCCGCGCGCGCCTGGGTTTGTGCAGGACGACATCTTCGGCACGCGCTCTGATTCGGCCAATGGCAGCAACCATGCCGCTACCGATTGGTTCCTCACGCCGCTTTCCGCCTGTCAGCGCGGCGCAATAGTGAAGTCTTCGACCCAGACCAGTTCACACGCGCCGGCGCCGGTGTCGCTGCGCGACAGCGAGCTGACCCACTTGCCGCCGTTCGGCAAGTCCGCTTCGACGAGGTAGCCGTCGAACGAAACGACGTCGCCGACGCGCGTGCGCCCGATCGCGCGCTCGACCGAGTCGTCGGCCGGAATCAGGTGCATGTTCGCGCTCGACTCGATGATCTCGCGCTCCGGAATCGGAAACGCCTGCACGCGCCAGAAGTAGAAGCGCGCCGACTGGGAAATCTCCACCTTGTCGAGCACGGCGGTGTCGGACATGCGGCCCCAGCCGAGCGCAAGGTCGACCGGCACGAGTCGCGCTTCGCTATCCCAGTGGTAGTCGGCACGCGACAGCACGCGCGCGGAAATAGAGAATTTCGCCAACGGCCTGATCACGACATCGCCCTTGTGCAGCGCCGTCTTCGGCTCGCTCAGCGTTTGCTGCGATGGCGCGTCGGCGGCGAGCACGCCGGGCGCACGGACCAAGGGACGCGAACCGTGCTGCCACCAGGCCAGGGCAGCCAGGATCGCCAGCAACCAGAGCCAGCGCGGCAGCCGGTTCAATCGAGGTCGGCGGCGAGCGCGACGCGTGTCGCCGAGTCGATCGTGGTCGCACAACGATAGTCAGCGTGATCGATGACGAATTCGATGCGGCTGCCGCTCTTGAATGCGGCGACCTGGCCGGCATCGAGTTCGATGCGCAGGAAGTGCACGGCCGACGTCTTGTCTTCGTTGCTGCGGTCCATGTCTTCGTCGGCAATCGCATTGACCGCTGGTGTTTCGCCAATGTGCAAGGCCACCCGATGTTCGATGCCGTGCAGTTGCTGCAGCCTGCGCACGCGTTCCTCGGGATCGGGAAACTCGATCAGCATCGTCGCCTTGAGGTTGCTGCCATCCGGGACCAGCGGATTGTAGGCATCGAGCTCGTCCTGGATGCCGGCCGCCTCGAACACGCGCTCGACCCGCAGCATTTCCTGGATCTGGTACTGGATCGTCAGGCGGTCTTCGAACACCAGCGTGACGTTCGCGCCGATCGCGACGCTGCGGGGGCGCTTGTGCTCGAGCACGCGCGTGCGGAACGCGGGCCGCTCGTGCGCGTAGGCTTCGAGGGTAAGCAGATCGTCAGGTGTCAGCTTCTTCATTTTTTTTGAGAGCTTTTTGACGCGAATTTACGCGGATAAGACGGATAGGAGCGGATCAAGATTCCCTGCCAATAGCGAAGTTTGCAAGCTGAGCCTGACGGTGGATACGCCACCGGCGGACAGGAACTGGCAAATACTTTAGCGGTACAGCTGGTTCGTTGCCGTGTTCCCGCCCCTGGAGCAGACTGTGCAGTCTCCATAGGAAGAAAACTTCTTTATCCGCGCTCATTGCACTTTCATCCGCGTTGATCCGCGTCAAGGTTCTTTCTCTGCATCCATTCAGATTCCGTAGGCCTGTCGCAGCAGGCTGATCGGACTCTCCGCACGCGGATTGTCATTCATTCCGTGCGCGATGTGGCTTGCCGCCATCGGGCAGTCCGAGGCGAAATGCGCCGGCGCGATCTGGAGCACGCGCGTCTCGACCGGCTTGGCAATCTTGCGCGACAGCGCATAGGTTTTCGCCTTGACGCCGTAGGTGCCGTCGTGACCGGAGCAGCGTTCGATCATCTGGATTTCGGTACCCGGAATCAGTGCCAGCACGTCGCGCGTCCGCGGGCCGATGTTCTGCACGCGCTGGTGGCAGGGTGCGTGGTAGGCGATCTTGCCCAGACCGGTCGTGAACCCGGTCTTCAGCAGCCCGCCCTGATGGCGCTGCCACAGGTATTCGAACGGATCGAAGATGTTACGCCTGACCAGTTGCACGTCGGCATCGTCCGGGAACATCAGCGGCAGCTCCTGCTTGAACATCAGCACGCACGACGGGATTGCCGCGCTGATGTCCCAGCCGTCGCAGATCGCCGCGGCGAGCACCGGAACGTTCCGCTCCTTGTACTTCGCCACGGCATCGAGATCACCGAGCTCGAGCTTCGGCATGCCGCAGCAGACCTCGCGCTCGACCAGGGTCACGGCGATGCCGTTGTGACGCAGCACGGCGGCAAGATCCTCGACCGGCCCCGGCGCCGAGTAGTTGCAGTAGCAGGTGGCGAACAGCGCGACTTTGCCATGTGTGCGGCCTGCGGCCTGTGGCGTAGCACTGGTGCCATCGAGGTTCTTCAACCGGGCACGCGCAGTGGGCCGCGTGTATGCGGGGACGCGCGCATTGCGATCGACGCCGAGCGTCTTCTCGAGCAGCTTGCGCGCCGACGGACTGCGGTTCAACGCGTTGACCGCGTTCACGACGACCGGGATCGTCGCGAGCTTGCCGACCGTGGTCGTCGACGACAGGATCTTCGCTCCCGTGCCGGTCTCGCCGCGGCGGTGCGCCGCCGCCTTCGCGCGCAGCATCAGGTGGGGGAAATCGACGTTCCATTCGTGCGGCGGAACGTACGGACACTTGGTCTGGTAGCACAGGTCGCACAGGTAGCACTGATCGACGACCTTGACGTAGTCGGCCTTGGCAACGCCATCGACTTCCATCGTCTTCGATTCGTCGACCAGATCGAACAGGGTAGGGAATGCCTGGCACAGACTCACGCAGCGCCGGCAGCCATGGCAGATGTGGAACACCCGTTCGAGTTCGGCATCCAGCGAAGTCTGATCGTAAAAAAGTGGATTTTTCCAATCCAGCGCGTGGCGTGTCGGCGCGTCGAGGCTGCCTTCGCGGTTGCTGCTCTGTGGGACGCTCGACATTCGCGCAGGCTCGCATCGGACAGGAACCCCTCTTCCGGCGGGGAAAGGGGCAAGAGTGAGGGTCGGGCAACTCGCGACGTCACGAAGATGCCGGCCCTCGTTCGACCCCACCGTCACGCGCAGCGTGCGCGTCGGCAATCTTCACTGCGCCAGACGCGCGCGAAGGCGGGGCACCTTCTCCGGAGGGAGAAGGTCTCGTCAGGTGATTCAGACGATTTCGCCGAGCGCCTTGGTGAAGCGGTTGGCGTGCGAACGTTCGGCCTTGGCCAGCGTCTCGAACCAGTCGGCGATTTCGCCGAAGCCCTCGTCGCGCGCAGCCTTCGCCATGCCCGGATACATGTCGGAGTACTCGTGCGTTTCGCCGGCGATGGCGGCCTTCAGGTTGTTCTTTGTCTCGCCGATCGGCAGGCCGGTCGCCGGATCACCGACGGCTTCGAGGTACTCCAGATGTCCGTGCGCGTGACCGGTTTCGCCTTCGGCAGTCGAGCGGAACACGGCGGCCACGTCGTTGTAGCCTTCCACATCGGCCTTCTGCGCGAAGTACAGGTAACGGCGATTGGCTTGCGACTCTCCGGCGAAAGCTGCCTTCAAGTTACCTTCGGTCTGGGAACCCTTCAGATTGCTCATGGCACACCTCTGATGTTTACGGAGCGGAATTCTTGATCCTGCCGCATGCGCGGCGGACCGAACGAGGGTAGCGCGCCGCGGCCCCGGTTGAAAATTGATTGTAACGATCAGTCCGATAGGCCTGGCCTATGCCGATGGCTGTGTCCGCGCCATCCGGGCGATCCCGTCACAGGCGCGGGCTTGCGGCGAATCAATTCCGTTCGTTGCGCCGTTTCGTCGACTGCGGCCGTTCCGCCTTGATGTGCGGATCGAGCAGAGCGCGCGGCAGCTCGCGAAACTCGGCGCTGAGTTTTTTCAGAAACGGCGCCAGCGCGGAACTCTTGCGCCAGAGCATGGCGATGCGTCGGCTCGGCGCCTCGCCGCGAAACTGCAGCAACTGAATATTTTCCGAGCGTGCCACGGGCGGCTTGACCGAAAGGGTCGGCAGCAGCGTGATGCCGACGTTCGCTGCCACCATCTGACGCAGCGTTTCGAGGCTGGTCGCGCGGAAACCGGATTTTTCGCTGGCGCCGGAAAGATGACAGACCTCGAGTGCCTGGTCACGCAGGCAGTGGCCGTCCTCGAGCAGAAGCAGGCTCTGGTCGGCAAGATCGGCCAGCTTGAGTCCCTTGCGCCGCGCCAGTTCGTGGTTTTCGGGTACGGCGAGCAGGAATGGTTCCTCGAACAGGAACTCGGCGTGCACCTGATCGTCGTGAATCGGCAAGGCGAGCACAGCGGCATCAAGTCGCCCCTCACGCAGCTGGCGCAGCAACACTTCGGTCTTCTCCTCGACCAGCAGCAGTTCCAGGCGCGGGAACCGATCGCGGATGCGCGGCACGACGTGTGGCAGCAGATACGGTCCGAGCGTCGGAAAGATGCCGAGGCGCACGGTGCCGGACTCCGGGTCGAGCGTGTGCCGCGCGATCGCGCGAATCTGGTCGACTTCGGTCAATACATCGCGCGCGCGCTGCGCGATCTCACGCCCAACCTCGGTCAGCAGCACTTTGCGCGGCGTGCGTTCGACCAGCGCGACGCCAAGTTCGTCCTCGAGCTTCTTGATCTGCGTCGACAAGGTCGGCTGGCTGACAAAGCTTGCTTCGGCGGCGCGGCCGAAGTGCCGGTGTTCGGCGAGGGCGACGAGGTAGCGCAGGTCTCTGAGGTTCATGGCGGTAGGTTGGCTGGATCGGGAACAACAAAGATTCACCACGAAGGCACGAAGGACACGAAGAAGAGATTTCTAAGAAGAGATCTTGTGCTGCCTTCTTCGAGTCCTTTGGATCTTCCTTCGTGTCAACCCCCGTGGATCTGGCCCTGACGGCCTGACTTCCTCCGGCGATATACTATTCCTATCGATAGTATCACAGCAATCAATTTGAATGATGGTACGGCCGACCCTATCTTCCGTTCGAGGCCGGTGGGCCCGCACATTTTTCGCAGACTCAGGAGACGTTCCATGCTTACCGTTGGCGACAAGTTCCCGCAATTCAACCTCAAGGCCACTGTTTCGACAGAAAGCGTCGAAAAGGCTTTCGCCCGGATCGACAACAACACCTACAAGGGCAAGTGGACGCTGGTGTTCTTCTATCCGAAGGACTTCACCTTCGTTTGCCCGACTGAGATCAAGGGCTTCGGCGACCTGAACAGGCAGTTCACCGACCGAGACTGCCAGGTGCTGTCCGCGAGCACCGACAGCGAGTTCGTGCATCTGGCCTGGCGCAAGGACCATAAGGACCTGCGCAACCTGCCATTCCCGATGCTCGCCGACACGGCCAAGCGCCTGTCGACGGCGCTTGGCATCCTCGATGCTGAAGAAGGTGTGGCCAAGCGTGCGACGTTTCTGGTCGACCCCGAAGGCGTGATCCGTTTTGCCTACGTGACCGACGGCAGCGTCGGCCGCAATCCAGCCGAGGTGCTGCGCGTGCTCGATGCATTGCAGACCGACGAACTGTGTCCGTGCAACTGGACCCAGGGCGAGCAGACGCTCAAGGCAGCGTAGTTGCCTGGTGGAAGCCCCTCTCCCAGTGGGAGAGGGTTGGGTGAGGGTCGGCAGTGAGAAGGCGTCGATACAAATTCGCACCCCGCCTGCAGGAGCAGCGAATGCGCGGGAAAAAATCACCATCGCTCAAGGCCTCATGTAGGTGGGGCACCTTCTCCGATGGGAGAAGGAAAGAGCATCTACTGGAGAAATACAATGTCACTTTCTGAACTCAAAGCCGCGATCCCCGAGTACGCCAAGGATCTGCGCCTCAACCTCGATTCGGTGCTCGGCGGAGCCGGCGCGCCGGAGCTGACCACGAAACAGATCGGCCTGATCGCGCTGGCAAGCGCAACTGCCTCGCGCCATGAACCTCTCACCGCTGCAATCGCGGTCGAGGCCGCAAAGAATGCCAGCGCGCAGGAACTCAATGGTGCACGCAGCGCCGCAGCGATCATGGCGATGAACAATGTGTACTATCGCTTCACCCATCTGGTCAGCGACCCCGAATATCAGACGCTGCGCGCCGGCCTGCGCATGAACGCGATGGCCAACCCGGGCTGCGACAAGGTCGATTTCGAGCTGTGCTCGCTCGCGGTCTCGGCGATCAACGGCTGCGGCATGTGCGTTGACTCGCACGAGAAGACGCTGCGCAAGCACGCTCTGTCGGCGCAGGCGATCCAGAGCGCCGTGCGCATCGCTGCGGTTATTCATGCGTCGGCGATCACGCTCGAACAGGCGGCGGCGGATCTGATTCCGGCAGCTGCGGCGGCCTGACTGCCGAGCGGTGATCGACGGCTGCGCGAGCGCTCACGCTCGCGCGCTCTGTCCGGCGCCGGGTGGTACGGTCCAGTCCTGGGCCGACGGATAGCTGTAAAGAAATGTGCACGGGCGCGCCCGAGTACTGGCGCCGGCCGGGGCAATTCGCGCATCCTTCGCGTTTGGTCGCAAACGGGGTCTTGATTCATGCGTTTTCCACAATTGATTTGCAGGGTTATCCTGGCGGCAGCGGCGCTGCTGCCGCTCCATGCGCTCGCGGAGCCGCCGCCGACCGGCAAGCTGCCTGACTCGGTCGTTCCGCTGTCGTACGCGCTCAGGCTGCAGATCGATCCGCATGAAATGCGTTTCAGCGGCGAAGTTCGCATCCATGTCAGGCTGACGAAACCGGCCGATCACGTGTGGTTGCATGCGCGATCGATCGATGTCGCCAGCGCCGTGTTGACCGATGCTGACGGAACGAAGCACAAGGTCGATGTGACTGTGCGCGATCCGTCCGGCGTCGCTGAAGTCGCGTTTGGTACGACCTTGCCGGCGCAGGAAGCGGACCTTGCCATCGCCTACAGCGCTCCGTTCAACACCAAGCTGCAAGGGTTGTACAAAGTCAGCATCGGTGACGATGCCTACATCACCAGTCAGATGGAGGCGATCAGCGCGCGCTATGCGTTTCCCGGCTTCGACGAGCCGCGTTTCAAGACGCCGTTCGACATCACGTTGACCGTGCCGAAGGCGCAGGTCGCGATCGCGAACACACGCCCGCAGAAGGAAGAAGCATCGAGCGACGGCAAGTGGAAGACGATCACTTACGCGCGCACGCGGCCGCTGCCGACCTATCTCGTGGCAATCGCGGTGGGCCCCTGGGATGTGGTCGACGGGCCGACGCTGGCCACCAATGGCGTGCGCAAGCAGCCGGTGCCGCTGCGCGGCATCGGCCCGCGCGGTACCGGACCGCAGCTGAAATGGATCCTCGAGCAGACTCCGGCGATCGTGAAGTTCTTCGAGGAATACACGAACCAGCCCTATCCGTTCGACAAGCTCGACCTGCTCGGCGCGCCGGATTTCTCCGCCGGGGCGATGGAGAATGCCGGCCTGATCGTGTTCCGCGATGTGCTGTTGCGCATCGACGCGACCTCGCCGGCCGGAACGACGCGCAACAGCTTCGACGTCAACGCGCACGAGATCGCGCACCAGTGGTTCGGCGACCTGGTCACCGTGCCGTGGTGGAACGACATCTGGTTGAACGAGGCGTTCGCCACCTGGTTCCAGGGCAAAGCGACGGTCGCGCTGAAACCGGAATTCCTCGGCGACCTCGGCCGCATCGAAGGCACGCTCGGCGCCATGAACAACGACAGCCTGCTGTCGGCGCGCAAGATCCGCCAGCCAGTCGCCAACCAGGGCGACATCGAGAACGCATTCGACGGCATCACCTACCAGAAGGGCGCGGCGGTGCTGCGCATGTTCGAAGAATGGATCGGCGAAGACACCTACCGCAAGGCGATGCGCGACTATCTTGCCGGGCACGCGTTCGGCAGCGGCAGCTCGGACGACCTGATCGCCGCGATCGCGAAGGCCAGCGGCAAGGGCGAGGTACTGGCAAGCGCGATGCGCAGTTTTCTCGATCAGCCCGGCATACCGCTGCTGCACACGGAATTGACCTGCAAGGGCGGCAAGCCGTCGCTTGCCGTCAGCCAGTCACGCTATCTGCCGTTCGGCGTGCTGAGCAACGACAATCTGCACTGGCAAGTGCCTCTGTGCGCGCGCTTCGGCCGCGGCGCCAGGAGCGACAAGCAATGCTTCCTCGTCGACCGCCCGCAGCAGACTTTCGCGGTCGCCGGCGGCTGCGCCGACTGGTACATGCCGAACGCCGATGCGGCCGGCTATTATCGATTCTCGCTGGGCGAGAAAGACCTTGCAGCTCTCAGCCGCCGCGCCGGCTCGCTCGTTCCGGCCGAACAAATGGTCTTCGCCGATGCGGTCAAGAGCGCATTCGCACGCGGCGACATCGGACCCGGGCCGGTACTCGATGCGATGCCTGCACTTGCCGCGTCCGATTCGCCGCAGGTGGCGTTCGCACTCAGCGGCGAGTTCACCTGGATTCGCGAACATCTCGCGACGGACGCGACACGACCTGCGCTCGACGCCTACGCCGTGAAGGTCTATGGCCCAAAGCTTGCCGCGCTCGGCTACCATCACAAATCCGGCGAAGCCGATGCCACATCGCGCATGCGCCAGCGTCTCGCATCGGTACTCGCTTTCGATGTTCGCGACCCGGTCGTGCGCAAGGAACTCGAGGCGCAGGGCAGGGCGGCGCTGGGCCTGGACGGCAACGGAAAGCTTGATCTGACCCGCGCCGATCCCGACCTGCGCGGTTTCGCGCTGAAGGTCGCTGTGCAGGACTCCGGCGCGCCGGCATACCACGCGGTGCTCGATGCGCTCGCGGCGAATCACGAAACGCAGCAGCGCTACGAGCTGATCTCGGCGCTCGGCTCGACGCGCGATCCAAAGCTCGCCGACGAAGCGCGCAATTTTGGATTGACGTCGTCGGTTGCCGTCGGCGAGATGGCGCGCCTTTACTTCGCGCAGGTCGGCGAGAAAGAGAACCGCGCCGCGTTCTGGTCCTGGTACCAGAGCCATTTCGATGCCCTGCTCGCACGCATGCCCGATGCCTACCAGCGCACGCTGCCGCGTCTGCCGGCGGTCGGCCGTTGCGACAAGACCGGTTCCGAAGCTCTGCAGCAGTGGCTGGCTCCACGCATCAAGCACATCATCGGCGGCGAGCGCGCGTTGGCGCAGTCGCTCGAGGGCGTGTCGCAGTGCACCGCGCTGCGCGAGCACGTCGGCGAAAAATCGCTGGCAACGTGGGTGGAGGCGCAACGCTCGCCCTGACATTTCGCGCTGCGCTCGCTTTTCGCCTGCGGCGTGCCGCCGACTTCACGCAGGCTCAGCCCGTTACCGCGCGCCAAGCCGGTTTGAGCCCTCCCCTTCAAGGGGAGGGCTGGGTGGGGATGGTGCTTCTCGGGCTCGTCTCTTCGCTCGTCATTCCGGCGCAAGCCGGAATCCAGTTCGGACTGATCCTGCGCACCCTCGCCGCGCCACAGGGGGCCCCGTTTGGGCGGCATCCTGCCGCAGAAGCAAGAGCCGGGGCCAAATCCAAATCCAAATCCAAAGGCTTCCACTTCCATACCTCGACGCAGTGCAGGGATGCACGGATTCGTGGATCCCGGCGCCGTTCGCGGTGCCGAGCGTTTTGGTTACTTTTGCGCACTGCGCCGCAGGAGCGGCGCGAACAGGGCAGCTGGCCGCGTAGCGGCGAAGGGCAGGATGCCCGGAGTCATGGCAAAAGTAACCCGCTCGCCGAAGGCGAGTGGAAGCATTGCACGACGGTTACTTGCCATTCGCCGGCGCGGTCGGCGGATGCGCGATGAAGGCGAGCGTGTCGCGCAGCGCGGGTACCTGGTTCGGCTGGCCGCGTGCGAACGACAGCAGAATCGATGAGTGGCCGACGCCCGGGTACAGCTTCAGCACGGCCGTGCCGTCCATCGCCTGGGCACGCTCGGCAACGACTTCGGCGTTGCGCGGCGGTACTTCATCGTCGTCGCTGCCTTGCAGCAACAGCATCGGTGGCTCGTCGCCGTCGATGAAGTTGATCGGTTGCGAGTCGTAGCGGCCGCGTTCGTTGTCGCCGAAGATGCGCGCTTCGTTATCGACGAATGGCAGGAATGCGTAGGCGCCGGCGAGGCCGATCATTCCGGCCAGATCGCGCGGACGCATGCCGACGGCGGCCAGATAGCGCTTGTCGGCTGCAAGCAACGCGGCGATCTGGCCGCCGGCCGAGTGTCCCATGACGAACAGGCGTGAGGGATCGCCGCCGAATTCGCGCGCATGATCGCGCGCCCAGACAATCGCACGCGCGGCGTCGTCCATGAACGCCGGAAATCGCACGTCGGGAAACTTGCGGTAGTCGGGGATCATCGCGACCACGCCGTTGCTGGCCAGGGTGTCGCCGACATAGCGATACCAGCGCCGCTTGCCGTCTTCCCAGCTGCCGCCGTAGAAGAACACCACCACCGCCGCGGCTTGCGCCTCCTTCGGCGCATAGACGTCGAGCGCCAGATGATGTTCGGCGTCGAATTCCAGGTTGGGTGTGGTGGCGACGTGACGGGAAAGGCCAAGCTCGCCGACGGTCGCATAGAACAGGTCGGCGCAGCCGCCCAGCAGCAGCGCCGTCAGGACCAGCGCGGCGCCCCGCACGGCAGTGCGGCAGATCGGCAAATTGCCAAGCGAGCCCTTGCTTCCTATCATCAGGGGAATTGTGGCATGGGAAGTCGAGCGATGGAGAACCCCGTTAGCGAACGCACGACAGCTCTTTTCGCGCACATCCCGGAGCGCAATACCTCCGACGTGATGCTGCGAACCGCTCAACAGCATCATGTCGCTCTCAGCACGATGGCCGACACCAAGGCCAATATCATCATCACCGTGTCGTCGATCGTCTTGACCCTGAGCCTGGGCCGCGTCGACCAGCCCGAATTGCGCAACAGCGTGCTGATCCTCACCGTATTCACTCTGCTGGCATTGTTGCTGGCGATTCTCGCCGTGCTGCCGAAGTACCGGCCGCTGCGCCTGACGGCGACCGAACTGCCGGACAATTTCAACCTGCTGTTCTTCGGCCATTTCGCCGAGTTGCCGCGCGAACGCTACCTGGCCGAAGTGGCGCGCACACTTAATCCGGGCGGCTCGATCTACGAGGCGATGGCCAACGATGTCTACAGCCTCGGCACCTACCTCGCGCACCACAAGTACCGTTATCTGCGCGGCAGCTACCTGAGTTTCCTGACCGGGTTTATCCTGGCGTCGGCGGCGCAGCTCTGGCATCTGGTGGTGCATTGACGCCGGCAGCGCCGGAAGCGTCGCTCGGGGAATTTCCGCATCGAATGCCGCAGCCTGCCGGGTAACCCTGCGGCCTTCGCCCATGCGTTTCAGGCAGATCGTCGTGTCGCAGGGAGTAAGCACATGCTCAGGTTGCTCGCGTCGTTCCTCGTCGTCTGCCTGTTTTCAGCTGGCGCCGCTGCGCAGCAGACACCGTCGCCCGAGCTGTCGATTCCGGGCGCGCTGAAGGACTGGCGTGCCTGGGCGCTGAAGGACCTCGACTATCGAGCCTGCCCGTTTCTCGCCAACAGCGCTCCCGAGCAGCCCGACAGCTTCATCTGCGCATGGCCCGGACGGCTGACGCTGACGAGCAGCAGCGACGGCGCGATGTTTTCGATCCACTGGCGCGTCGAAGCGCCAACCTGGGTGCCATTGCCGGGCGACAGCGGGCACTGGCCGCAACAGGTGACGGTCAATGGCCAGCGCCAGCCAGTGCTGGCGCACGGCGACGGTCCGGCGCTTTCGTTGGCTCCGGGCAGCTACGAAGTCGCCGGACGCCTGTTCTGGCATGAACGCCCGGAGACACTGGCTGTGCCGACCTCGATCGGACTGATCGCGTTGAGCGTCGACTCGAAACCGATCGCGCGTGTGCAGCGCGACGGCAGCGCCGTCACTCTCGGTCGCGGCGCGGCGGCGGCGCCGGAAGCCGATAGCGTCGAGCTGCGCGTCTATCGCCGCCTGTCCGACGACATCCCGGCTCAGCTCGGCACGCAGATCCTGTTCGCTGTGTCGGGGCAGGCGCGCGAGGTCGTCGTCGGACCGGTACTGCCGGCAGGATTCATGCCGCTCGCGGTCGGTGGTCCGTGGCCGGCTCGGCTCGATGCGGACGGTCGGCTGCATGTCCAGGTACAGCCGGGCGTCGAAACGGTGTCGATCGACGCGCGCGCGACAGCGCCATTGGCCTCGATCGTCGCGCAATTGCCGGCCGCGCCCTGGCCGAAACAGGAAATGTGGAGCTACGAGGCGGCGCCGCGGTTGCGCATGACGACGGCGACCAGCGCCGTGCAGGTCGATCCGCGCGAGGCCGGCGTGCCGTCGGATTGGCAGGCGTTGCCGGCCTTCGCTTTGGGCGACAGCGCGACACTCACGGTCGAGGAGCGTTCGCGCGGTCTCGCGCCCGATGAGGCCAATCGACTGACATTGCAGCGCGAAGCCTGGTTCGACTTTTCCGGCGACGGCTGGTTCGCACGCGATCGCCTTTCCGGCAGCATGGCCAAAGGCTGGCGTTTCGATGTTGCCGCGCCGTTCTCGCTGGAACAGGCAACTGCGCAGAATTCGAGCCATGCCGGCAGCAAAGGCGAGGCGCTACTGGTCACGCGAGGCGCGAAACCCGAGCTGAGCGGCGTGGAATGGCGCATGCCGCACGTCGATCTGGCGGCGGCGCTGCGCATCGATGCGACCAGCGCGCTGCCGGTCACGGGGTGGCAGCAGACGCTCGACGGCATGCAGGCGACGCTGCATTTTCCATTTGGATACAAATTGCTCGGCGCACCCGGCGCCGACGCGGCGGCCGGCAGCTGGGCTTCGGCCTGGTCGCTGCTCGACGCGTTCATCTGCGCGATCGCCGTGCTGCTGGCGTGGCGGCTGCTCGGAACGGCCGGCGCGCTGGTTGCCGCTGGCTTCCTCCTGCTCGGTTATCAGGAAGCCGCCGTGCCGCTGTGGAGCCTGATCGCTGCGCTCGGGCTCGCGCTGGTCGCCGCTGCGTTGCCGGATGGCCGTCTCGGCCGCGTCGCCGCATGGTTGCGCCTGGCCGCGCTCGTCGTGCTGGTGCTGGTAGCGCTGCCGTTCGTTGCCGACCAGGTGCGCTACGCGCTGTATCCGCAGCTCGAAGGCGGCGCAAGCTACTACGCCGAGAACGAACAGGCCAAGGATACGGGCGCCGCTTTCTACCGGCACAACAAATTCCATCGCAGCGAGCAGCCCGTGGCGGCGGAAATGAAGGCGCCGCCGCCCGCGCCGCAGACCGCTGACGAATACGGGCAGCGCACGGTGAACACGCCGGCGCCGGCAGGTGCAACCGTGTCGACGCGGGCCATCGGCGGGATTGCGAAGTCGAGTGCCGACAGCGGCGGCAAAGGGCGGGAAACCATCGTAGTCGCCGGTTCGCGCATCGATCGCTCCGAACTGATCGAGCACTACAGCCAGACTACGATCGTGCAGACCGGGCGCGGCACGCCGAACTGGAATCTCGGCAGCTCGGCCTGGCTGACCTGGAACGGTCCGGTGCTCGCGACGCAAGAGCTGCATCTGATCGTCGCACCGCCGTGGCTGGTGCGGCTGTTGCGCATCGTGCTCGTCACGTTGCTCGGCTGGCTGATCTGGAGGCTGTTCCGCATCGGATCCACGCGTCCGCCACCGCGCGCCGCAACACTCGGCACGGCGCTGCTGCTGCTGGCCGGCGTTGCGCCGATCACCGGCGCACAGGCGCAGTCGTATCCATCCGCTGATTTGCTGCAGCAATTGCGGCAGCGGTTGAGCGAGGCGCCGCGATGCGCGCCGTCGTGCGCGAGCGTTGCCGAGGCCCAGGTCAGCGCCAGCGGTGATGTTGTGTCGGTCGCACTCGAGGTACATGCCGGCGAGCGTGTCGCGCTGCCGTTGCCCGGCGACGCGTCGGCCGCAAATCTGCGCACGATCCGCGTCGATGGCGCCGCCGATGACAGCGCCGCACGCGACGCCGGCGGACGCCTGTGGATCGCCGTCAGCCGTGGCGTCCATCGGATCGAGCTCGACTTCGGCGCAACCGGCGAGCGTGTCGCGCTGGCATTTCCGCTGGTGCCGGCGCGCGTGCTGTTCCAAGGCAAGGGCTGGGAAGCGTCCGGCATGTCGGAGAATCGCCTGCTGACCGAAACGTTGACGCTGGCACGCTCGCGCGACGCGGCGACTGCCACGCCGGACGCCGGGGTCCAGCAGTTCCCGCCGTACGTGCGTGTCGAGCGCCACCTTTCCCTGGGCCTCGAGTGGACTGCGTCCGCCAGCGTAGAGCGGATGTCGCCGGAAAAAGGCGGCTTTGCCGTCGAAGTACCGCTGCTTGCCGGGGAGCACGTTTCGACATCCGGCACGAAAGTGCAAAATGGAAGAGCACAGGTGGCGATCAGCGACGACCGCAGCAACGCCGGCTGGCAGAGCACGATCGACAAGGCAGATACGCTGACGTTGACGTCTCCGTCGCTGGCCGATCGCGCCGAAGTCTGGACCGTCGTCGTCAGCCCGACATGGCACGTCGATTTCGCCGGCGCTCCCGAAGCCGGCGCCGAGACCGGCGATATGGTTGACGACTACCGCAACTACGAATTCCATCCGCTGCCCGGAGAAACACTGACAATGCACGTGTCGCGCCCGGGCGCCACGCAGGGGGCGGCGCGTGCGATCGATTCGGTGACGCTGGCGAGCGAGGCCGGCCAGCGCGCCTCGCTGCACACGCTGAGCTTTCTGCTGCGCTCGAGCCAGGGTGGCGAGCAGGCGATCGTGTTGCCGAAGGACGCCGAAGTGATTTCCGTCAGCCGCGACGACATCGCCATGAACCTGCGCGCCGTCGATGGCAAGCTGAGCCTGCCGGTTGCGCCGGGCAGCCAGCGCTATGCGGTGCGCTTGCGCACGGCCGGTGAAATCGGTTGGCGGACGAACACGCCGGATGTCGCACTCGGCCTTCCGGCTGCGAATGTCAGTCTTGTGCTGCAGCTACCTGCCGATCGCTGGCTGCTGGCGACGTTCGGTCCGACGGCCGGTCCGGCCGTGTTGTACTGGGGCGAGCTGATCGTGATGATCGTTGTCGCGCTGGCACTGGCGCGTACGCGGCGCACACGATTGACGTTTCGCGACTGGCTGTTGCTCGGACTCGGCTTCTCGACGTTTTCCTGGATTGCGCTGCTGGTCGTGGTCGGCTGGCTGTTCGCATTCGACTGGCGCGCCCGCGCGGCACTGCCGCGGGCACGCTGGCAGTTCAATCTGCTGCAGGTTGCACTCGTCGCGCTGACCGCGGTTGCGCTGCTGTGTCTGGTGTCGGCGATTCCGCAAGGACTGCTCGGCCAGCCCGACATGCATGTCACCGGCAACGGTTCGTACGCAACGACGCTGCGCTGGTTCGCCGATCACAGTATCGACGCCTTGCCGGCGGCCTGCGTGATCAGCGTCCCGCTGTGGTTATACAAGGTGCTGATGCTGGCCTGGGCGATCTGGCTGGCCAATGCGCTGATCGGTTGGCTGCGCGACGGCTTCGGCGCATGGACGCGCGGCGGTTACTGGCGCGCGCCGTCGAACGCGGGTGCGAAGGCTGCTGCGCCAGCTGCCGATGACGCGATCGTCGCGGAGAAACCGTGACGGGAACGGTTCGCGCAACGCTCGCCGCCGCAACCGCCGCGCTCACCGGCGACGAGGCCGGGCGCGAGGCCGAACGGCTGCTGCAACATGCGCTCGGTCAGCCGCGCGCCTGGCTGTATGCGCACGCCGATGATGCCATCGACGCGTCGGCCGAGCGGTGTGTGCACGAATTGGTCGCGCGACGCGATGCCGGCGAACCGCTGGCCTATATCACCGGGCGGCGCGAATTCTGGTCGCTCGATCTCGCCGTCTCGCCGGCCGTGCTGATTCCGCGGCCGGAGACCGAACTGCTGGTCGAGCTGGCAATTCAGCGAATTCCGCACGAACAGTTCGCGTCCGCCGCGGATCTGGGCACGGGCTCCGGCGCCATTGCGCTGGCGATCGCGCGCGAACGTCCGCGCACGCAGGTTCTGGCCACCGACTCCAGCGCGGCAGCCCTCGATGTCGCCCGCGGCAACGCGGCTCGCCTTGCCGTCGCCAATGTCGGTTTCGCGTTGGGCGACTGGTGCGCGGCGCTCGGCTATGCGCAGTTCGACCTGATCGTTTCGAATCCACCGTACATCGCTGCTGCGGATCCGCATCTGCGCCGCGGCGACTTGCGCTTCGAGCCGACGTCGGCACTCGCATCCGGCATCGATGGTCTTGATGCGATCCGCTCGATCGTCAAGGCGGCCCCTGCGCATTTGCGCCCCGGCGGCTGGCTGCTGCTCGAGCACGGTTGCGAGCAGGGCCGCGATGTACGCAAGTTGCTGGAGACAAGTGGATTTGTGGAAGTGTTTACGGCACTCGATCTTGAGGACCGCGAGCGGGTCAGCGGCGGGTGCAGGTAGGGTTGAGCGACGCGACCTCAGGCAGATACGCGCGCCCATGTAGGGTTGACCAGCTTCGCTGTTGAGAGCCGCTGCGCTCGACCCGACCCGCCCAGCGTTGCCAGCGCGCGCACCGGAAACGTGCCGGCGCCCTTGATTTTTGGCGGCACCGACGGCGGCGTGCCAGCGGACGTCGTCCACGGGGGGATCACCGCTTCCGACGTCACCGCATCGAGCTGCCAGCTAGACGGCGCTGCGCACCTCGGCCGGTTTTGGCAGCATCTGCGGCCAGCGGCGCAGGATTGCAGCACGGATGCCGGCGCTGTCGATGCCGGCTTCGGCCAGCAGTTGTTCGCGGCTGGCATGTTCGAGATAAGCATCCGGCAGGCCGAGGTGCAGCAGCGGCACACTGATGCCGTGTGCCGCGAGCAATTCGGCGACCGCGCTGCCGGCACCGCCCGCAATCACATTGTCTTCGACGGTCACGACCGCGTCGTGCGTGCGCGCCAGTTCGAGCACGAGCGTTGCGTCGAGCGGTTTGACGAAGCGCATGTTGACAACGGTCGCGCCGAGCTCGCCGCCGACTTCGAGCGCCGCGGCGAGCGGACTGCCAAACGCGAGGATGGCCACGCCGCTGCCGCGCCGGCGCACGTCGCCCTTGCCGACCGGCAGTGCCTTCAATTCCGCTTCGAGCTTCGCGCCGGGACCGGCGCCACGCGGATAACGCACCGCGGCCGGACCGTCGTGGCGAAACGCCGTGGTCAGCAACTGGCGGCATTCGTTTTCGTCGGCCGGGGCCGCAACGAGCAGGTTCGGTACGCAGCGCAGGTAGGTCAGATCGAAGCTGCCGGCATGAGTTGCGCCATCCGGGCCGACGACGCCGCTGCGATCGACAGCGAACGTCACGTCGAGATTCTGGATCGCGACGTCGTGAATCAGTTGATCGTAGCCGCGCTGCAGAAACGTCGAATAGATCGCCACGACCGGCTTGGCGCCTTCGCAGGCCATGCCGGCGCCGAGCGTCACGGCGTGTTGCTCGGCGATGCCGACGTCGAAGTAGCGTTGCGGAAATTCCTTCGAGAAGCGCACCAGGCCCGAACCTTCGCGCATCGCAGGCGTGATGGCGTACAGGCGCGCATCGCTTGTCGCCATGTCGCACAGCCAGTCGCCGAACACGTCGGTGTAGGTCTTCTTGCCGGCGATTTTTTTGGCCACGCCATTGACCGGATCGAACGGGCCGACCGCGTGATATTCGATCTGTTCGCGCTCTGCCGGCTCGTAGCCCTTGCCTTTGGTCGTGATGATGTGCAGCAGCTGTGGACCCTTGAGGTCCTTGAGCGTCTTCAACGTGTGCAGCAGTTGCGGCAGGTCATGGCCGTCGATCGGGCCGAAATAGTGGAAGTTCATCTCCTCGAACAGCGTCGACGGGACGAACATCCCTTTGAGGTGTTCTTCCCAGCGCTTGAAGAAGCGCCAGAGCATGCCGTCGCGCTTGAGCCGTCGCTTGGCGCCTTCGCGCATCGCATTGAGGCGCCGGCTCGTCATCAGGCGCGCCAGCATCTTCGGCAGCGCGCCGACGTTCTCGCTGATCGACATCTGGTTGTCGTTGAGGATGACGAGCAGATCCGGATCAAGATCGCCGCCGTGGTGCAGCGCTTCGTACGCCATGCCTCCGGTCAGACCGCCGTCGCCGATGATCGCGACGACCTTGCGCGCATCGCCTTTGCGCTGCGCAGCCAGCGCCATGCCGAGCGCGGCCGAGATCGACGTCGACGAGTGGCCGACGCCGAACGTGTCATAGGCGCTTTCATCGCGACGCGGAAACGGCGCGAGGCCGTCCTTCTTCTTGATCGTGCCGATGCGGTCGCGGCGGCCGGTGAGGATCTTGTGCGGATAGCACTGATGGCCGACGTCCCAGACCAGCCGATCCTCCGGAGTTGCGTAGAGGTAGTGCAGCGCAACGGTCAGCTCGACCACGCCGAGGCCCGCGCCGAAATGGCCGCCCGCGCCGGCCACCGACTCGATCAGGTACTCGCGCAGTTCGCGCGCAACCTCGGGCAGCTCGTCTTCGTCGAATTTGCGCAGGTCCGCCGGGGAATCGATGCGGGCGAGGCGCGGATAGCGCGTGGAGTCGATCATTGCAGGAACGTCGTGAATTCAGCAGGTTATTGTCGATTATCGGGTCGCTCGCGGCAAGCAGAACCGCGGGCCGGAGGTGCGCGCCGGGATTTTTTGCAATGCTGACGGCAGCAGCGGCGCTCGTCATGGCGCGCCGGAGCTTTTATTCTGGCCCTTGGGGGCCTCGCGTGGGCGAAAGTGTTTTGCCGACACATGGCAGTGGGGATGGAAACTTTCAGGCCGTTGGTACGGGCCACCAACTGGCAGGCGCTGGCGCTGTCGGCAGCCATTCCGTTGATCGTTGCGGCGGCGCTGGCCTATGCCGCGATCGAGCCGCAGTGGAATGACGCCAGCGACTCGGGTGAGTGGGCGTTCGCCCTGCTTGTACCTGATCCCGCTCGAGTTCGTGCGCGCTCGTGATGAACATCCTCGGCGATTCGTTCAAGAACTACCGCAGTCCCGGCTACGCGGTGAACCATTTCCTGCTGTCGCTCGGAATTCTTGCGGTCATGCGGCTTGCGTTCACCGGCTACATGCTCGGCTTGCGCGGCTTCTTCGAGACGATGACCAGCGCACACACCTGGGCGCTGATCCTGCCGGTCGCCGCCGTGATCCTCGCCGACGGCATGATCGCGCTGTATTTCTTCCGCGGCGATCCGGCCTGCCAGGCTGCACGGCTCGAAGCCGCAGCCGACGATGCGTCCGATCTCCTCGGGCTCGCCTTGTTTCCGACGCCGCTGCTGATCGCGTCCGGCTACGCCATCCTGGCCGTGCTCAAGCAGAACGGCAACGCATTCGTCGCAGCGCTGCCGGATGTCAGCGCGGAGTTGCTGCGCAGGGCGGCGTTGTTTTATTTATGCGGCGCTCTACTTCGTCGAAGGCGCTTATCGTCGCCTACGTGAATACTGCGTCATTCAGCCGCAGCGGACGGCGCCTGCTCGGCGGCGGCTGGGTCGGTTTCCTGCAGATGCGCAAGGAGGAAGAGCGAGTCAAGGATCGGCTCGCGGAACGGCAGCGCGCGACGCAGCGGCGCAGCGCGCCGGGTCTCAACGATTTGCGCCGTTGAAAAAGCGCGGGCGCAAGCGCGACGGCCGCACCCGTTTGCATAGTTACAGCTCGGCGCGGAACTGCACGCCCCAGACACGCGGCTCGTTGACGTAGCCGGTCAGGTTGTCGAAGTCGATGCCGCCGATGATCGCTTCCTTGTTCGTGATGTTGCGCCCGAACAGGGCGACTTCGCGCTTGCCTCCGTCCCAGTCGTAGCCGACGCGCAGGCCGCCGATGACCCACGGTTTGCTCTGGTATTCCGCCGACTCGTACAGCACGTTGATCAGGACCTTGCTGCGGTACGCCCAGTCGGTGTAGGCGAAGAACTCGCCGTCGCCGACCGGAATGCTGTAGCGCGCGGTCACGTTCGCGATCCATTTCGGCGCGTCCGGCAGCGGATTGCCGTCGAGCAGCGCCAGCGTGGTGCCGTCGCGGACGATTTCCGGATCGAGCACGGTACAGCCGCTGCCGCATGGCGTCGTGTACAGGTTCGGGTCCTTGATCTTGGTGAAGTTGTAGCTCGTGCCTGCGGTCACCATCAGCTGGTCGGTCAGGAACGCCTGTGCGTCGAGCTCGAAACCGTGCCCTTCGGTCTTCTTCGCGTTGACCAACGTGGCGAAGTTCGTCGTGCCGCCGACCGCGGTCAGCTGCTGGTTCTTCATCTGGTAGTCGAAGACGTCGAAGCTGATTGTCGCGCGGTTGTCGAAGAAGCGCGTCTTCACGCCGACTTCGCCCGAAGTGACCGTCTCGGTCTTCGACACGGAGGGTGCGTCGCCGAACAGCAGACGGCCCTGGATGCTCGGCGCGCGGTAACCGGTGGCGGCGCGTGCATAGAAATCGGTGTCCTTGCTGGTCGTGTAGATGGCCGAAAGGTCACCGGTCGTGTGGTTGTCGCTCGGATTTTCGTACAGCGGGCCGATCGGCCCGGCGCCGATCGGCGAGAGCGTGCGAACCGCGCTCCAGGTCTTGTCGTCGCTGGAGAAACGCAGGCCGCCCTTGATCTTGAGCTGGTCGTTGACCTGGTAGCCGAGCGAGCCGAAAACGGCCTCGCTGATGTCCATCTGCTTCTGCTGCGCACTGCCGTCGAGCACGCTGCCGGCCAGCGTGTTGTAGTCGAAGCTGTCGATCGTCACATTCTCGTTGAAGTAGTACACGCCGACGATCCAGTCCCACGGCGCGGTTTCTTTCGACGCCAGGTGGACTTCCTCGGTGATCTGGCGATGGAACGGCAGGCCATCGGCCGTCTCCGACGGAAACGGAATGAAGCCCGGCCCCGAGGGTGGCGCAAATGCCGCACCATAGCCGCCATCGACGTCGCCGTGACTCAAGGTCTTGACCTTGTCGAATCCGGTGATCGAGACCAGCTCCATGTTGGCGAAGTCCCAGGACAGGCGTGCACTGCCGCCCTGTTCGGTAACGTGCTGGAAATTCTGGCCGTCGAGCGAGATCTGATCGCGCTTGAAGCCGGGAATCAGATCGTCGGTGCCCGGCGTGATGATGTTGGCGCGAAACAGGATCGCGGAACCGTCGAGATTCAGCGCATGCGCGTTGAACAGTGCATTGAAGTTCTCCGACGGCTGCCACTCGAGCTGAAGGCGTGCAGCGCGCTCGTTATAGCCGCCGAAACTGTCGTTGCGGCCCGGCGCCGTGTTGTCGACCCAGTTGTCGCGATGCTGGGCAAGCACGGAAATGCGCGCCGACCAGGTCTGGCTCAGCGCACCGCCGAGTGCCGCCTCCAGATTCGCGTTTCCGAGGTTGCCGTAACTGACATCGACATAACCTTCGGTTTCCTGCGTCGGCTTGTTCGAATCGACCTTGACCACGCCGGCCGGCGTGTTGCGACCGAACAGGGTGCCCTGCGGTCCGCGCAGCACTTCGACCTGGCCGATGTCGAACAGCGGGAACCCCTTCAGGATCGGGTTTTCCAGCACGACGTCGTCGTACACCAGCGAAACCGGCTGCGATGCATTGAGATCGAAATCGGTATTGCCGAGGCCGCGAATGTAGAAACGCGGAAACGTGCGCCCGAACGAGGATTCGACCAGCAGGCTCGGCACACGCGCCGACAGGAACTGGATGTCGTCGCCACCGGACTTGAGGATGTCGACCTTTTCCGGATCGATCGCCGTGATCGACTCCGGCACTTTCTGCACGTCTTCGGTGCGCTTTTCGGCCGTCACCGTGATGACGTCGAGGGTCTTTGGCGCGGCACTGGATGGCGGAGTGGCTTCCTGGGCAGCGGCAGCGCGCGGCGCGAACGACGCGGCGATGCAGAGCGAAAGCACAAGCGGCTTGATGGCCGGCCAATTCGGATGCCGAGGCTGAAATGTCATTTTTTACTCCCCATGCGAAGGACGTGTCGGCGTCGAGCGCCGTCTTGCCGCGATTTCGCGAGCGCAACTGCAATCGCGCAATGCCTGGTCGAAGGCGAACGTGATGCCGCCCCACCGGCGGCCCGTTCGAGCAGCGATGTTACGACGTTTGTAAGCAGATGTAACGCATCGTTCGCAGCTTGCGTCGACGGTCGACGCGATCAGTGCGCGTGGCGGCGGTGCCTGGGCAGATGGCTCATGAGGAATTCCATCTGGTCGGACAGGATGTTGCGGTTCGACAGGATCAGATGTTCCACCCAGCTCGGTCGATACGGTACGGCGAGCAGCGGCATCGCTGCCTGCTGCGGGGTCTTGCAGCCTTTGCTCACGTTGCACGAAAGGCAGGCGGTCACGACGTTTTCCCAGATGTCCCTGCCGCCCTTGGACAGCGGCACGACATGGTCACGGGTCAGTTCGCCGCGCGTGAAGTGGTCGCCGCAGTACAGGCACAGCATGCGGTCGCGCGCGAACAGTGCCGCGTTGGTCAGTGCCGGCGCCGGTTCCTGTGTGGTCGGACGCGCATGACCGCGGCTGGCAACGATCGGGTGCAGATCGATCCGGCTCTGTTCGCCGCTCTGGCGGCAGGTACCGCCGTGGATCGTCAGGCAGGGGTCGCCAAGGGTCCAGGAAACGGCACCGCGCACGTACAGGCAGACGGCGTCCTGCCAGGACATCCAGTCGAGGATGCGCCCATTGGAATCCAGCGAAAGCAGACGGGTGGTGTGGATACTGCTACTGCCCGCTGAAAGATCCACCAGCATTCGTCGCTCCAGTCAGTGTGCCGACACGGTCGGCGGAACACACGTTATCTGGCTCGGCAGCATAGACCATTTGCATGAATTTTGCGCGACGTCGCCGGGCATGCCCCCGGGCATCTACTACTCGCTTGCCGAGTGCAGGAACGCGAGGCGACCGCCCTGTTCGGCGAGTGCAACCAAAAAAAACCGCGCCCCGAAGGGGCGCGGCGTATTCAACTTCAACTCGAGGAAAAACAGACCGGGGCGAGCCCGGTCGCGCTGGTAATCAATGCACGTCGAAGCTCTGCAGCTTGACCGGCAGCGTGGCCGAATTGCTGCAGCTGTTGTTGCCGGTCGAGTCGGATCCTTCCGTCAGGTTCGCCGGCGGAATGACATCAGCGGTGTTGGAATACGAGCCCGTCTGGCCGGCAGATACAGTGCCGGTGATCGTGATCATCACGCTCGATCCGGTCGGGAACGTCGGCAGGGTACCGGAAACGTCATTGCCGGCGACAACCGGACCGGTACCGCAGCTGGCCGCGCCGCTTTGCACTGCGCAAACAGCACCGGTGACGACGACCGGACCAGGGACCACGTCGTGATACTGCGTGCCATCGGCCGGGTCTGCCGGAATGGCGTTACCCGGGTCGTTGTTCTGGATGATGAAGGACGACGTGACGGTGCCGGCGCCCGGATTGTAAGTAACCGTCTTGCCGCCGCAAGCCGGATCGGCGTTGTATGTCACGACGACGCCACCGACCGGTGCTCCGGCCGAGCCGTTGCACTTCGAACCGGTACCGGGTGCAACGTCGGCGGGGCCGTTACAGGAGGTGGCGTTACCCGCGCTATTTGACCAGGTGATCGCAAACGGGATAGACAGGTTGCCAGTCACCGCGTCGGGGACGCAGTTGACCTTGACGTTGTGAACCAGGTTGACCGTCGTCAGACCGCCGCCCGTGTAGTCGCCGCAGACGTTGCCGTCGAAATCGGTCCAGGCCTGGGTGGTCGGAGGATTTGTATCGGTCGTCGGGAACGTAGTTACCGAACACAGGCCTCCGGCCGCCGCGGGAAAGTTCCCGGCCTCGCCGATGAACAAACCGACGTTGTAGCGATTCGGCGTCGCGCCGGTGACGTTGGCGACGATGTCCAGCACCACGGGCTGGTTGAACTGGCAGGACACGATGTTCGAACTGCTCGTCGCGGACACCGAGACGGCGAAGTCGTTCGCCGTGCAACTGCTGGCGCCGCGGTCGCCGGCGCAGGAAAGCCCCTCGGTTGCCGTGGTCTCGCTGTCGTACGGCTGCGCCAGGGCCAGCGGCGCGAAGATCAACGCCGTCATCGCAAAACACAAATTACGCAGCAATGCACCGCCGCGATTCAACTTCTGATTGCAGGTCAACATTAGTCTTCTCCGGTCCGGTTTTGTTCAACGCAAGGCCAATCGTCAACGCGCACCCACGATCGGTGCCAACGGGCATCGACAGTAGGCGCGGAAGCGTTCAGTGGAGAAGGACGAAGTGGAAATCGTACGAGGAGGAGCTTTCTGATTTTTCCGCGTACCGAACCCCAACAACGTGCTGCCCTCACGTTTTCGACCGCTAATTGTGACGCTCCTCACAAAAGGATAGGTCGAAAGCCGACCAAAAGCAAGCGGATACGCGCTTGTCGACCCAGACCCGGCCGCTGGGTGCCTATGGGCGGAACAGGTTCTCGGCCCGGGGAAGCAGGCCGTTATTTGACCGGCTTGGCCATGCGGATCAGCTCGTCGCCGTAACCATGCCGTTCGTACAGAAAGCGTGCCCGCTTGTTGCCCGGAAATACCGCCAAAGTCACGTGTCGGCAGCGATGCTCCCGGGCCCACTGTTCGGCAAAGGAAACCAGCGCGCTGCCGACGCCTTCGCCGTCGTGTTCCGTGGCGACCACGAGGTCGGCGATATGGCAGTTCAGGACGCCGGTGAAGAAATCCTTCTGGGTCTGCAGGTGCAGGAAGCCGACACGCTCAATGGCTTCCTCAGACGCCGTCCCCGGCGCACCCTCCGCTCGCCCTCCACGGCTCGCCCTCGGTCGGATGTCGCCGACCTCGACCTCGGCGACGAACAGATGCGAGGCCGCCGGAAGTTCGCGCAGATGCCGGTCGATGTCGGCGCGGATGCCGGCCAGGGTCTCGCTGCGCTTGCGCCAGGCCGGCAGCTCGAAGCCGACCAGGCGTTCGGCGATCGACAGGATGAATTCGTCGTCATCGGCATGGGCGAGACGGACGTGCGGAGCGTAGTCGGGATCGGGTGTGGTCATGATGGCGACATGACGGGGCAGGGGAGTGGCGGGACCGGCTATCCGAACAGGGAATCCGGCAGCGACATCAGACTGTCCACGCCCGCACGCAGAGCGGCCGCATGCGTCTGCGTGCGCGGCAGGATGCGGGCGAAATAGAAGCGTGCGGTCAGCAGCTTGGCCTGCCTGAAGTCGTCCGACTGCGCCGAGGTGTTGGCGGCGGCCACACTGCGTGCCCAGAAATAGGCGAGCGCAACGTAGCCGGAAAAGAACAGGAAGTCGACCGCGGCCGCACCGATTTCGTCGGGATTTGGGCCGGCACGCCTGGCGATCGACTGGGTCAGGTCGGTCCATTCCTTGGCGACGATCGCGAGCGGACCGATGAACTCGCCGGCAACCGGGTGCTCCGCGTGGGCGTGGCAGAACGCGCTGATCTCTTCGAGAAAGTGCTTCAGGCCCGCGCCCTGGGTCTGCATGACCTTGCGACCGAGCAGGTCGATGGCCTGGATCTGGGTGGTGCCTTCATAGATCGTCGTGATGCGCGCGTCGCGCGCGAACTGCTCGACGCCGGTCTCGCGGATGTAGCCGTGGCCACCGAAGATCTGCACCGCATGGTAGGCACACTCGTTGGCGGCTTCGGTCAGCAACGCCTTGACGATCGGGATGATGAACGACAGCAGTTCGTCGGCGCGCTTGCGCTCGTCGGCGTCGGGCGAACGCTCGACGCGATCGACGATCGTCGCAGCATAGTAGGCAAGCGCGCGGCCGCCCTCGGCGAACGCCTTCTGGGTCAGCAGCATGCGGCGGATGTCGGGGTGGACGATCAGCGGGTCGGCCGGCTTGTCCGGAAATTTCGCACCCGACATCGCGCGCATCTGCAGGCGGTCGCGCGCGTAGGCCAGCGAACTCTGGTAGCCTCGCTCGATCAGGCCGAGGCCCTGGATGCCGACCGCGAGGCGCGCCGTGTTCATCATGGTGAACATGGCCGTCAGTCCGCGATGCGGCTGGCCGATCAGCCAGCCTTCGGCGCCGTCGAAGTTCATCACGCAGGTGACCGACGCCTTGATCCCCATCTTGTGCTCGATTGCGCCGCAGGTCACCGCGTTGCGCGCCCCGATTTGTCCACTTTTGTCCACTTTATACTTCGGCACGATGAACAGCGAGATGCCCTTGACGCCCGCTGGTGCGTCCGGCAGGCGCGCGAGGACCAGGTGCACGATGTTCTCGGTCAGGTCGTGTTCGCCCGCGGTGATGAAGATCTTCGTGCCGCTGATGTTGTAGGTTTCGTTCGCCTGCGGCTCGGCTCTGGATTTGAGCAAGCCAAGGTCCGAACCGCAGTGCGGTTCGGTCAGGCACATCGTGCCGGTCCAGCGCCCTTCGACGATCGGCTTGAGAAACGCCTGGCGTTGCCACTCCTGGCCGTGATGACGCAACGCCTCGGAAGCGCCATGCGAAAGCAGCGGAAAATTGCCCCATGACAGGTTGGCGGAATCGAGCATTTCCTTCAGCGGCGCACCGATCGATTCGGGCAGGTGCTGGCCGCCGTACGCCTCCGGCGCGGTGAGCCCGCTCCAGCCGCCCTCGATGTAGGTCTTGTAGGCTTCCTTGAAACCCTTCGGCGTCGTCACCGTGGCCGTGGCCTTGTCGAGGTGACAGCCTTCCTCGTCCCCGCTGGCGTTCAACGGCGCCAGTACCTGCTCGGCGAATCGAGCCGCCTCCTCCAGGATGGCCTCGACGACGTCGCGGGTCGCGTTCTGGCCACCCGTCAGACCCGGATAGCTTGCGTCGACCTTGAGCAGGTCGAACATGACGAAGCGCATGTCGGCGAGCGGAGCCTTGTAGGTGGTCATGGCGGCAGAGTGTTTTCGGCTGGGCTCGACGATTATAGGGCTGAGGTCGAACTCGGCGCGCCTACGCGATGCGTTGACTGCGCGCGCCGGGAGCGGCGCGCGAACAGCGGACCTGGCCCGCAGGGCGAGCGCCAGGGATGGCGCGAGTTAGCGCTTCGCGTGCGCCGAGTGAGGGTGAGACATGGCTGTCGATCGGAGCCGTCACCATGGACGGTTCTCGTGCGAAGCGCCGAAAGAAACACTCTCGAATCGGCCCTCAGCCCTCGCATCATCGATACTGATTCGGAATTCCCGGCACGGCCGACAGCCGGCTCTTGTGCTCGAACTTGAAGTCCTTGCCGGCGGCGGGAATGTTGATCGTGCCTTTGAGCTCGTACGGCGCGCCGTTCGGTTGTTTGACGTCGGCGGCAAAGGCGCCCGAGACACCGGCGCCCGGGGTCAGCACGGTTTCGACGATGTCCGCGTTCTCCCCGGGCACGTCGAGGTCCGGGTTGAGCGAAATGTCCGCGGCCGGCAGGCCCGATACGTGCAACTCCGCCTTGAAGGTCGTGTAGTGCTGGGTCTTGTCCGAGAAGTTCTCGATGCGGATCTGCACTTTCCAGCGCCCGTCCGGGAGCACATCGAGCTGCTGGATGCTCGCGCTGGGCGGATTGATCGGATGCAGCGGTGGACCACAGCTTGCCAGCAGCAACAACCCAGCGGCAGCAATAACAAGACGCAGCAGGCGCAACATGGTCAGCCGATCCTTCGATAGCAGGGTCGATACATTAGCCAAAACGCGCGTCCGGCGAAAGCGCGGCGTAGCGGCCGGATGGTTTGTTAGCATGTGGCCATGACGCCAGCACTCGAATTATTGCGGCGCGTATTCGGTTACGCCCAATTCCGCGGCCACCAGCAGCCGATCATCGATCACGTCGCCTCGGGTGGCGATGCGCTCGTACTGATGCCGACCGGCGGCGGCAAATCGCTGTGTTATCAGATACCCGCGCTGCTGCGCGATGGCACGGCGATCGTCGTTTCGCCGCTGATCGCGCTGATGCAGGATCAGGTCGAGGCATTGCGCCAGTGTGGCGTCGAAGCGGCCTTTCTCAATTCGAGCCAGGACGCCATAACGCAGCGCGACATCGAGCGGCGTTTTGCGGCGGGCGCGCTCAAGTTGCTCTACGTTGCTCCGGAGCGGCTGCTGACCGAGCGCTGCCTGGACCTGCTCGCGCGCGTCCCGCTGGCGCTGTTCGCCGTCGATGAGGCGCACTGCGTATCGCAGTGGGGCCACGATTTCCGCCCGGAATACCGTCAGCTCACGATCCTGCACGAACGCTTTCCACTGGTGCCGCGCATCGCGCTGACGGCGACGGCCGACGCGCGCACGCGCACCGAAATCATCGAGCGCCTGAAGCTGGATTCGGCCAGTTGCTTCGTCGCGAGTTTCGATCGGCCGAACATCCGCTACCGCGTCGTCGAGAAGGACAACGCACGCCGCCAGCTCGAGGCGTTCCTCGGTGCGCACGCCGGCGAATCGGGCATCGTCTATTGCCTGTCGCGCAAGAAGACTGAAGAGACTGCCGCGTGGCTCAACGAACGCGGTCTTTCCGCGCTGTCCTACCACGCCGGGATGGACGCCGGCGCGCGCAGCGCGAACCAGCAGCGCTTCCTGCGCGAGGACGGCATCGTCATGTGCGCGACGATAGCGTTCGGCATGGGCATCGACAAACCCGACGTCCGCTTCGTCGCGCATCTTGACCTGCCCAAGAGCCTCGAAGGCTACTACCAGGAAACCGGGCGCGCCGGACGCGACGGCCTGACGGCCGAGGCGTGGCTGTGCTACGGCCTCGGTGATGTGGTGGCGCTCGCACGCTTCATCGCGCAATCCGAATCGGGCGAGGAACGCAAGCGCAGCGAGCGCGCCAAGCTCGACGCGCTGCTCGGCTACGCCGAATCGACCTCATGCCGCCGCCAGCGCCTGCTTGCTTACTTCGGCGAGACAATGGTGCGGCCTTGTGGAAATTGCGACAATTGCCTCGAGCCGGTGCAGACCTGGGATGGCACGGTCGCGGCACAGAAGGCGCTGTCGTGCGTGGTCCGCACCGGGCAGCGCTACGGCGTCGGTCATCTCGTGGCTGTACTGCGCGGCGACGACGACGAGCGCGTCAAGGCGCTGCGCCATGACGCGCTCAGCACATTCGGCATCGGCGCCGATCTCGACGTGCGCCAATGGCGCAGCGTGTTCCGGCAACTCGTTGCTGCCGGCTTGCTCGCCACCGACGACGACGGCTTCGGCGTGCTGCGCCTCACCGCCGCCAGCCGCGGCGTGCTGCGTGGCGAAACGACGGTGAGTCTGCGCCGCGTTGCCGATCGGCAAGAGCGTCGCGCCTCGCGCAAGGCGACGCGCGCGAAGTCACGACAGACCGATCTGGCGATTGCTCCGCACGAGACGGCGATGTGGCAATCGCTGCGCGAACTGCGCGCACAACTTGCGCGCGAACAGGGTGTGCCCGCCTATGTGATTTTTCACGACGCGACACTGCTGCAGATGTTGCGCGACAGGCCGCGGACGTTGGGGCAGCTTGCGGCGATGAGCGGCATTGGCGCAGCAAAGCTGACGCGGTACGGCGAGACGTTTCTGGGTGTTCTGAAGGAGGCGTAGTCGTTCTCAAGATCGAGCACGTCCAAAGCCCAATCTGGCTGCCTCGGGCGGATCGGGCCGGCGTTGCGCGCTCGCCGTAGATCGGCAAGGGGCGCAGCCGGCATAAATCGCATATCCGTGCGTCCCCATTACTCGCACGAACAGCGCTCGCCACGCAAACGATCAGAGGGCTGGTTCGAATTCCGCGTGAAATATCTTGTCTGCCCACTCGAGTGCAGCAAGGGCTTCGCGGCTTTGATCGTCGGCAGTCGAAAAAAAACCGCCGGCGTAGACGTTCTCGTTCGCTACGTCCAGGCTCAGGACAAAGCTGCCCGACCAAGAGCCCCCATTCCACCCGACTACGCTGCCAGTTTGCCGATCAATGGCGCCTGCGCGCTCGTGATGTTCGCCACCAAGATAGTCGAAACCACCACCGACGTAGATGTAGTGGCTGTCCACGGCGAGTGCATAGACAGTGGAAGTAGCCTCCACGTTCCAATCTGTCGCAATTCCACTTGCGGCATCGATCGCGGCAAGATTGTAGCGGCCCGCGCCACCTACATTCGCAAAGGAGCCGCCGGCATAGATAGTGTCGCCCACAGCCGCCAGCGCCCAGACGAATGCAAAATCGTCCAGCAAGGATCCGGAAACACCTGGGTTCCAAGGCGTCGTTTGCCCCGCATGCTAGCACTGCACTTGGGCAGGACGCCACACTGGCTTTCCATAAGAAGGCAACCGACGGCGGAACTGTTCACGAAGCGCGAGCTTGCATTTGCAAGTCCGGTCGTCGCCGCTCGACGTCAGTGGAGTGCTCATGTGGAGAGGGTGTAGCGCGGCAGCGAGCGGTCGAGGAAACCCAGCGCATGGCAATGGTCCATCACATGCACGCCGGCGGCTTCCTGCTCGGCGCGGATGCGGTCTCGCAGTTCGACCATCCGGGTCCAGTGTACCTTCGGGCGGAAGTGGTGCTCGGCGTGGAAGCCGTTGTTGAGCCATGTCCAATTGTATAATTTGTTGTAGGTGCTGACGCCCCAGGCGATCGGTGCGTCCGGATTGCCCTTGAAGTGCTCGTAGTAGCCGTTCAAGGACGACAGCGAGTGGCCGAAATAATAGAACGGCACCAGCGCCAGGAACGCGCGCCAGTCGTACGCGAGGCAGATCAGATACAGACCCACGACGATGTAGATCTCGCGCCAGATCCATTTCGCCTTGCCGGGAAACTTTTCCTTGACGTGCTTGTAGACCTCGCCGATGTCGTCGCGAAAGTAGCTGTAGAAGGTATAGGTCCAGGGATTCTCGGGTTTGCCGTTCTTGCCGTGGCGCCAGATCGAGAGCGGGTCGATGGTCGTGCCGTTCGCGTCGATCCGGTCCATGTTGCCGACGTGGTGGCGCAGGTGCACGTGGTGGTAGAACTCCTGCGAGAAACCATCGGTGATCGACAGGATCACGCTGTAGATCCGGTTCAACGCAGGCGACGTGAAGAACGCGTTGTGGATGAAGTTGTGGCTGGTGGAATTGATGCTCCACGAGATGCTGATCGAATAGACCAGCGCCAGCGGCAGCCACAGCGCCCATGGCATGACGTGGAAGCCGAAGAACAGCGTGGCGACGAAAACGAGGTGACCCAGTCCCATCAGCGTGGGTATGGCGTCCCAGGAGGTATGGGCGAAAAATGTGGTTCGGCTCGACATCGGTCGGCTGGATGCTGGAAAATGCACCATGATTTTGCACCAACAGCCGCCGCACCGGGTTAAGCCTGCCTGAAATCCGCAAGCATCGTGGATTCGCGCCGGTCTGCAGCGGTGAAGGAATCCTTAATGGCTGGCGAAGACAATGGCGACACGTGCGGGATCGAGCGGGCTGCAACCCCTGATCTCTTGCCCGGGCGCACTGTCCACCTGTTGCCCGATTACCGATGAAAGGAAAGCCGTTGTCAGACTGGACCATACTTTGCGATTTCGACGGCACGATCGCCCTCGACGACACGACCGACACGCTGCTCGACCGCTTCGGTCAGCCGGGTTGGGAGACGCTCGAGGCAGACTGGCGTGCCGGCCGGATCGGCTCGCATGACTGCATGGCCGGGCAGGTGGCGCTGCTCGACATGAGCCGGTCTGAACTCGACTGTCATCTCGTCGAGCGAGCGATCGATCCGGCGTTCGCCGCGTTCGTCAAACTCGCGCATGGTCAGGGCGTACACCTCGAAGTGGCCAGCGACGGTCTGGATTACGCGATCCGCACGATCCTCGCCCGCAATGGCCTCGACTGGCTGCCGGTCACGTCGAATCGTCTCGAACCGGCCGGCGAGCGCTCCTGGCGCCTGGCGTTTCCGAATGCGAGCGCGACCTGCCGCGTGGCGAGCGGCACGTGCAAGTGCGCGCGCGCGCAAGCCTCCTGCGGCGCGCGCAAGCGTGTCCTGCTGATCGGCGACGGTGCGTCCGACTTCTGTGTCGCCGAAGCGGCCGATTTCGTGTTCGCGAAAGACAAGCTGATCGCGCATTGCGTCGAAAACAAGATCCCGCATTCGGCAATCGACGGCTTTGCCGACGCGCTCGCGCTGCTGCCCGGCTTGATCGAAGGCAAACTCATTGCCGCGCCGCGCGCGGCAACGACGCTGGCGAATACGGCGTTGGCCTGAGCCAATCCACAGATCGCATTTTTCTTGACAGCCGCATGTTCGCCGAATCAGGCCGGCGATGCGGTGCGCGAGTGCATCGCTGCAGCAGTCGGTCTCCAAACCACTTTCGAATCATTGAACACGGATAATCGCCATGACTGCAACTGACGCCCGGCTCATCGCCGATGGCCACACCGCCGGCAGCGCCGATTTGTTCGAAGCGGCGTGCCGGGTGATCCCGGGTGGTGTCAACAGTACCGCGCGTGCGACCTGGTCGGGATGGACGCCCTATCCGCTGTTCGTGGAGTCCGGCCAGGGCTCACGACTGCACGATGTCGATGGCAACGAGTACATCGACTACCTGCTCGGGCTGGGCCCGATGATCTTCGGGCACCGGCCTGCTCGCGTCACCCGGGCCGTGGTCGACTTCATCCAGCAACGCGGCACCGTTTTTGCGCTGCCGACCGCCGACGAAGCGCGCCTGGCCGAAAAAATCATCGCCGCCGTGCCCAGCGTCGAACAGGTGCGCCTGTGCAACACCGGTACCGAAGCGGTGCTGTACGCGACGCGCCTGGCGCGTGCCTTCACCGGCCGCCGCAAGATCATCCGTTTCGAAGGTATGTACCACGGCTTCTCGGATGGCGTGTACTGGAGCAAGCATCCGTCGATCGACAAGGCCGGCCCCGATGATCGTCCCGTGCCGGTCGCGCAGGGTCCCGGCATGCCGAAGGGCGTGGAAGACAATCTGATCATCCTGCCGTGGAACGACGCGCAGGTGCTGGCCGACGTGATCACGCGCGAGGGCGACAACATCGCTGCCGTGCTCACCGAGCCGGTGATGTGCAACACCGGTTGCATCCTGCCGAAACCCGGCTATCTGCAGGCGATGCGCGAACTGACACATCGACACGGCATCGTGCTGATCTTCGATGAGGTGATAACCGGTTTTCGTCTCGGGCTGGGCGGTGCTCAGGCGCGCTTGGGAATACGTCCGGATCTGTCGGTGTTTGCCAAGGGACTCGGCGGAGGCTTTCCGGTCGCTGCCGCCGGCGGACGCGCCGACATCATGGCGCTGGTCGCCAATGGCACGGTCTCGATGGCGGGCACCTACACCGCCAACGGCATTGCCGTGGCTGCGGCGAACGCGGCGCTGGACGAACTGGCGACTCCCGGGCTTTACGCGCAGCTGGATGCCGTCTCCGACGAACTGCGCCTCGGGCTTGGCCAGATTCTGCGCGATGCAGGCCTGCCTGCCTACGTAGTCGGCTTGGGACCGCTGATGCAGGTGTGGTTTGCCCGCAAGGAAATTCACAACTATCGCGACGCCGAGCGTCAGGCAGATCAACAATTATTCAGGCGCTGGTGGCAGGGTATGCTCGCGCGCGGCGTGCTGTTTCATCCAGGCGCTTACGAAAACCTGTTCGTCTCGACGGCGCACACGAGCGCGGATGTGGCGGTGACGCTCGATGCCGCACGACAGGTGGCTGCGGCGCTCGCGCGCACGCTCTGACGACTCTCCGGGATCGCGCTCGATCGCGACGGCTGAAGTGAACATCATCACAGGCACGCCCACGCTGCGCCTTGCCGGTGGCAAGTTCGATCACGGCGACATGCGGATCGAACCCTGCCGCGCCGGGTCAAGGGCAGCTGAGCGCATGGCACGTGCATTTCGAGCGATGGGTCGGCCGGTTGCCGCCGCGCTGCTGGTCGCGATGGCGCTTGCGCTCGAATTCACCAGCGGCTGCGACGCGCTCGATCCAGCGCGGCCGCCGCAGCCTGCGCCGCGGCCGGGCATGCGTATCGTCGGCTATGTCGCCGGCTGGGAAAAGCCGGCACCGGACACGAGCCCAAGTGCCTCGAAGGCCATGGATGGCCGGGGGCGGCCGCCGATTGCCGCGGAAAAACTCACCGCGATCAACTATGTGTTCGCGCACGTCGTGGACGGAAGAGTGGCGCTGGACCAGGAAGGCGCATCAGCCGCGCTGACCGGCCTGCGTGGGCTGAAATTGCGCAACCCGAGGTTGCAGATTCTGGTCTCGGTCGGAGGCTGGGGCGCCGACGGGTTTTCCGACGCGGCGCTCACGCAGAGCTCGCGCACCAGGTTTGCCGAGAGCGCGTCGAAACTGATCGTTGCGCAACAGCTCGACGGAATCGATATCGACTGGGAATACCCGGGCCTGCCCGGGCCCGGTATCGCCCATCGCGCTGAGGACCGGCGCAATTTCACGCTGCTGCTCGAAACGCTGCGCCGGCGTCTCGATTCGGCGGCCGAAGGGCAAGGCCGCGCAAGCCGGCACTATCTGATCACCGCTGCGCTCGCCGACGGCGAGTTTGTCGCGCACGTCGAACTGGACCGGATCCACGAATACCTGGACTGGCTCAATCTGATGACCTACGACTTCCACAACAGCCTGACCGCGACCACCGGGCACCATGCTGCACTGTCGCGCTCGGCAACGTCAGGCGCCGACGAACGCAGCGTCGAAAAGGCCGTCGATCAATTTCTCGCCGCCGGCGTACCGCGCGACAAACTCGTCGTCGGCGTGCCGTTCTACGGCCGGGCGTTTGCAGACGTGCGCGACGAGAACCATGGCCTCGATCAACCCTACGGGCGCTATGAGGGCGATCATCCGTGGCCGCAGCTGGTCGCAGATTTCATCGGCAAGAACGGCTTCGTGCGCTACTGGGATCGGCAGGCGCAGGTCCCGTACCTTTGGAATGCGCGCACGCGCAGCTTCGTCTCCTACGACGATCCGCAGTCGCTTGCGCTCAAGGCCCGGTTCGTCAAGATGCAGCGGCTCGGTGGCGTGATGTATTGGGAGCAGAGCCAGGATCCGGATGGCGAATTGCTCGGCGTACTCGCACGCGTGTTGCAATAGCGGTACAGCGACTGACGGCGAAGGCCATTCCGGGGTATGCTGTCGCTGCAACAGGGGGAATGACTGGGCGTCCGTTGACGGCTGGCTGGAAGGCGAAGCGCTTCGCGCGTAGCGCCGCGGCCGGGTTCATGTTTGTTGCGCGCCAGCGCCGCCGCGCGGCACTTCCATCAAACAGGGCGGAGAACAGTCAATGTACTCGAAACACGGGTTTGTCCGGTGTCGTCGTTCGTTCCTGCGCGATCGCATTCAAGTACTCCTCGCAACAGCAATGGGCGCAGCTGCTGCTTTCGGTGCGTCGCAGGCGGTTGCCGGCTCGTGGCAACGGCTGGCCAATGATCCGCCATTGCCGGAAATCATCGATCCGGTCTACAACTACGACCTCGGCCCTGGCGGCGCGGCGGCGCCGATCCTGATGACCGACGGCAGCGTCATCATCCAGAACAACAATTATTTCTTTGCCGACGGCCAGATCTTCAAGCTCACGCCGGACAGCAGCGGCAGTTACGTCAACGGCACCTGGTCGCAACTGGCGACGATGCCGTACGTCGAGAGCGGCGCCGCGCAGGCGGTGCTTGCCGACGGCCGCGTGCTGATTGAGGGCGGCGAGTACAGCGACTACCTGTTGTATTTCACCTTGACCAACCAGGGCGCGATCTACGATCCGGTCGCCGACTCGTGGTCGAGTGTCGCCCCGCCGCCGTTCTTCGCCGATTTGTATCCGCCACGAGCACTGTTCGCGCCGAATCCGATCGGCGATTCGGCGAGCATCATTCTTCCGGACGGCAGGTTCATGCTGGCGGACAAGATGAGCCGCCAGGCCGGCCTGCTCGATCCGAAGACGATGACCTGGTCCGAAACCGGTACCGCGACGAAGCTCGACCTGAACGACGAGGAAGGCTTGACGCTGCTGCCGAACGGAGAAGTGCTGACCGTCGACTGCTACACCGATTACTACTTCGGGCTCGTTCCGAGCTACCCGGCCAATCCGACCAATTCAGAAATCTACAATCCGGCGACCGGCATCTGGACGACGGCCGGCAGCACGATCAACACGCTGACTGACCCGGTGCTCAATGAAATGGGTCCGGCCGTGCTTCGTCCAGACGGTACAGTGTTCGTTGTCGGCAGCCAGGGCTACACCTCGATCTACAACAGCAAGACGCGCAAGTGGTCGGCCGGGCCGCGCCTGCCGATCAGTCCGCAAGGCAATCCATACACGGCGCAGGACGCGCCCGGCGAATTGTTGCCGAACGGCAATGTGCTGATCGCCGCCACCGGTGGTCCGGACAATCCGAATGACGGTGATTACGCCGATCCGCCCGTTGCCTTCTTCGAGTTCGACGGCAAGAAGCTGATCGCCGAGCCGACGATCCCGAACGCGGCGAACGACCAGTCCGGCACAATCAGCCTGCTGTTGCTGCCGACCGGGCAAGTGCTCGCGGTCGACAGCTCGCTCGATGTGGAAATCTATACTCCGGAAGACAACTCCCACAATCCTTCCTGGGAACCGGTCATCAACTCGCCGCCGCTCCAGCTCAGTCCCGGCGGCTCGTACACGCTGCAGGGAATCCGCTTCAACGGCATGTCGCAGGCATCGATGTTCGGCGACGAACTGCAGAACGCGACCAACTACCCGCTGGTGCGGATCACGAACCTGAAGACCGGCCACGTGTTCTACAGCAGGACCCACGACCACAGCAGCATGGCAGTGGCGTCGAGCGCGCGCGTGTCGACCACATTCGATGTTCCGGCCAACCAGGAGTCCGGGCGCAGTGTGCTCGAGGTCGTCGCGAACGGCATTGCGTCAAGGCCGCTGTCGGTAACCGTTGAGTGACGCGGTCGCAAAGTGCCAGTGCGCCCGCTGCAAGCGGGCGCAGCCTTGACGAACCCGAAAATCAATTCCGCTGGCGTGAACTTTGTGGACCGCCGAAGGTCGTCGCCCGACATCGCGCCTCCTGACAGGGAATCGAACGTGCGTCGCGCGATCGGGCGCTTGTCGCGAACGGCGTTCCGCCCTGCGGCGAACCGTCAATCGAACAGCGGCCAGCGCAGGGTGCCGTCGATCACGATGTCGGTGCGACCGCCGACCCACACCGACTCGTCGTCATCGATGCGCACGACGATGCGCGCGTCATGGCCCATCTCGCGCCCCTGGCTGACGCGATAGCCGCGCGCCAGCGCTCCTCCGGGTTCGTGCTGCGCGATCCACGCCGCGATCAGTCCGTTGGCGGCGCCGGAAGCCGGATCCTCGACGATGCCGACGCCGGCCGGAAACGCGCGCACGACAAGCTCGAACTGCGATGAACTGCTGCGCGCGAACACGCACACCCCAAGGCAGCAATCGGCCCTGGCCAGCGCGAGTATCGCACCGTGGTCCGGCTGCCACGCGCGCACGCTCGCCTCGTCGGCGAACTCGATGACCCACCAGCGCCGGCCGCCTTCAACGAGTGCTGGCGGTAGCGCGCCGAGCGGGCGCGCGCCGATGATTTCAGCCAGGCCGTGCGGTACTTCACGCGCGATGTCGACGACAGTCGCTGCCGGCGCGCGCACGAACAATTCGCGCGCATGGTCATCGCCTTGCACGCAAATCGGCAGCAGACCGGCGCCGCATTCCTGAATCAGTTGCCCGTCGCGTGGATGCGCAAATCCGCTGTGCAGCGCCGCTTGCGCGCTGCCGATGGTTGGATGGCCGGCAAACGGAATCTCGCTCGTCGGCGTGAAGATGCGCAGGCGGTAGCTTGCGTCCGCGCTGGTCGGCGCCAGCAGGAAGGTGGTCTCGACCAGATTGGTCCAGGCGGCGAACGCCTGCATGTCGGCGGCGTTCCAGCCGTGCGCATCGACGACGACGCCTAGCGCGTTGCCGCCGCCGCGGGTCGCCGGGAAAACATCAAGCTGCAGATAGCGGAATTTGGACATAGGTTCGACCGGCGTGAATACGGCACATCATACGCGCCGCGGCGGCACGGCCATTTGCCGGTCGCTGCGATGACACGCTCTAGGCGTTTTCCGAGCGACGTGATCCGGGATGCGTGCCGGCACGCTGGGGAATGAGCAGTATGCAGGCGATAATGAAGGCCGCGAGGATCATCGTGGCGAGCGGGCGGCTGAAATCGAGCCCGCCGTCGTCGAGAGGCTTGTCGAGGAAGTCGCCCACCGTTGCACCGAGCGGTCGGGTCAGGATGAATGCCGCCCAGAACAGCAGCACGTGCGAAACGGTGGTCCGCCAGTACAGCCAGACGACGATCGCGAGCGCAGCGAGGAACACCGCAGCAGCGCCGAGATAGCCGAATCCCGACGAGTCCGCCATCCAGTCGCCAAGTGCGGTGCCGAGCGTCTGCGAGAAGGTGATGGTTGCCCAGTAGAACATCTCGACCCTCGGCGTGCTGACCGTATCGACCGAAACGGTTCCCTCGGAGCGGTACCACAGAACGAGCACGGCAAGGACGCAGGCGAGGAGCACAGTCGAGCCGCCGGTGTAGCCGATGCCCAGCGAGCGATCGGCGAAATCTGCGAGCGTAGTGCCCAGAGTGGTCGACGCGATGATCGTGGCCCAGTACAGGAACGGGTGGAATTTTTTCGCGGCGACCTGCAGGGCGACCAGCGCGACCAGCACCGCCAGAAAGATGAAGGTACCGGTCAGGTAGCCCAGATCCATCGTCATCGTCACCGTGTCGCCGCCGGTTTCGCCGAGTGTCGTGGCGGCAATCTTGATGATCCAGAATCCGAGCGTGACGGCCGGAACCTTGCTGAACGTGGCGTTGCGATCGTCGTTCATGACCTCTTGTAGCTTTTTTGTGCCGTCGAGAAAAAAAGAATGCCGCGAAGGCAGGAAGGAAAGGCCATTAAGCAGAAGCGCTGGAATAAAGGAACGTGCAAAACCGAAGATTGAACCACGGCGAACACAGAGGAAAGCGAGAAAGAAAAATCTTGTACCGGCTCTCAAATTCCTTCTTTCAATTCCTTCTTCCTTTCTCCGTGTTCTCCATGGCCCAGGCTTTTCTTTGCTCTTCCTGGCAATCGCTGGCTCTTCTTCGTGGCTTTTCTTCGTGTTATTCGTGACTTCGTGGTGTTCTTCTGATCCGCAATTTCAGGCGCGTCGCAGTGCGACAACGGCATTCAGTCCGCCGAACGCAAACGAATTGGACAGCACCGCGCGCACCGGTGCCTCGCGCGGCGTATTCGGCACGTAGTCGAGGTCGCACTCGGGATCGGGATCGATGAAATTCGCGGTCGGCGGCACGACGCCGTCGCGCAGCGCACCGATCGCGGCGACCAGTTCGATCGCGCCGGCCGCGCC
Organism: Rudaea sp.; assembly: GCA_036496665.1. Classification (GTDB taxonomy): domain Bacteria; phylum Pseudomonadota; class Gammaproteobacteria; order Xanthomonadales; family Rhodanobacteraceae; genus Rudaea. Next base: position 91,404 of record DASXKR010000003.1, on the reverse strand, counting down.
GAGCGCATGGCCATGCATCGACTTGGTGGACGACACTGCCAGCCGGTCGGCATGCGCGCCAAACACGCGCCGGATCGCCTTCGATTCGGTCGGGTCGTTGGCCGGCGTGCCGGTGCCGTGGGCGTTGATGTAGTCGACGTCCCCGGGCGCCAGGCGTGCATCGGCGAGCGCCGCCGCCAACGCCTTGGCCGCGCCGGTTTCCGAAGGCAGCACGATGTCGCCGGCATCGGCCGACATGCCGGCGCCGGCGAATTCGGCGAGGATCGTCGCGCCGCGCTTGCGTGCGTGTTCGTATTCCTCGAGCACGAAGATGGCGGCACCCTCGCCGAGGACCATGCCGCGACGCTGCTTGCAGAACGGCCGGCAGGTGTCGTCGGCGGTGACACGCATGGCTTCCCAGGCTTTCACCGTCGGCACGGTGATGCAGGCCTCGCTGCCACCGGTCACGGCAAAATCCACTTTTCCACTACGCACCATCTCGAACGCCTGGCTCATCGCATGGTTGGCCGAGGCGCACGCGCTGACCACCGCGAAAGAAGGGCCGGTCAGGCCAAACTCCATGCAGACATGGCAGGCCGGCGCGTTCGCCATCACGCGCACGATCGCCAGCGGATGCACGCGCGGATTCCTGTCACCGTAAAAACGCGACGACTGCTCGTTGTGGGAATTCTCTCCGCCGATGCCGGTGCCGATGATGCAGGCGGTGCGCTCGCCGAAGACGCTGGCGCGGAACTCCAGGCCCGACTGCGCGACTGCTTCACGCGCTGCGATCAAAGCCAGTTGCGAGACCCGGTCGAGCAGGATCAGACGCTTCGAATCGAAGTGCTGCAGCGGATCGTAGCCTCTGATCTCGGCGGCAATCTTGATCACCAGCAGGTCGGTCGGCATGTTGGCGATCGGCCCGATCGCCGATCGACCTTCGCGCATCGCGCTCCAGGTAGCGCCTGCGTCGTGCCCGAGCGCGTCGATCGCGCCCATCCCGGTGATCGCCACGCGGCGCGTCGGGTTATCCATGCAGAAGATCCCGGCGGCTCAGGCCTGTGGCGACGGCGCGGCGGCCTGTTTTTCCGCGACGAGCTTTTCGACGGCGTCGACCAGGCCCTTGACCGACTCGGTGTCGAAGTTCGGATCGCGGTCCGGCAGGGTGATCTTGAAGTGGTCCTCGATCTCGAAAATGATCTGGACCGCGTCGAGCGACTGGATCTCCAGTTCCTTGAGGGTCGAGTCGAGCGTGATCTTGCCGATGTCGACACCGGCTTCCTTGGCAATGATGCCGAAGATGGTTTCCTGCACGCTGCTCATTCTTGAACTCTCCGAAAGATGATGTCGATAACTGGAATTGTAAACGCAACGGCGGCGCGATTGCCGGTCAGGTCGGACTCAACGCGTCGGCGGACCCGGCAGAAGCGGGCCTGGAGTCGTCGGCGCCGAGCAGGACGATGCCGGCGAGGATCACGAGCGAGCCGATCACCTTGTGCCAGCCGAGCGGCTCGGCGAACAGCAGCCAGCTCGCCAGCATCACCACGATGAAAAGAACCGCGCTGGTGGCGAACGCACTCGACAGGTTGGACTTGCTCAGGATCGTCATCCACAGCAGGAACTCGCCGACATGGCTGGCGACGGAAACCCACAGCCAGCCCGTACCGAGGGCTGCAACGAACCACTGCACCGAGAATTCGAAAGCGCCGGTCTGCAGCGCGGCATACTTGAATGCGACCTGCGACAGCGCGGCACAGGCCAGGAAGGCGCACCACGCGGCGACATTCGATCGACGCGCCGGCAATCGATGCAGCGACGCCTGCACGGAGGCCGCTTCCGGCATCAGCGCGGCCAGTTCCGGATCACTGCGATCCAGGCGGAACAAATGCTCGAACACGGAATAGACCTTGTCGACCAGGCGGATGCGATGACGGTACCACAGCCAGTTCGGCAACAGCTTGCTGCCCAGCCGCATTTTCTCGCGATGCAACCCCTGGCCGGCCTGATAGTGCTCGATCTTGTGGTCGATGCAGTAGCGGACGTTTTCCAGCCAGGTCACGTAATACAGGTTGTGCTCACGCGCCACCGCGTAGTCCATGCCGAGGAACTTGTCGAGCAATGTCACGCCGTCGTTCAGCACGAGATTGAAGGCCACCAGCCGTTCACCGATCCAGTACGTCGCGCAACTGGCGCGTTGTCCAAGTTCGCTCAGCACGAGGCGGAAGAAATCCGGCGTGAGTTCCTCGAAGGTCAGTGCGGCATGCGCCATGGTGGCGCGATACAGGCGCATCACGTCGTCCAGGATATCGTCGATGTTGCTGCGCCACTCCAGGCGCAGTCCGGCGGCGGACTTCAGCTTGCGGCGCATATCCCTGCGCGTCGCGCGGCTCAGTGTTGCCAGGTAGCCGTCGAGCGAGTCGAAACGGATGTCGAGCACCGCGGTCGGCAGGCTCGGTTGGCGGCGCAGCCCGTGCGCGGCGCCGACCTCTGCCCACAATGCGTCCTGGTCGGCCGGCGCGTCCTTGGTGGCCAGCAGCGCGATGCGTCGTCGTGCCGCGTATCGCTCGACTTCGTCGAACAACCTGTCGAGCAGGCGTGCCTGTGCGGTACGGCGGCAATCCGGGGCGAAGCCGAGGTGGCAGATTTCGGCAACCGGCGAGCCGAGCGAAAGCAGCCGCTGCACGAGCAAGCGCGGAAAGACGCGCGACAGCGCCGCGCTGGCACGACGCAGCGGTCCGGTCAGCGTGGTATCGAGGCGGTAGTCGGTGATGAATGCCGGCACGGCGACGCGCAACTCGCCGCGTTCGCGCAGGCCGAAGTAGAGCAGTTCGAATCCGGGCAGTCCGGAACGCTCGATCGCATGGTAGTAGGCCCAGTCCTCGATCGTGTCCGGGAACAGGCGATTCCATTCATCGCGGTCAAACGCTTCGATCGTGGTTGCGGCGACGGCTTGCATGAATGACGCAAGTCAATCGACGGCGACCGTCACCGGCTGCGGCTCGGGTATGCGCACGAAGGCCGTGGCGGCGACGTGATTGAAAAAGCGCGTCGTGCGGTCGATCACCTTGTCGCGTTCCTGGTCGACCGTGACCATGTGATAGCTGTTTTCGAGCAGCACGGTTTCGACCGGGCCCTGCACACCGCGCACGACCATACGCACGTTCTTCAGGCTGGCGACATCGTCATCGACCGCATGCACGACCAGGCACGGCGTGCGGATGCTGGAAAGCTGCCGGCGTACGAGGAATGAAAGGCGGTAGAACTCGGCCAGGGACGGCCACGGATTTCCGGGCAGGCCGGCGGCAGCGCTGTCGCCGCTGAGCATGCTGTTGGCGATGCGCTGGCGGATGCGTTCATCCTTGATGCCGTAGGGGAAGCACTCGTGGAAGCGCTGGTTCCAGCCGAAGCCGAGGCTGCACACGAGCGGCAGCATGAATGACAGGCGACCGATCCACGGAATCGTCCAGCCGTCGTAGACGAAGGTCGTGCCGTACAGGCCCAGGCCATCGACCTGTTCCGGACGATCCGCCGCGAGCTTCAGTGCGAGCAGCGCGCCCATCGACAGCCCGGCGACGAACATCTGGTCGACTTCGCCGCGCAGGCGGTCGGCCGCGTCGCATACGCTCCGGTACCAGTCGTGCCAGCCGGTTTTCAACAGATCCGCTTCGTCGCCGCAGTGGCCGGCGAGCTGCATCGCATGGACCGTGAAGCCGTTGCGATTCAGACCCTTGGCCACGAAACGCATTTCGGTCGGCGTACCGGTCAGGCCATGGATCAGCAGCACGCCGGTGCGGCCGCCGGGCAGCTGGTAGTCGGAACGTTTGATCATTGCGGGACGGCTCTTCGGATCGAAGCGTGAATTATGGTTGCGAATCGTTAGGGCTTGCTTAACGCCATTTTGCCACACGGCTGCTGGCGGCCGGCTTGTCGTGCGGTCGGTCAGGACCAGAACACCAGGGCCACGCCGGCCGCGACAGCCACCGTACCGAGCCAGCGACGGGTCGAGACCCGTTCATGCAGCAGAAAGCGGCTGGCAACGACGACACCACAATAGGTGAGCGCCGCGAATGGAAAAGCAAGGCTGAGCGGTGCCAGGCTCAGCGCCGCAAACCAGACAGCGAATTCGATCACGTAAATGAACAGCCCCAGCAGCACCCACGGTGAACGCAGCGTGCCGAGCGCAAACGCGGCGATGCCCAGCGTGGGCGCCGCGTCATGATCGTGGCCGACGCCCAGCTTGAAGCAGACCTGACCGAACACATCGCAGATCACCGAGGCCGCAAGCAGCGCAAACATCAACATGCGCAGGCTCCGTGGATCGTGCGCAGCAGTTCGCGGTTGACGCTCTCGTTGCGCGCGAGCGCGGCCGCGTCGGCGCTGCGCTGCGGCCGGTCGAGGCGTGACTCGATGCGCTTGAGCGGATTGCTCATCACCGGTTCGGAAAACTCGCCGCAGATGTCGGCGCCGGCAATGCGCTTGTAGGCGCCGAGGGCACGGATCAGGTCGAGCATTGCGCGCAGCGGCATGCGGCCCTGATCCCAGTTCGTCAGTGCCTCGCTCTCGCCCAGTACGTCCTTGTCGATCGTCAGCCAGATGGTGTCGGTTTCGATCGACGCCAGTATTCGCGTGAGGTTGACGGCCGGATCGGACTCGGCCAGGTTGCGCCAAGCGATGTGGCCATTCAGGTAGCGATGCCCGGCGCCGTCGGCGATGGCACGAAACACGCGCGACGGCGCGTGCTGCCAGGGAAACAGGGCGATGCGTCCTTCATCGAGCGCGCGCAGATTGCCGCCCTTGAGTTCGGGGCGGACCAGATCATCGCCGCACGGACCGAGCGTGACGACCTTCGCCACGTGCGGCAGGCGCAATACCTGGGTGACCCACGAACCGCAGTGCCAGCGCGGAGCCCAGCGAACCCAGTCCGGATGGTTGTCGAAATGGACGACGGTCAGCGGCGGCGATGCCGTCCCGGACAATGCCTGCGCGATCAACGGCACGGCCAGGTGGTGGAAATCACCGGACCCGATCAGCGTGAGCGTTGTTCCGTCTGTGGGCATTTGTGCTGCAAGACGCTCGCGCACCAGGCGCATCGTCGCCGCGCGGCTCCACAAACGCAGGCGCGCGGCCAGGTCGCGCAACGCTACGGTTGCGACGGAAGACCATGGTATCGCGTCAGGCAAGGCCGCCTGCGCGGTGACGGAGCCGTCGAGGTCGAGGATGCGCAGATGCACGCCGTTGCCCAGTTCCAGTGTGACCGGTCAAGAATCGCCGCACTGGCGTGAAGATTAGCTCAACACCTCTGGCGACGGCCGAGTGCCTCGCGCTTCCGCCACGAAGGCAATTTCCACAATGCCGCATCGGGCCGACGGTACCGATCGCTGCGCGCAGGCGGTACTTGCTTCGGCTGCGGCGCCGGCGTGTATCATGATCGCGCGGCCCGACTCGAAAGATTCCAGCGCATGAACGCCAGTAGCTTGCCCACCGCCGGTCGCCTGATGTTCGACGAGCTGCTGCTGCAGCCCAATCTGCGTCTGCGCGTGGGTGCGCATGTCGTCGACATCGGCGCGTTGCGCGTCGTGACGCAGCCGCAACATCCGCGCCTGACCAGCAAGGCCGCCGCCGTGCTGATCGAACTGGTGCGTCATGCCGGCGATACTGTCACGCGCGATGCGCTGCTCGACCGGGTATGGGCCGACCGCGTGACCACGCCCGATGTGCTGACCCAGGCGATCAAGGAATTGCGCCGGGCATTCGGCGATGACGCCAAGCCGTCGCGTTACTTCGAGACGGTTCCCAAGGTCGGCTATCGCCTGCTCCTTGCAGTCAGCCCGATCGATGCCGAGCCGCTCGCAGTGGACGCCGTCGCCCAAGCGATGGCCGGCAACGATCCGGACCTCGTTGCGACGCGGCCGGCGATCATGCCGCCGTCACGCTCACGCTTGATCGGGCTCTGGCTGCTGGCCGCCATTGTGATCGCCGCCGCGGGGGCCGCCTGGCTGTGGCGAGCCGGTGCCAATGCTGCGCGCGACGTCGGGCCCTGGTCGGCGCACGACATCAAATCGGTGACCTCGGACCCGGGATCCGAACGCAGGCCGTCGGTGTCGCCCGACGGAACGCGAGTGGCTTATGCGCAGTTCGACCAGGCCAGTGGCTTCGACCGGATCGTGATGCGCGCGACCGGACAGTCGCAGTCGGTGCGGCTGACGGAGAAGTCGGACTCGTTCGAGGAAGTGCCGGTGTGGTCGCCCGACGCCAGCCAGATTGCGTTCGAGCGTCTGAGCAACGACCGTTGCACGATCCATATCGTCTCGATCCTCGGCGGCGCCGAACGCGAAGTCGGATCGTGCGAGAACTACCTGGTCAACTATTTTGACTGGACTCCGGACAGCAAGGCGCTGATCACGGCGCAGAACCCCGGCGGAAGTTCGGGCAACATGGTACTGATGCGCTGGGATCTCGCCAGCGGGGCCAGGCAGCCGGTGCGGTACGAGCGTACTGCAGACGAGCAGGACCTCGAAGCGCATTATTCGCCGGATGGCGCGTTCATCGCATTCCGGCGTGGACTCGCGCCGTACAGCGACATTTGCGTGATGCCCGCCGCCGGCGGCGCCGTTCGCCAGTTGACCCAGCTGCACTCGCGCATCCGCGGTCTGGCCTGGACGCAGGACAGCCGCGGTCTGATCTTCGCTTCGAATCACGACGGCCATTTCACTTTGTATATGATTGCACTCGGCGGCGGAGAAGTGCGCGCGCTCGGCGTCGGCCCGGCCGAGTATCCGGCCGCCGCGCGCGCCGGCGACATGGTCGCCTACGAAATTCCGCGCACCAGCAGCTGCCTCGCCTGGGTCGCCCTCGACGTCGACGACGCGGTGCCCGAACTGCTGGCAACGTCGACCGGCAGCGACAGTTCTCCGGCGTTTGCGCCCGACGGCAAGCGCATCGCGTTCGTCTCAGACCGCAGCGGCACACAGCAGGTGTGGTTGTACGATTTTTCGACGCTCCAGGTCAGCGCGTTGACCGAATTTCGCGACGCCTTGCTGATCAATCCGGCGTGGAGCGCCGACGGCACGCATCTGCTGGTGACGGTACGTGGCAAGGACCACCCCGGGCTCGTCGAGATCGATCTGGCCAGTCGGCGCCAACGTATTGTCAACAAGGCAGGGCAGGACGTCCTTTCAGGCAGCTACGGCCCGGATGCCGACAGTTACGTGTTGGTGATCGGCGGATCGAGCCGCGAGAACCGCCTCGTGCTGCTCGAGCACGCCGGTCGCGACGACGAACGCCAGACGCTACTCGCAGTCGGCATCGAGCATATGGAACTCGATCCTGCGGCGCGACGTGTCTACTACACCAGGAATTCGCAGCGCGGCCTGTTCGCGCGCGACCTCGGCGGCGGCGACGAAAAACCGGTCACACCGCTGATCGAATCGAGCCTGGCCGACGGCTGGCGCGTCGTCGACGGCCGCATCTGGTACGTGTCGAAAGTCGCGCGGAAGCCTGTCGACATCATCGAGTTCGATCCAGCCACGGACGCGCGGCGCGTCGTTGCCCATCTCGAGGCGGACCTGCACGACGTCGGCTTCAGCGCCACTCCCGGCCACGATCGCGTGGCGATCACGCCGCTGGGAGCCGAGGACACCGACATCGGCTCGTTCCGTCTTGAAGCGCGCGCGCGCTGAAACGCCCGGATACCGTTCGCGCAATTTTCGTCACGCGGTCCCGGCGGTGCCGCAACCGCAGCAGTGATGCATCGCTGCACACTGAACGCGCCCGTTCAACCGGGCTGTTGTTCGGCGGACCACCGGGTACCGGGACATCGGTGGTCCGCCTTTTCCCGGAAGCAATGCGGTGGTTGAGAGTTGTCGCCGCGCGAGCTGGTCTGGTTTCCGGTGTGATTGGCGTTGCCTTCGAGTCACATCCTCAAGCGCGCGCACCGGCCGATGCTCGGCGCCGCACGATCATCGAAATCGCGATGCCGATCACCGGATGGATCAGGAACTGACCCACCGAGACGACGCTGAGGGTCAGCGCGCGCGCCGGCGTCGCCGAGAGCGGCACGATGACGAATGTCATTGCGACATAGATCGCGACACCGAAGGCAACGCCGCAGGCCAGCGGCGCGCGGTTCAGCAGCGACAGGCGCCGGCTCGCCAGATAGTAGAACCAGGCAGCGACGATCAGGATGATGTAGTGCGAGATCAGTCCGACCGCCGCTGTCGCCATGCCGCCTTCGAACGAGACCCTGCCGTACCAGCCGGTGGCAACCGACTGCAACACGCGCACCGGCGTGATGCCCAGCGTCCAGCCGAAGAAGACGAAAGCAAAAACGATGTCGATCGTGGCGGCAGCGCAGCCGGCCAGCAGCACCGTGCGCAGCGCCCAGGTCCAGGTACTCGCGCCCATCGCCAGCGGCGTGTTGCCCGCGGCGATTTTTTCCCGCGTCGGCGTACTCATTTGCTGCATTCCGTCATTGGCAGGCGCACGGCCTGCACGACGCTGCCCTCGCGCTCGTCCTGGACGAAGGCGACCAACGATGCCTTGCCCATGTCGACGTGCGGCGGTGCCTTCAATTCGATGTCGGCGTGTGGCAGCGTGAACGGCCCGGCGAATGCGCGTACGACTTCATCGTGGTCCAGGGTCTTGCCGCGGTTTTCGCCGCCGCGGACGTGTTCGGACAGGCCGTTTTCGGTCAGTGCGGCGTAGATGCGGTAGTCCGGTTTGTCGGCGGCGCCATCGACGTCGACATGCACGTGAGCCAGGTCGCCATTGTCGACCGTCATGCGCAGCGGCGGCGCCGCGCCGTCGACCGGGGCCGGCGGCGATCCTTTCGGCCAGTTGCTCCAGACATGCCCGTCCAGCCAGATCTGCGGCGAGTAGACCTGGTCGTGATTGCCGCGTTTGGCCAGCGCTTTCTGGCGCAGCGTATAGGCGTGACTGGAAAATGGATCGCGCCATTCGGAGTTGTCCCAGTAGTCGACATGGAACTCCATGCCGATCAGGTCGGCATGCTTGAGCAGCGTGCTCATCCAGTGCTCGGCCGGCGGGCAGGAGTCGCAGCCTTCGCTCGAGTACAACTCGACCAGATGCGGGCGGTCGGCGCTGCTGCTGACAGTGCAGGCGGCGTTTGCGTCGGCGATCGCGGCGACCAGGGAAATCGTGGCAAGCGTTCGGTACATGGGAGGCTCCAGCGTTCGTATCGGCTACGGCCGGCACGGATAGATTAGCGCCTGACAGCGGCGAGCGCGTTGCCGATGCTGCCGGCATCGCGGCGCGAGGCGGCGGATCGACGGCAAACATGCCAGGCTGCCCGGAAATCGCGCCGAAACGACAGGATATGGCTACCGGCGCGAATTTTTCGGCAACATTTCGGCGCAATTTCGGAAAAATCTCCTGACGGGCGGGGCAACGTGCGCGCCAATGGCGATGCACTCATCGGATTGCAGGTACGCGCCATGATCGTCAATCATCAGCTCAATTCCGGGTCCATTCTCACGCTTCCCCGCCGGCGGCTGACACTGCAGACCGTCTCCGCCTGATTGTCGGCGGCGGTCGCGGTTGCGTGTTGCGCACCGACGGACCGTTCGCCGGCCTGTGGTTGCCGCTGCGCGGCCGATTGCAGCTCTCCGGCGGCAGCGCGGAAGGCGCCTTGCAGCCGGGCGAAGTTCGTATCACCGAAGCGGAACCGGGCATCGGCGCCGTCGGGCGCGGCAATGCGCTGTGGATCGCGCTGCTCGGCACGCGCGCGGCATGGCGTCGGGCCTTCGAACGATGGACCCAGCCGCCGGTACCGGAACCGCTGCTGCTACCGACCTGGCATGTCGCGGACCGCGCGCTTCGCTGCCGGGCGATCGCTCTGGTCCGCGCCGCCGCCGGCGCCTCCGTCGACGCGCCGTTGCAGGCGCTGATCGAAAGCCTGCTCGAATTGCAGGACGAGCACGCGGCGGCGATCGAACGCTGCCCGGGCCGCACCCATGCGCAGCGACGCCAGGTCTTCCTGCGTCTGCAGCGGGTGCACAATTATCTGGCAGCCAACTGCCATCTCGAAGTCGACAACGATCGACTCGCGCGGATGGCCAGTTATTCACCCTGGCATTTCATTCGTGCATTCCGCGCAGCCTATCAGCAGACGCCGCACGCGTTCCTCGTCGACCAGCGCCTGCAACGCGCGCGCCGGCTGTTGCGCACGAGCCCGCTTGCGGTCGCCGAAATCGCGCTCGCCAGCGGCTTTGAAAACCGCTGCGCGTTCTCGCGACTGTTTCGCCAGCGCTTCGGCATGACCGCAGGAGCCTTGCGCCGCTGCGGGTGATTGACCGGCACGGCTGTGGCGCTACTTTCGCGGCGTTTAGGCTGCAGACAGACAACCTGCGCTATTAAACGCCACGGCATTGTGCCCGTACAGCGCCGGTGCGATCGGCGTCTGGAATTCATCCGAGGTGCGCATGGTTGATCGAACTGGCCGCGACTGGACACGGCTGCAACGCCGGATCAGGGACATCGCGATCCTCGTGGCGTTCGCCCTGCTCGCTTCGGCATGCTCGTCGCTGCGCAAGGATTACGTCAAGCAACCGTCGGCCGCGCTGCAACCGGTTTATGACACGCCGTCGTCGCGTTACGTCGAGGGCGAAGTCAAGCAGCATGGCGACGTGTCCGGATTCCGCCTGCTGACGCGCAGCAACAACGCACTGCTGAGCCGACTTGCGCTGATCGACCACGCGGCACACTCGATCGACCTGCAATATTACATCTTCGCCGACGACGATACCGGCCGTCTGGTCGCGCAGCGCCTGCTTGCGGCCGCCGACCGCGGCGTGCGCGTGCGTCTGCTGCTCGACGATGTCAGCATCGATGACAAGAACCACGTGTTCGATGCTCTCGACGCGCACGAGAAAATCCAGGTGCGCCGGTTCAATCCGTTCAACACCAGCAATCCGTCGCTGCCGTCCAAGATCGCGCAGTTCATCCTCGAGGGCCAGCGCCTGAACCGGCGCATGCACAACAAGTCGTTTATCGTCGATGGCGTGGTCGCGATCGTCGGCGGGCGCAACATCGGCGACGCCTACTTCGACGCCAGCGTCGAGACGAACTTCCGCGATTTGGACGTCATCGCCATCGGCAAGGTGGTCGGCGAGGCAGAGCAGGCATTCGACAATTACTGGAACAGTGATGCCGCGTACCCGGTCAAGGCATTCAAGGACCATCACGGCAGCGTCGCGGACCTGGACAAGCTGCGCGTGCGGCTGAAGCAGCATGCGCGCGCCTTCGCCGAGTCGGACTATGCACAGGTCGCCATGGAGGATCTCCCGAACGGCCCGACCGCCGACCGTCGCGGCGAATGGTTCTGGGGTTTCGGCGAACTCGTTGCCGATCAGCCCGAGAAGATCGAGACCAGCAGGGACGAGCCGCAATTCCGCATCGGCCCGAAGGTGAAGATGATCCTCGACGCGGCGCAGAAGCAGGTTCTGATCACCACGCCGTACTTCGTGCCGGGCAAGAGCGGCACGCGATACCTTGTCGGACTGGCCACGCGCGGTGTCGAAGTCGAGGCGCTGACCAATTCGCTGGCCTCGACCGACGAACCGGCAGCGTATGCAGGCTATTCGAACTACCGGCGCAACCTGCTCGAGGGCGGCGTGAAGTTGTTCGAACTTCGTCCTGTTGCCGGTGGCAGCCAGCCGGCGACGGCGTTCGGTACGTCCGGCGGCGTCGCGCTGCACGCCAAGTCGATCGTCGTCGACACGCGCTGGGTGTTCGTCGGCTCGATGAACATGGACCAGCGTTCCAAGCTGCTCAACACGGAGATGGGCGTCATAGTCGACTGTCCGGAGCTCGCCCAGGCAGTTGCCCGGTTCTTCGGCAAGGCGATCGAGCCGGCCAGCGCATTTCACGTGAAGCTGGAAGATCCCAAGGAAGGCGGCAAGACTGGTCGCCTGGAATGGATAACGCAGGACAATGGCGTTCCGGTCATCGTCGACAGCGAGCCCGAGGCGACCGTCGCCCGCAAACTCGAAGTGGACCTGCTCAAGCTGCTGCCGATCGACGGCCTTTTGTAGAACGTAAGCGCAGCGGAGCATTGATCCAGATCACACATTTTTGCGCGGCCACGCAAACTGCCGATTGCGCGCGGGCGTCAATCGTGGAATCCTCGCAGCCGGGTCACAGTGATGGGAGACGATACATGGCGATCCTGCGAATGCTGATACCTGCATTGCTCATGGCAGGTGCAGCAACCGTGGCGCTGGCACAGACGGGCGGCAACAACACGACCGTGTACAAGTGCAAGAATGCCGATGGCAGCGTGGTGTATTCGCACGACCCCTGTTCGAGCGATCCGAAAAAAATGGAAACCCTGGACACCGCCGGCGCGCTGCGCACCGGCAGCGGCGGTCACCAGAACGAGATTGCCGCCAGCGTCGCCGACAGCGATTGCCGCGACAAGGCGTACAAGTCGACGCATACTTCCGCCGAAAAGATCGCCGAGTCCAACCAGCACATTGCCGACTATCGCCAGCAGCGCGAGGCTCTGCAGTCGGACGTCAACTATGCGGGCGCAGCCGCCGATCCGGCGATGCGCAAGTCGGTCGACGATCTGGACGCCGCGATTGCGCGCGAGAGCGAGTTCCAGCAGAAGGAGCAGGCCAATTCGGAACAGGCCTATCGCGATGCGCTTCGTGCCTGCGACAACGCGTTGAAGAAGTAAGGTCTCCAGGGAACTCAATTGGCATCGAGTCTCGGTTGTACACCTCTCCCGATGCAGGAGAGGTCCCGCGCGTAGCGCGGCGGGCGGGAGACGAGATGGCGGCGAAGCCGCCGACTTCGTCGGCTCACCCTCTTCCCAACCCCTTGCCCATCAAGGGATAAGGGCTTCGAGAGCGCATTGCTGAGACTCGACGCCAATTGCGTCCAGGAGGGGTGTGAGACGCTTGGACGCGAGACGTCGGGCGCCGCGCGCAAGATGCAAGAGCGAACGTCGGACCTTTCTCAGTCACCGTCTCCCGTCTGGCTTAACGCCTTGCCGCGACGCCGCTGGAAATCAGGAACACGCGTCCGGAATGAAAGCCGTGGATGCTGCTCCAGGCCGATGTGATCAGCAGGTCCGAAGTGCCGTCGTGGTCGACATCGCCGAGCGCGACGGCATCGAAGCCGAACGTGTCGCCCGGCGTCTTGCAGGTATAGGTCTTCATCAGATGTGCGTCCTTGCCGGAGTACAGGTAGGCGCGTCCGCCCGATATGGCGCCGCCGGCGTATTGCCACGAGCCGACAATCAGGTCGGCATGGCCGTCGCCGTCGACATCGCCGGCAAACGCGTGCGTCGTGCCGAAGCCTTCGCCGGCGGTTTGTCCGGTCAGCGCAAACAGTTCCCTGCCGGTCTTGCCGGAGCGCACATAGACGCGGCCGGTCGAAGGTCCCCTCGCGGAGTTGCTCCAGTCCGATGCATAGACATCCGGGACGCCGTCGCCGTCGACATCGCCCAGCACCGCCAGGAACATGTAGCCGAGCTTCGAACCGGTCGCATCCGAATCGAACGTGAACTTCGGCGTTTGCCCGAGGCCGTCGTAGACGTATACGCGACCGCTCTTGCGCGGGCCGGCACCGGGCGCACCGACGACGAGGAGCGTGTGCTGCGCGTCGGCATATCCGGTCGCCGCGCTGCCGAACTGGTCGCCAGCGTGCTCGCCGGTCAGTGTCAGCAACAGGTGCCCGTCCTTGCCCGAGTAGACATAGGCGCGGCCGGCATCTTCGCCGCCGGCTTTGTTCGACGGCGCCCCGACGATGACGTCGGCATGGCCGTCGTGGTCGATATCGCCGACCGATGAGACGTGGTTGCCGAAGTTGTCACCCTTGGCTTCGCCATGCAACGTCAGCAGGACATGACCATCCTTGCCGGAATAGACGTACGCGGTTTCGCCGCCGGGCGCGCTGGCGATGACGTCCTGGATGCCGTCGCCGTCTGTGTCACCCGCCGACTCGAGGCCGGTGCCGAGCCGGTCGCCGGGCTTGCCGTCGGCGGACCAGATCAGCCTGCCGCTGGCGCTCGAGTAGACATAGACGCGGCCGGCCTGGTCGCCGCCGATGTTTCGGCTCGGCGCCGACGTAACGAAATCGGGCACGCCGTCGCCGTCGACATCGCCAAGCGACCGCGCGATCCAGCCGAACTGGTCGTTTGCACCTTCGCCGTCCCACTCGCGGATGATCTTCACTTTTTCCACAAAGGGATTCTTGAAGTCCTCTGGCCTCGGCAGCAGCGCAGCGTAGCGCGGGTCGGCGCGCAGGTCGGCGAGGTGCGCATCATTCTGCATCGCCGTCATGTCGAGCTTGTGCGTCGCCTTCGCCTTGCCGAGCCAGATGAACGCAGCATCGGTCTCGTGGCGCGCCGCGTGGGCCGCGCCAATGCCGTACAGGGCGCGCGGGGAGTCGGCTTCGAGCTGCAGCAGCTTGCTGTATGCGGCCAGCGCGTCGTCCGCCTTGCCCGCCCGCAGGCAGGCATCACCGAGCATGCGCAGCGCGGTCCTGTTTCCCGGCTCGGCGCGCGTGGCTTCCTCGAGCACTTTCATGGCGTCGGCGATCTTGCCCGCCTGCAACAGACCGGTCGCCTGAAGCAGCTTTGTATCGATCGGGGACGCTGACGCGCTGTCGGCAGCGGGCGCAGCCAGCGGCGACAAGACAAGTGCGACCACGAAAGCGATGCAGCTGACGGCTGGGATGATGGGCATCGGATTGCAGCTTCTGGCGTCGGGAATCAGTTGGCCGGACGGCCTGCCGCGGGCGCAGCGGCAGGTCGGTAGATCGCATCGTAGCTGGCAGTCCACGTCGTGCCGCCGTCCTTCGAGTATTCGATGGTCTGGGAGACGCGCCCGCGATCGAGCTTGCGCAACGTAGTGCGGTCCAGGACCATGCGGTCCGGCGCAACCCAGATCGCGCCCTGGAAGCGCACGCTGTCGGCGGACGAGAAAATCATCGTCTTCTCCTTGAGGCCGCCTGGCGCGAATGCATGATCGGTGATCCAGACCTGCTTCCACTGGTGCGCATGCGGCTCGAAGTAGAACACGCTCATGCCCTTGAAGCCGGATGCGTCGTCCCAGTGTTCGATCACGGCGCAACCGCCGAGCGTGCTTTCGACGAAATTGCGGCCGTCGAGTTTTTCCTGCGCGTAGACGTCCCAATGCCCGAACCAGAAGGCCAGCGGCTGATCCGGCGGCGCGGGACAGGCACCTGCCGCGGCAGCGCTGACGGCGTCATGCTCGGCGATGGCAAGACCAAGGCCGGCGGCGGCCGCAAGCATGAACGGTAGCTTGCAACGGGTCGTCATGTTTCACGATTCGGTCTTGGCGCGGAACAACGGAGCTTAGTCGGAACGATCACCGGCGGGCTATCAGGAAACCGATCACGTGGCGGTCGCCGCCACATGACTGACGGCACGCTGCACGTTCGAGTTTTCGGCACACAATTCCGCCACGGATCCGTTGCTTCGACGAGGGCCGCATGTTTCAGGACCGATCAGCGATGACCACGGCAGCACCGACGCCGTCCCGGCAAATCGTGATGGCGCGCTGCGGCACGCGCGCGGCGTCGTTCGACATCAATGTCACCGCGGTCGAGACGGTGCTGCGCCGTTCTCCGCTCGTTGCGCTCGGCGAGTACCGCTGCCCGGTCGAGCATCCACAATTTTCCGGCGGCGGACCGCAACGCTGTCCGTTCATCGCCTTTCCGCGCAGCAGCACGCGCATCACGCGCCTTGGTGCGCGACCGCTCGTGTATACGCCGAACACGATCAGTCTGCACAACATCGGCGATGTCTACTGCCGCGAGGCGGTCAGCAAGGAAGGCGAGCGCTGCGACTGGATCGCCGTCTCCCCGGCATTGCTGCGTGACATCGCCGCGCTGCGCGGCGTCGTCGCCGACGACGACCGTATCTTCGAAGTCGCGCTGGCTCCGGCGACGCCTGCGGTCTACGCTGCGCAGCGCGCGCTGTTCCGCGCCCTGCGCGCCGATCCAGTCATGTCGATGCTGCAGGTCGAAGAGAGCACGATCGCGATCGTCGATGCGGTGTTCCGCGCCGCGCGGAGTAGCGGGGGCGATGGTCACGCGATCGAGCGGCGTTTTCTCGGGCGCGCGCCGGCGATCGTCGACGCGACGCTCAAGCTGCTGGCGACGGAATATCACGGGACGCTGAGCATTGACGCGATCAGCGCCCGCGCGCACTGCTCAGCCGGCTATCTTTCGCGGCTGTTCCGGCGCAGCACCGGCTTTACGCTGCACGAGTACCAGCAGCAGCTGCGCCTGCGTGCGTCGCTCGAACTGCTGCTTGAGTCCAGCCATGGCCTGTCCGAGGTCGCGATGCAGCTCGGCTTCGCCAACCACAGCCATTTCACCTGCGCCTTCCGCCGCGAATTCGGCATGACGCCGACCGAATTCAGCCGCAACGCGTCCGGCGCGCTGCTCAAGCTCCTGCAATCGGCGGCGGGCTGAGGCCGCCGCGGCGCGGCGACGGCCGAACGCCAGTTCGGATCCAGGATTCCCGCCAATCCCTTGGGGCGGATGCCCTTGGCTAAATGGACGTATCCCTGCCTTCGATTGGGTAAACTGCGGCGACCAGAGCAGACCGCCGCATCCAGGCGTGACGTTCCCGTTCGAGACAGTGGTGATGACAGGACCTGCAGCAATTGCCGAAGAGCATGGCGTCGAGCGCGAGCGCTTCGAGCGCGAGATCGTTGCGGCCGCGGTGCCGGTCGTCATGCGCGGTCTCGTCGCCGGCTGGCCGGCGGCGACGCTCGGCCGCCGGTCGCCCGAGGCGATCTGCAAATACCTGATCGAACGCGACAGTGGCGTACCGGTCGACGTGCTGCTGCTGCGTCCGGAGGAAAAAGGCCGCATTTTCTACAATGCGGCAATGGACGGTTTCAATTTCGTACGCAACCGCCTGCCGATTTCGCGCATCATCGAACAAGTCGTACGCTATTCGGCGTTCGATCCGGCGCCATCGGTCGCCGCGCAAAGCGCGACGATCGCCAGCTGCCTGCCGAGCTTCCTCGAAGAAAATCCGATGCCGCTGCTCGACGCGTCGGTCGAGCCGCGCATCTGGCTCGGCAATGCGATTACCGTGCCGGCGCATTTCGACGACGCCAACAACATCGCCTGCGTCATCGCCGGCCGCCGCCGATTCACGCTGTTCCCGCCGGCCCAGATCGGCAACCTGTACATCGGGCCGGTCGACTTCGCACCAACCGGCGCGCCGATCAGCCTGGTCGATTTCGCCACACCGGACTTCGAGCGCTTTCCGAAATTTCGCGAGGCGCTGGCGCACGCATTCGTCGCTGAACTGGCTCCCGGCGATGCGCTGTTCATCCCGCCGCTGTGGTGGCACCACGTGCAATCACTGGAACTTTGCAACATCCTGATCAACTACTGGTGGGGAGCCTCGCACGGCAACAACGCCGGCCTGGATTGCCTGACCCACGCACTGATCAGCCTGCGTCGCATGCCGGCGCCGCAGCGCGCCGCGTGGGCGGCACTGTTCCAGCACTATGTGTTCGGCAATACCGACGATGCGCTGGCGCATATCCCCGAGGCGCGCCGCGGCATGCTCGGATCACTCGACGAGGAAGCTCTTGCCCGGCGCCGCGCGCTGCTCGCGGAGACGCTCAAGGCGTAACCGGCACCGTCTTTTCCTGAATCCATCAGGTGACGGATCGGCAGCTGGCGCTGGGACAATCGTTGCAATCGCCACTCCTTGACAGGGACGCCTTTCGCCCACGATGGAGGAGCCGGCGGTGATCGATTACGACGCCACGCGCGATGCGCTGTATCGCCCGGCCCTGCGCCCGACCGTGTTCGCTGTCGGTGCGACCGTCTCACCCGACGCGGCCTGCGCGGAATGTTCGCGCCTGGCCTATCTGCATTTCGAAAGCGATGCGGTGCAGCGCCAGCAGTTGATAGACGCGCTGGCGCGCGCCGGGCTGACACAGTGGGCCGGATTCGCCGATGCGAAGTCCGGCACCGAAGCGTTCGCCGTCGTCAGGGAAGGCAGCGGCGAGATCCTGGTCGCGTTCCGCGGCACCGAGCCCGGCGACATCACCGACCTGGGCACCGACATCAACGTGCGTCCGACACCATGGCCCATTGGCGGCAACGTGCACTCGGGATTCGCCAGCGCGTTCGACAGTGTGCGTGCCGATATCGAACGCTGGGTCGGCCAGCACGGCGGGAATGGCGCCCTGACCGTTACCGGGCATAGCCTCGGGGCGGCACTGGCGACGCTGGCGCTGTCGCGCTGGCGGGCACGGCGCCTGGTCACATTCGGCTGTCCGCGCGTCGGCGACAAGGCATTCGTCGCCACGCTCGACCTCGCCGCGTCGGTCCGCTACGTCGACTGTTGCGATATCGTCTGCACGGTTCCTCCGGCCAGCGCCTGGTATGCCGATAGTGGGCCGAAGCGTTACATCGACCGCTTCGGCAGCGTGCGCGACACGATCAGCGAGGCCGACGTCACGGCCGATCGCGAAAATGCGCGCGTGGAGTATTTCCTGAAGTACACCGGCGGCCGCAACAATGTCGTCGTGCGCGACCTCGCCGATCATGCGCCGATCAACTACGTGCGCGCGCTCGTCTGAGCGATGCATTTCGCACGTGCGTTCCATGGACTTCACGATTGCCGTGCGTGCGTCAGCGCTTGCGGCTCCGGCGCGCCGTCGCAGACGCCAACATGATCCAGGTCGGCGCATGATCGCTGGCGCCGGGTTCGCCGCGCACCCAGGTGTCGACGCCGGCCGATTTCAGGCGCGGAGCGAGTTCTGCGTTGAGCAGGATATGGTCGATGCGCAGCCCCGAGTTGGTCTGCCAGTGCTGGCGGAAATAATCCCAGAACGTGTAGATGCGCTCATCCGGATGCAGGTGGCGAATCGAATCGACCCAGCCTTGCGCGAGCAGGCGCCGGAAGCACTCGCGGCTCCGCGGCTGCAGCAGTGCGTCCTTCAACCACGAGCGCGTGTTGTAGATGTCGAAATCGGTGGGCACGACATTGAAGTCGCCGGCGAGCACGACCGGGTGGCCGCTTGCGTAAAGTTCGGCAGAGCGTGCGATCAGGCGTTCGAACCACGCCAGCTTGTAGTCGAACTTCGGCCCGGGCTGCGGGTTGCCGTTCGGCAGGTACAGGCAGGCGACGACGATGCCGTCGACCGCCGCTTCGAGGTAGCGGCTCTGCGTGTCGGCCTTCGCGCCGGGCAGTCCGCGCAGGATCGCTACCGGCTGTGTTTCCTTCGCCAGGATCGCCACGCCGTTCCAGGACTTTTCCCCGATCCACAGCGCGCCGTAGCCGGCCGAACGCAACGCGAGGGCAGGAAATTCGCGGTCTGCGGCTTTCAGTTCCTGCAGGCAGACGATGTCGGGCGACTCCCGCGCGAGCCAGTCCAGCAGGCGCGGCAGGCGTGATCTGATGCCGTTGATGTTGTAAGTTGCCAGTTTCACTGGTTTCATGTCACCCGCAAGCCCACGCAGAGGAGTAAATCATGACCAAACTCGACAAACCGTTGCGGCGCGAACTCGCCATCGGTGAAAAGACCTACACGATCACGATCGCGCCGGAAGGTCTGAAGATTACGGAGAAAGGCCACCGCAAGGGCGTTGAAGTGAAATGGCCGGACCTCGTCAACGGCGATGCGGGACACGCGCAGCCGCCCGCGTAACCACACCGGGCGGCCAGTGTAGCCGTCCCGGCCTCCTTGAGCAGCCACCGCGACGCCGCGTTTGACGGCGTCGCCGCGGCCGCACGTTGGCGCGCGCCGGAATACGGCTCGCGCTTCGAAGGCGGTCCTCATCCGGGTTCGGGCAAGCGCGATGCATTCGTCTTGCGCGGACAACATCGTTTTCGGATCGCAACGCTGCACCCAATACGAGGTTACGGCTAACGCGTCGCTGCCGCGGCAAGCCAGCCCGCGTCACGATCTTGTCACAATAGACGTGGATGCTCGCTAGCCGACAACGCCTTTGCTGGCGCGTCCACATTTCGACGAATCAGGGGAAGGCGAGTGAATCCGGCAGAACTGTTCCGACTCGAGACCGACACGATCAACCTGTCACCGGGAGAGATCGTCTTCAACGAAGGCGACAAGGGCGATCTGCTCTATGTGCTGCTCGAAGGCGCGGTGCAGATTCGCGTCGGCGACGTTGTCGTCGAAACCGCCGAACGTGGCGCGATCTTCGGCGAGATGGCGCTGATCGATGATTCGCCGCGATCCGCGTCGGCAACCGCAACGGCACCGTCGCGGATCGTCGGCGTCAATCGCCGGCGCTTCCAATTCCTGGTTCAACAGACGCCGAACTTCGCGCTACAAGTGATGCGGGTTCTCGCCGACCGTCTGCGCCGCATGGATCGTGTGCTCGGCGCCAGATAGGACTAGAGAACGACCGTCCCAGGATCAAGCCCCTGGCTACCGAATCCGTCGCCAAAGATTTCATCGTCGGTAAATCCGGTGACACGAAGCAGGGTCGTGCCCAGTGGACGCAGCGTAACGTTCACGCGCGATCCGTCCGGTGCGAGCAGCGAACCGCTCAGCCCGGTTGGAGGTTTGCTCCACGGGTCGAACATATCAGCGTCGGGAAGCGGTACGGGTTGGAAGTCCAGATCCCTCGGCAGCAGATACTTCGGCGGATCGGCTGACGGCAGGTATTCGGTGTCCTGGAATTGGAGTGTCGAGGTGGTGCCCTGCGCGCGCGTGATGCGGCTCGGTATGGCCACCGCTCCGATCGGCAGCGCATAGAGCAGCGGGCCGTAGGCCATGGCGCTCTCGCCGTTGCTGTCCTGCACGCGATGAACAGTGAACGCCAGGTCGACCGACACGGTATCACCGGATTTCCACGCACCGGTGATTTCGAATCGATCCGTCCCGCGTGTGATGTTCATGCCGGCCGGCGCGATCACGTTTGCGCCCTGTGCGTAGTCGGGAATACGCAGCGTGAGGCGGAACTCCAGCGGCGCGTCTGGCGATATCGTGAAAAGGACCTTGTCCGAAAACGGAAAGTCCGTTTCCTCCACGACGTGTACGGGCGTTCCGCCGATTGTCGTATCGAGCATCGATGCACCGTACAGGCGTGCGACCAGGCCCGCGCCGCCGGTTTCCTTCAACCACATGCCCTCGACGTAGTAGGGCAGCAGCCGGGTGGAGTTCAGCGAGCAGCAGGCCGCAGTGAGATGCGACGCCGAATACAGCAGTCGGTCGCCATACATCGCAGTCTGTGTGGCCGACAACCGGTTGTCGGCAGTCAGGTACGAAATCGCAGTGGCCGCCGGGTGCAGACGCGCTCCCTGTGCGCCGTTCAGCGCGATGCGTTCGGCGATATCGCCCGTCTCCATCGCGTCGCGGAATTGCGCAAGACGGTTGAGAGACGCGATTGTTTCGGTCATCGAGCAGTACTCGGACGTCAGTTCGAACGAACCGCTGCGTCCGGCAACGGCTTCATCGCCGACAGGCCCGCCGCCCGGGTTCGAGTATCGGCGCAGTTTGCCCAGCACCTGATCGGCAGCTTGCGCGTATTCGCCCGGGCCGCCGTATGCCGCTGCGATCGCCGGCATGGCCAGCGCTTCGGCAATATGCGGGGTGTGCGAATACCACGGTCGGGTCGCATCGGAAAGATAAGGCGGCGTCAGATCGTTGTCGCGCACGTTGCTGTTCGAGTAGTCCGCATAAAGCCACAGATAGCCGCTGCGATAGGTATCGTCGCCGGTCAGGCGATACAGCCACTCCAGTGTGTCGGAGAACGCGACGCCGTGCGAAACGCCGCCGCCGCCGGCGAAACCCGGGTGGTCGAAGTAACTTCGGTACTCGTAGGCGGCGAGCGTCAGCTTCGCTGCCTTGTCTACGGCAGTGAGAATGCGCTGGTCGCCGGTTGCTTCGTACCAGGCGAGCATCGCCTGGAACATGCGGCTTTGCGTCCACAACTCGCCATCGTTCGGATCCTGAGCTCCGAGACGGTAGTCGAGCGGATAGACGCCGATATATCCGGCATTGTCCTGGGCGGCGAGAGCATCTTCGAGGCGCGCGATCGCGGCCAGCGTGACCGATTGGCGCGCCGAGAGCCAGGCGAGCCGGAACAGTCCGTCGGCATAGTAGCCCTCGTGTTCGCCGAACCACCAGCCGGGGTTCCCCGACGCATCCGGCTGATCGGCCGTGCGCGTGACGAATTCGCGCTGGTTCACGGTGTCCGATATTTCGGTGTAGTGCCCGGCCAGTCCGTCGTCGAGGTCCGCGCGCATCTGGCCGAGCATCCAGCCGGCCGGCTTGGTTTCGCCGAACCGCACCAGCGTCAGCGCAGGCGATGCCGCCGCCTCGGTGTCCTGAGAATTGGCCGGCTCGGCGTTGCACGACAGCAATACGATCAGCGCAAAGGCGATGACGTGCGCGCTGTGGATCTGGAATCTGGACTGAAACATCGAAGTGATCGAACCGGCGGAAGTTGCAGCCGCAACGGAAGCGCATTCGCGATAGCGTGCGGGAACGACGTTCGTTGCTGTGCAGGCAAGCATACGCAAAATCCAGGAAAAAACGGGGACGTGAACGACATTTTTCGACCGATTTTTCTCCGCCCAGGCCGGCAATGGATCGGAAAATCAAGACGCCTGCGGCGGGGATTCAGGTTCGTCCGGAACTTGGAAAATGTATACCGAGTCAGCCGCGGGCGGCGCTCGCTGATTTTTCGTCGCGTCATTCACGTGTTATTGCTGTCCGGCTCAGTATGGGTGGGATCATGTGTCCGCTATCGGCTCGACGCGGACGAAAGCTGGGAGAATGGCCTGGCCCGGGCTGAGGCGTGCCGGTCGGTGTTTCATCGACGCAGCTGGCGAAAAGGCGCATTCGCCTGTAGGGTGCGACTCAGGGGGCAGCTTGAGCACAATCGAAGCCAGTTGGGTGCGCGACGGGGACGATACCGTCACTGGTCACCCCAAAGGTCTCTTCTATCTCGCCTTCACTGAAGCGTGGGAGCGATTCTCCTATTACGGAATGACGGCGCTGCTTGCCTTGTTCATGGTGAATCAGCTGCTGCTGCCCGGGCATGTCGAGCACATCGCAGGGTTTTCGGCATTCCGTGCTGCGGTCGAATCGCTCGTCGGCTCGCTGTCGACACAGGCGCTCGCTTCGCAGATCTTCGGTCTGTACTCCGGGTTCGTTTATTTCACGCCACTGCTCGGCGGGATCGTCGCCGACCGCTGGATCGGGCAGCGCAATGCTGTTGTGATCGGCGCGCTGTCGATGAGCGCGGGCCATCTCGCGATGGCGTTCGACGAATCGTTCCTCGCGGCGCTGCTGCTGCTCGTGATCGGCTCAGGCTTTCTCAAGGGCAACATTTCGGCCCAGGTTGGCGCCCTGTATCCACGCGAAGACGAGGCGCGCCGCACGCGCGGTTTCATCATCTTCAGTACCGCAATCAATGTCGGGGCGGTTGTAGGACCGTTGACCTGCGGTCTGCTCGCGCAGGTGTACGGTTGGCACTACGGATTCGGCATTGCCGCAATCTTCATGCTGCTCGGCCTTGCAACGTATCTGTTCGGCTACCGTTATCTGCCGGCGAGGGTCGAGCGGCAAAGCTACGAAGGCGTTCGACTCGGCGCGGCCGATCGGCGCATAGTGATTGCGCTGGTCGTCGTGATGATCATCACGATCTTCCAGTCGACATCGTTCTATCAGCTTTACAACGTGCTGCCGATCTGGATTCAGCAGCATGTCGCGCCTGAAATCGGTGGGTTCAAAATCCCGATTCCATGGTATCTGTCGATCAATTCGGTCTTCAGCATCGTGGGCGTGCCCGCGCTGTTCTGGCTTTGGCGCCGCCAAGCTGGGCGCGGTCGCGAACCTGACGAGCTCGCCAAGATCGGCATCGGTGCGGGGATCGCTGCTGCCAGCAATCTGATACTGGTTGCCGCAACTGTTGCGTACGACGGCGCGCCGATTCACCCGATCTGGCCATTCCTCTACAGCGCCGGATTGGGCATCTCGTTTCTGTATTACTGGCCGACGCTGCTCGCGCTGGTCTCGCGTACCGCGCCGGCCAAGGTCAACGCCACGCTGATGGGGTTTGCCTTCATGAGCCTGTTCGTTTCGAACAATCTCATCGGCTGGATCGGCGGCTTCTACGGCAAGATGCACCCGGCCGAATTTTGGGCGATGCATGCGGCGATAGCCATCGGTGGTGGTCTGTTCGTCGTTTTATTCGGTCGTCGCCTGAGCCGGGCGCTCGAGCCCGGCTGACGAGACCGCCCTCGCATCGACCATGGTGCGCAGTCGTCATGCAGCACAAAGTCAACGATGATCGCGGCACCGTCTGCAGTTGGTACCGGCTTTCTCTCACGGTACGTCTGGGGGGGCAGGCACAGTGTGGTGGCCAGGGACGGAATCGAACCGCCGACACGGGGATTTTCAGCCTGGGCCGGAAGTTTGAGAAAAGTATCCAAAATCAGCCACTTGCGGCGCTTGCCGATTTTCGTTGTGTCAGTTCACTGATATCTCAGCGCACTTCAGTGCGACACATGCAGTGTCCTCCTTCGACCGTTGCAGACACTCGTGAGTGTCCGCTATACGGAAAATCCCGAACAAAGAATTTTCGCGCGGCTCGCGATCCGCCGCAGCTAATGATTCGCCCCTCCGCTCGCCGCGCCGCCTTCTGTGTGCGGCAGCGTCTCCGTGAGACTCATCTTTGCGAACTGCTCCGGCCCGCTCGGTTGCGCTTTACGGCGAGCTGAAGAACGCTGTGATCGTGGCGGCGCCGATGACATTCGTCCAACACGGGTTGGTCGTTGTGCAGCCGCCACCCGAGAATGTCGTGAACGACGAGCCGTCCGCCGGCGTCGCCGTGATCTGCAGTGGCGTGTTGTAGTTGTACGTGTAGCAGTTGGCGCCGCACGACGTGCCGACCGGCGACGGCATGACCATGCCGGCGCCGCCGCCATCCGTCGCCAGCGTGATGTTGAATTTATTGAGCGTGAATGAGCCGGTCACGGACGAGTCGAATGTCACCGTCAGGTGACACGGATTCGCCGACGAGCAGCCGTCGCCGACGAACTGGCTGAAGGTCGATCCGGTCGACGCGCTCGCGATGACGGTGACGTTGGTCCCGTAGTCGTACACGTAGCAGTCGGTGCCGCAGTCCGACCCGACCGGAAACGGCGTGAGCGTGCCGGAGCCGTTGCCGCCGTTCGAATACAGGTGAAGCTGGTGCCGCTGGAGGTTGAACGTGGCCGTGACGCTCGCCGGAGCCGTCATCTGCACCGAGCACGGGTTCGTCGTCGCGCAGCCGCCACCGGAGAACGTCGTAAACGTCGAAATAGGCGAAGGCGAAGCCGTGATCGAGACCATCGTGCCGTAGTCGTAGACGTAGCAGCCGGTGCCGCAGCTCGTTCCGACCGGCGACGGCGTGACCATGCCGAGGCCGTTGCCGTTGGTGCCGAGCGTCAGGTGGAAAGTCTGCACCGAGAAGTTCGCCAAGACCGAGCAATCCTGCGTGATCGCGCTGCTGACCCAAGTCGCGCTGGAGCCGATCCGCGTCGCAATGCAGTGGTCGCCGCCGACCGCCATGTCGTAGCCGACATCGGCAGTGACCTGGAACGTCGCCGTGCCCTGCGCATCGACCATCTGCGACGCCGGCGTGATGGAGCCATGACCGCCGCTCGGCTCGGCGCTCACGGTGTACTGCGTCGCGGCGGGTTCGAACGAGCCGCCGAACACGCGCTCGGCGGGCAGCAGCGACAATTCGTCGAGATACAGATTCGCCTCGATCGTCCCGGACGCGTCCTGGAACAGGACCTCGTCGTATGCGCCCGTGTAGTTCATCGGCGGCGCGACGAACGACGCCTGGATCGGCACCCATTCGTTCGTCGGCAGCGGCCCGCCATAGAGTGCCTGCAGGTCTTGCGAGGCCACCGCAGCGCCGGCATTGGCGAGAACAAGGTTGGTCGTGGAGCCCTCGCCGGCATCGCTCAGGTACACCCAGAACGCGATGCCGGAGTGATCGTCGAGCGCCGAGTACGCCGCCGGCGCGCACCAGCCGACGGCGTTGAGATCGTCCGGCGTGAAGCGGATGGAGTACGGCGCGTCGTACGCCGGCGAATCGTTGGCGAAGTCGATGTCCGAAGCGCTGCCGCCGGATGAACAGCTCGGGTCGAAACCATTTTCCGTGGCGTTGTCGTAGATGACGACGCTCGCACCGGCTGCATGGCAGGCGACGCCCGCGAGCAGCAACACGCCCAGCATTCGGCTGTGGGTCATCCACTTATCCCCTCGACGCCCGTGGCCCGGCGGCGGTGCAGTGTCGGGGAAATCGGGCTTCCCGCGCAAGGATCGGTGCAGCAAGTAAACGCTACACCGGGGGTGTATTCACTATGTCCGCTTTCGATGCCGAATCCGGCGCGGCGAAGGTCTGCTATGGGACCGATTCTGTTGAAAAACTCGCCTCCGAAATTTGGACACCAATACTTTGGCCACGAGAAGGTGATTACGCTCGAATGTCTCCCTGCAACGTCGCTTAGCAGGACTCTCGTGGTCAAGCAATTTTTGGAAAATGGTGATTTTTTGAGCGCCAAACCGAGCGAGCGAGTTTTTCAACAGAATCGGACCGAAAGCAGACTGCGCACAAAAGTGACACAAATTGAAATCGAGATCGCCAAGAAGCTTCAGTAACTCTCTGATCGAGTAGGGGAGTCGCGGAGATTGTGAGGCGATTTTCAGCCTGGGCCGGACGTTTGAGAAAAGTATACTAAATCAGCCACTTGCGGCGCTTGCCGATTATCGTTGTGTCAGTTCACTTATATCTCAGCGCAGTTCACTGCGACACATCAGGACTGACCGCCATCGACCCGCTGCGGCCGCTCGCCAACGGCAGCTTCGGAGACGCCAAAATTTTCGCGCGGCTCGCGATCCGACTCCGCTACGGATGCGCCGGTGCGCTCGCCGTTGCACCTTCCGCCTGCGGCAGCGTCACCTTGAACTCGATCTTCGCCAGTTGCTCCGGCGCCTTGCCCACCTTGTGCAGGAACGCCAGCCAGCGCGGGTCAGAGTGGATCTTGTCGAACAGGTTCTCCGTCACGATCTCGCTTAGACCGCGGTCGCCGTACTCAATCGCCTTGTCGAGCCACTCGAAAGCCTTGTCCGCTTCGCCGCGGTAGGCGTAGACGTAGGCGATGTTGTAGGGCGCGTCCTTCTCCCACTTCGCGATCAGCGCGGCCAGCGCGGCGTCCGAGTCGGCCTTGCGCCCCAGCGCGTGGTACGCCAGCGGCAGACCGATCATCTTGTTGACCTCGCTCGTCTCCTGCTCGATCTCCGCCAGCGCGCCCTGCGCATCGCCCTTCTGCAGCAGCGCAATGCCGAGGTAGCCGTGCGCGCCGCCCCGGCCCGGGGCCAGGCTCAGCACGGTGCGGTTCGTCGCGATCGCCGCGTCGAACCGGCCGGCCATGCGCTGGAAGTAGCCCACGTTGAACAGCGCCGTCACGTTCACCGGATCGCGGCGCACCATGGCCTCCTCGAGCGCCAGCGCCTCGTCCAGGCGGCCGAGCGACTCAAGCAGCGTGCCGCTGTTGCGCAGCACGTCCGGATCCGACGGGTCGAGCACTAGGGCGCGCTTGAAGTGTGCCGCAGCGGCGGCGAGGTCGTTGTCGCCGTACATCGCAATCCAGCCGAGGTCCGCATCGGCCGGCGCATAGTCCGGATCGATTGCAAGTGCCTTCATCGCCGCCTCGCGCGTTTGGGCGAATCCCTCTTTGTTGGGCAGCAGGCCTTGGCCGGTCTCGTTGAGGAAGTTTGTGGACAGCCCGTCCCACGCCGGGGCGTAGCGTGCGGCGACGCAATTCGGCGAACAGGCTGGGCTTCACGCTCAGTCGCACTCCCCTGTGCCGGTGGCATTCCGGTCGATGATGAGTGTCCCGCAATTACGTCACGGTGCGCAAGCGCGGGGCTGCGGAGACCGAGTCATTGGACCAGCCGCCAATCTGAGCGTCCGCTCTCGGGCAGGGACTCTCTAGAGAGAGCAATCCTCTATGAACGTCATGCGGGTGCAGAGTATGATTTGGGTCTGCCAACTTTGCGTTCATGGCTGGCGCACAGGAAGGGAGACCCCGAGTCACTTTTGGATTCGCCTCCGATATTGCGCGGGTATGCCGAAGGAATCGCATCGTGCTTCGAGTGATTGCAGCACTTCCATTTATCTGTTACGCAATTTGCGCTAATGCGTCGAACAATCCGATTGCCGAAGGCGACCAGGCCTACCAGCAGGGTGACTATCTCAAGGCCACCGAGTGGTACCGCAACGGCGCAAATGACGACAGGTGGCCAGAGTTGCAGGCAGCGGCGCAGGATCGCCTAGGACGCATGTTCTCTCGCGGCGATGGAGTGACTCAGAACGGCGCCGAAGCCATCCGATGGTTCGAGAAATCCGCCGCGCTGGGCAATGGAGAGGCCCCAACCGATATCGGCGACATCTTTTTCTTTGCACGTGGCGTGCCGCGCGATGTCACAAAGGCGGCACTGTGGTATCGGAAGGGCGCTGACAAAGGTTCCTTGCATGGCATGGCTCAGCTGGCTTGGTGCTATCTCAATGGCATGGGGGTGGCCAAGGATATCGAGGCGGCTCGCGACCTCTATCGCAGGACGGCAGCCCGCGGTGACGATGTGAGTGAATATCAGTATGGCTGGATGTTCGCACACGTGCCTCCGATCGACTATTCCGAGGCTATGACATGGTATATGAAGGCAGCGGCACAGAATTATTCGCTCGCCAAGAACAACATCGGCTACATGTATGAAAGCGGCCTTGGTGTGAAGAAGAACTACGCTACCGCCGCTAAGTGGTACGAGCAAGCCGCGAGCGCAGGCGAGAGACGCGGGCAATACCACTTGGGCCTCCTGTACGAGCAGGGCCTTGGCGTAAAAAAAGATCTGGAGAAAGCCACCGCGCTGATGCGCGCATCGGCTTTGACGGGCAATGAAGACGCGACGAATTGGCTAGCAACTCACCACATCGGTATAGCGCCTTGAAGTTAATGATCTTCGGTGAAAGCTGAGCAGGTGGCAGGCTGATGTTGAAGAGGCAGATACAGCGCGGCGAAATCTTCATTGCTGTTTCGGTCCTGCTGTTGCTCATTTGCCTCGTTGTATTGTGGAGGGAGGATCATCGTCTAAAGGAGAAGGAATACGCAGACAGGGTTCGGCGCAGTGCCGCTGTCGTGAACGCAAAGGTTGGACGTTGGCCAGACCTTGAAGACCGTTTTTTTGAAGACTTGGAGCCGATAATCGTCGACGTGTCTGAAAAAGTCGCTCAGTCACACTCGACAGAGCCGGCAAATCGAATTCTCTACAAAGGCCTCCTCGATGCGAAAGGAAAGGCTTCACAACGCTGGCTTGATGAGCAATTGGAATTGTCCTACGCGGAATTGCAAGTGAGCGCACCGGAGGCGCAATCGGTTTTTCATCGAACCATCGGAGCGTTGAAATATTCCCAAGACAAGATGTGCGAGGAATTGAGTATTTCGCTCCAGACTGTATTGCGAGACGATCTGGTGTTGAAGCTGAAGGACAGCCCCGACATCGGGAACATTCTACGTGCAAAAAACGCAGAGAAAAGGTTAGCATTCCTGGCTCAGGTCCCGCAGATCTCCAAGCCTTTGCGACAAACTATGGAAGCTATTGTCGAGATGTCGGAATCGGACCTGCTCGATGATCGCGTGCGAGCTCGCTTACTCGCCCCTTTGGCTGGGCCAACGGTTCAGGCTGCACCGTCCGACTGAGCACAGCGAGACGGGACCATGCCCAAAATAGCGTACCTGGTATCAGACTGGTGGGTCGCATTCACCACACCGAACGGCCAGCGAGTACGCCAGTCTTCTAGGACTACGGACGAGCGGCAAGCGCACGAATACCTCGACCGGTTGAAGGTGCGGTCTTGGGAGGCGCAACGCCTCGGCGTGAAGCCGGAGCGCAGCTGGCAGGAAGCGGCATGCGGTGGGTGAATGAGACCAGCGACAAACGTTCGCACGGAAAGGACGTGGCGAAGTTGCGGTGACTCGATCGCTACTTGGGTCGCCTGATGTTGCATCAGGTGTCTCGGGATGAGATTGAGAAGATTGCGGAGCGCAAGGCCGGTGAGTCCACGAAGCAACGCGAATCGCTACCTGGCTTTGATTCGTTCGATCCTGCGGCGGGCAAAGGACGATTGGGAATGGCTGGATCGCATCCCGAAAGTCTAAGCGGTACAATTTGGCACAATCGTTAAAGTTGCGATCGGTCCACAGTCGATAAGTGACTGATTTTGTATGGTGGCCAGGGACGGAATCGAACCGCCGACACGGGGATTTTCAGTCCCCTGCTCTACCAACTGAGCTACCTGGCCTGGAATGCTGTGTGCGGACCCGGGCGGGCCGCAGCGGAAGGCCGCGTATTACAGCGGCTTGGCCGATCCGAGTCAAGCCGATGTCCGTGCGGCAGCGCCGTGTTTGCAGCTTAGCCTGGCTGGCCACACCGACGGCCTCGGCCGACCAGAACGGATAGCCTTGCGGATGCTGCCATTCGCGCGCGACGTTGCCATCTAGTACGGGGTTTGCGCAAGCGTCTCAAGGCTTCCCTACTGAACCTTTCGGCGCGCTGCTGCGACGAACAGGTATCGTGCGGCGTCACAACCCACGATCGGCAACGAGCGCGGAACTACAGGAGATGAACATGCAAATCGGAAAAGTTGTGGCGATGGCAGCGTTGCTGTCCGTCAGTGCGGCGCAGGCCGATACGCGGGCACATGAGAAAGAGGAGTTGGCGCGCTTTGAACACTACGCCGGCCAGCCGGTTGACGAATTCTCGATGTTCGAACTGTGGCAGTGGGAGGTGCTTTCGCGCGACAAGCTTGTGCTGTGGAGCACGATTCACGACGCCTGGCTGGTAACGGTCGACAAGTCCTGCAACAACCTGTTGTGGGCCCACGGCCTGTCGGTGACGCAGGAGATGCGCATGAAGGTCACCGCCAAGTTCGATTTCGTCGCGTTCCGCGACCAGCGCTGCAAGATCACCGAGATCCGCCCGGTCGACTACAAGGCCATGCTCAAGGACGGCGCGGAAGAACCGCCGAAGAAGGAATAGATTTGCAGCTTGGTCAGGCCTGCGGCGGAACGTAGCCGACTGGCGCTTCCGATCCATCGCCGAACAGGAATTTTTCCATTTCGGCCTCGAGGAACTTGCGTGCCTTCGGATCGAGCGGCGAAAGGCGGTTCTCGTTGATCAGCATGGTCTGGTGAGCAAGCCATTGCGTCCAGGCCGCCTTCGAAATGTGCTCGTAGATGCGCTTGCCGAGTTCGCCCGGATACGGCGCGAAATTCAGGCCCTCGCCCTCCGTTTTCAGTTTTTCGCAATAGACGGTGCGGGACATTGGTGACTCCATTGGATCGGATGTAATGCGCAGGCGACGTCTCGGACAAGAGGTCGTCATTTTTAACGGCGGAGCTGGTCAAGCGGGAATCCATCTTGTTAGGTTCGGATGAGGAAGATCAAGTTGGATTCCGGCTTACGCCGGAATGAGGGCAGTTGAGGACCGGTTCCCAGCTGAATTCGCGCCAGGCATTGCGAATCCCCGGGCATGCTGGCGCGAGCGATCACGTTGGCGCAGTGATTCATGGATCATGCTGGCGCAAGTGAGGCAATGAGTTTACGCACCGGCGCGGGCAAACCCAATTCTGCCGCTTCGCGCGGGTGCAGCCAGCGCCGATCGGTGTCTTCGGCGATTCCGACCCTGGTCGCCACGCGCAATGAAAGTGGCGTGACTTCGAGGCGATAGTGACTGAAGCCGTGCACGAACGGTGTCAAGGATGTGAAGTCTTCGTTCAACCGGCGCCGGTAGGGCGCTGCGCACATGCGTGCGCCGTCGCGATCGGCCGCTTCGGGCAGACTCCACAGGCCGGCCCAGACACCGGTCGGCGGGCGGCGCTCGAGCAGCAACCGTCCATCGCCATCTCGCAGCACGAGCATGATGGTCTGCCGTGTCGGAATCGCGCGCGGCGGCTTGCGTTGCGGTAGATGCGTCGTCAGGCCCTGCGCGAGCGCAACACAATCTCTGGCGAGTGGACACTCCCGGCAACGCGGGCGCGAGCGCGCGCAAATGCCGGCGCCGAGGTCCATGATTGCCTGTGTGTAGTCGGCGACGCGCTGACGCGGCGTGTGCAATTCTGCAATTGTCCACAATTGACTGTTGACCGCCGCAACTCCCGGCCAGCCCTGCACCCCGGCCCAGCGCGCCAGCACGCGCTTGACGTTGCCGTCGAGGATCGCGAAGGGCCGGTCATGCGCCTGCGCCAGGATCGCCGCGGCGGTCGAGCGGCCGATGCCAGGCAGCGCGGCGAGCGCGTCGAACTCTCGCGGCAGATCGCCGTGGTGTTGCTCGACGCAGATGTGCGCGGCGCGATGCAGGTTGCGCGCGCGGCTGTAGTAGCCCAGCCCGGACCACAGCGCCAGCACATCGTCGAGCGCTGCCGCAGCGAGGTACGCGAGATCCGGGAATCTTTCGAGGAAGCGCAGGAAGTAGGGCACGACGGTGGTGACCTGGGTCTGCTGCAGCATGATTTCCGACAGCCAGACCCGATAGGGCGTGCGTGGGTGCTGCCAGGGAAGGTTTTTTCGGCCGTGCGCGTCGTACCAACGCAGCAGGCGCGGGGCGATTGGCGCTTGGTTCTCATCAGAAATCGACGCGGAGTTAACTGACGTTAATGATATTTTCGATGGATTTGCGAGCTTATTCGAAGAAATTCCATGAAGTTTTCCAGGAGCCAGGTTCGGTTGGTGCGACGACCCTGTGGCGCCCGATTTCAGGGGAGAGGTTAGGGTGAGGGGGCGGCGCGTTATGTTGTTTGAGCGCGTAGTCTTGTCACGGCGTTTCCCCCTCACTCCCAACTGTGTTGGGTGGGATGGGGCATCCGGTTCAATGGAAAGGTTGGGCCCGCCTTCGACAGGTCCGGGCCAGCGGAGCCCTGAGCCCCCTTCAACACCATCCCCACGCATCCCTCCCCTTGAAGGGGAGGGTTTTTTTTCATCATCGCATTTCACTCCAGCCTTCTGCGCAAGGGCAGCAGGGCGAGAGGGATCTCTTTCGCTGGATCGCCGCGGCATCCGGAAATATTGTCGGCGAGTATGCGCGGATCAGGAGCCGACGCTGCCGATGCTCGCCGGCAGCAGCGCATCGACGAACGCGGCGGGCTCGAACTCGCGCAGGTCGTCCGCGGTTTCGCCGAGGCCGACGAAGCGGATTGGCAGGCCGAACTCCTTGGCCAGCGCGAATACCACGCCGCCCTTGGCCGTGCCGTCGAGTTTGGTCACGACAAGCCCGGTAACGCCGATGGCGCCGAGAAACTGCCGTGTCTGGTTGATCGCGTTCTGCCCGGTCGTGCCATCGATGACCAGCAATACTTCGTGCGGTGCGTTCGCGTCGAGCTTGGCCAGCACGCGGCGAATTTTCGACAACTCGTCCATCAGTCCGGCTTGCGTGTGCAGGCGCCCGGCCGTATCGGCGATCAGCACGTCGACGTCTTTCGATCGCGCCGATTGCAGCGCGTCGAAAATCACGCTGGCCGAATCGGCGCCTGATCCTTGCGCGATGACCGGCACATTGTTGCGGTCGCCCCACGAGCGCAATTGTTCGACCGCCGCAGCGCGAAACGTGTCGCCGGCAGCGAGCACGACGCTGCGCTTGAGCAGCTGCAGGTGCCGCGCGAGCTTGCCGATCGTGGTCGTCTTGCCGACGCCGTTGACGCCGACCATCAGCACGACGAACGGTTTCTGCGCCGATTCGACCCGCAGCGGCTTTGCGACCGGCGCAAGCAGGGCAACCAGGTCGCCGCGCAGCGCCGTCAGCAACGCGTCGGCATCGGCGAACTCGCGCGTGTTCATGCGTTTGCGCAGGTCTTCGACCAGCGCAGTGCTTGCCGCGACGCCGACATCGGCGCCGATCAGCGCCGTTTCGAGTTCATCGAGGAGCGTTTCGTCGAGTTTCGGATTGCGCGCAAACAGCGTGCGGATGTCGCGGTTGAAAACGCTGCCGGCAAGGCGTTCGCGCCAGGTACGCTTTGTTGCGGTAAGTGGAACCTCGGCATCTGCCGCGGCGCCGGCCGATGCGCCGAGATCCGGCGGAATTTCCGCACGCAGGTCCGACGCAGGACTGGCGCTGGCCAGTTCGCCGGCGTTCGAAACCGGCATTGCTGTTTCCTGGATCGTGGCTTGCAATTGCCCGCTTTCGGAATCCTTATTTCCGGTTCCCTGTTGCGGGGCTTCCTGTTTTTTCTTCCAAAACTTCAGCATTGCGGATCGAGTTCAACGACAATGCGCGCATGCTAGCACCGGCGCCATCAAACATTCGTAGAACCTACCTCGAAACCGTTGCGCTCGATATGTTCGAGACGGGTTCTAGCCGTGCCGCGTCCTGACGCGCGTGCGATTGCCGGCAAGCTGCGCATCATCGGCGGCAGCCTGCGTGGATCCAGACTCGCGGTGGCGGACGCACCGGGCTTGCGGCCGACGCCCGATCGCGTACGCGAAACACTGTTCAACTGGCTGATGCCGGTGATCGACGGCGCGCGCTGCCTCGACCTGTTCGCCGGAACCGGTGCGCTCGGCATCGAGGCGCTGTCGCGCGGTGCCGCGTGGACCGATTTCGTCGAGACCGAACCACGCCTCGCGCAGGCGTTGCGC
Organism: Rudaea sp.; assembly: GCA_036496665.1. Taxonomy (GTDB): domain Bacteria; phylum Pseudomonadota; class Gammaproteobacteria; order Xanthomonadales; family Rhodanobacteraceae; genus Rudaea. Next base: position 56,737 of record DASXKR010000003.1, on the reverse strand, counting down.
GAAAATCTGCAGCGCCTGAAACAGGCGCGGGCGGCCGTATTCGGCGGCGATGCGTTGACCCTGCTCGGAAGTCCGCCAAGGGTGCCATATGACATCGTCTTCCTCGACCCGCCGTTTTCGGCCGGCCGCTGGGAAGAGGCCGCGGGCTTGCTCGAGGCGAACGAATGGCTGCGCGACGGTGCCATGGTCTACCTGGAGGCGCCTGTCTCGACGCAGCCGGTCGTGCCGCCTTCGTGGAGCCTGCACCGCGAATCGACAGCCGGAGCCGTGCGCTTCGCGCTCTACCGCCACCCGAACGCATCCGCTAAGCTCTAGCCACTGCGCCGGAAAGGTCGTGGGGTGATGCCCGGGAATACGGGCATCCATTTGAAAAACAACAGGAAGGACTCGCGGGTGCGGGAGCGACGAACGCGAGTCGAGCTTCGTACAATCGCATTCCTTCGACAGTGGGGACACGATGCCCAGCCAGCCCATCAATCCGGCCCGATCTCGCATAGCGGTCTATCCGGGTACGTTTGATCCGATCACAAACGGCCACATCGATCTGGTCAGCCGCGCCTCGCCGCTGTTCGATCGTGTCGTCGTCGGCATCGCCGAGAGCGCCGGCAAAGGTCCGAGCATCGGCCTCGACGACCGCATTTCGCTGGCGCGCCTCGCTTTGGCCGGCTTGGCAAACGTCGAAGTGCAGGGCTTTTCCTCGCTGCTGGCCGATTTCGTGCGCGATACCGGCGCCGGCGTGATCCTGCGCGGCCTGCGCGCGGTTTCCGACTTCGAGTACGAATTCCAGCTCGCCAGCATGAACCGGCATCTAATTCCGGAAGCGGAGACATTGTTTCTTACGCCCGCGGAGCAGTACAGTTTCATATCCTCGTCGCTCGTGCGCGAAATCGCCCGTCTGGGGGGAGACGTCTCGGGCTTCGTGCATCCGGCCGTGCAGCAGGCGCTAAGGCAGCGCTGGCGCAGTGTCTGAAGTTGCGCGGATTCGACGGTTTGCGGCCGACCGATTCTTTCCGTCGTCCCCCACCAGCGGAAACGCGGAAGGCAGACGGCAGGGAAGCTCATGCGGAAAGGTTCACGCTCCCTTCGTTGGAATGGCTACATGAATTTTTTGCGCCAAGGATGCGCGGTCACTCGAAGTTCCGATCATCAGCAGTTCAAAAACAGGTGAAGACATGAAAAAGCACATTCGCAGCATCGCACTCGCCGCCGTTGCCGTACTGGCGCTGAGCGCCTGTGGACCGAGCGATGAGGACAAGGCCAAGGCGGCAGAGGCCGCTGCTGCCGCCGAAGCCGCCAAACCGGTGCCGTTGCCGACCGACCGGACCAACGCGCCCGCCTGGAAGAGCTACCTGGTCAAGGTCGTCATGCAGAACATGCAAGGCGTCAAGTCCAATCATCCTTACATGTACTACGTTCCGGCCGGCGAGGGTGCTGACCTGGACAGCGCGCGCAAGGACCAGCTCGACAACGTATCGACGACAGTTGCGCGCGGCGTGCTGCCCGGCAACATGATGGCGTTCGGCGGTCCGGACTCCAAGCTCACGGCCGACCTGATCACCGAGGCGTTCAAGAGCGCCGGGGACGGCACTTTGAAAGGCGTCGTCGTGCTGTTCGTCGGCGCGCCTGCCGACAGCGATCGAGTCAAGGACGGCATGGGCAAGAGCGGCGCCGAGTTTCGCTTCGTCGAAATGAAATAACGGCGTCGGCAGTCCCACGGTGGTGCGGCGGTGAGCGTTTTTTCGGCTGCCGTCGCGCCGATCGCGCGCCGCAGCGAGCGGCGTCTGCGTGAATGCCGTCTTGAGTTGGCCCGGTTCGCTCGCATCTTGATGAATTGTCTGTCGGAACCGGCGCGGCTGATTGCCCGCCGTCGTTCCACGAGAAGTGCGTCGCAACATTAGTGTGCGGGCGCATCGTTTTCGGTCTGGCGAACCTTGAGGCACGTTGTTCGCGATGGCATTGAAGATCCTCGACACCTGTGTCAATTGCGATGTCTGCCAGCCTGTCTGCCCGAATAACGCGATATCCTTGGGCGCGAGCATCTACGAAATCGCGCCACAAAGCTGCACCGAGTGCGTCGGCCACTACGATGCCCCGCAATGCGTCGAGGTCTGCCCGGTCGAATGCATCATCATCGATCCCGAGCACACCGAGACGAACCTGCAGCTGCAGGCCAAATACCGAATCCTGACTGGCGAGACTCCCAAGTGAAGAGAAGCATTGTCGTTGCCCTGTTGTTCGTTGCCGGCTTGGTCGGCGCGGATGCGGCTGCCGCCGAAAAGTCCGGCCATGCCGCGATCGCCAGCGCGCACAAGCTGGCGACCGAGGCCGGCTTCGAAGTCATCGCCGCGGGCGGCAATGCATTCGACGCGGCAGTCGCGGTGGCCGCGGCGCTGTCGGTGGTCGAGCCGCACAGTTCCGGCATCGGCGGCGGCGGCCTGTTCCTGCTGCATCGCGCGAGCGACGGCAAGGACGTCATGGTCGACGCTCGCGAAACCGCGCCGGCGGCGGTCGATGCAAAACTTTATCTGGATGCGCACGGCAAGCTCGATGCCGACAAGGCGCGCAATGGTCCGTCCGCGGCGGCAATACCGGGTGAACCGGCCGGGCTGGTCTGGCTCGCGCAGCACTACGGCAAGCTGCCGTTGGCGAAATCGTTTGCGCCGGCGATTCGCATCGCGCGCGCGGGATTCCAGCCCGATGAGCGCTTCCTCGAAGGCATCGGCAGCCGCGCCAATGTGATCGGACGCTATCCCGGCTCGGCCGCGCTGTATCTCGACAATGGCGCCGTGCCAAAACCGGGCTGGGTATTCAAGAATCCCGATATCGCCAAAACGTTCGAGCTGATCGCGGCAAAAGGCAACGAGGGCTTCTATCACGGCGAGTTTGCCAAGCGCCTGGTCGACGGCGTCAACGCGGTCGGCGGCAACTGGTCACTGAAGGACCTTGCCGACTATCAGGCCAAGGAGCGCACGCCGCTGACGATCAACTATCGCGGCTGGCGCATCGTCACCGCGTCGCCGCCGTCATCCGGAGGCGTGGCGCTGGCCGAGATGCTGAACATCCTCGGCGGCTACGACCTTGCCAAACTCGATCGCGTGCATCGCATCCATCTGATGGTCGAGGCGATGCGGCGCACCTATCGCGATCGTGCCACGTATCTGGGCGACCCGGATTACGTGAAGATGCCGCTCGATGAATTGACCAGCCCGCTGTATGCGGCCGGCCTGCGTGCCTCGATCCATCCGGAAAAGGCGACGCCGAGCGACCTGCTGCCGGGCTACCTCGAGCCTGGCGAGCGTACCGAGACCTCGCATTTCTCCATCATCGACGCCGAAGGCAATTTCGTCGGCGGCACGCAGACCGTGAATCTCTACCTTGGTGACGCGCTCGTCGTGCCGGGCACCGGCTTCGTGATGAACGACGAGATGGACGACTTTGCGCTCAAGGCCGGCGCGCCGAATGCGTTTGGCCTGGTCGGCAACGACGCGAACGCGCCGAAGCCAGGCCACCGACCGCTGTCGTCGATGACACCGACCTTCGTCATCGGCGCCGATCGCGTCGCCGTGATCGGCACGCCGGGCGGCAGCCGCATCATCACGATGGTGCTCGAGGGAATCCTCGCCTTCATCGACGGCGACCTGCCGCAGAAGGTGGTGTCCAATCCGCGCTTTCACCACCAGTACCTGCCCGACGTCATCTCGGCCGAAAAGGGCGCCTTCACCAAGGAAGAAACCAGGGCGCTCGAGGCGATGGGCCACATCGTCAACGACAACAATCGACCGTGGGGCGACATGAACGTCGTCAGCCTGGACAAGAAGACCGGACAGCTCCATGCGGGCGCCGATTCGCGCCGAAGCAGCGGCAGCGGCGAGGTAAAATAAGCGAGGACACCTCTCCCGTCGGCGGGAGAGGTCGGCGCGCATTGCGGGCCGGAGGATGGCGTCTGGGAAGCGCGGTCGCAATGGACGCGCCACCCTCGTCTGACCGCGATGGATGGCGGAAATGCCGAAAGTGCAGGAGCAATTTTCGGCCACGTTCGGCACCTTCTCCCGCCAGCGGGAGAATGAACACACCAACAGCGGGCATAGCGATTCTCATGCGGTTTTGGTCCATTCTCGGCAACTCGCAAAAGCTCGACGGCGGCGCCATGTTCGGTAACGTGCCGCGCGGCATGTGGTCGCAGTGGATCGCGCCCGACGCGCAAAATCGCATCGACCTTGCCTGCCGTGCGCTGCTCGTCGACGACCTCGACGGCAAAACCGTATTGTTCGAAACGGGCATCGGCGCTTTCTTCGAGCCGAAATTGCGCGAGCGCTACGGTGTCGTCGAGCCGCAGCACGTGCTGATCGATTCGCTCGAGAACGCCGGCTTCACGCATGAGGACATCGACGTCGTCGTGCTGTCGCACCTGCATTTCGACCACGCCGGCGGGTTGCTCGCGGCCTGGCAGCCAGGCAGGGCGGCCGAACTGTTGTTTCCGAATGCCCGCTTCGTCGTCGGGCGCAAATGCTGGGAACGTGCATTGAATCCGCACCCGCGCGACCGCGCGTCGTTCATTCCCGAACTGCAGCCGCTGCTGGAAAACTCCGGGCGGCTGGAACTTGTGGAAAATGCGCATTCTTTTGCACTCGGCAAGCCGGTGCGCTTCAGCTTCAGCGACGGCCATACGCCGGGCCTGATGCTGGCCGAGGTCGGCGGTGTCGTTTTCTGCGCCGACCTGATTCCCGGACGGCCGTGGGTGCATCTGCCGATCACGATGGGATACGACCGTGCGCCGGAACTGCTGATCGACGAAAAGCGCGCGTTTCTCGAGGACAAACTCGCGCGCGGCGTGCGCTTGTTCTTCACGCACGACACCGGCTGTGCGCTGGCGCAGGTGACGCGCGACGCCAAAGGGCGCTTCGGCACGACGGCCGAAATAGCAGAACTCGCCGGGATGGCGGCCTGAGCATGGCACGGGGCCGGCGCAAATCGTCGCGGTTTCGCTTGTTGCTGCTGGCAGCGGTGGTGATCGTCGCCGGCATCGCCGTGTGGACGAACAGGAAGCGGATCGCCGGTTATTTCGATACGCGCAGCGCCAACACCACAGCTGTCGTCGACGCCGCGGCAGATCGCGTCGATCCCCTCAACGAAGGGCGCAGGGTTCGCTTGAACGGCAAGCTCGAGGCGGGGTCCCCCGCACGCGACGAGCAGCTCGGCATCAGCACCAAGGCCGCGGTGCTGCTGCGCGAAGTCGAAATGTACCAGTGGCGCGAACGCTGCAGCGGCGAAGATTGCAGCTACGAAATGGTCTGGTCGCGGCAGCCGGTCGATTCACGCCGGTTCCGCCATGTAGAAGGTCATGAAAATCCGCCGCAGCGCCTGCTCGACGCGCGCTTTGCCAGTGACAGCATCCGGCTGGGCGCGTTTGCAGTTGACGCCGACCTCGTCGCGGCGCAGGCGAAAGCGGTCGAACTGCCGGTTCGCGCCGCCGACCTGGCGCCCAACCTTGCCGCGACCTTCAGCAACGCGAACGGCATGCTTTACGCCGGCGGCGATCCGGCTCAGCCGAAACTCGGCGAAGTGCGCGTAAGCTATCGCTCGGTGCCGCCTGGGAACGTCGAGCTGGGCGGCGTTCAGCGCGGCAGCGTTCTCGCCGCCCAATAACGGGGGAAGCCGATGCATGTCACCGGTCTGTACGTCGCGCTGGCGGCGCTGCTGGTTCTGCTGCTGTCGCTGCGCGTCGTCCTGCGCCGCGTCGCGCAGCGGGTCGGTCTCGGCGACGGCGACGACAAGGAATTGAAGAAGCGCATCCGCGTGCAGGCCAACGCGATCGAGTATCTGCCGCTGGCGTTGCTGCTGCTGTTCGCCCTGGAATGGAACCAGACTTTGCCGTCGATGCTGCACGCCTTCGGCATCGTGCTGATCGCTGCGCGCGTCTTGCACGCGTTCGGGCTGTCGCGTACCGGCGGTACCTCGCCGGGGCGCCTGATCGGCACCGCGCTCACCTGGGCCGTCATGCTGGTCATGGCCGTGCTGCTGATCTGGCAGCAGTTCCTGCGCTAGGCGTTTGGAAACAAGGCAAAGCTCCGAACACGTTTGGAAGGAAGACAAGCGGTACCTGGAACGTGGATTTCGCGGATAAGGCGAGTACCTCGGATAGAGCATCTTTATATTGCTCGACCCGTGTTGCTGCTTTCCGCGTTCATCTGCGTCGGCTGCTTTCCCCCGCGCTTGTGCTGTCTTGAAGGAAGACAAAGCAGAGCGTGAACGCGGATTTCTTGGATAAGAGCGAGTCACGCGGATAGAGCCTTGTATTGCTCGATCCGTAATGCTGCTCTATCCGCGTTCATTGCCCTTTGATCCGTGTTCATCCGCGTTCGACGCTTCCTCAGCGCCTCCAAACAGCGCTGCACCGTGATCGAGAAAATACAATCCGGCGAACAGCTTCGGGTCGATCGAATAGCCTTCGTGCATTTTATCGAGCAGCCAGCGCGCCGCGTCGGTGCGTGGCACTTCATGCACGATGATGTCTTCGCTGGAGTCGCCGCCGCCGGCATGTTCACGGACCAGATCCCGGGCGCGCACGAATGACATGATTTCGTTGGTCATGCCGGCGGACGACGGCCCGCGCATCAGAAATTCGATGCGGCCGGCGCGGTAGCCGGTCTCTTCGAGGATTTCGCGGTCAGCGGCTGTTATGGCGCTCTCATCGACGCCGCCCTCGATGTCGCCGACCAGTCCGGCCGGCATCTCGATCGTGCGACTGCGGATCGCTTCACGCCATTGTTCGACGAACAGGATGTGGTCCTCCGCGGTGACGGCGATGATGATGACCCCGCCGCCCGGGTTGGTGCGCTCCGCATATTCCCAGCGCCCGCGCCGCATCAACCTGAGCCAGCGGCCATTGCAAAGCGTCTGCGTTTCCGTCATTGTGCGCGCCCTCGTTGAGAAACCGTGGTCGATCCGGCCTTGCCGATCGAGCTTTGACGCCGGCGGACAGGCCACCCTGTCGTCCCGAAAGCCGGTCCGGGAATGCGTCGAATCCGGGGCCGCGCTGCCACCATCGCCCACGCCGCCGGTCGCCCGCAAGGGAACTCGAGCGGGCCGATGGTTTCCAACGCCAGTCCCCTATGATCAAGGTTGCGGTTATGAAAATCCAATTGCGCAATGTCGTGGCGGCCGTGCTCGCGGGCGGGTGCATCGTCGCGGCGGCCCAGGAAAAGTCCGCAGCACAGACCGCGCAACAGGCGCAGGCGCCTGCGCAGGCCTCGCTGGCGGAAAAGGCCGAGGCGCTGACGCAGGATCAGATCAAGGCGTCGCGTGACATCCCGTCGCTGTCGAAGCTGGGCAGCCTGTACAACTCGATCGGCGACACGAAGCGCTTCGCCTGGACGCTCAAGCGCCTGACCGAACTGGTCCCCGATTCCGGCCCCCTGCGCCTGCAACTGGCGATGGCCTACGCCGAGCAGGGCGACAAGACCAACGCCTACGACACGCTGGTGCGCATGCAGGGCCAGGGATTCGGCTACGACGTGTCTACCGATACGCGCTTCGACAAGATCCACGGCACCAAGGTATGGGACTACATCGTCACCAACCTGCAGGTGAACGCCAAGCAGTTCGGCGAGGGCAAGCCGGCGTTCGAGCTGCCGAAAGGCGACTACCTGTTCGAATCGCTCGCCTGGGACCCGAAACGCAAGCAGTTTCTCGTCGGCAGCGCGCGCGAAGGCAAGGTCTATCTCGCCGACATGAAGGGCAAGCTGAGCGACTTCATCCAGCCGACTGCCGAAAACGGCGTCTATTCGGTGTTCGACCTGGGCGTCGATGCCGGGCACGACAAGCTGTATGTCGCCAGCGCCGGTGTGCCGTACTACAAAGGCTTCACGGCAGAAAGCTTCGGCAAGTCCGGTGTCGTCGAGTTCCAGCTGTCGACCGGCAAATTCCTGAACAAGTATACTTTTCCGATGGATGCCGGCGACCTGCTGCCGACCAGCATGGCGGTCGGCAAGGATGGCCACGTCTACGTCGCCGACGGCGACCACGGCAAGATCTTCCGGCTCGACAACGGCGAATTGAAGGCGCTGATCGAAAACCCGAAGCTGACCAGCATCCGCGGCATGGCCGTTTCCGACGATGGCCGCACGCTCTACTTCGCCGATTTTGCCGCCGGCATTTTCGGCCTCGACCTGACCAAGGACGCGCCGTTCGCGCTCGGTCGCAATCCGGAGAAGCTCGTGCTCGGCGGCATCGTCGGTATGTACTGGTATGACGGCTGCCTGGTCGTGATCGAAAGCGGCATGGTGCCGCAGCGCGTGATGCGCCTGAAGCTGTCGGCGGACGGGCGCGGCGTGGCGGCCGCAATGCCGCTCGACGTGGCGCAGCCGGCATTCGCGACGCCGACGCTCGGTGCGATTGCCGGCGACGACCTGTACTTCATCGCCAACAGCCAGAAGGCGCTATACGACAAGTTCGGCGTGCTCAAGGAACCTGGCGAACTGAAGCCGACGCAGATCTTCCGTTCCAACCTGCGCTTCGCCTGGAACCAGAGCGGCATCGCAGCCGGCATGACCGAATTGCCGAAGGGCCCGGCGCGCAGGGGGTTGAATGTGGCGCCGTCGAGCCTGGACTCGACGCCGCCGCCCGAAAAGCCGAAGGAAGAAAAGCACTAGTCGACGCTGACGGCTGCGTTCGCCTGCGGCACCAGCGCCCGGCAGCGCGAACGCGTCAGCGGGCCGAACTTGAGCTGGTCGAACAGCGGATCCAGAACGCCGGTGTCGGGCTTGCGCCAGAGCAGTTGTTCGGTCAGCGCCGGCACCGGTGCATCCAGGGCGATCGCGCTGAGCATGCGCGACATCAGCGCCTGCTCACGGTGCTCCTTGATGCGCACGTAGGCCTGCCCGGAGCCGCGCAGCCGCAGAAACGGAACCTCCTCGATGCGTGTGAGCAGCGCATCGAGCGTCTCGAAGTGCGCGAGCAAACTTGCCGCGGTTTTTGGCCCGATGCCCGGCACGCCGGGAATGTTGTCGACCGTGTCGCCGGTCAATGCGAGGAAATCGACGACCTGGTCCGGACGTACGCCGAGGCGGCGTTTCACGCCTGCGACGTCCCAGCGTTCGTCCCGCGAAAAATCCCATTGCTCGTCGTGCACGGTGACGAGCTGGCCGAAATCCTTGTCGGCGGAAATGATCACGTTGCGGAAACCTTGCGCGCGCACGCGCACGGCCGCGCTGCCGATCAAGTCATCTGCTTCGTACTGCAGGTCGCTGACCACGCACAGCCCCAGCGCCGTCGCGACCTGCTTGCAATAGCCGAATTGGACCAGCAGTTCGGCCGGCGGCAATTCGCGATGCGCCTTGTAAGCCGGGTAGATGCCGTTGCGGAACGAACTCGTCAGTGATTCGTCGAACGCCACGATCACGTGCGTCGGTCGCGCCCGCTCGAGAAAGTCGCACAGGAATCGCATGAAGCCGTGCACCGCGTTGACCGGGGCGCCGTCGCGATCGGTGAACGCCGACGCCGGCATCGAATGCCAGGCGCGAAAAACGTAGAGGCTGGCGTCGATCAGGTGCAGGGTGCGCATTGTGTGGATTGTAAGCCGTGAGACATGGGAACGTGAGACGTGAGACGCCGGGCGAGAGCCCAAATGCCGCGAAGGCCACGGACGGTCGAGAGCGGTCGTGAGAAGTGAGCCATGGAAACGAGCCGTTAGCCTCAGCCCTCAGTCGTCAACCGCAATTCGCTCACCAACGCCGCTACGTCCGGACGCAAGCGCTCAGGCGCCGGTTCGCGCGCCGTGCCAATGTGGATGAAGCCGATCACGCGCTCGTTTCCGGCAAGGCCGAGCAAGGCGGCGACTTCAGGATCATATGCGGCCCAGCCGGTCAGCCACTGTGCACCGAAGCCGAGCGCCTGCGCGCCGAACAGCAGGTTGTAGGCCACGCACCCGGCCGACAGCACCTGTTCCTGTTCCGGCACCTTGTGGCCGGAGGTGACGCGTGCGATGACCGCGACGATCAGCGGCGCGAAATTGAAGCGGTCACGATCTTTGGCGATGGCCGCGTCGGGCGCGGCCGGATCGCTGCGCCGATGGATTTGCGCAAGGCTCTCGCCGAGCTGCCGGCGCGCGTCGCCGCGGATCAGAAGCAACCGCCACGGCGTGAGCTTGCCATGGTCGGGAACGCGCAGCGCCATGGCGAACAGACTCTCGAGCTGATCCGGCGTGGGCCCCGGTTCGCCGAGCTGGCGCGAAGGAATCGAGCGGCGTTTGCTCAAGAGATCGAAGGGTGTCATGTCGCGAATCGGCAGCTCTTGCGGAAAAGAATGAAGTGTATCGCGCGAATCCGGCTCCTGCTCCTCGAGTCGTGGGGCGACGACCTCCCGCGCCCGTTTCCCCGGTTTGCGGAACATGGTACGCAAAAGGCGCAGGAGTGGTCGAGATTACATGCCCAATCCAAAGATGTGAGTTGCGAGCGTCACTGACGCGTTGCCGCGACCGGGAATACCTGCTGGCGGGACTTGCCAACCTCGGTTAGCATCGCTGTCTGCCTATCGCGTGAGCGGGAGAGTTTCATGGCGATTACGATCAGCGTGGTGCGGGAAACCGTGCCGGGCGAACGAAGGGTTGCGCTGACGCCGGACGTCGCCAGGAAACTCAAGGCCAAGGGTGCCAACCTGCTGATCGAGAGGAGCGCCGGCGACTCGGCCAGCTTTCCCGACGCTTCGTTCAAGGACACCGAAGTGGCGCCCGACGCGCGCGCCGCGCTGGACCGCGCCGACGTGTTGCTCACCGTACAGCCGCCATCGCTCGACGAGATTGCCGCGCTGAAGGAAGGTGCGGTCACGATCGGCTATCTGCAACCGCATCTGGCGCCCGAGCGCATCAAGGCGCTGCGCGACCGCAGGATCACCAGCTTCGCGATGGAACTGCTGCCGCGCACGACGCGCGCGCAGGCAATGGACGTGCTTTCGTCGCAGGCGAACATCGCCGGCTACAAGGCCGTCCTGATCGCCGCCGTGGCGAGCCCGAAATTCTTTCCAATGCTGACCACCGCCGCCGGCACGGTGCGACCTTCGAAAGTGCTGATCGTCGGCGCCGGCGTCGCCGGCCTGCAGGCGATCGCAACCGCGCGCCGCCTCGGCGCGCAGGTCGAGGGCTTCGACGTGCGCCCGGAAACCAAGGAACAGATCCAGTCGCTCGGCGCGAAATACGTCGAACTCGGCGTCAGCGCCGCCGGCGCCGGCGGCTACGCGCGCGAGCTGACCACTGAAGAACGTGCCCAGCAGCAGGCCGCTCTGGCCGAGCACATCAAGGGTGTCGATGTCATCGTCACGACCGCCGCGGTGCCGGGTCGCAAAGCACCGCGCATCGTTACCGCGGCGATGGTCGCCGGCATGAAGCCTGGCGCCGTGATCGTCGACATCGCCGCCGAAACCGGCGGCAACTGCGAGCTGACCGAGGCCGGCAAGACAGTTGTCTCGGCCAACGGCGTGACGATCATCGGTCCAGTCAACCTGGCGGCGAGCGCCCCGATCCACGCCAGCGAACTGTACGCGAAGAATTTGTATAACTTTCTCGAATTGAGCGTCAAGGACGGCGCGCTGAGCCTGGACTGGACCGACGAGCTTATCGCCAAGACCTGCGTGACGCACGCCGGCGAGATAAGGCATGAGGCGACGAAGGCTCTGGTCGAGGGAGCCGGGTAGATCAAAAGTCGAAAGACTGGAACACGGAGAACACGGAGAACACGGAGGATAAGGAAATGGAACTTGCGGATTTGTCTGACCGCGTCATCCGTGGTGCGATCGAGGTTCATCGGTGTCTGGGCCCGGGCTTGCTTGAGTCGGCCTATTCGCAGTGCCTCACGCACGAGTTGGCGGTCGCGGGAATTTCGTTCGAGAGAGAAAAGGCGGTTGGTATCGCCTACAAGGATGTTCGGATCGATTGCGGCTTTCGACTTGATCTGCTGGTCGAGAATTGCATGATCGTGGAACTGAAGGCGGTGGATAGGTTGCTGCCCATACACCGGGCGCAACTCCTCACCTATATGAGAATTTCGAAAATGAAGGTCGGTCTGCTGATCAATTTCAACACCCGGGTTCTGAAGGACGGACTGGTTCGCTTGGCGTTTTGAATTTGCTTTCTCCGTGTTCTCTGTGTTCTCCGTGGTTCAATCTTTACGCTCTTGACTTCGGTGACTGACATGATTGATGGATTCCTGGCGCTTTATCTGTTCATGCTCGCGGCGTTCACCGGCCACGAAATCATCTCGCGCGTGCCGGTGATCCTGCATACGCCGCTGATGTCGGGATCGAACTTCGTCCACGGCATCGTGCTGGTCGGCGCGATGGTCGCGCTCGGTGAGGCGACGACGCCGCTGCAGCAGGTGATCGGCTTCATCGGCGTGTTCCTCGGCGCCGGCAACGCGGCCGGCGGCTATGTCGTGACCGAGCGCATGCTCGAGATGTTCAAGTCGTCGAAGAAGCCGAGCTCAGGATGAGGTCGGCCTGGACAGCACATGGATGTGCGTCGATCCGGGACCCAGTTTTTATTGGCAACGATCCGCGCTTGCCTCAATGAACGCTGCTTCGGGGAATCGATAATGGACACTGCTCAAATTGTTTCGATCCTGATCCAGGCGAGCTATTTCGTCGCCGCGGTGCTGCTGATCCTCGGCATCAAGCGCATGTCGTCGCCGGTGACGGCACGCAGCGGCATCCAGTGGGCCGGTGTCGGTGTGCTGGTCGCGGTGATCGCGACGTTTTTCCATCACGGTGGTCCGGACCGCGTGCTGATCGAGAACGCAACACTGATTTTCGTCGCGATCGCGCTGAGCACGGCGGCGGCCTGGTACAGCGGCAAAAAGGTAGCGATGACCGACATGCCGCAGATGGTCGCGCTGTACAACGGCATGGGCGGCGGCTCGGCCGCCGCGATCGGCGCGAGCGCACTGCTCGGTGCTGCGCTGTCCGCATCGCCGGAACACGCGCTGACGCTGACCTTGACGCAGAAGGTACTTGCCGTCGTCGGGGCGCTGATCGGCGCCGTGTCGTTCACCGGTTCGCTGATCGCGTTCGCCAAACTGCAGGGCTGGATGGACAAGACGTTTCGCTTCGATGGCCAGCAGGCGGTCAATGGCTTGTGCTTCCTCGCGGCGGCAGTGCTCGGTGCGATGGTCGTGTTCCACATGGCGCCACACATGATCGTGCTGTTCTTCGCCTTTGCGCTGCTTTTCGGCATCCTGATGACGCTGCCGATCGGCGGTGCCGACATGCCGGTGGTGATCTCGCTGTACAACGCGTTCACCGGCCTCGCGGTCGGTTTCGAAGGCTTCGTGCAGCAGAATGTCGCACTGATCATCGCCGGTACCGTGGTCGGCGCGGCCGGCACGCTGCTGACGCGGCTGATGGCCAAGGCGATGAATCGTTCGATCAGCAATGTACTGTTCTCGAATTTCGGCGGCGGCGGCCAGCCGGCGGCCGAGATCAAGGGTTCGATGAAGCCGATCGAGGCCGACGATGCGGCATCGCTGCTGTATCTGGCCGAGAAGGTGATCATCGTGCCGGGTTACGGCATGGCGGTGGCGCAGGCGCAGCACAAGATCTGGGAACTGAGCCAGCAGCTGATCAAGCGCGACAAGGACGTGAAGTTCGCGATCCATCCGGTCGCCGGTCGCATGCCGGGGCACATGAACGTGCTGCTCGCCGAAGCCGGCGTGCCGTACGACCTGATCGCCGACATGGACGACATCAATCCGGAATTCCCGAACTGCGATGTCGCGATCGTAATCGGCGCGAACGACGTCGTGAATCCGGTCGCGAAGACCGACAAATCGTCGCCGATCTACGGCATGCCGATCCTCGACGTTGCCAATGCCAAGCAGGTCATCGTGATCAAGCGTGGCAAGGGCACCGGTTTCGCCGGCATCGAAAACGCGCTGTTCTACCAGGACAACTGCCGGATGCTGTATGCCGATGGCCAGGAAGCAGCGAACAAGCTGATCGCCGGACTGAAGGCTGTCGATGGTGGCGGCGGGCATTGACGCAACGGATATGCCTCAGCGCGTGGACAGGATGACGCAGACAAGGAAAAGGAAAATGCAAAACGGACTCTTTTGTGCAACAGTGATGCTGTTATGCGGTGGGTGTGCGTTTACCGCCCAGACGGTCAAGATCACGCCGCTCTAGTAGCCGAGACCTCGGCGACCTCCGGTAACGGAAAGTCGGTTCATCTGACCGTAGCCGACGAACGAACTTCCAAGGTTCTCGGACAGCGAGGTGTCGGCGGAGCCGGCGCCGATATGACGATCGCAGGAGACCTGCAAGGTATCGTCACCACAGCCATCGTATCGGCCTTGCAGAAACACAATTTCCTGGTTGTGCTCAGTGCTCCAGCGGACGCGGTCGCAATGCTGCGTGTGGAGATGCGCAGTCTTGAAGCGAAAAACATCATGGGATTCCGGGCCGGCACGCTCCGTGATGAGTTTGCCATCAAGGGCATCTGCAAGTCGGCCGGCGGCAAGGACTACGAAAAATTCTACAACGGCTTGTTCGAGACCAGTATCCAGTTTGTGCCGACGGGCGAAGCGAATGACCGCTATGTGTCGGCCGCCGTTTCCGACGGGCTGTCGCAGCTTGTGAACGACAATGACATGCTTCGCTGTCTGGCAGGTGAGTGAATGCCCTACGATCCTCTGGCTTGTCGTGAGGCTGGCCTTCGCCACACGAGCCACGCCGCAAGCGCCATCGCGAGGAGATAGCTCGCCGTCTGCCACGGACTGATTCGCCCGCGCACGACCGCGAGCGCAAAGTCGGCGCCGATGCGCAGCAGCGTGTCGCGCAGCGAGAATCCCATGGCCTGGGCGACGTCGCCGACCGCGAGCAGGCATTGCGAGTAGATGCAGGCGAGCGCGGTAAAAAACGCGGCGAGAAATGTACCGAGGCGTGTTCCGGCAAAGCCGTTCCCGCGCAATATCCACGCGATCGCAGCGGCAATGACGAACGCCAGCGCGGTCAGTTCGTGGCCGGTGCGCAGCACCAGCACGCTCCACACGGCACCGCCGGCCAGCGCCGACATCAGTGCCGTGGCAAAGCCGATCCATCGATTCAGAGCGGAGCCGCACAGCGCTTGTGTCATCGGGACATGTTTGGAGTGGCGTGCAGCGCATGCTAAGGCATGCGCCATATCTCAGGCCAGACCCACTGGCCGGGAAATTCGCCGCTGTTCGTGCCGAGCCGTGCGGCTTCATCAAGGCAGGCTGCCTGACACTGGTGACGATGCGCAAGCTTCGATGTCGGTATCTTCGACTTCGCCAGCGCGAGCATGCGGCTCGGAGCGAACGGAATTCATCACCCCGATCCGCCGTCTGTTCAGGATCGTGGTTTTTTCAGCTGCCAGTCCAGGTGCACGCGCACGGTCGGCCATTCGCCGGCGATGACGCTGTAAACGCAGGTGTCGCGCAGCGTGCCGTTCGGCTGGATCATGTGGTTGCGCAGGATGCCATCGAGCTTCGCCCCGAGCCGCTCGATTGCGCGCCGGCTTTGCTGGTTGATCATATGGGTGCGGAATTCGACGGCGACACAGTCCAGCCTCTCGAACGCGTGCGCAAGCAGTAGGCGCTTGCATTCGGTGTTGATCGCCGTGCGCTGCGCGCTGGCCGCATACCAGGTGCTGCCGATCTCGACGCGGCGATTGTCGGCGTCGATATTCATGTAGCTGGTCGCGCCGACCACGCGGCCGCGCGCGTTGTCGATCAAGACGAACGGCAGCATGCTGCCCTTGGCCTGCAGGCCGAGGCGGCGCTCGATGTCGGCGCGCACGCCGTCGGGCGATGGAATTTTCGTGTACCACAGGTTCCACAACTCGCCGTCGCGGACGACCTCGGCGAGGCCATCGTGATGATCGGGACGCAGTGGCTCGACCGTGACGATCTCCCCATGCAACGTGACAGGTGCAGGCCAGGCCATCGCGGGTTTCGTTCCTATAGACCGAGGTTGTATTCGAAGTAGCCACTGTCGCGCTGCCAGCCGAGCGACTCGTACAGGCGCTGTGCCGGCAGGTTGTCGGTCGCGGTGGACAGCGACAGCGACGAGGCGCCGTTGGCGCGCGAGAACTGCGTCGCCGCCGCGATCAACAGCCGCGCCGCGCCGCTGCGCCGTGCGGCCGGCACGACGTACAGGTCGTTCAGCAGGTATTTGCGGTTCGCGCGCACCGACGAGAACAGCGGATACAACTGGGTGAAACCGATGGCCACGCCTTTTTCGTCGTGCGCCAGGAAGATCACCGATTCGTGATGAGCAAAGCGCTCGGCCAGAAAAGCGCGCGCGCGCTCGATGTCCGAAGATTGCCGGTAGAACTCGCGGTACGCATCGAACAGCGGCGCAACCATATCGAGATCGTGAATCGTCGCCTGGCGCACGTCGGGCATCGCGTACTCCCGTCAGTTTGTATCGGATTCGCCGCGGGGCGAGGCGGCGATCTTGCCGAGCAGCCACTGCAGGCCGGCCAGATGCTGCTGATCGTGACTGCACAGAAAGTGGACCAGGCTGCGCAGGGTCAGCGCGCCGTAGTCCTCGAATATCGCGTGACGCTCCCATTGCGCGTCACCCACGCTTGTCAGCAGATCGACTGTTTCCAACCGCGCAGTGCGGAATCCCGCGAGCACCTTGTCTGCGTCGGCCTCGAGGTACGCGCGCTGGCGCGCAAGCGCGGAGCCGTCGATCGTCGCAAGGTGCGGGTTGTGTTCCGTCAATGCGCGCCGGAATCGCACCTGATAGCCGTCGATCTCGATGTCGCGGACATGGCAGATCTGCTCGATCGGATTGAACGGCTCGCTCGGAATGCCGTTCCAGGACAGCGGCGACCAGCACTTGCATGCTGCCGGAATCGCGCCATAGAACGCTTCGAGCTGCGCGGGAAACATCGCCAGCGCATCGAGAGTTTCGGGCCTCAAAACGATGCTCCGATGCGATCGCCGCGCTCGTTCGGCGTGAAATGCGCGATGGTGCCGTCGCCATACGAGCGCACGACCTCGGCGATGACGATGTGATACCCGCGGTACCAGCGCTGGTATTGGCGTTTGGCTTCGATGTGACTGGGGTGCGAAGAGAATTCGCGCAGCGCCTCGAGGGAGTTCCAGTAGTACGTGGCGTTGGCGCGCCTGCCGTCGCTGGAACGCCACGACTCAACGCCGATATATCCGGCAGTCGCGCGCGCGGCGGCATCGATCAGCGCGTTCAGCTCGTGGAAGCGCGCATCGCAGGTGCCGGCCTCGAAGATGAACGAAGCGCTATACATGCCTTGAAAAACTCTCACTTGACGGCGGCAAGCTTAAGGGCTCAAATTGGCCTCAACAAGGGCCTTTGATTTAAATTTTCATGGAGCCACCATGTTTCTCCAGCTCGACAACCAGGGACCGCGCTACGCGCAGCTGACGCGTGCGTTGAAGCAGGCGATCCTGAGCGGACGCTGTGCGCCGTCGACCCGATTGCCGGCCACGCGCACGCTGGCGCGCGAACTCGACCTGTCACGCAACACCGTGCTCGCCGCCTACGAACAGCTGGCGGCCGAGGGTTTCATCGAGGGCCGCGTCGGCTCTGGTTGCTATGTCAGCACCTTCGCCGCCGCGGCGCCGACACCGAGCGGAGTGATTTCGTTCAAGGCCCCAACGGCAAGCGAACTTGCCGCGCGCAAGCCGGCCCGGCGCGAGCCGCGCGTGGCGCGGCGCGGTCAGCGCATGCGCGAACTCTACGAGGTCAAGATTCCGGGCCGCCAGCATCGCGGATTGCGCTACAACCTGCAGTACGGCATGCCGATGACCAATCCTCAACTGGCCAGCGCCTGGCGCCGCGAACTGAGCCATGCCGCGGCGCACATGGTTAGCGACTATCCCGACCCGCAAGGCCTGACGGCGTTGCGCGAACAGGTCTGCGACTACCTCGCGCGACGCCGCGGTATCGTCGCGACGCCGGACGACATTCTGATCGTCAGCGGCACGCAGCAGGCGTTCGCACTCGCCGCCGAGGTCCTGCTCGACGAAGGCGACCGCGTTGTGATCGAGGATCCGCATTATCAGGGTGCGCGGCAGATCCTGCAGGCGGCCGGCGCCGAGCTGATCGGCTGCCGTGTCGACGGCGACGGCATGGTCGTCGCCGAGCTGCCCGAGCGCAGTGCGGCGCGTCTGGCCCTGGTGACGCCGTCGCACCAGTTTCCGACCGGCGCGGTGCTGAGCCTGGCGCGACGCATGGAGCTGCTGGCCTGGGCCGAGCAGACCGGCTGCTGGCTGATCGAGGACGATTACGACGGCGAATTTCGCTACGACGCCCGGCCGCTGGCGGCGCTGAAGTCGCTCGACCGCGCCGGACAGGTTATATACATTGGCACTTTTTCCAAAGTGCTGTTTCCGGCGCTGCGCCTTGGCTACATGGTTCTGCCGCCGCGCCTGCGCGATTCGTTCGTTGCGGGCAAATGGCTGACCGACCGCGGCTGCCCGGCAATCGAACAGGCGGCGCTGGCGCGACTGATGGCAACCGGAGCGTTCGAGCGTCACCTGCGCGCGACCGGCAAGGCGCTGAAGCTGCGCCGTGCCGCGCTGCTCAACTCGTTGCGCAGGCACGCTGGCGACGCCGTCGAAGTGGCCGACTCGAGCGCCGGCATGCATGTGCTTGCCTGGCTGCCGTGTCTGCGTCAGGCACAGGTGCGTGAACTGATCGAACGCGCGCGCACGCGCGGCCTGGGCTTGTATCCGATCGCTCCGTATTACCTGAAGCCGCAATCACGCCAGGGCCTGTTGCTCGGCTATGCCGACCTGCCACCGGCAGACCTCGATGCCGCGATGCGCATCTTCGCCGATTGCCTGCGCGCCGCAGGGTCCGCCTGATCCAGGCTTTACCCGCAACTAACGCACTGCAGCAATAGACAATCGATTTCGCGTGCTTTTCGGCCCCCTTGATGGAGAGGGGTTGGGGAGAGGGCGAGGCCGACGACGACGGCGGCTGCACCGCCATCCCTCTCCCGCCGCGCTGCGCGCGTCGACCTCTCCCACAAGGGGAGGGGTGAAATATCTGCCTTCTGTCGATTTTGATCTTGCCCGTTCGACGTAATCATCGAGAGCGCGGCATTTCGGAGAATTCAGGAATGCCGGCTCGCAATCAACCAAAGGAGAACTGCGATGCGATTCTGCGTGATGGTAAAGGCTACGAAAGAAAGCGAATCCGGCGTCATGCCAAGCGAGAAACTGCTGGCCGACATGGGCCGCTTCAACGAGGAACTGGTCAAGGCCGGCGTGATGCTGGCCGGCGAGGGCCTGCATCCGAGTTCGAAGGGCAAGCGCGTGAAATTCAGCGGCAACCAGCGCCAAGTCGTCGATGGGCCGTTCGCCGAGACCAAGGAACTCGTCGCCGGTTTCTGGTTGTGGCAGTGCAAGTCGATGGAAGAAGCGCTGGAGTGGGCCAAGCGCTGCCCGCGTCCGTTCGAGCACGGTGACTGCGAACTCGAGATCCGCCGCGTGTTCGAGGCCGAGGATTTCGGCGCGGAGTTCACGCCGGAACTGCGCGAGCAGGAAGAGCGTCAGCGCGCCGAACTTGCGCGTCGCGCGACCAACTGACCGGCACCGGCGAGGAGACGCTCATGAAATATTTCAGCATCTACATTCCGGATCCGAAGACCAATTCCGGCCGGCCGGAAGGCGAACGCAAGGAAGAGATGGACAGGTTCATCGCCGACAGCCTCGGCAGCGGCACGTTGCTGATGGGCGGCGGTTTCCTGTCGATCAAGCAGCACGGCTGCGTGATGCGCCGCACGAACGGCAAGTCGGCCGTGATCGACGGGCCATACACGGAATCGAAGGAGCTGCTCGGCGGATTCGCAATGCTCGAATTCCCGTCGCGCGAAGCGGCGATCGAGGGTACGCGGCGCTTCCTCGACGTCGCCGGCGACGGCGAATGCGTGACCTACCAGATCGTGGAAGGCCCCGACGGCGACCACTGAGCGCGGCGGCCTTCGATGTACTGAAAAATAAGGAGCATCCGATGCAACTCAATGGCTATCCGGATCTCGACGGCAATTGCCCAGCCGGGTTCAACCGCGAAAAGGCGCATGAAATGATCTTGCGCAGCGCGAGGGAAGATGGTCAGATCGGCCGCCATGACGGCGACCGATACGCATCGAACCATCGCGGCAGTCTGGCGCATCGAATCGGCGAAGCTGATCGCGAGCCTTGCGCGCATGGTGCGCGATGTCGGCATCGCCGAGGAACTGGCGCAGGACGCGCTGGTTGCAGCGATCGAGCAGTGGCCGCAGTCCGGCATTCCGGATAATCCGGGCGCCTGGCTGATGGCAACGGCGAAGCATCGAGCGATCGACAAGCTGCGCCGCGACGAGTTGCTCGAGCGCAAGCATGTCGAACTGGCCCACGAACTCGAAGCGGCACTCGACGACGCGACCGACATGGCCAACGAGGCGCTCGACGATCCGATCGGCGATGATCTGCTCCGGCTGATGTTCACGGCCTGTCATCCGCTGTTGTCGACCGAGGCGCGTGTCGCGCTGACGCTGCGCCTGCTCGGCGGCCTCACCACGGACGAAATCGCGCGCGCGTTCCTGGTGCCGGAACCGACGATCGCGCAACGCATCGTGCGCGCCAAGCGCAGCCTGAGTGACGCGCAGGTGCCATTCGAAGTGCCGCGTGCCGAGGAACTCGGCGAACGGCTGGCGTCGGTGCTCGAAGTGATCTACCTGATTTTCAACGAAGGCTACACGGCGACCGCCGGCAGCGATTGGATGCGTCCGCAATTGTGTGAGGAGGCGCTGCGACTGGGCCGCATCCTGGTCGGCCTTGCGCCACACGAAGCCGAAGCGCAGGGACTGGTCGCGTTGATGGAACTGCAGGCCTCGCGCGTCCATGCCCGCAGCGGTCCGGGCGGCGAGCCGGTCCTGCTGCTCGACCAGAATCGCGGGCGCTGGGATCAGCTGCTGATCCGCCGCGGACTGCGAGCGCTCGAAATCGCGGAGAAGCTCGTCCACACGCGCGGACCCTACACCTTGCAGGCGGCCATCGCCGCATGCCACGCGCGCGCGGGCATGGCGGACGCCACAGATTGGGCGCGGATCGCGTCGTTGTATGCCGAGCTTGCCCGGGTCATGCCTTCGCCGGTCGTCGAACTCAATCGCGCGGTCGCGGTCGGCATGGCGCATGGTCCGGCCGCAGGGCTCGAACTGGTCGACGCGCTGGCTGACGAACCTGCCCTGAAAACCTATCACCTGTTGCCGACGGTACGCGGCGACCTGCTCGCCAAGCTTGACCGCGGCGAAGAGGCGCGCGTCGAATTCGAACGCGCGGCGGCCATGACACGCAATGCGCGCGAGCGCGACTTGTTGCTCGAGCGGGCGGCGGCGGCAGGCAAACACTGAGCAAAGAGGAACGCAAATGTCGTACATGTTGTTGATCATGGAACCGCACGGCCAGCGCGCCGAGCGCACGCCCGCGCAAGGCTCGCGTACGAGAGCATGCTCAACTTCGCCACCGATCTGAAAGCGCGCGGATTGCTGCGCGCGACTGAATCGCTGAAGACGCATGGTGTACGCGTAGCGACGCGCGACGGCAGAAGTAGGCGCGTCGATGGTCCGTTCGCCGAATCCAAGGAACTCGTCGGCGGTTTCTTTCTGCTCGATTGCGACAGTCTCGACCAGGCGATCACGATTGCAGGCCAGTGCCCGGCGGCGCAGTGGGCGACCGTCGAAGTGCGCGAACTGGGGCCCTGCTACATGCCATGAAGAATGCGTAACGCAGTGTGGGGCCGGTGCGCTACGCGACGATGGCGCAGACTGCCGCTCGGGAATCGGTTGACGAGATCCGGCAGGCGTGGCGCAGGTGATGACGAGTCGACGCGCGAACGAAAGCCAACTCCATCACATCGCGTTCACCTTGCGAACGATAGCGGCTGCATTTGCCGCACATGCACATGTCTTTACGATGCTGGGTATTGACGCGGCGTCGCTTCATCTCTAGCTTCGCTCGATTCGTCTTTCTATTCCGGCAGGGGAAACCGCATGTCCATTCGCTTCGTGATCGCGTTCGCTTTCGCGGCGATGATCCTTCCGGCGCTCGCCGCCAGCGACAGCAAGCCCGCCGGAGCTCCGCTTCCGCCGGACGAAAAGCCGAAACCGTACGGCGCGCTCAAGTACCGTACGATCGGTCCAGCGGTCGGCGGCCGCGTCGATCGCGTGACCGGCGTGCCGGGTGATCCGCTGACGTTCTATCTTGCTGCCGCGCAGGGCGGCATCTGGAAGAGTGAAAACGGCGGACGTGACTTCAAGCCGGTGTTCGACGATCAGCCGAACGGCAATACCGGTTCGATCGCGGTCGCGGCATCCGATCACAGCGTTCTCTACGTCGGCACCGGCGAAGCGAACATCCGCGGCAACGTGTCGTTCGGCACGGGCATCTTCAAGTCGACCGATGCCGGCAAGAGCTGGAAGCAGGTGTGGACGACGCACGGCCAGATCGGCACGATCGCGATCGATCCGCGCAACGCCGAGGTCGCTTACGCCGCCGTGTTCGGGTCGCCGTTCGGTGCCAGCAAGGAGCGCGGCGTCTATCGCACGACCGATGGCGGTAAGAACTGGCAGCGCGTGCTGTTCAAGGACGAGCTGACCGGCGCGTCCGATGTCGCGATCGATCCGAATCGCCCGCACGTGCTGTTTGCCGGCCTGTGGCAGGCCAAACGCTACCCGTGGGATCTGACTTCGGGCGGCCCGGGCAGCGGCCTGTACCGTTCGGACGACGGCGGCGACACGTGGAAGCAGATCAGCGAGCATGGCTTGCCGCTCGGCGAAATGGGCAAGATCGGCGTGGCGATTTCGCGCACCGACTCGAATCGCGTCTACGCCCTGATCGAGGCGAAGGACGGCGGCCTGTTCCGCTCCGATGACGGCGGCGAGAATTGGGAACGCGCCAGCGGCGCGCGCGTGCTGCGCCAGCGCATGTGGTACTACACGACGCTGACGATCGATCCGGACAACGCCGACATCGTCTGGTTGCCGCAGGTCAATCTGGTCAAGACCGTCGACGGCGGCAAGGAATTCGTCTCGGTCAAGGGCCTGCACCACGGCGACAACCATGACGTCTGGATCGATCCGACCGACAACCGCCGCATGATCGTCGGTAATGACGGTGGCGTCGATCTCACCAACGACGGCGGCAAGACCTGGTGGTCGCCGTCGCTGCCGCTCGCGCAGTTCTACAACATCGACGCCGACGACCGCATTCCGTATCACGTCGGCGGCACGATGCAGGACTGGGGCACATCGAGCGGACCTGCCTATGTCTTGCGCGGCAACGGTGCGCCGCTGGTTGCCGACTTCTACGCCGTCGGCGGCGGCGAAGCCGGTGATTTCCAGTTCGATCGCGAATTGCCGGGGCACATCTATGCCGGCGAATATTCCGGCTACATCTCGCACTACCAGGAACTCACCGGGCAGTTCCGCAACGTCACGATCTATCCGCACAACATGTCCGGGCATGGCGCGATCGACGGCAAGTACCGCTTCCAGTGGACGGCACCGATTGCGACATCCGCCTACGACCCGAAGGTGCTGTATCACGGCGCCCAGGTGTTGTTCAAGACGAGCGATCGCGGTGTGCATTGGCAGGCGATCAGCGGCGACCTGACGCGCAACGACAAATCGAAACAGAAGTGGGCCGGCGGCCCGCTGACCGGAGACAACACCGGCGTCGAGGTGTACGACACGATCTTCTCGATTGCCGAATCGCCGGTCGCGAAGGACCAGATCTGGGTCGGCACCGACGATGGCCTGGTGCAGTTGACACGCGACGGCGGCAAGAACTGGCAGAACGTCACGCCGGCGAAGCTGCCGCCGTGGGCCACGGTCGAAGGCATCGAAGCATCGCGCAAGGACGCCGGCACTGCGTACGTCACGGTCGATGCGCGCCGCCTCAACGATGTGCATCCGTACCTGTTCCGCACGCGCGATTTCGGCAAATCGTGGGAACAGTTGTCGAAGGGGTTGCCCGAAGACCAGCACCTGTTCGTGCTGCGCGAGGATCCGACCGATCCGAATCTGCTGTACGTCGGCGCCGAGCGCGGCGTGTTCTATTCGCGCGACGGCGGCGCCACCTTCGAAGACTTGCGCATGAACCTGCCGGCGATCGGCGTGTCCGACATGCGCGTCAAGCATGACGACCTGATCCTCGGCACGCGTCGGTCGATATGGGTGCTCGACGATCTTTCCTCGCTGCGTGCTTTCGTGCCGTCGATCCGCAAGGAACCGGTGCACCTGTTCAAGCCACGGCCGGCCTATCGCTTCCGTCTCGACACGCGCTGGGATCACGATGGCGCGACCGATCCGGCGCCGCTGGGATTGATCGTCGATTACTGGCTGCGCGACAAGATCAAGGGCGAGCCGCAGGACGACGACAAGCCGGTCGAGAATGCGCACAAGGACGACCTGAAGCTGGAAATCCTCGATGCACAGGGCAAGATCGTGCGTACGCTGAGTACGAATCCGCGCCCGCCGAAATATGCGAAGGACGACGCCGACGAGCCGCCGGAAGACGACGCGGGGACCGAGCTGACCAAGGAGCAGGGCTTGAACCGCATCGTCTGGGACCTGCGCTACGAAGGTGCCAAGCGCCTCGAGAAGGCCAAAATCGATGCGGGCGAGCCGGAGAAGGGCATCCTTGCTGCGCCGGGAATGTATACATTGAGACTGCTGGTTCCGGGTCAGGCTGTCGTGACGACGACGGCGGAGATCAAGCCGGATCCGCATTCGCCGGTTCCGGCGGCGGAGCTGGCCCAGAACGTCGCGTTCGCGTTGCGCGCGCGCGATGCGCTCGACCAGCTGGTCGACGACATCGAGACGATTCGCGCGATCCGCGAGCAGGCCGGCATCATCAAGCGCATGAGCGCGGACAAGGCGGCCTTGAAGGGCGTCAATGCCGGCGCAGAGGTGGTGATCAAGCATTGCGACGAACTCGACCTGAAATTCCACAATCCGAAGGCCGAAGTCGTCTACGATGTGCTCGCCGGCCGCTTCGGCGGCGCCAAGCTCTATTCACAGATTGCGCCGCTGTATTCGGACGTCCAGACGTCTGACTACGCACCCACCCAGGGCCAGAGTTCCGAACTCGACGCCGACCTCGCCGACAAGGCGACACTTGAGGGCGAGCTGTCCGCGTTCCGCGAGGGCGAGGTGGCAAGGTTCGAAGAGCAGCTGCGCGCGGCGAACCTGCCACGCATCCTGACGCCTTGAGAGCATGAGGAGTGAGGGGTGAGGGTGAGGGTGAGGGTGAGGAAGCTCTGGATCTTGCGACCCTGTTGCACCTCACTCCCAACTGCCCTGCACTAATGCACGATGCGCAACTGTGCCGCGCCGACGGGATGCAGCCAGTTCAATGCGCTGTCGGCGACCAGAGCATCGACCGTGCCGGCGTCGCGAGAGGCCAGGTTGATCTCGGCGAGCGTGGGACCGGCGACAAGCCCCATGCTGCCGTTGCGACCATCCTGCTTGACCCGGTAAAGCGCGGCATCGGCGAGTTCCAGCGTCAGGCTCCAGTCGGCGACGTGGCGTTCGGCCGGCCAGAGCGGATGGACCGAGACGCCGATCGAGCAGGTCATGTGCAATGTCCGAGTGGCTGCGGCGCTGAATGCATGCTTGCTGATGGCCAGTCGCAGCCGCTCGGCGATTTCCAGCGCCTGTTCCGCGCGCACCGACTTGACCACGAGCAGGAATTCCTCGCCGCCCCAACGCAGGACGTGATCGCCTTCGCGCGCGAGATGCTGCAGCAATCGGGCGAGCTGGATCAGCACATCATCGCCCGCGGCATGACCATGGCGATCATTGACCTGCTTGAAGTGATCGAGGTCGAGCAGCAGCAGTGCGGCGCTGCCGGCCTGCTCGGGATCGAACAATGCCCCGGCGTGATCGAGCAGGAAGCGCCGATTGTGCAGCCCCGTTAGCGGATCGGTCTGGCTCTCGAAAGCGAGTACCTGGTTGGCCTGGCGCAGACGCTCGTTGGCGCGGCTCAGGGCAAGCGTGCGCTCGCTGACCAGACCCTCGAGCTTCTCCTGAGCAGCGCTGTAGCGATGCAGGCGCAAGCGCACCAGCACTCCGATCAGGCACAGCGCCAACACGGCCAACGCCGCACGAACGCTGGCGCGTTCGTACCAGCGCGGCGCGAGATCGAAGGCGAGGGCAGCGGCATCGGCGCCAAAATCCGTGTTCGGCAGCGAGGCCTCGACGCGGAAGCGGTAGTTGCCCGGCGGCAGGTTGGTATAGAACGCACTGCGTCGTGCCCCGGCGTCGATCCAGTCCGAATCGTAACCGTCGAGACGGTAGTGAAAACGCAGGCTGTTGGGGTCGCGGAAGCTCAGTCCGGTGAAATCGATCTCGATGTCGCGGCTGCTGCTGTCGAGCCTCAACTGCGCCGGTACCTGTCCGTGCCAGCGGCTGCCGTGGCGCAGTCCTTCGATCACGACCGTTGGGTGTCGCTGGGCATAGGTGATTGCCCTGGCGTCGAGCCGCAGCGCACCGGAAATCGAAGTGAACCAGATGCCGCCGGCGTCGTCGACGACACTGCGAGCCTGTGCGCCACCGTTGCAGCAGCGGATGCGCTGACTGCCGCGCTCGCGTCCGCTGGCGCTCAGTACCATCTGCGGCGATCCGGCCAGAACCGGCGCTGCGGACGACGGGTCGGGCAACGCGCCAAGGGGCAGCCGCCAGACGCCGTCGATTCCAGCGACATAGAGCTGATCGTCGATGGTATGGAAGGTCCAGGCGTTGTCGCTCGGCAATCCCTGGTCGGTAGTCAGCACGAGCATGCGCTCACCCGAGATGAGGCCGAGTCCCGAGTCGAGTGTCGTCGCGGCGATCAGGCCGTCGCGGACCAGGCCGATGTGGCTTATCATGCGGCTTTCGAACGCCGCCGCCCACCCCGGTGTCGTCATCAGATCTCCGCGCACCAGCCGCATGCCGGACTCGGTGCCGACGAGCAGTTCGCCAGGAGCCTGCAGATAGAGGCTGCGGATGCGCGCGCTGCCCACGCCGGGCGCGGCACCGACGCGATCCAATTGACTGCCGCGGTAGCGGTACAGTCCGCCCGACGTTCCGATCCAGAAGTCATTGCCGTCTTCGACGATGGTATTGATCTGATACGGATCGAGGCTGACCAGGGCGGGTGGCCGGCTGAGCTTGCCGCCGGAATAGATGACGACACCGGCGCGCGTGCCGACCCAAAGGCGCGCCGCCGAATCGTAGAACAGGTCGTATGCGGAAGGATTCGGCAACTGACTGCCCGATATCAGCTGACGTGCACCGTCGTCGGCCGACCACGCCGCGACATTGGAATTGGTGCCGAACACGATGCCACCATGCGGGTCCTTCGCCACGCTCCAGACGAACGCGTCGCTCAGTCCGTCGCGACGCGACACGCGTTGCACCCAGCCGTCCCAGAGCCGGAACAATCCTTCGGTCTGGCTGCCGAGCCACAGGTTGCCTTCGCGATCCTCGAACGCGCCGAGTATCCACGAATCGCGGACGAAATCGTCCTCGCCGATGCGTTCGAGTTCGCCGCCGGGACGCAAGCGATAGAGTATTGCGGCGGTGCCGATCCACAAGTTGTCGCTGCTGTCGCGGAACAGGCTTTCGGTGGTCTGCCGGTCGAGTCGTGGATCGAGGCCGCCCGGCTCGATATGCCCGTCGCGTAGGCGGAACAAGCCCGATGTCGTTCCGAGCCAGAGACCCGAGCGGGTGCGGCTGAGGCGCGAAATGCAGGCATTGCGCGCCTGCGCCGGCAGGCTGTAGCGGGTCACACCACCATTGTCGATGCGGCTGAGTTGCCCGGTCTGGCCAACCCACAGGTCACCGCCGTCACGCAGCAGGCTGCAACTGCGTTCGCCTTCGAGCAGCACCGGTTCGAGTGCATTGCCGTGCAGGCGCATCACGCCGAGCGACGTGGCGAACAGCAACGTGCCGTCATCCGACTCCGCGATGCCCTGCACGGCCGCGTTGCCGCTGCCCGCGCGGAAGGCCGCGAACGTGCCGTCGGCGTAGCGCAGCGCGCCGTGTGCCGTGCCGAACCAGGGATGACCCCGGCGGTCGGTGTAGCTGACCGTCGCCATGGTCGTGTCGATGCCGGTGTTGCGCCGGTCGAATACGGTGAAGCGCACACCATCGAAGCGCGCGATGGCGTTTTGTGTACCGATCCAGATATAGCCGGTTGCGTCCTGGGTTATCGTCAGGACGGAGACTTGTGGCAGCCCGTTTTCGCTGTTCCAGTTGTCGCGGACGTAATCGTGGAAACGCTCGGCAGGGTTCAGGGCCCATGCCGGCGTACCACAGACAAGACCAAGCCAGCCCGCCGCGGCGAAACGGCACGCGAGCCTGACAAGACCTGATTGGCGTTGCAAATCCATCCTCACGGCCCTAAATCAAAAGGTGAACGTCTGCGATAATAGGATCCGTCCGAACGTGCATTCATGCGCGAATCCCCAAATTCCCGAATGAGCGGCTATAGCCAGACCTCCGAGCCGGTTCGCTTCGAGCGCGCCTGCGATGCAATTATGGTGCCGCAAGGCCAGCAGGTGACGCTGCCAGCCGGGCAGACCGGCTACATAACCCAGGCTTTGGGCGGCAGTTTCACCGTCTTCGTCGACGGCAACCTGTTCCGCATCAATGGGTCGGACGCTGATGCGTTGGGCAAGGAGCAGCCCGATCCGCTGGTCTTGCCCGACGATGCCGGCGACGCGGATGTCGAACGCCTCGTCTGGCAGCAGCTGAGAACCTGTTACGACCCCGAAATACCGGTAAACATCGTCGATCTTGGTCTCATCTACGAGTGTTCGCTCGACAAGCAGCCCGATGGCAAGCGCCTGGTAAGGGTCTCGATGACGCTGACGGCACCCGGCTGCGGGATGGGCGATATCCTGGTCGACGATGTGCGCAGCAAGATCGAACGCATCCCGACAGTTGGCGAAGCGGATGTGGAATTGACCTTCGACCCGCCGTGGAATCACTCGATGATGTCCGATGTGGCCAAGCTCGAAACCGGCATGCTCTGACGCGCCCGCGCAAAACTCGTTCGCATTGCGCACACTTCGACTTTCGTCGAATAGCGGCTGCTCCGGTTGTCAGGATTTGCTCGTTTCAGTCAAAACATGACTTCCGGCACAGGCCGCAGGCCGCACCGCAGCAGCGATCTGGCCAATTTTCCGATTTGGCCGTCTATCCGTATATCCGGAAATTTGTACCGTTTGCGCCACGACGAAATTTGGCTGAACATTGGCGAAAGTTGTCCGGACAAGAATGCTGCTTAGCAAAATAATTAAGCAATATCATGAAGTTAGATTGGTAAATCGCTTGACCGGATAAACCGCTACTGTTAACTTGCGCACGCTTTTTGGCCCGGATGGCCTTGAGCCCAGTCTTCACGGCGAGCAGTAAAGGAAACTCTCGGCTGCGGAACTCGTCATGGCGCAACAGACAGATCTTGATCCGCTAAGGGAGGGGTATGGGGCGGATGCGGGATCTCGGACGCGCGGGTGTGAAGCAAGGGTCTGACTTCGCCGGCCGGCAAGGCAGGCGGATGGGACTTGTTGTTGCGGACCGGCCGGGATGGGTATGGCGGCACGGATGTGCCGATGCACCCAGACCAGCGGCGGTTCTGCAGTCAGTCACACAAGATGCGCCCGAACAGGCCGCGCACGGGTTGGTGCGCGTCCGATTTCTGCCGCATTGACGCTGGCTCGACAAGCTTCCTTCCGGACCCATGGAGCAACTCCGTAACGCAGCACAGAGCGCCGCCAAACCGAGCGGCACCACCGTTAACGCGATTCGACAGGAGTGAGTTCCGTGATCAAATCAAAGCAGACCGTGCGTCGCCGAAAGGCTGCGCATCTCGCCTCGTATGTGCTGACCGCCCTGGCGGCGTGCGGCCTCATGAGTGGCATCGCCCTCGCACAGGACAACGGCAAGGGCAACGACAACTGGACGAAGAACCCGTACTCGCCGGCGTACGACCATCCGTACCGTCATGGCGTGATGCCGACACGTGAAACCAACGAGAAGATGAAAGCGTGGGAGCATTCCCATGCGGCGCAGTTCGCAGCGCCCACGTCCTCGACCGGCAAGCTGTCCTATGGCGGTGGCGTCGGCGGTGTTGGTGTGCTGAGCGGCCAGAACAAGGTCTATGTGATTTTCTACGGAACGCAGTGGGGCACGCAGAGCACCGATGCGAATGGCAACCTGACGTTCTCGAACGATGCCGCGGGAGCAGCGGCGAAAGCGCAGATGATGTTCAAGGGCATCGGCACCGGTGCCGAGCTGTGGCAGGCCGACCTGACCCAGTGGTGCGACGGCGCAGGCGTTGCCAGTGGCGCGACCAGTTGCCCGGCGTCCGGTGCGAACTATGTCCCGTACCAGCAGGACATCTTCGCTGGCGCGTGGTATGACAATTCGGCGGCTTCGCCGTCGGCGGCCACCGGCACGCAGCTTGCACAGGAAGCGATCAAGGCTGCGGCGCACTTCGGCAACACCGCGACCGGTTCGAACCGCTACACGTACTACGTGATCTTGTCGCCGCACGGCACGAATCCGGACAACTACCAGAGTCCGACGCAGGGCTACTGCGCGTGGCACGACTACACCGGCGATGGCTACGGCGTCACCGCCCCCGGCGGCGACCTCGCTTTCAGCAACCAGCCCTACAACATCGACGTGGGCACGAGCTGCGGTACGAATTTCGTCAACTCCGGCTCGGCCGGCACGCTTGACGGGTATACGATGACGCTCGGCCACGAGTGGCACGAAATGATGTCCGACACGTTCCCGGCAGGTGGCTGGACCAACCACACCGGCAGCTCGTACAACGGCCAGGAGAACTCCGACGAGTGCGCCTGGATCGCGGCGGGGCAGGCGGGCGGCGCGGCCAACATCGTCATGGGCAACGGCACGTACACCGAGCAGGCGAGCTGGTCGAACGACACTGGCGCGTGTGCGATCTCGCATCCGATCGTCGACCATGGCGGCGGCGGCGGAAACGTTGCACCGACAGCCAACTTCAGCTTCGCAACGAGCGGACTGACGGCGACGTTCACCGATGGTTCGAGCGACAGCGACGGTACGATCGCCTCGCGTTCGTGGACGTTTGGCGACGGCGGCACGTCGACCTCGACCAATCCGAGCCACACGTATGCATCGGCCGGTACCTACAGCGTCAAGGAAACCGTGACCGACAACGGCGGGCTGACCGGCAGCGTTACCAAGTCGGTAACCGTCAACACGACCACCGGCAATGTGCTTACCAACGGCGTTCCGGTCACCGGCCTTGCTGCAACCACCGGCAACAAGCTGAACTACACGATGGTCGTTCCTTCCGGCGCAACCAACTTGAAGTTCACGATCTCCGGCGGCACTGGTGATGCCGACCTGTATGTCAAGTTCGGCTCCGCACCGACGACAACGAGCTATGACTGCCGCCCGTACGTCAGTGGCAACAGCGAGACCTGCACGTTCGCAGCGCCGTCGGTCGGTACCTACTACGTGATGCTCAATGCCTACGCCAGCTTCACCGGCGTCACCCTGACCGGCAGCTACACCGCACCGGGCAGCGGTGGCACGCCGACGGCGAACTTCACGTTCACGACCAGCAGCCTGACCGCCACGTTCACCGACACCTCGACCGATTCGGGCGGCACGATCGGTTCGCACGCGTGGACGTTCGGTGACGGCGGCACGTCGACCGCGACGAGCCCGAGCCACACCTACGCGGCCGCCGGCACGTACAGCGTCACCGAGACGGTGACCGACAGTGTCAACGGCCACACCAGCTCGAAGACTTCGTCGGTGACGGTCTCCACCGCAAGTTGCGGCGGCACGGTGCTGTGCAGCGGCGTGGCGGTTGCGCTCGCGTCGCAGGCAAAGGGCACGGTGTCGCCGAACTACACTCTCGTGGTTCCGGTCGGCAAGACCAGCGTGGTCTTCACCATCTCCGGCGGCAGCGGCGATGCAGATCTGTACGTGAAGATCGGCAGCGCGCCGACGACCACGAGCTACAGCTGCCGCCCGTACCTGACCGGCAACAGCGAGACCTGCACCTTCAACTCGCCGACTGCTGGCACGTACTACGTCAACGTGCGCGCGTATGCGGCCTACTCAGGCGTCAGCCTGAAAGGCACCATCTCGCCGTAACCGGGCCGATAGTTGTTGGTAATGGCATTGTCCGCGGTGCGCCATCTGTGATGGATGGCGCACCTGCCGGCCTCGGCTTCGGTGTTTCGGCGCCGAAGCCGAACCGGTAGTTCCGAAAACGCACGGGGCGCCTCGTAGTGGCGCCCGTTGCGTCATCTCGATTTAGGGAAGGACTGCCTGCCTCTCGATCCTTGTGATGCGGTTGCCTGGTTTTGAACGAATGCGGTTTGAACGGATGCGGCAACGGACTGTCGCCTCCTCGAGCGCGCGTGGCGGGGAGGCTGCGTGTGAGCGGAGGCTTCACCGGGTGGAGCGTGGCAATCGGAGGATTGCCCAATGGACGTGTCAGGCCACGGATGGCCGCCTTGCCGTCGCGACAGACAGATATCCCACAGGAAAGGCCTCGGTATTCTGATCTGCGCACCCGCCCGACATCCCGCATGCTTCCGCCCGTCGGCTGGCGTGACAGGATCGCGCAACTTTGCGCACGACCGAAGGTCGTTGCGATAGAATGACGCCGCGCCGCGACGCTGGTGCCACGAAACCAATCCCGACTACTTTCCATTCATGCTGCGACGCCTGGGCCCCGCCACACGGGTGAGTCTTGCCATATTGATCTTGAGCTGGCTGCTGTTGCAGACGGTCCTCACGGTGCTCGGTCACGAGCCCGGCATGCTCGATATCGGCCGCACGTTTACGCAACTGCTGCTCGTCGTCACGCCGCTGTGCATCGGACTGATGCTGACTTTCTTTCCGGACGCCGACTTTCCGCCGAAGAAGCTCGAGACGCTGTTGATGGTTGCGGCTTTCGGTTTCGCCACGGCCGTGGTGCTGCGCTGGGTGCTCGGGAATGCGCGCTCAGAAGGTACGGCGCCGGCGCTCGCTGCACGCGCCTGAAGCGGTCCCGGCTTCCGCGCACGGTAAGCACGCGATGTTCATGGGTGACGGCTGACCGGCCACCTGCGCACGTCGGCTCGATGGCGACTTTTCTCAGCCGGAACCCGCAGCTTCCTCGAAACGATTTGCATCGACGTTCTTGCGCACGCGCGTCGGATCCCAGATGCGGCCGTTCATTGCGATGTAGACACCGTCGGGCAAGGTTTGTGCGGCGCCGACCGCACAGCCGATATTGAACACGGCGTCCGAATCCTGGAATCGCGCCGGGTTCAGCGCGCCGGTCAGCACGATGACCTTTCCCTGCAGTCCGCGCAGAACGCGTGCGGTGTCGACCATCGTATCGGTGCCGTGGGTCACGAGCACGTGGCGGTGCGGCTGGGCGGCGATCGTGCGGCGCACCAGGTCGCGGTCCTCGTCGGTCATGTGCAGGCTGTCCTTGCGCATCAGTGCGATGACATCGAACTCGAATGCGACGCCGAGTGCCGATAGGATCGCACCGATGCGCGGCGCGCCGATCTGGAAAGTGGACTTGTCGTCAAAGTATACTTTGTCGATCGTGCCGCCGGTCGTGACGATAGTCAGGTGCTGGAGCATGGGATGAGTCCGCGAGATACGTGCGGCGCGAAGTGTAGCAAGGCTGACGTCGAACGCGGCGCGCCCACGCGATGCGTTGAGCGCATCGCGTGCGCCGCGTGAGGGGGAGACAGGGATGTCGATCGGAGGGCTCGCCAAGGATGGCTCACTGCCAAACATTGACGATGCGGTATTGGCTCAGCCCTCCGTTATCAGCCTAAAAACTATCGCTCGCCAGCATCTGCGTGTCCTCGCGACCATTCGTCTTCAGCTGCGCAATGCCATGCTCGGCGAAGCGGCGCGCGGCGGCGGCCGGGCGCGGATCGCTTTCGGTACGCAGTGCCCAGTCCGCGTGGCGTGTCAGCAGGCTCAGGCCCATAGTCCGCGCCAGACTCACGGCGACATCGCGCGCGCCGGCTTCGAGCTGTTCGCGGTCGCCTGCGGTCGCCTTCTGCAGCCATTCGGCGATACGTGTCACCGCGTCGCGGGCCAGACGCAGGCAATCTTCGAGTTCGCTCGCTTGCACCTGCGACAGGATCGCCCGCTGTGCGCTGAGCAGCGGCTGCAGTCCGCCGGTCGTGCGGAACGCGCGCAGGAAGTCGAGTGCCTGCACGTTGCTCGTTCCTTCCCAGATCGACCAGACCTGGGCATCACGCAGCAGCTGCGGAATGCCGGTTTCCTCGAGATAGCCGGCACCGCCGAAGCACTCGCAGGCCTCGGACGCAATCGTCACGGCCAGCTTGCCGGTCCACAGCTTCAGCAGCGGCGTCACCAGGCGCAGCACGTGGTGTTGCGTCTCGTCGGCCACACCGGCTTGCACGCGGCCGAGCAGTTCGGTCACAAAAAACGTGAGATGGAATGCCGCTTCGAACTCGGCCTGCATGCCGGCGAGCGTGTCCTGGTGCAGCGGCTGTTCGGCCAGCGGCTTGTCGAAGACGACGCGGCGATCGGCGTAGTCGCGCGCCAGCGCGATCGCACGGCGCATCGTCGCCAGCGCGCCGACAGCGTTCCATGTACGCGTGATGTTCAACATCGGCGCGATCGCACGCACGCCGTGACGTGCTTCGCCGACCAGTTCGGCCGGTGCGCCGTGCAGGTGAATTTCGGCGGTCGGCAGTTCCCGCGTGCCGAGCTTGGATTTGAGGCGATCGAGTTCGACGTTGCGCCAGCGGCCGTCGGCCCTGCGCGGCTCGAGATAGAACAGGGCGAGGTTGTCGGCGCCGGGCGCGGAATCCTGCGGACGCGCCAGCACGAGTGCGGCCTGCGCATTGATTGCCGACGTGAACCACTTGCGGCCGTACAGGCGCCAGCGGCCGTTTTCCTCGCGCGCCACGGTCTGCGTGGCAGAGATGTCGGATCCGCCGGACGTCTCGGTCATCCACTGGCCACAGATCCAGTGTTCGGCCGGGTCGCGGCTGAGGAAATGCGGCAGCGCGCGGTCGAGCAGGCGCTGGTTGCCGGCGGCCTTCAAGGCTGTGGCGGCGCCGTCGGTCATGGCCAGCGGGCAGGTGTAGAACTCGCTGGCACAATGGAACAAGTATACCATTGCAAATTGGTGCACACGCGCCGCGGCGCCGTGGCTGGGCTCATGACCGGCACCGACCAGGCCGTAGCGCGCCGCGATCGGCGCCGCCGCAAGCCATGCCGGCGTCAGTTCGATGCGGTCGACACGCTCGCCCCACGGGTTCCAGTTCGTCAGGCGTGGTTCGCTGGCTTCGCGGTTGCGCGCTGCGGTCCAGGCATGTGCGGCGAACTCGCCGAGATCAGTCAGGTCATGCTCGATCGCCGACAGTGTCGCCGGCGCCAGCACGCGGCGCAAATACGAACGCAGCACGCGATCGTCCAGATATTGGTTGCTCAGAACCGGCGGCGCTTGCACAAAGGGCATAGGAGGATCTCAGCGGCGAAGCGCGAAAACCGGCCGCGCGAAGAAAAGTCGGCAAGACGAATCGGCACCTTATCGGCTTGATCGAGCACGCAGTGTGAGCTGATCGGCAACACGACTATTTCGCTGCGCGTCGATAGCCGCACGCATCCCAGTATGAGGCGCCGATGACAGCCACAGTCAACACCACTTCCGCAGCAGACAACAGCCGCGCCCCTGTGACAGCCCAAAGCCCGGCGACGCCGTGGCAGAAATAGAACAGGCTGACGATGCCACTGACCAGTACGCCGCGACGCAGGTCATGCAGGCTGGTCCACAGACCCGGCAACAGCGGCAGAGTGGCGATTGCCAGAGCAGCCCTGGAGTCGGGGAGAACCCAGCCGTGCCATAGCAACTGCAATGCAAGTTGCGCCAGGGCGGCCGTTGCGCCGACGCGCAACGCGATGGATGGCGGCGTCATCGCACCAGCCGTGCCGCGATTTCCGCGACACGCCGGCCGAGTGCACGCGCCAGCGTGCGTTCGTCGTCCGTGAGCGGGCGCCCGCCACCGACGCCGGCAACATGGCTGGCGCCGTACGGCGTGCCACCCGTCGTCGTGCTGTTGATGGCGTTTTCGGTGAACGGCAGGCCGACCAGCAGCATGCCGTGATGCAGCAACGGCAGCATCATCGAGAGCAGCGTCGATTCCTGGCCGCCGTGCATTGTCGAGGTCGACGTGAACACGGCGGCCGGCTTGCCGACGAGCGTGCCCGACACCCATTCAGCTCCCGTCGAGTCGAGGAAATGCTTGAGCGGCGCTGCCATGTTGCCGAACCGGGTCGGGCTGCCCAGTATCAATGCATCGCAATCGCGCAGATCCTGCAGCGTGGCGTATGGCGCGCCGTCGTCGGGCACCGGTGCCTGTGCGACCGCGGTCACGGCGGCCACCGGCGGCACGCTGCGCAGGCGAGCGCGTGCTGCCGGCACTTCCTCCACGCCACGCGCGACGAGGCGAGCCAGTTGCGCAACGCTTCCGTTGCGGCTGTAGTAAAGGATGAGTACTTCGGACATTTTTCTAAGGGACGAGGGACAAGGGGCGAGGGGGAGTGGCCGGACGAGTTTGCCCTAAAGCGCCGTGACTCCCAAACAATCGGACTAAAGTTCGACTGCCACACGGTATGAGACGTATCCTCGTCCCTCGTCCCTCGTCCCTCGTCCCTGCCTCCGTGAAATCGGTCGACCGCCGACAAATCGCCACCTTTGCCCGCTTCGTGCTGCAGCGCTTTTTCGACGAGCGTTGCCTGCAGGCCGCCGGAGCGCTGGCGCTGACCACGCTGTTCGCGCTGGTGCCGCTGGTCACCGTCGTGTTCGGCATCATTTCCGCGTTTCCGGTGTTCGCCGTGTGGCGCGCCGACATCAGCGCGTTCGTGTTCCGCAATTTCGTGCCGGCGGCAGGCGAGGCGGTCGAGAGCTACCTGACTCAGTTCGCCGACAATGCCAGCAAGGCGACGGCCATCGGCATCATCGTCGTGCTGGTCAGTGTCGTTTCGCTGACGATCAGCGTCGAAAGCACCTTCAACCAGATCTGGCGCGTTGCGCAGGCACGCCGGGCCGCATCGCGATTCATCGTGCACTGGACCGTGATCACGCTCGCGCCGATGGCGGTCGTGGCGTCGCTGGCGCTGGGCGCCTACCTGTTCGCATTGCCGCTGTTCGCACAAGCCGAGGCCGAGTATTCGCTGAAGCAGCACCTGCTGCGCCTGCTGCCGTTCCTGATCCAGTGGCTGGTGCTGATCGCAGCCTACTGGCTGATTCCGAATCGTCGCGTCCGCATCGGCGATGCGGCGATCGGCGCGGCGTTCGCCGCGGCACTGTTCGAGATCGTCAAGCGCCTGTTCACCGACTATGCGACCAACGGCGCAAATTACCAGCAGGTGTATGGGGCTCTGGCGATGGTGCCGATTTTCGTGCTGTGGATCTACCTGTCGTGGATACTGGTGTTGATGGGGGCATCCCTTACGGCATCACTGGCGGCTTTCGACTACCGGCCCGCCGACCTGCGCCTGGCAGCGGGCAATGAAATGCGCGGACTGGTGCGCGTGGTCGCGCATTTCATCGCGGCCCAGCGCGAAGGCGGCGCACTGACCAGCGCCGACCTGCGCGCCCTCGAGCCGTTTCTCAGCGACGACCTGGTGCAGAGCTTCCTGCACGACCTGGGCGAGGGCGGTCTGATCCGGCGTGGCGACGACGGCGCGTGGTCGCTCAGCTGCGACCCGGCCACGGCCACGCTGCACGATGTCTATTCCTGTTGCGTCTATCGGTTGCCATGTGGCGCGCACCTGCCCGGCGCCGGCGACGCGCGTGTCGACGCGCTGCTTGACCAGGCCAATACCGCACTGCGAGAACGCCTGCGCGTACCGTTGGGCGAAATCTTTCCGCCCGCCGCGCGGTCAGATGAAGCATCCGAAACCGTCTGCAAGGAGGAATCATGAGCCGTTTTCTGTCGATCCTGCTGTGCGTCGCCGTGTTGCCTGCAACCTGCCTGGCGACGACTGCGGCAAAACCGGCATTGGTTGTCAAGACGCTCGACGGCAAGACCTTCGATCTTTCCGCACAAAGTGGAAAATGGGTTATTGTGAACTACTGGGCAACGTGGTGCTCTCCGTGCCTCAAGGAACTGCCGGACATTTCCGCCTACGTCGCCGGGCACAAGGACAAGGTCGTGGCGATCGGGCTGGCGTTCGAGGACAGCGACAAGGCCGATATCGAGAAGTACCTGAAGGCGCATCCAATCAGCTACCCGGTCGCTCAGGTCGATGTGATCGAGCCGCCCAGGGATTTCGACACGCCCAAGGGGCTGCCGAATACCTACGTTATCGCCCCGGACGGACATGTCGCCAAGGCCTTCATGGGACCGATCACAGCCAAGGATCTGGACGGCGTCATCGGCGCCAAGTGAAGCGCAGCCGGCAGTGCGTCAGGTACATCGTCAGCGGCAGGGTGCAGGGCGTGTTTTTCCGCGCGTCGGCGCGTGACGAAGCGTTGCGCCTGGGTCTGGCCGGACACGCCCGCAACCTCGCCGACGGCAGCGTCGAGGTCCTGGTCTGCGGTGATGCAGCCGCGATCGATGCGCTGGAGCGCTGGTTGCACCACGG
This sequence comes from Rudaea sp., assembly GCA_036496665.1. GTDB lineage: Bacteria > Pseudomonadota > Gammaproteobacteria > Xanthomonadales > Rhodanobacteraceae > Rudaea. The sequence continues at coordinate 18,066 of DASXKR010000003.1, read as the reverse complement.
TCCCGCGCTGGCGCGCGTGAGCGGCGTCGAGCGCTTCGCCATTGACGCCGAGCCGCAGCGAGGTTTCCACGTCGCTTGAGCCGCTGAGGTTTTGCGTTCAATCCGCGCCGCCACGGCGGCAGCGAACGATGTCCTTGACGTGGCCCTCAGTACACCTTCTTGACCCACAGCGAATTGTCCTGCAGCTGCTCGATGCCGGGTCTGCGCTTGAGCTTCGGCAGTTTGAGCGGCGCGACCGCGAGCTTGCGGTCTGGCAGACGGTCGAGCAGATGGCGGATCAGGTTCAGGCGGCCTTCGCGCTGGTCGTTGAAGTCGGCTACGTGCCATGGCGCATGCTTCGTGCTGGTGTGTTCGAACATCACGTCGCGCGCCTCGCCGTAGACGCGGTACTTGTCGCGGGCGGCGAGGTCGATCGGTGAGATCTTCCAGCGCTTGAGCGGGTCCGTGGCGCGTTCGGCGAAGCGCGCTTCCTGCTCGGCCTGGTCGACGGCGAGCCAGTACTTGAACAGCAATATGCCGTCGTTGACGAGGGCGCGTTCAAAAAACGGACACTCCTCCAGGAAACGCTGGTAGTCGGCATCCTCGCAGAAACCCATCACGCGCTCGACGCCGGCGCGGTTGTACCAGCTACGGTCGAACAGGACGATTTCGCCGGCCGACGGCAGGTGCTCGATGTAGCGCTGGTAGTACAGCTGCGTGCTCTCGCGCCCGCTCGGCTTGGACAGCGCAACGATCCGATAGTGGCGCGTGTCGAGGTATTCGCTGATCGCCTTGATCACGCCGCCCTTGCCGGCCGCGTCGCGTCCTTCGAACAGCACGACGACGCGCTGGCCACTCTGGATCAGCCAGCGCTGGAACTCGACCAACTCGACGGCGAGCTGCTCGAACGCTTGCTCGTACTGCTTCCGCTTCATCAGGTTTCCTTGAGCCGCGGATGCAGGTTGGCGAGATTGCAGGGCCTGGTGCGCGCGTCGAGTTGCGCGCGAATCAGTTTTTCCCACGCGGTACGGCACGCCGAGGTCGACCCCGGCAGGCAGAAGACGAACTTGTCGTTGGCCAGGCCCGCGAATGCGCGCGACTGCAGCGTTGAAGTGCCGATCTCGTCGAAGCTCAGCACGCGGAACATTTCGCCGAAGCCGGGCATTTCCTTGTCGAGCAGCGGGCCGATCGCCTCGGGCGTCGAGTCACGCCCGGTGAAGCCGGTTCCGCCGCTGATCAGAATTCCGTGCACGCCTGGCTCGGCGATCCAGGCCGAAACGACAGCGCGCAGCCGATAGCGATCATCCGTGACGATCGTGCGTTCGTGCAGGTGATGTCCCGCGTCGGTCAGCGCCTGTTGCAGGTAGTCACCCGAGGTATCGTTTTCGCGCGTGCGCGAGTCCGACACGGTCAGCACGCACAGGTTGAGCGGAGCGAATTCGGCGGCAGCAGTCATGGCGCCATGCTACAGCGAAATATCCTGCGGCGGCTGTCCCGCGCGTGCGCGCACCGCAATCATTGTCAGCAGCGCTGCGAAGTCGTTTGCATAGGCCTGAATGTCGAACAGCCTCGCTCGCGCCGAGGGATCGCGCAGGCGCACACGCAGTGCATCCAGGCGTGCCGGGTGGCGCGCCAGGTCGACGGCGCATGCGACGTAGGTTTCGTCGCTGTCCACGATCAGTTCGTCCAGGCCGATCTGGCGGCTCAGGCTGGCCGCCACGCGCGAAGCGAAGGTGTCGCCCGGGCGGGTCAGCACCGGACAACCGACGAAAAGCGCGTCCGAAGCCGTCGTGTGCGCGTTGTACGGATTGGTGTCCAGAAACAGACCGGCGTGGCGATAGCGGGCGAGGTGGTCCGAGTGATCCGCCTTCGGGGCGAAGACCAGCCGCTGCGGATCGACGCCGGCCCGTTGCGCCACGGCGCGCAGACGCCCGGTCACGGCGCTGTCGGGACGCTCGTCGAGCAGCCAGAGGACACTGTCGGGCACGCTGGTCAGGATGCGCATCCAGAGCGCGAAAGTCTGCGGCGTGATCTTCCAGCTGGCGTTGAAGCTGCAGTAGACAAATGCATTCGTCGGGAGACCCAGGGCCGCGCGCGATTGCGGCTTGGCAACGACGCGAGTCGTGTCGGTCGGTTGATAGCAGCGCGGCAGACAGGCGATTTTCTCGTCGTAGTACTTGCGCTGCTCCGGCGGAATCAGATACGCATCGGCAATCAGGTAGTCGTACCACGGCGCGCCGAGCGAGCCGGGATAGGCAAGCCAGTTGATCTGGACCGCAGCGGGCTTGAGCGCGAACAGGCGCGGCAGCGAACCCATGCAGTATCCATCGACATCGATCAGGACATCGACGCGCGCATCGAGGATCTTCCGGGCTATCGCTTCGGCCGATTGCAGCGCGACGTCGTGGAACTCGCCGAACGCGCGTGCAAGGCGGCGACGCAGATCGCTGCCATCATCCGGCGTCGTCGCGAACGCGATCGTGGCCAGGTTCGATGTACGCAGTCGCTCGATCAGTTCGACAACGAGCAGACCGGTGGGATGGCGGTTGAAACCGGACGAAACGAAGCCGACGCGCAGCGGGCCGGACTGTCCGGCCGACGAAGACAACGTGGCGGGCGGCGTGTCGTTGCTCACGGCTCGCGCCAGTCGGCGCGCAAACGTGCGTGCGCAGTGCAGTTGCTGCGCCGGACTGACATTCTCGGCCAGAAGCGCGAACGGACCGATGCCTTCCACGCCCGCGTCCGCCGCGGCGATCACGCGTGCGCTGAGGTCGGACAGGCCATTCCAATCGCACAGCTTGCGTCTGGTGTAGACCAGCTGGCTCAGTCCCTCGTACAGATTCGGCGCGAGCCGCACGGCATATTCCATCATGCGCGCACCGCCTTGCATGTCGCCGATCTGATCCAGTACCAGAGCGAGATTGTGCGCTGTGTGCGGACGCGGATCGAGTTCCATCGACTTCCGATACGGCGGCACGGCGTCGTTGAGCCGACCTTGCCGCTCGTACAGAAAGCCGAGCACATACCAGCCGTCGGGCGAGGTCGGGGCGAGATCGAGGCCCTGACGGACATGGGATTCCGCGGCCTGCCATTGGTGCATCGCGATGCTCGTGTTGGCCAGATCGAACCAGGATTCGGCACGGCCGGGATCGGCGCGCAGGCAGCGCTCGAAGCATTGCGCCGCTCCGATGAAGTCGCCGAGCCGGTGACGCAGACGTCCGAGACTGCTCAGGACACCGATGTGGTTTGGCGCCAGCTGCATCGCCCTTTCGAGCGTGCTTTGGGCATTCTGAATGTTGCCCTTGTGCGTGTCGACGGCAGCGAGGTTGCACAGCACTTCGATCGACTGCGGATCGAGGCGGTTCGCCTGCTGCAGCGAGCGTTCTGCGGCATCGATTTTTCCGGCCTTGAGTTGCGCTATCGCGAGCAGCCGCCAGATTTCGGCGTCCGGCGGCAGAGTCTGCAGCGCCTCTTGTGCGCGTCGTTCGGCGCCGTCGAAATCACCACGCTCGATCTGCGTGGCGATCGCGTCGAGCGTTGCCGGCAACAGCGCAGCGTTCATGCCGTGCCGAGACCGCCGTCGGTCAGGGATTTCATCTGGTCCGCTTGATATTCCTGCTGCAGATGTCCGATCACCGGGTCGAGGTCGCCGCCGATGATGTCGGGCAGCTTGTACAGGGTCAGGTTGATGCGGTGGTCGGTCAGGCGGCCTTGTGGAAAGTTATACGTGCGGATGCGCTGGCTGCGATCGCCCGAGCCGACCTGCAGGCGACGCGATTCGGCCTGCGCGGCCGTCTGCTTGGCCCGTTGCTCGTCGAGCAACCGCGCCTTGAGCAGCGACAATGCGCGCGCGCGATTCTTGTGCTGGCTGCGCTCGTCCTGGCACTCGACGACGATGCCGCTCGGCAGGTGCGTGATGCGGATCGCCGAATCGGTCTTGTTGACGTGCTGACCGCCGGCGCCGGACGCGCGGAACGTGTCGATCTTGAGGTCTCCCGGGTTCAGGTCGACATCCTCGATCTCGTCCATCTCGGGCAGGATCGCAACGGTTGCGGCCGAAGTATGGATGCGCCCTTGCGCCTCGGTCTCCGGCACGCGCTGCACGCGGTGCGTGCCGGATTCGAATTTCAGTTTCGCGAATACGCCCTTGCCTTCGACGCGCGCGATGACTTCCTTGAAGCCGCCGTGTTCGCCGGGACTTGCCGAGAGGATCTCGATGCGCCAGCCCTGGCGTTCGGCGTAACGGGCATACATGCGAAACAGGTCGCCGGCGAAGATCGCCGCCTCGTCGCCGCCGGTGCCGGCGCGCACTTCGAGGAATATGTTGGCGTCGTCACGAGTGTCCTTCGGCAGCAGCAGCACGCCGAGCTCGCGATCGAGCTGCGCGCGTCGCGCCTGCAGTTCGGTGATCTCGCTCTCGGCCAGCTCGTGCATGTCCGGGTCGGCGAGCAACGCCTGCGCAGCGCTCAGCGCGTGGCCGGCAGCGTCGTAGGCCTTCAGCGAGGCGGTGACCGATTCGAGCTGCGCGTATTCACGGCTCAGGTCGCGAAAGCGCGCGCTGTCGCCGAGCACGCCGGGCTGCGCCAGCAGGCGAGCGACTTCCTCGTGGCGCTCGGCGAGCGCCTCGAGCTTGCGCCGTATCGAAGGCATCATGGAGCGAGGTTCCGGGGCATCGACAGGGACTGAAAGGTATGAGTGTATACAAGTATAAATATATAATAGTGAATCGCGGATCGGAGCAGCAGTGCTGCCCGAGTTTCACCATTCCGCGTTTCTACGATCTTACTTCCCCGGAGTCGTCGTCGCTGCCGTCGAACAGCTGCTCTGCCATGCGCAGCAATTCGACATCGCCGCGCTGCGCGGCGGCGCGCAGGTTCGCACTCGGCGCGTGCAGCAGTTTGTTCGTCAACGTGTGGGCGAGGAACTCCAGCGCCTGCTCGGGCGTGCGCCCGGCGGCCAGCAGCTGGCGCGCCTTCGCCAGGACCGCGTCGCGCTGAGCTTCGGCGTCACGGCGCAGGTCCGGCAGCGGATTGCGCAGGGCGAGCGCCCGACGCCAGGCGACGTAGTGCTCGACCTGCAGGTCGATGATTGCCTCGGCCTCGCGCGCGGCGGCCTGGCGCGAGCGCAGGTTGTCGTCGATCACCTGCTTCAGGTCGTCGATCGTGTACAGGAACACGTCGTCGAGGCCGGCAACGTCGGCTGCGATGTCGCGCGGCACCGCGATATCGACCAGGAACATCGGCCGGCGCCGACGCGCGCGCAGGGCAGCTTCGACCATCGGTCGCGTTATCACCGGCTCGCGGCTCGCGGTTGAGGCGATCACGACGTCGGCTTCGGCCAGATGCTGTGGCAGGTCGCCAAGTCCGATCGCATAGGCACCGACGTGCTGCGCCAGCTCCTGCCCATTCTCGAGCGTGCGATTGGCCACGATCAGGCGGCGCACGCGCGACTCGGCGAGGTGGCGCGCCGCCAGTTCGATCGTCTCGCCGGCGCCGATCAGCAAGACGCAAGCCTGGGTCAGGTCGGCGAACAGCTTTTCGGCGAGGCGCACGGCCGTATAGGCGACCGAAACCGGGCTGGCACCGATGCGCGTGTCGGTGCGCACGCGCTTGGCGACGGCAAATGTCTGCTGCAACAGGCGCTCCATCGGCGCGCGCAGGCTGCCGGCACTGCGCGCCGCCTGGTAGGCGTCCTTGACCTGACCGAGGATCTGCGGCTCGCCGAGCACCATCGAATCCAGTCCGGTAGCGACGCGAAACAGATGGCGGACGGCATCGTTTTCGTGATGGCGGTACAGGAACTCATCGACGCGACGCTCGGTCAGACGATGTTGTGCCACCAGCCAGGTTTGTGGAACCGCCTCCGCGCCCACATCGACTTCGACGTAGAGTTCGGTGCGATTGCAGGTCGACAGGATCATGGCCTCGTTCACACCCGGTTGGCGCGCAAGGTCCGACAATGCCGACGCGGTCGCATCCGGCGCGAACGCGACTTTCTCGCGCAGTTCGAGCGGTGCGGTCAGGTGGTTGAGTCCGAGGGCAATGAGGGCCATGCGTGCAACAATCGGCTAAGCTAGCTCGCAACGGGGCGGCAACGCGGCGGTGCAGCGAATGGCTCTGCGCGGCGAGGTTCGGCGCGATTGTGCGGTCCGACCGGCACGATATCAAGCAAACGCCCCCGCCATTCGTGAAACGAGGATCGAACAGGACGATGATGCAGTTCCGGCTACCCCAGACCAGCATTCGCAGTGCCGCACTCGGCGCGTTCGTGCTCGCCATCGTTTCCGGGTGCGCGAATATGCCTGTCGGTCACGGCGGTCACGGCACAGCGCGTGGGCCCGAACAGCCACTGGAACGGATCAAGCTGGCGCCGATGCCCGCCGATCAGGACTCGTTGCAGAACATGCTGGCGGGGCAGTTCGCGCTGACATCGGGCGACCTGCCGGCGGCCGCCCGCGAGTTTTCGCAGGCGACGCGTGTGAGCAACGATCCGGCGCTGGCGGCACAGGCAACGCGCGTTGCCTTGATCGCCAAGCAGTGGGACCTGGCCCGGGAGGACCTGAGCCGCTGGCAGGCGCTGCGGGCTGAAGACCCGGACGTCTGGCAAGCGCGCGCGATGTTGGCCCTGCACGACGGCAAGAGCGACGCCGCGTTCGCCGACCTGTCGCGTGTTGCCGGCGAGGCGAACGGCAAGGGCTGGGGCGCGGTCGCACAGGCACTGATGGGCGCCGAGGATCACGATGCCGCCGGCGCGCTGATCGAGCGTCTGGTCAAGCCCGAGCAACTCGGCGACAAGGTGCAGACCTGGATCGCGATCAGCCAGCTTGCTGCGCGACTCGAACGCCCGGCGCTGGCGCAGTCCCTCGCCAGCCAGGCGGTCACGCGTTTCAAGAGTGCCGAAGCCTTCGCATGGGCGGCGCAGCTCAAGCTCAAGCACGGCGACAAGGTCGGCGCACGCGCGCTGTTCGCCGGTGCCGTCAAGCGCAGCCCCAAGGATAGTCACCTGCGCGCCGCCTATGCCGCGCTGCTGGGCGAACTCGGTGACAACGCCGAAGCGGCGCGGACACTGGCCGTCGGCGCGCAGGATGACTACACGCTTGGCGCGCGCGCCGCCTATCTGGCGCGCGCCGATGACAAGCCGAAGATCGAAGGGCTGTACCGTGAAGCCAGGGCGCTGCCGGAGCCGCGGACGGCCGAACGGCTGACTCTGCTCGGTCAGCTGGCCGAGTTGCTCGAGCGCAAGGCCGAAGCATTGGCGTGGTACGAAAAGGTGCCAGGCGACGCGGAGCAGGCCTTCGGCGCGCAACTGCGCACCGTGGTACTGCTCGACGACACCGGCAAATCGAAGGAGGCGATCAGCCTGGTCCACGACCTGCAGGCACGCGCCGCGGACGACAGCAAGCAGCTCGGCGAGACCTACCTGCTCGAAGGCGAAATGCTGAATCGCCATCAACGCGGTGAAGAAGCCGTTGCGGCATATGACCGCGGACTTCAGACCCTTCCGGACGACACGCGCCTGCTCTACGCCAGAGCCCTGCTCAATGACGAGCTCAACCACGTCGACGCCTCGGTGCGCGACCTGCGCCGCGTGCTGGAGCTCAAGCCGGACGATGCCAACGCCATGAATGCACTGGGATACACGCTCGCCGACCGCACCGACAAGCAGAAGGAAGCGTTCGACCTGATCAACAAAGCGCTCACGCTCAAGCCCGGAGAGCCGGCGATCATGGATAGCCTCGGTTGGGTGCAGTACCGGCTCGGCCATCTCGATGCCGCGCTGACGCAACTGCGCACGGCTTTTGAGAAACAGCCCGATGCCGAGATCGCTGCACACCTCGGAGAAGTGCTCTGGGCTGCCGGTCAGAAGGACGAGGCACGCAAGGTCTGGGAGCAGGGCCGCAAGAAGGACGCGAAGAACAAGGTGTTGCTCGAGACGATCCAGCGGCTCAGTTCATGAGCGCGCAGGGTTTGCGCGCGATCGCGCTGCTGATTTGCCTGGCGGCCGTCTGCGCCTGTGCGCCGGTGCGCACGCGCGAGACGCCGGCATCCCTGGCTGCCCAGGCGGCGCGTGAAGCACAACTTGCCGGGCGCACGCACTGGGCCCTGAGCGCACATATTTTCGTCAGCGACGGCGGCGACAACAGCGGCAGCGGCGACCTGGACTGGAAGCAGGTCGGCGAGCGTTACGATTTCACTTTGCGAGCGCCGACCGGCAAGACCTGGAAATTGAGCGGAGACGCAGGGCACGCGCTGCTCGAGGGTGTCGAGCCGCAGCCGATCAGCGGCAGTGATCCGGAGCGCCTGCTGCGTGAACACCTCGGCTGGGAAGTGCCGGTCGCCGACCTGTCGGCGTGGGTGCGCGGCATGCGCCGGCCGCCGGAGCAGCGGGCCGCGCTCGAATTCAACCCACAGGACCTGCCGGCGGTGCTCGACCAGGACGGCTGGCGCATCGAATACCGCGACTGGTTTGCCGACAAGACGCCGCCCGTGCCGCGCAAGGTGTTCGCGTCGCGCGGCGAAGCGCGTGTGAAGATGTCGATCGACAGCTGGTCATTCGACTAGTGTTGCGTTCCGCAAATAACTTTACAGGCGCGCGAATGGCTCTTAGGCCCCTCCCCCTTGATGGGGGAGGGGATGGGGAGAGGGTGACGCCTGCGTAGCAGGCGCCTGCGACGCCTCCCCCTCTCCCGCCGCGCTGCGCGCGTCGACCTCTCCAAGAGGGGAGAGGTGGAATGTGTGATTGGAAAGTTTCTTGGTTTCTTGCCGAACCGGACACGAGGTTCGTTGCGGTGATTGTGCCGCGCCGCTGGCTTGTCGGGGCACGGTACACTTCACCTGCAGCACGTGCGCTGCATGAAGGGCCGGCGTCACGACGCCTGCGTGAATGGCAATCCACTCCAACAGCTGGACGACCTGGCCTGCTCCGGCCAAGCTGAACCTGTTTCTGCACATCGTCGGCCGGCGTGCCGATGGCTATCACCTGCTGCAGTCCGTCTTCCAGTTGCTCGACTGGGGCGACGACGTGCAACTGCGCGTGCGTACGGATGGGCTGATCGAACGGAGCGACGACGGCTTCGATATGCCCGAAGGCCGGGACCTGTGCCTGCGCGCTGCCCGCGCCTTGCGCCGACACACGCGTGCGGACAGCGGCGCGGGGATCCGGCTTCGCAAGCGCATTCCGGTCGGAGGCGGCCTCGGCGGCGGCAGTTCGGATGCGGCGACCGTGCTGGTAGCGCTGAACGAATTGTGGAATACCGGTCTTCAAATCGACGAACTGGCGGCGATCGGCATCGAACTGGGCGCGGACGTGCCGGTATTCATCCACGGCCGCAGCGCCTGGGCCGAAGGCGTCGGCGAGCGACTGACAGCGATCGCTATTCCGCCGCGCGACTATGTCATCGTCGATCCTGGCGTCGCTGTCGCGACGGCCCTCCTGTTCCAAGCCCCTGAATTGACACGCAACTCGCCGCAGACGACAATATCGGGCTATCTTTTCGGCTCCAGTGTCGAGACCGTCAACGCTTTCGAGCCGGTCGTCCGTGCGCGCTACCCACAGGTCGCCGCTGCACTCGACTGGCTTGGACGGTTCGGAAAGGCACGCCTGACCGGAAGCGGTGGCTGCGTATTCGCCGAGGTCGAGTCGACACAAGTCGCGGAAGAGATCGTGAGCCAATGTCCGCGGGAATTCAGCACGTATCGGGCGCGAGGTGTTGCCGAGTCGCCGCTGCGCGTCGCGGTTGCCCGGTTTCGCGCCGACTCGCGCTGAAGGCGCGGCGAAAATGTAACGTTGGGACGTCGCCAAGTTGGTAAGGCACGGGATTTTGATTCCCGCATTCGCAGGTTCGAGTCCTGCCGTCCCAGCCAGCTTTTGCAGTGTGCGAGTGAGGAGCGGATGTGGTGTCGCGGTCGGTTGGATCGGCATTGCTTCCACAACATTGATCGGAGTGCGGTTGCACAGGAGCGAGCGGAATTGATGTCGCGTTCGGACGGATCGGCGTTGCTTCCACAACCCTGAACCGATGTTGCGCATCGGTTCGCCCCCTTAACTTAAGGGGGCTGATTCTGGAGCGCAGTCCCTGACTTGAGGGGCCGAGACAGGACAGCTGTTAGTTTTGGTGGTTGACGGGAGCGCGGCGTGAACACGGCGAACACAGCGGGCTTCAGTGGCGGAAATGCACGTGAGCGCGAAGAGCGCGGCGGCTTGCTCGTCTTCAGCGGCAATGCGAACAGGAAGTTGGCGACCGAAGTCTGTCGCGTGTTGAATGCTCCGCTCGGCAAGGCGCTGGTCAGCCGCTTTTCCGACGGCGAGGTGCAGGTAGAGATCGAGGAGAACGTGCGGCGCCAGGAAGTGTTCGTGATGCAGTCCACGTCGGCGCCGACGGCGGACAACTTCATCGAATTGCTGGTGATGGTCGATGCGCTCAAGCGCGCGTCCGCCACCAGCGTGACCGCGGTGATTCCGTATTTCGGTTATGCGCGCCAGGACCGCCGCCTGCGTTCGGCGCGCGTCCCGATCACGGCCAAGGTGGCGGCGACGATGATCAGCGCGGTCGGCACCGACCGGGTGCTGACCGTGGACCTGCACTCGGACCAGATCCAGGGGTTTTTCGACATACCTTTGGACAATGTATACTCATCGCCGGTGCTGCTTGCGGATATATGGCGGCACCATGGCGACTCGGACCTGATCGTGGTCAGTCCGGATGTCGGCGGCGTGGCGCGCGCGCGCGCCATCGCCAAGCGCCTCGACGATGCGGACCTGGCGATCATCGACAAGCGCCGCCCGCGGCCGAACGAGGCGACGGTGATGAACATCATCGGCGAGGTCGAGAACAAGGTGTGCGTGCTGATCGACGACATCGTCGATACGGCCGGCACGCTGTGCGCTGCGGCCGCGGCGCTGAAGAGAAGTGGCGCGGCCAAGGTGGTGGCGTATTGCACGCACCCGGTGCTGTCCGGTCCGGCGATCCAGAACCTGACCGGATCGCAGCTCGACGAATTGGTCGTCACCGACACGATCGCGTTGTCCGATGCGGCGAACGCGTGCAGCAAGATCCGCCAGCTCAGCGTGGCGCAGCTGCTCGGCGAAACGATCCGCCGCGTTGCGTTCGGCGAGTCGGTGAGTTCGTTGTATGTGGATTGATGAAGAAGGTAAGACGTGAGACGTGAGATGTGAGATGTGAGATGTGAGACGTGAGACGGAAAAAGCTGCGACGCCGCTTTTCTGTTTGTCTCACATCTCAAATCTCACGTCTCACGAAGACCGAGTCTCCTGGTCGCGGGAGAGTCAACTCCCACCGCGAGGTGGATAACTAAAGCAAGGTAAATTCAAAATGGCAACCATCCATGAAATTCCGGCCGAAAGCCGCACTGACGAAGGCAAAGGTGCGAGCCGCCGCCTGCGTCAGACCGGCAAGGTCCCGGCGATTGTCTACGGCGGCAGCGATGCCCCCGCCAACATCCAGCTCGACCACAACACGGTGTGGCTTGCGTCGCACAACGAGTGGTTCTACTCGGCGATTCTCGACCTGAACCTCAACGGCAAGGCGCAGAAGGTGCTGCTCCGCGACATGCAGCGGCATCCGTTCAAGCCGCAGCTGCTGCACCTGGATTTCCAGCGCGTCGACGAGAACAAGGCGATCCGCATCCGCGTACCGCTGCACTTCCTGAACCAGGAGAAGTCACCGGCCGGCAAGATGGCGGGCGTGCTGATCTCACACGCGTTGACCGACATCGAAATTTCGTGCCTGCCGAAGAACCTGCCGGAGTTCATCTCGGTCGATCTCGGCGAGTTGGCCGTCGGCGACATCGTCCACATTTCCGACCTGAAACTGCCGGAAGGCGTGGAAGTGCCGGAACTGCGCCTTGGCAAGGAACACGACGCAGCCGTGGTCACCGCGCAGGAACTCAGGCAGGAAGTCGAAGCCGCTCCGGTCGCCGAAGGCGATGCAGCAGCGGCAGGCGCGGCGGCTCCGGTCATCGGCGCACCGGCTGCGGCAGCCGCCCCCGCAGCGGCAGCCAAGAAGGACGAGAAGAAGTAGCCCCTCCAATGAAGTACCGCTGTTGCGCGCAGTGCAACGATCACTCCCGGCTTTGTCGGTACCGCTGTCTTTCTCAGCGCGACGATCGCTCCCCCTCTCCCGCTTGCGGGAGGGGGATGGGGTGACGGCAATTCCCGTCGACGGGAGAGAGTAAGGGGTGAGGATGGACTGGGGACATGGCTGAACTACGTCTCATCGTCGGCCTCGGCAACCCCGGGGCCGAATACCTGCGAACCCGGCACAATGCCGGGTTCTGGTTTCTTGACGCGCTGGGTCTGCGCGAACGGGCCCGGTTCGGCAACGATGCCAAGGTGCATGGCGAAACCGCGAAGATCGTGCTCGATGGCCAGCCGCTATGGCTGCTCAAGCCGTCAACGTTCGTCAACAAGAGCGGCATCGCCGTGGCATCGGCGCTGCGCTACTGGAAGATCGAGCCGGAAGAAATGCTGGTCGCGCATGACGAGCTGGATCTGCTGCCCGGCGCGGCAAGGCTGAAGTTCGACGGTGGGCACGGCGGACAAAACGGCCTGCGCGACATTTTTGCGCATTTGGGTCACGGTAGATTCCATCGCCTGCGCCTCGGCATCGGTCATCCCGGCGACAAGGATCGGGTGACGTCCTGGGTGCTGGGGCGGCCTGGTGTCGCCGACGAGAAAGCGATCATCGATGCCGTGACGGCATCGCTCGACGTGCTGCCGCTGGCCGCGTGCGGCGAGTTCAACGAGGCCATGAAGCGGTTGCACACGAGCAGGGACGAGGGACGTGGGACGAGCAGCGAGTAGTACTCCTGTTGATCCCTCGTCCCTCGCTCCTTTCTTTTCCTGAGGTTCCAATGGGCATCAAATGCGGCATCGTCGGCCTGCCGAACGTCGGTAAGTCGACACTTTTCAACGCGCTGACCAAGGCAGGCATCGCTGCGGCAAATTTTCCGTTCTGCACGATCGATCCGAACGTCGGCGTCGTGCCGGTGCCGGATCCGCGCCTGCAGGAACTGGCGAACATCGCCAAGCCGCTCAAGATCATCCCGACGGCAATGGAGTTCGTCGACATTGCCGGCCTCGTTGCTGGCGCGTCGAAGGGCGAAGGGCTCGGCAACAAATTCCTCGCGCACATCCGCGAGGTCGACGCGATCGCGCACGTCGTGCGCTGCTTCGAGAATCCCGACATCATTCATGTGTCCGGCAAGATCGACCCGATCTCGGACATCGAAACGATCGACACGGAACTCGCGCTGGCCGACCTCGAATCGGTGGACAAGGCGCTGAACCGTGCCGAGCGTGCGGCCAAGGCCAACGACAAGGAAGCCCTGGCCAAACGCCCGGTGCTGCAACGCCTGGCGACCGTGCTGAACGAGGGCAGGTCGGCACGCAACGCCGGCCTGGACGCCGATGAGCAGGCGCTGGTGCGTGACCTGTTCCTGCTGACGCTCAAGCCGCTGATGTACATTGCAAACGTCAAGGAAGACGGCTTCGTGAACAACCCGTTCCTGGAGAAGGTGCACGAGCGTGCCGCGATCGAAGGCGCAGAAGTCGTGCCGGTCTGCGCGGCGATCGAGGAGGAACTCGCGCAGCTCGAAGACGCCGACAAGCTCGCGTTTCTCACCGACATGGGCCTCGACGAACCTGGCTTGAACCGCGTGATCCGCGCCGGCTACAAACTGCTCGGCCTGCAGACCTACTTTACGGCCGGCGAAAAAGAGGTTCGCGCCTGGACGGTCAAGAAAGGCGCGACGGCGCCGCAGGCCGCCGGCGTCATCCATACCGATTTCGAGCGTGGCTTCATCCGCGCCGAGACGATCGCCTACGATGACTACATCAGGTACCGCGGCGAATCCGGCTCACGCGATGCCGGCCGGTTGCGCCTCGAGGGCAAGGAGTACATCGTCAAGGAAGGCGACGTGCTGCATTTCCGCTTCAATGTCTGATCGTCCCGGCTGAATGCCGGGCCGGGTTGTGTTGTTCGCAGCGACGGGCGTCTTCAGCCGGCAACCGCCTCGTTACGTATTGATATTGCCCTCGACGACCTTGCGCTGAATCTCGGCGAGGTGGGCGTCGAGTTCCGAGGCATTGCGGAACACCTCGCTCACCGGTACCGCCTTGACGATATCGAGCACCGCCTGCACCTGTGGCTGTGCCTGCATGACCAGGGAACGGCCGCCGTTCGCTTTCATTGCCTTGCGCGCGCGAAACAGCGAGCGCAGGCCGGCGCTGCTGATGTATTCCAGATCCGCCAGATCGAACACGAGGGTCCCGCCGGGCGGCACCTGCTTGAGCACGAGGTCGAGTGCACTGTCGAATTCCTGGCTGCTCGTGGCGTCGAGCTTGCCGGCCGGGCGCACGGTGATGCGCGCCGCAATGGCAGGTTCAATCCGGACTTGGAGGCTCATGAGGTCGATTCTCCCGTTTGCAGGATCGGTGGTGCAATGAAGCGCAGCTCGACGCGATTGCGGTCGGCCTCGCGTCTTCGGCGCGATCGAGCACCGCCGCGTCCTGTGCCAATTGTGCGCCGATTTCGTGCAGCAGTCAGCGCGCCTGCGCCGACGCGCCGTGCCAGTGCAGCACGAGAAGGGACATGTCGTCGGCCTGCGCGGCGTCGCGGCTGAATTTCGCCACGTCGGCAACGACTGCCGCGATCGCGGCACCTGGCTGGCGATTGCACTGCGTGAGGACGCGGAACAAGCGCTGTTCGCCGTACAGTGCACCATCCGGGTCGAGCGCTTCGGTAACGCCATCGGTATAAAGCACCACCGATTCGCCCGGCGCCAGTTGCGCCTGCGCGCGCGGGAACGTCATCTCCGGATCGAGCCCGAGCGGCCCGCCGGTTTCGACTTCGATCCGCACGGCGCCGCCTTCGCCGACGCGGATCGGTGCGTCGTGTCCGGCGCTGGCGAGCATCAGGCGACCGCTGGCAAGGTCGAGTACACCGCACAGCAGCGTCACGAACATGCAGTCGTCATTGCCGACGCAAAGGTCGGCGTTGAGCTGGCACAGCAGCTGTTCCGGCTGCTCGATAGCGAGCGCGCGCGAATTCGCCGATGTGATCGTCCGCGCCATGAACAGCGCTGCCGGTATGCCCTTGCCGGAGACGTCGCCGATCAGGAAGCACAGGCGCCCGTCGCCGCGGACGACGTAGGAATAGAGATCCCCCCCGACGACGCGCGCTGGGCGCAGCAGCGCGTTCAGTTCGAACGGGTAGGCGCCGGCGCCGAGATAGTGGTTGTTCGGCAGCATCGACTCCTGGATGTGCTGTGCGATTTCGAGCTCGCGTTGCAGGCGCTCGCGGGCGCTGGTCGCCTCGGTCAGTGCCGCGATGTGCTGCTTGAGGTCGTCTCGCATCCGGACGAACGACTGGGTCAGCCTGCCGACCTCATCGGCGCGCCGCGGCGCATCGAGATTGAAGTCGAGTTCGCCGCGAGCGATGTGGTCGGCGTTGACGGCAAGCTGCGCCAGCGGCGCGAGCAGGCGCCGGATCGCGAGCCATACGAACAAGCCGAGAGCGACCAGGCCGGCCGTGCCGATCGCGACGGCGTTGAAAAACAGCCGCTGCGAATCGCGAACGTAGGCGCTGTAGGGCACCACGATTGCCAGTGACCATCGGGAGCCGGGAATCGGCGTAAAAAAGGTGCGCACCGGTATGCCGAGGGCAGGACTGAAATATTCGGCTGCCCCGGTCTCGCCGGCCAGCATGCGGCGCGTGATGGCGTCGAGTTCGGTCAGACCGGCGTCACGTGTCATGGCGAATATCGAGGTTCCGATGCGCTCGGGTTTCGCATCGGCCAGGATCTGACCGGTCTGGCTGAGCAGAAACGACGTCGAGGCCGGACTCGGGCGGGCGCCGTCGACGACGCTTTGCAGCCAGCGCTGCTGCACATCCACGTTGACGACCCCGACCATCCGTTTCGTTCGGTCACGAATCGGGACGCCGAAATTGATCAACACTTGATTACGCGATTGCGAACGGAATATTTCACCCCAGCAGCCGCGCTCGCAGGCGCTGCCATGCCGATACCAGGTCGACTCGCGATACGAACCGGGATCGGCCGCAAGGTCGCGCCGTACTGCGATGTGGTCCTGCTGGGTGTAGAACGGCGCGAACAGCGGGGCTTCCTGGGCCACGGCATCCGGCTCGAATGCGGCAGCGACTCCGCCGATGTCGGGGTGCGCGACGACGGTCTCGGCCAGCAGCGTCTCGATGAACCCGGAGTTGTCGAGCTGGCGGCCGATTGCTGCGGCGTCGATGCGCGCCGTCATCTCGACGCCGCCGGTGCGCGCCGCGACGGCATTGGCGGTCGCGCTCGCCAGCGCGGCGAGCGACTCTCCGGTGCGCTTCTGCACCGCGGATTGGGCGCCGTGGACGATGAAGGCGAGGCTGGCCGCCAGCACGCAGAACGAACCGAGCAAAACCCAGGAACCGAGCCGGCGCGCCGTGCTCGGACGGAGGATTCGATGCAGCAACATCGGTCCAGGCGTGGCGCTCACGTCGATGAGCTTAACAGGTCGATTCCCGGGCCGAATTGGGGAGATGAGGTCCGGAGCCGCGCCTTCCTGCATGAAAGCGCTCGGCGCGTTCGTTGTGTATGATCGCCGGCCTGATCGGCCGACCGACGCGGAGAACTCGCACCATGCCTGGCACCGATCGTGAGGTGACTTTCCGCTTCCTGGCCCAGCCGACCGACGTCAATTTTGGCGGAAAGGTCCACGGCGGCATGGTCATGAAGTGGATCGACCAGGCCGGCTACGCCTGCGCGGTCGGCTGGAGCGGCAAATACTGCGTCACGGTCGCCGTATGCGGCATCCGTTTCGTCCACCCGATCTTGATCGGCGACCTGGTCAGCGTGCATTGCCAGCTAATCTACACCGGTACTACCAGCATGCACTTCAGCGTGGATGTCATTGCCCGCAGGCTGGCAACGGGTGAAGAAACCCTCGCGACCCATTGCGTGATCGTCATGGTGGCGACGGATGACGCTGGCAAGCCGACGCCAGTGCCGACCTGGGCGCCGCAAAGCGACGACGACAGGGCCCTCGCGGCCTACGCGGCCAAGCTCATGGAACTGGACAAGAATCTGTCCCAGGAGATCGCACGCTACCGCGACGCCGCCCACCTGCCGCAGGCGGGTTGAACCCGACCTAGCACTATCCATGCCGGCTTGACAAGGACAGGGCCGGGAACGGACAATAACCGGCTCTGTCACCCTCTCCCTCATAGGCCGCGTGGGCGACCGTTTGAGCCAGCAAAAGGACAGACAAATTTCGGAGGGATACCCAAGCGGCCAACGGGGGCAGACTGTAAATCTGCTGGCTCATGCCTTCGGTGGTTCGAATCCACCTCCCTCCACCAGATTGAAAAATTGAATCAGCGCTCGCGGGAGGTGGATGAGAACCACCGGACAAGAACGCTGGTTCGACGAATTCGCCGGGAGCGAATTCGAACAGCCTGAAGGGCTGCCCCGGAGGGGCGGAGGGCAGGATGCCCGGAGTAATCCACCTCCCTCCACCAGATTTTGTTTTTTTTGGACAGATTTGCCAGATCCCCGAGCGGGAGTAGTTCAATGGTAGAACTGTAGCCTTCCAAGCTACTAGTGCGGGTTCGATTCCCGTCTCCCGCTCCATTGAACCACGCTGAACGGAATATGGTTTCAACAGTCCCGCGGGACGCTGGTCTGATCTTCGCCGTCATGGAGGACGGCTGAAGCACATGCTCACTTAGCTCAGTCGGTAGAGCACCTCCTTGGTAAGGAGGAGGTCGTTGGTTCGATTCCAATAGTGAGCACCACTTTGAAAACAGGTCGAGGGCTGTGGGCTGAAACGGAAGAGCGATGATTTCTGTTTCAGCCCTCAGCCTTCGATCCTCTCCAAGACAAAAAGCAAACAACTTACTGTCAAAGGTAGATTGAAATGGCCAAGGGCAAATTCGAGCGCACCAAGCCGCACGTGAACGTGGGCACGATCGGTCACGTGGACCACGGCAAGACGACGCTGACGGCGGCGCTGACGAAGGTTGGGGCGGAGCGGTTCGGCGGGGAGTTCAAGGCGTACGACCAGATC
>DASXKR010000002.1:0-6786 GCA_036496665.1 Rudaea sp. | reverse complement strand
CCATCCGCCCCATCGCGCCCACCGACAACGCCGCCATCGCATCGGTCATCCGCAGCGTGATGCCCGAATTCGGCGCCAGCGGCCCGGGCTTCGCGATCCATGACGCCGAGGTGGACGACATGGCCGGTGCCTATGCGCGACCGGGTTGCGTCTACTTCGTCGTCGAGCGTGACGGATGCGTCTGCGGCGGCGGCGGCATAGCGCCGTTGCAGGGCGACTCGACCGGCATCTGCGAATTGCGCAAGATGTATTTCCTGCCGGAATTGCGCGGGCTCGGCGCCGGCGGCGAACTGATCACGATGTGTGTGACGCACGCGCGCCGCCTCGGCTATGCGCGTTGCTATCTGGAAACGCTGACCGGAATGAACGTGGCACAGAAGCTGTACGAGAAGCACGGCTTCGAGCGCATTGCATCCGCGCTCGGCAACAGCGGGCATTTCGGCTGCAACCGTTTCTACCTGCGCGCCCTCTAAACCGGCACGCTGCCAATCGTGCAGCGCGACATCGCCGACGAGATTCGATTGATCGACGAAGCACGTTGTCAACCGATGCGGCGCTGGCACGTTTTTGATCTGCAACAAACGGAATCGGGGGAAGCCGGAGTGCGGCGAGAGCGCGACGAGGCGTTGCCTTGAAGCGAACTCGCAAAGGATTAGGGAGGTTCGCATGCGTCGGTTCTGCACCCTCGGAATTTTTCGCTGGCTCTGTCTTTGCGCCGCGTTCGTTTCGGCACCCGCGTTGTCCTACGACCTGATTTTTCGCGGCAATTTCCAGGCCGTCACCGACGCACCGGCCAGCGATGCCGAGGCTGCGCGCTTCCTGACCATGGCCACGTTCGGGCCGACCGCCACCGACATCGCGCACCTGCGCAGCGTCGGCCGCGATCAATGGATCGAACAGCAATTGTCGATGCCGGCGACGCTCGAGCGACCGGCCGTCGAGGCGCTCGATGCCGGCGTGCAGAATCCCGGCCAGTCGCATCGCCGCGCGCAATGGTTCCTCGTCGCGATCACCGCGCCGGACCAGTTGCGCCAGCGTGCGGCGTGGGCGTTGTCGCAGATCATGGTCGCCAGCGACCAGGGCAACAAGCTGAATCAGGACCCGGTCGCTCTCGCCGAGTACTACGACACGCTGGCGCGCGACGCGTTCGGCTACTTCGACGATGCCGGTTATCACGCCGGGGTCTATCCCACGCTGCTCGCCGACGTGACCTACAGCCCGGCGATGGCGAAGATGCTGACCTACGTGCAGAACGACAAGGGCGACCCTGTGCTGCACCTGTCACCCGACGAGAACTACGCGCGCGAAGTGATGCAGCTGTTTTCGATCGGACTGATCGAACGCAACCTGGATTTTTCGCCGAAACTGGACAGCGGCAACACGATCCCCACCTACGACCAGGGCATGGTCACCGGAGCGGCGCACGTCTTCACGGGGCTGAGCTACGATCCGACCTATTCCAACGGTTTTCGCGGCTATCCGACCAACGGCGCCAACTGGACCATCGCCGACTACCTGCCACTGTTCTGCTACGAAACGCATCACGACGAAACGCCCAAGACCGTACTCGACGGCCAGGTGATCGACAACGCGGCGCCGAACTGCGGACCCGACATCGCCCAGCTGCTGGCTTACATTTCCAATCATCCGAACGTCGCACCGTTCATTTCGCGGCAGTTGATCCAGCGCTTCACGACCAGCAACCCGACGCCGGCGTACATCGAACGAATCGCCAACGTATTCCTCGACAACGGCCATGGCGTCTACGGCGACATCGGTGCTGTCGTCAAGGCGATACTCACCGATGCCGAAGCGCAATTCGGCGCGCCGGCGCCGCCCGCACCGTACGTTTTCGGCAAGGCGCGCGAACCGTTGCTGAAACTCACCGCGTTGTGGCGTTATTACAACGGCGCCGCGCAGACGGGCGTGTATGCCGTCTCGCCGGCGACCGCCTACGCACAAGCCCCGCTCGACTCGCCGAGCGTCTTCAATTTCTATCTCCCCGATTACCTGCCGCCGGGCGAATTGGCCGACGCCGGATTGTTCGGGCCGGAGTTCCAGATCGAGAGCGAAAGCGCGATCGTAGCGACGGCGAACGACCTGACCGGCCGCATCAACGCCTACGTCGGCAATGCGTCGAACACGGCCAACACGATCGCCGTCGACCTGTCGGCACTGTTCGCCAAGGCGAACGACCCGTCCGCGCTTGTCGCGCAGATCAACCACGACCTGATGTACGGCGGCATGAGCAGCGCGATGCAGACGACGCTCGTGAACATGGCCGGCGCGATTCCGTACAGCACGCTCGCGCCGCAGCCGCGCGCGCTCGCCGTGCTGCAGGTCGCGCTCGCCTCCCCCGAATTTTCGATCCAGAAGTGAGGGCGCCATGAGTCATCCCATCTTTCATTCGCGCCGCAACTTCCTGCGCGGCGCGGCGTGCTCGAGCCTGGCTTGCGCCACCAGCGGCGCGCTGTTCGGCCAGCTGAGCCTGATGAATTCGCTGCTCGCGTCCACGGCAACGTGCCCGGGTTATCCGCCGGCAAGCGACTACAAGGCGCTGGTTTGCCTGTTCATGGTCGGCGGCAACGACTCGTTCAATCTGCTGATTCCGAGCGACGCTACGCGCTACGCCGTCTACAACACCTCGCGCAGCGGCCCGCCGCCGCTCGGCATGGCGATCGATCAGAACACCTTGATTCCGGTCCATCCGACGACGCTCGACAGCGCCGGCGATACCTACGGCCTGCATCCGAGCTGCTCCGACCTCGCCACGTTGTTCAACGACGGCAACCTCGCCTTCGTCGTCAATGCCGGAACGGTGCTCGAGCCGACGACGAAGACGCTGTACCAGACTCCCGGCACGCCGCTGCCGCCGCAGCTGTTCTCGCACGCCGACCAGCAGGGCCAGTGGCAGTACGGACAGCCGCAGCAGAACGGCACGGTCGGTTGGGCCGGCCTCGTGGCGGACCGACTCAGCGTGCTCAATCCCGGCATGACGATACCGATGTCGATCTCGTTGAACGGCCAGAACCGCTTGCAGGCCGGTCAGTCGGTGCAGCCGTACTCGGTCACGAGTTCAGGCCCGGTCGGCCTTGGCGGATACAACGGTTCGATCGGTGCCGCCAAGATGAATGCACTGTCGGACCTGCTCGGCCAGACCTACCCCGATCCGCTGTCGCGCAACTACCAGTCGACGTTGAAGAACTCGCTCGACTGGTACCAGACCCTGAACACGGCGCTGAAAGGCGCGACCGATGTCTCGGCAAACTTTCCCGCGAAGGGCGTCAATTCTGTCGCCGACGCGATGCAGGAGATCGCGAAGATCATTTCCGTGCGCACGGCGCTCGGCGCGAAGCGACAGATCTTCTTCGTTTCGTTCGGCAGTTTCGACACGCACGATGGCCAGCTCGACACCAACACCGGCCAGCCGCATCTGTTCGCGACGATCTCGCAGGCGCTGGGTAGTTTCTATGCCGCGACGAAACAGCTCGGCGTCGAGAATTCGGTCACGAGCTTCACGTTCTCCGAATTCGCGCGCACGCTCAACTCGAACGGCGACGGCACCGACCACGCCTGGGGCGGCATCCAGCTCGCGGTCGGCGGATCCGTTCTCGGCAAGAAGCTTTACAGCGCGCCGATGGCCAGCGGCCACGGCTATTTCCCCGACCAGACCCTGGACGGCCCCGATTGCCTGGCCCGCGGCCAGATGATCCCGAGCGTGTCGTGCGATCAATACTCGGCGACGCTGGCGAAGTGGCTCGGCGTGGACAGCTGCGACATCGGCACGATCTTTCCGTATGTCGGCGCTTTTCCGACGGCCGACCTCGGCTTTTTGGGCTGACTGGAAGCCGTTCGCCCTCGCGAGCCGGCAACCGGGGGTTCACGCCGGCCGTCGGATCGCCCTCGAAGACCCCGCCGGCGTCTCGAAACCGTTGACTGGCGTGGGCCGGAGGAGGAGATTGCGCAACTGACGCATTCGCGTCGACCAACCGATCGAACCTGGGAGGGGATTATGCTCGCTCCACGTTTGATGAACTGTCTGATCGCCGCCGCCGTTGTCGCAACTTCGGCCGGCATGGTGTCGGCCGCCGAGACCGCCGCACCGGCAAAAAAACACACGGCAACTGCTGCGAAGGCGCCCAGCGATGCACAACTGATCGCCAGCGCCATGCGTGCCGCGCCGGCCAAGGTTTCCAAGGACGCAACGATCATCGTGATGGATGCCGCAGGCAACATGCGCACGCTGCGCAAGGGAACCAACGGCTTTACCTGCATGCCGGACAACCCGACAACGCCGGGCCCTGATTCGATGTGCATGGACGCAAACGCCTTTGCCTGGGCCGGCGCATGGATGGGGCACAAGGATCCGCCGCAGGGCAAAGTCGGCTTCATGTACATGCTCGAGGGCGGCACCGATGCCAGCAACACCGATCCGTACGCAACCGCGCCGTCCGCCAGCAATCACTGGGTCAAGACCGGCCCGCACGTCATGGTCGTCGGAGCCGACGCAAGTTTCTACGATTCCTACCCGAAGAGCCCCAGCCCCGACACCACGCAGCCGTATGTCATGTGGGCCGGGACCAAGTACCAGCACCTGATGGCGCCGGTCCGCTAGGGCGCCTTCCTGCGGCACGCGGCCGTTCGCGCACGGTGCGAGCGGCCGCTCTCGTCATGGCGCGCGATCCTTCGGTACAATGACAGCCCGCGCGATCGTCCGATCGCTCGGGCCAGAAGCGGCAGTCAGCAGCCGCAAACCCCGGGAAAATCACGTGCAAATCGACCAGGTGAAGGCCGTCATTACCGGCGGCGTGTCAGGGCTCGGACTCGCCGTGGCGAAAATGCTCGTCGAAGGCGGCGCGAGCGTCGCCCTGCTCGACATCAACGACGAAAAGGGCGCGTCCGCGGTGAACGAGTTCGGCGCCACGGCGAGCTATCACCGCACCGATGTGACCAGCGAGGAAGGCGTCGTCGCGACGCTGCAGCAGGCCGCCGGGCGCATGGGCGGATTGAACGCCGCGATCAGTTGCGCCGGCATCCTCGGCGCCGGGCGCGTACTCGGCAAGGAAGGGCCGATGCCGCTGAAAACGTTCCAGACCACGGTCATGGTCAACCTGATCGGCAGCTTCAACATCGCCAAGGCCGCGGCGAACCTGATGCAGAACAACGTGCCAGGCGCGGACGGCGAACGTGGCGTGATCGTCAATACGGCGTCGATCGCCGCCTACGAAGGCCAGATCGGCCAGGCCGCCTATTCGGCCTCGAAGGGCGGCGTGATCGCGATGACCCTGCCGATGGCGCGCGAGTTCGCGCGCATCGGCGTGCGCGTGATGACGGTGGCGCCGGGCGTGTTCCACACGCCGATGGTCGACGGCATGCCGCAAAATGTATACGATTCCCTTTGTGCGCAAGTCCCCTACCCGTCACGCCTCGGCACGCCGCAGGAATTTGCCAGCACGGTCGCCTTCATCCTCGAGAACCGCTATCTCAATGGCAGCGTGATTCGCGTGGACGGGGCGATACGGTTGGCACCGAAGTGACGTGAGACGTGAGAGGTGAGACGTGAGACGAGGCAAGCAAGAGCGGCCGCTGTTGGCGCTTTCCCGATAAGGTCCTCCCGCTTCTCCTCTCCACTTGTCCCCACATCTCACGTCTCACGTCTCACTTCTCACCTCTCACGTCTCACCTCTCACTTCCCCATGAAAGCCTCCGATATCAAACGCGGCAACGTCGTCGAATACAACAACAAGGTCTGGCAGATCCGCGACATCGATCGCAGCTCGCCGACGGCGCGCGGCGGCAACGTCACGTTCCGCTTCACGATGTACAGCGTGCCCGGTGCGCAGAAGTTCGATCTGTCCCTGCGCGCCGACGACGAGCTCAAGGAAACCGAAGTTACGCGCCGTGCGGTCACCTATTCGTACATGGACGGCGACAATTTCGTCTTCATGGACGTCGAGGACTTCACCCAGTACCTGCTCGGCCGCGACGGCGTCGGTGACGCCGCCGGCTACATCACCGACGGTCTCGAGGGTTGCTACGTGCAGCTGATCGAGGGCCAGGCCGTCGCGCTGCAGCTGCCGCCGACCGTCACGCTCGAAGTCGTCGACACGGCGCCCGAGCTCAGGGGCGCCACCGCCACCAAGCGGCCGAAGCCGGCGAAGCTCAGCACCGGGATCGAGATCCAGGTGCCGGAGTACATTACGACCGGCGAGCGGGTTCTTGTCAGCACCGTCACCGGCGAGTTTTCCGGGCGCGCTTGAGCGCACATAGCAACACCATCCCCACCCAACCCTCCCCTTGAAGGGGAGGGCTAGAAAGCGACCGGCGAAGCTCTCGGCAAAGCGCTAAAGACTACTCTCGTGATCCCGCCGAAGGCCGGACTGCGAGGGCAGGCGACGGCAGAGATGTCGGAGGTAGAGCAAGGCAGGAGCAGTTGCCGGATGCCAGCTCTCCGGCAATCTGCGCGAAACGCTGGATTCCGGCTTTCGTCGGAATGACGAGCAAAAAATTTCCTAACGGTGCTCCAACCATTTGCGCGCCATCCGCCGCAGGGACTCATCTACCCCATCGTCGGACGCCAGTTGCGCAATGTCGTGCCACGCCAGCGCATGCGATTCATCGCCGACGACGAACTCCTCGCTGCCGTTCGCGCGCACGACGAAGCGGACGTCGTAATGCCAATGCTCCGGTTCGCTGCCGCGCGCTGGAATGACGTGGCGATCGAGGTCGAAGATTTCCGGCTCGGCGACGAGATCGGCCAGGCCCGATTCTTCCTCGGCCTCGCGC
>DASXKR010000001.1:0-99906 GCA_036496665.1 Rudaea sp. | reverse complement strand
CTAACTATTCGTGTATGGACTCCTCGCACAAGTGCCTCGGCTGATCGGTGGTGCTGTTGGTGAATGAGATCGGTTGCAGTCGTGTATCCGGCCTTGGGGTGAGCGCGGAGCGCTCGGGCCATCATGGAATCCGCGAATCGAAAGCCAATCGTTCAGAGCGGCTTCGTGAGCCAGAAGAGTTATCGGCTTGGTTCGATTCGGGACCGACACATTCGCCATGAGCTTGATCGCTTGGGCAACTCGTTGAAAGGATGTTTCAGGCACGCACGCTGAGGTGATTGGCGTTGAATGCCGTATGGTGGTGCTCCATGGCCCATAGCCGGCGCGCGACTTTGTTGGCCAGCGCCACGGCCGCCTTGTTGTGACCGACGCGTTGCTGCAGCGTCAGCGCCCAGGTCTGCAATCGATTGAGCGATTGCTGGCGCTGGTCGCGAACGCGCGCTGCGCGCAGTGTGGCGCGCGCACCGTGAATCAGCAGCATGCGCAGGTAGCCATCGCCGCGTTTGCTGATGCGTCCGAGGCGGCGTTGGTTGCCGGAGGAATGCTCGCGTGGCGCCAGGCCCAGCCAAGCCGAAAAGTGCCGACCGCTGCGGAACCGGTCGAGCGCGCCCGTGCTGGCGCGCAATGCCGTGGCCGTGAGTACGCCGATACCCGGCGCCTGCTGGTAACGCTGGCAGACCGGATCGGCATCCGCATAGGCTTCCAGTTGTTGCTCGATCGCGTTCATCGCCCGCGCGAGCTCGGCCAGTCGATCCAACATTTCGCCCAGCGTGTGGCGCAACGCCATCGGCAGTTCGTTGTCGCCATCTTCGAGTGCCGACAGAACCGCGGGCCGCACCTTCGCGGCACCCAGCGCAATGACGATGCCGAACTCGCGCAGCACGCCGCGCAGCAGATTGATCGTGGCCGTGCGCTGCGCCTTGAGCTGTTCGCGGATCCGGTGCAACGCCTGCACGCCCTGCTGTTCCGGCGACTTGATCGGCACCGCGTCGATCTGTGCACACCGATCGGCTTCGAGCAAGCCGGCCGCATCGGTTCGATCGGTTTTGTTGCGCCGCACGTACGGCCGCACGTCGCGGGCAGGCAGCAGCCGCACGCTATGACCCTGTGCGCTGAACCGCCGTGCCCAATAGTGCGCGCTGCCGCAGGCTTCCATGACGATCCGCAGCGGACCGCAGTTTCCCAGCGCTTGGGCGAACGCACGGCGCGATAGCCGCTTGCGCTGCACGATCCGATAGTCGGCATCGGCGAACGCCAGCTCGAACACCTCTTTTGCCAAATCCACAGCAACAGTCGTAGCATGCATGACGGACTCCTCTCGTGTCAGGTCAACTGAATGCACCACACTCAGTTTGGCACTTCGATGCCGATATACCGGCGAGAGGAGTCCATTCAATCATTCAACGCGACCGTAACGTGTCGGCACGAAAACCAAGCGCCGGGTGCGGCGCTCAACTCAAGCGTTAGGCAGCATTAGAATTAACGGGAAGACGTTATAAGCTATCGATACCTATCGATATCAAATCATTTCAAGGAGATTCCAAAATGAATATGAAACCAATCATTTTCAGGAATATTGCGTTGATGTTGGTGTTCGGTGCGGTAGGATTGACAATGTTTACCGAAAATGTGCGAGCAGTCCAAATAGTAGGATTACTTGGTTGTGGAGGAGTTTTCGGTGCTGCGCTTACAACGATTGTTTTTGCTCTTAGATCGAAGCAGAGGAAAGAGTAGACGTATTTGAAGCAAAACAATTTACCGGTAACGAGCATGCCGCCTAACAAATCGCTAAAGTGGACCGCTGCAATGGGCCACGCTAACCTGATACGCACTGTGGCAGCGGTCACTTAACTCAAGCATTAGGCCTCGCATGAAGCTCGCAGACGTTCGCCGCTTTGCGCTCGGACTTCCCGAAGTCACTGAAGAGCCTCACCACGAGTACTCTTCGTTCCGGGTGCGCGGCAAGATTTTTGTCACGGTTCCCCCTGACGGCAAGCACATTCACGTCTTCGTCAGCGAAACGTCTCGAGAGCAGGCGCTCGTTTTGTACCCGGAGTTCACCGAGAAGCTCGTCTGGGGAGGCAAGGTTCGAGGCATTCGCATCGATCTCGTTTCTGCTTCGCCAACGGTAGTCAAAACGTTGGTTCACTCAGCATGGGTAAACAAGGCGCCAAAACCGCTTTCGCATCGTGCGCCCGACGAGGCTTAACTATGCGTTCAAGCGGACCGTGCGAGATGAAGTTTTCCGGTGCGATCATGCGTTGCGCCCCGCGCAGCCGCTTGGCTTAGGTGTTAGACGCTATTTATTTCATGCGGAAAATCTCAACCCTAGCCAAAGATAGACCTCTGCTGTTTTTCTTCATCTTGTCGTATGGTCTTGCGTGGCTTGCCTGGCTGCCGTTGGTACTCTCACAGAGCAGAATTGGCGTTCTGCCGTTCGATCAGGCCTGACTATTCGCATATGGACTCCACCAATAAGCATTTCGGCCGCAGCACGTCTGCGCTATCCTTGTCGCCGGCGGCTACAGCCGTCTGACTCAGACGTTGGGCACCCATGGCCACGAACACCGATCACACGACATTGTTGATCGCACTATCGGCTGCATACTGCATTGCGAGCCTGGTGCACTTTGTCCACAATGCGGAGTATCTCGCGCAGTATCCGAACATGCCGCCCTGGCTGTCGCGGTCGAAGGTGTATGTCTCATGGCTGGGCATCACGGCGGTCGGTGCGCTCGGGCTTGCTTTCGTCCGCAGCCGTTACGCCGCAGCCGGCCTGGTGCTGATCGCGGTCTACGCAGCGTTTGGCTTCGATGGTCTCGGACACTATGCGCTTGCGCCGATTTCGGCGCACACGCTTGCCATGAATTTGAGCATCTGGTTCGAGGTCGTGGCTGCCGCCGCACTGCTGTTCGTCGCACTGCGCGGCCTGCTGCGTCGCCTCGACCGTAGCCGATTGCGGTAATGGTCCAGTTTGAAATCCGTCTGCCCTGAGCGTAGCGCCGAAGGCGCGAATTCGAAGGGCTCTGGCGTTTCGACTTCGCTCGCTGGGCGAGCTACGCTCAACGTGAACGGGACAGGTTTCAAACTGGACCACAACCCCAATTGCAGCAAGCATTCGATATTACCAATAGCCTGGCGAGCCAACCCATGGGAGATCACACGTGAATGGCCGGACGATTTTGCTGCCCGTCATGATCCAGGTGCTACTGACCCTGCTCGTCTACGTCATTCTGAATGCGGCAAAAATGCGCGCGTGGAAGCGCGGTGAAGTCGATTCCGCGCGGCGCGGGCTGCACGACGACGCATGGCCGGACAACGTGATCCGCATCAACAACAACATCCGCAACCAGTTCGAGACGCCGGTGCTGTTCTACGTGTCGTCGTTCACGTTGCTCGCGGTCAACGCGGTGACTGTCCCGGCGCTGATATGCGCCTGGCTGTTCGTGGCGAGCCGGATTTTTCATGCCTACGTCCATATCGCCGACCATCTGCTACTGCGGCGACGGTCGTTCGTGTTCACGTGCCTGATCCTGGTCGTCATGGCGGTGATCGCCGCAGTTGCGCTGGTGGGCTCGCTGATGTCCGGCAGTCCGGCCTGAGAAGCGCGGTTCCACAGTCCGACTTGGAGAACTGGCATGAACGAAGACCAACGCCTCAAGTTGCTGCGACTCACGCTGCTCGTGACAGGAGTCGTGACGCTCGCCGTCTATCCGCTCATGCTTCTGTGGCCATCGGGCTGGGTCTGGCACTCGGGCTATTCGCCCTACCCGATGATGATCGTCGGCATCTACGCGACACTGGGCGTGTTTCTGATTCGCGCGGCACGCGATCCGCTCGCAAACCTGAGCCTGATCTGGTTCACGGTGTGGTCGAGCGTCGTGCATGGCAGCATCATGGCCGTTCAGGCGCTCGCAAACCCGGAGCATCGCGGCCACCTGCTCGGCGACGTGCCGGAACTGCTCATGGCGGCAGTGCTGTTGGCAGCGCTCACGCCACGTGGCCGGGGCTCGCCGTCTTGATGGCGCGGTCGCTTGTCGCAAGCGCCGAAGGCGCAGGCGCGCAGAACGGCAGATGCGTTCGAGCGAGGAACCCGAAAGCATGCTGATCCATGGCAAATGCCATTGCGGCAACATCGCTTTCGCGCTGAGCTGGGAACCCGATCCGGAGCGCATTCCGGTGCGCGCCTGCACCTGTTCGTTTTGCGTCAAGCATGGCGGCGTGTGGACATCCAATCCGCGCGGAACGCTCACGTTGGTGGTCGCGGAGCCGGCGCTGGTTTCGCCCTACGCATTCGGAACCCGCACTGCGCAGTTTCATGTCTGCGCGCGCTGCGGCATCGTGCCGGTCGTGACCAGCCGCATCGACGGCAAGCTCTACGCCGTCGTCAACGTCAACGCCTTCGAGGGCGTCGACCCGGCTCTGCTGCAACGCGGTTCGGCGAGCTTCGATGGCGAGGGTCAGGAAACACGGCTTGAGCGGCGCAAGCGCAGCTGGATTGCCGATGTACGATACGTCGAGCGCGATGGTTGATCGTTGCCGTGCTGCCGTTGCCGGTGACGGTGCACGCACCAGAAGCTGTCGTCGATCGACCCTTTGGCGCATTTTCATGGAGCCTGCATGACATCGATTACGTCCGAAGACCATTTCCGCAAGCTCGAGCGCATGTACGCTGCGGCGCCGATCAATGCATATTTCGCACCGGTGCTGCGCGTTTTCGACGGCGTCGCCAAGATAACCATTCCGGTCAAACCGGAGTTTTTTCACGCGGCCGGCGCCATTCATGGCTCGGTCTATTTCAAGGCACTCGACGACTCGGCTTTTTTTGCCGCAAATTCGCTGGTCGAAGACGCTTTCGTCCTCACGGTGTCGTTCAACGTGTTCCTGACGCGCCCGGTTTCCAGCGGCGAATTGCGCGCCGCCGGCACCGTGGTGCAGCGTTCGCGCAATCTGATCCTGGCCGATTCGGTCGTGCACGATTCCGAGGGACGCCAGGTCGCCCGTGGCAGCGGCGCATTCATGCGCAGCGAGATTGCGCTCACGCCGGAGATCGGCTATCGGTAAGATGACGCGTGCGCGCCGGTTTCGGCACCGCGCGCGGCAACCTGATCGGAGTTTTCCATGTGCAGAAACATCAAGACGTTATTCAACTTCGAGCCGCCGGCGACCGACGAGGAAATCGAGGCGTCCGCGCTGCAGTTCGTGCGCAAGCTGAGCGGATTCAATGCGCCATCGAAGGCCAACGAGGCGGCGTTCAACCGGGCCATCGAACAGGTGACCGACGCGGCGCGGACCTTGATCGGATCGCTGGTCACGCTGGCGCCGCCGCGTGACCGCGACATCGAGCGCGAGCGGCTGAAGCTGCTGTCGGCAAAGCGCTTCGGACAAGCATAAGTCCGTATGAACCGACCGGATCGGCCGGTCGACGCCAGCCCGCGTGTGGACATTGCGGGCGCGCCTCAGCGGCCTTCTTTGGGTCCTGGCGCATCGCTGTGCCGGTCGATATCGCCCGGCGCGGGCAGTTGTGCGATATCCCAGCCGCCACCGAGGGCCTTGATCAGCGCAACGCTGTCAGTCAGGCGGTTACCGAGGATGCTGATCGCATTGCGCTCGTTGCCGTAGGCGGTCGTCTGCGCGGTGACGACGTTGAGGTAGCTCACGGTGCCGGCCCGATACTGGTTGAGCGCGATCGCGAGCGAGGTTTCCGCCGACTTGACCGCGTCGGACTGCGCGGTCGCTTCGGCTTCGAGAATGCGCAGCGCCGCGAGATTGTCCTCGACGTTCTGGAACGCCGCCAGCGCAACTTCGCGATAGTTCGCCGCCGCCGCATCGAAGCCGGCGCGTGCCTGCGCAACCTGCGCTTCGCGCGCGCCGCCGCTGAAGATCGTTTCGGCCAGCTGGGGACCGAGCGACCAGAACCGGCTCGGCGCGGTCAGCAATTTCGAAAAAGTGGAATTCTGCAAACCGGCCGTTGCCGACAGGGTCAGGGTCGGGAAGAACGCCGACTCGGCGACGCCGATCTGCGCATTCGCAGCAGCGGCCTGGCGTTCGGCGATCGCAACGTCCGGCCGCCGTTCGAGCAGTACCGCCGGCAGTTCGGCCGGAACTCCCGGCGGCGCAACCTTCAGCGGCTGTGCGGCGAGCGAGAACTCGGCTGGCGTCTTGCCGACCAGCAGCGCGATGGCGTGCTCGAACTGCGCGCGCGAGATGCCGAGGTCGATCGCCTGGACCTGGGCCTGCTTGAGCTGGGTGTCGGCCTGCACGACGTCGGCCCTGGCCACGACGCCGACGTTGTACTGGTTCTGCGTCAACTGCAACGCACGCTGGTAGGCGGCGACGGTATCGTCGAGCAGGCGCTTCTGCTCATCGACGACGCGCAACTGAAAGTAGGTCGTCGCAAGTTCCGCCTGCAGGCTCAGGCGCGTCGATTCGAGCGTCGCGGCGCTGGCCTGCGCGTTGGCGACGTCGCCTTCGACCGTGCGCCGCACGCGACCCCACAGGTCCGGTTCCCAGCTCGCCGTGAACGGCATCGAATAGGTGTTGGTCGGATGCGACGATCCGGAGTTACCGCCCGTGCTGCCGCCGATCACGGTACCGCCGGAAATGATGCTGCCGGTGCCGTAGCGGCCGGCGCGCTGCGCACTGAGGCTGACGCCGACGGTCGGAAAGAAATTCGCGCGCGCGGCGCTGACCAATGCTGCCGCCTGACGATACTGCGCCTCGGCCTGCTTGAGGCTCTGGTTCGAAACGTCGACCCGCTTTTCCAGGTCGTTCAGCAGCGGATCGCCGAAGACCTCCCACCACGCGCCGCGCTGCAACGCATCGCCCGGCGTGGCCGGCTTCCAGTCGACGTTTTCCTTGTAGGCCGCCGGCACGGCGAGGTCGGGCTTGTGGTAGTCGGGACCGACGGCGCAAGCAGCCAACAGCGCGCAAGTTGCCCCGACACCCAGTGCGCGAGCCGGACGAAAGATTCTGCGGCCCGCTGGCCGACCCGGAGCTTCCTGCGCGGTGTTGCGCGCCACTTCCTCCTCTTCCGGCGCGAGACAGCGCTTTACTCCCTCTCCTTCAAGGGTGAAGCGACGCGCTTGCGAACCACGGGTTCGCGCGCCGCTGAACGCCCGGGACAGGATGCGCAGGGCCGGATTGCCTGGCGAGGCCTGGATGGCCGAGCTTGGCAACGTGAGGTGGGCATGGTGTTTGCCACAAGACATCTGGCAAGCAACAACACCATCCCCACCCAACCCTCTCCTTGAACGGGAGGGCTTGAGAGTGCTCCGTATGGAGGAATTCATTTGTGGATTTTTTGACATTGTATCGACTCGTTGCGTACTCAGACCGCCGCGCTTGGCTCGGCCGCCTGCGGATCGCGGTAGATGCGTAGCCACTGGCGTTTGCTCCAGAGGCGGAAGCGTTCCATGTACAGGTAGACGACCGGTGTCGTGTACAGCGTCAGCAACTGGCTGACCAGCAATCCGCCGACGATCGAAATGCCGAGCGGGCGGCGCATTTCGCTGCCCGCTCCGAAGCCGATCGCCAGCGGCAGCGCACCGAGCATCGCCGCCATCGTCGTCATCATGATCGGACGGAAGCGCAGCATGCACGCCTGGAAGACGGCGTCGTGCGCGTCGAGATTCTGGTGGCGTTCGGCCTCCAGGGCGAAGTCGATCATCATGATCGCGTTCTTCTTGACGATGCCGATCAGCAGGATCACGCCGATGAATGCGATCACCGTGAACTGGGTGCGGCAGACCAGCAGCGCGAGGATCGCGCCGACGCCGGCGGACGGCAGCGTCGACAGGATTGTCAGTGGGTGCACGTAACTTTCGTACAGCACGCCGAGCACGATATAGATCGCCAGCAGCGCGGCGAGGATGAGAAACGGCTGACTCGACTGGCCCTGTTGGAAGGCGCTCGCGTTGCCGGCGAATCCGCCGTGAATCGTGTTCGGCACACCGAGGCGCGACATGGTCCGCGCAATCGCGTCGGACGCCTCGCCCAGGCTGACGCCGTCGGCCAGATTGAACGAGACCGTGGTCGACACGAACTGACCCTGATGATTGACCGCAAGCGGCGTCGTGCCGAGGCCGAACGTCGCGAACGACATCAGCGGCACCATCTTGCCGGATTTGCTTTGCACGTAGATGTCCCTGAGCGCTTCGGGACTCTGCAGGAACTGCGGCGCGACCTCCATGATCACGTAGTACTGGTTCAGCGGCGCATAGATCGTCGAGGCGTTTCGCTGACTGAAGGCGTCGTTCAATGCATTGTCGATTGCCTGCGTCGTGATGCCGAGGCGTGCCGCGGTCGGACGATCGAAATTGAGCTGCGTTTCCAGGCCCTTCACGGCCTGATCCGAGTTGACGTCGGCCAGTTCCGGCATGTTCGTGAATGCCTCGCGAATCTTGTCGCCCCAGGCACGCAGGTCGTCGAGACTGTCGCTCTGCAGCGTGTATTGATAAGTCGAGCTGCTTTGCCTGCCGCCGACGCGGATGTCCTGCGCCGGCTGCAGGAACAGTTGCGCGCCAGCGACCTCACCGAGCTTCATGCGCATGCGGCTGATCACGGCCTCGGCCGAAACACGTCGCTCGCCGAGCGGCTTGAGCGCGACGAACATGAAGCCGCCGTTGCGCTGGCCGCCGCCGGTGAAACCGGCGACGTTCTGCACGGCCGGATCGCTCTTCACGATGCGCATGAACTGCTTCATCTTCTGCGACATCAGCTGGAACGAGATGCTCTGGTCGGCCTGCACGCCGCCGACCAGCACGCCGGTGTCTTCGCTCGGGAAGAAGCCCTTCGGCACCTGCACGTACAGGAACACGTTGAGGCACACGGTCACGAACAGCACGAAGATCATCAGCAGCGGCTGGCTCAGCGCCCAGCGCAGCGTGCGTTCGTACAGACGCAGCATGGCGTTGAATGCGCGCTCGCTGTACGCGAAAAATTTGCCCGGCTTGCGCTGCGGATCATGACGCAGGAAACGCGAGCACATCATCGGCGTCGTCGTCAGCGACACCAGCAGCGAGACGAAGATCGCGACCGAGAGCGTCACGGCGAATTCGCGGAAATAGCGGCCGACGATGCCGCCCATCAGCAGGATCGGAATGAACACGGCGATCAGCGAAAGGCTCATCGACAGCACAGTGAACCCGACTTCGCGCGCGCCGGTCAGCACGGCCTGCAGGCGCGGCATGCCGGCCTCCATGTGCCGCGAGATGTTCTCGAGCACGACGACCGCGTCGTCGACGACGAAGCCGGTCGCCACGGTCAGCGCCATCAGCGACAGGATGTCGAGGCTGAAGCCGGCCAGGTACATGATCGAGAACGTGCCGATCAGCGACACCGGCACCGCGACGGCCGGGATCAGCGTCGCACGCCAGCTGCGCAGGAACACGAACACGACCAGGATCACCAGCAGCACCGCGATGACCAGCGTCTTCTCGATGTCCTTGAGCGAGGCACGGATCGTCTGTGTGCGATCCATCGCGACGTTGATCGTGATGTCGGCCGGGATCGACGTGCGCAATTGCGGCAGCAGGTTCATGATGCGATCGATCGTCTGGATGACGTTCGCGCCGGGCTGTTTGCTGACAATGATCAGCACTGCCGGCTGACCATTGAACAGGCCGAGATTGCGGACATCCTGCACCGAGTCGGTGACGTCGGCGACATCGGACAAGCGCACGGGCGCGCCATCCTTCCAGGCAACGATCAGGTCGCGGTACGGCGCTGAATCCAGGCCGGTCTGGTCGTTCGTGTAAATCTGCCAGTGCTGGTCGCCCTGTTCGACGAAACCTTTCGGCCGGTTCGCATTGGCGTTCTGCAGCGCGATGCGCACCGTGTCGAGCGGGATGCCGTACTTGTTCAGCGCAGTCGGGTTGATGTCGACGCGCACCGCGGGCGCGGTCGCACCGCCGACCGTGGCCTGGCCGACACCGTTGATCTGCGAAATCTTCTGCGCGACGACGGTCGATGCCGCGTCGTAGATCTGGCCGGTGCTGAGTGTCTTCGACGTCATCGCCAGAATCAGGATCGGCGCGTCGGCCGGATTGGCCTTGCGGTAATTCGGATTGGTCGGCACGCTCGGCAACTGCGCGAGCGAGGCATTCAGAGCGGCCTGCACGTCGCGCGCGGCGCCGTCGATATCGCGCGAGAGGTCGAACTGCAGCACGACACGCGACGATCCCTGCGAGCTGTTCGACGTCATCTCGGTCACGCCGGCGATGCGGCCGAGCTGGCGCTCGAGCGGCGTGGCGACCGAGGTGGACATTGTCTCGGGACTCGCACCGGGCAGCGATGCCGACACGACGATCGTCGGAAAATCGACCTGCGGCAGCGACGACACCGGCAGCAGCCCGAATGACACCATGCCAGCCAGTGCGATGCCGATCGTCAGCAGCGTCGTGGCGACCGGGCGGCGGATGAACGGCTCGGACAGGCTCGTGAACTTCACGTTGCCGCTCCGCTTTCGATTTCTCTGCGAAGCAATCGCTCTCCATCCTCACTTACCGAATTTCTGGGAAAGCAAGAGCTTCCACTCCTCCTGCGGAGGAGCGGGTAACTCCCGAATTGCCGCAGCTTCCGCTGTCCTTCGGCCAGCGTGTAACTTTCTTTGCTGGTGCAAAGAAAGTCACCAAAGAAACACCTTTCAGAATCTGAGCGCGCCCAGGTTCGATGCGCTGAAAATCGGCGAGCTCGCGAGGAATCCCACAGACAACTCGTCCGCCGCAACCTGAAAAGCCCCGCTTCTTGGAGCCCAGAGCGGTCCCAAGATTCCACCTCGATCCCGCGATCCAAGGGCACGCACATCAGCGTGCGAAGGCCGAGTCGTGCGTGCGATTCTGCGCAGCTTCGCCGGAGCCCAGCCGGCTCCTCCTGGGGCGGTTCAGATCTTGAAGGTGTTTCTTTGGTGACTTTCTTTGCACCAGCAAAGAAAGTTACCCGCTGGCCGGAGGACAGCGGAAGCTCCGGCCCTTCGAAAGTTACCCGCTGGCCGAAGGGCTGCGGAAGCTCGACGAGCAACGTGGGGAGGCACGAGGTCACGCCGGCGCCTCCGCGTCATGCGTGGACACGTCGCCGCCGAAGCGTTTCTTCAGGCGCAGCGCGACGCGGTCGAAGGCCAGGTAGATGACCGGCGTGGTGAACAGCGTCAGCACCTGGCTGACGATCATGCCGCCGACGATCGTGATGCCGAGCGGATGGCGTAGCTCCGAGCCCACGCCGGTGCCGAGCATCAGCGGCAGCGCGCCGAACAGCGCGGCCAGCGTCGTCATCAGGATCGGCCGGAAGCGCAGCAGACAGGCCTGGTAGATCGCCTCGCGCGGCGGCTTGCCCTCGATGCGTTCGGCGTCGAGTGCGAAGTCGACCATCATGATCGCGTTCTTCTTGACGATGCCGATCAGCAGGATGATGCCGATGATCGCGACGATGCCGAGGTCGTCACGCGCGACGAGCAGTGCGAGCAGCGCACCGATGCCGGCCGACGGCAGCGTCGACAGGATCGTGATCGGGTGGATGAAGCTTTCGTACAGCACGCCGAGCACGATGTACATCGTCACGATGGCGGCCAGGATCAGCAGGATCGTGTTGGTCAGCGACGCCTGGAACGCGAGCGCTGCGCCCTGGAAATTCGTGTCGATGCTCTGTGGCAGTTTCAGGTCCGCTTCGGTCTGTTTGATCGCCTCGACCGCCGCGCCGAGGGACGCGCCCGGCGCGATGTTGAACGAGATCGTGGTTGCCGGAAACTGGCCGATATGGCTGATCAGCAACGGCGAGGCGCGCTCGCTAAGCGTGGTCAGCGTCTCCAGCGGCAGCTGGCCGTTCGCAACCGGCGCCTGCGTCGTTCCCGAGGTAACACCGGGCGTCGCACCCTGCGGTGTGCCGCCGGCAGTCAGGCCGCCGGTACTTCCCGCCGACGCGATCGAACCCTGTGGCGTCTGCGTCACGCTGTTGGCGTTGCTCAGGCCCGGTATGTAGATCTTGCTCAACGCCTTCGGGCCCCGCTGCAATTCGGGTTGTACTTCGAGCACGACGCGATACTGGTTCGATTCGGTGTAGATCGTCGAAATCAGGCGCTGGCCGAATGCGTCGTAGAGGATCTGGTCGATCGCGGCCGGCGTGATGCCGAGCCGGCCGGCCGTGTCGCGGTCGATGGTCAGGTAGGCCTGCAGGCCGCGCGA
The DNA here is from genome assembly GCA_036496665.1 of Rudaea sp. Taxonomy (GTDB): domain Bacteria; phylum Pseudomonadota; class Gammaproteobacteria; order Xanthomonadales; family Rhodanobacteraceae; genus Rudaea. Next base: position 87,730 of record DASXKR010000001.1, on the reverse strand, counting down.
TTGCAGGTCGCTCGCGACATCGGACAATTCGGGGCGCTTGTTCAACGCATCGACCAGCTTCGGCACCCAGGTGTTCAGATCATCGATGTTCGGCGAGCCGAGCGTGAACTGGTACTGCGTGCGGCTGACGCGATCCTCGATCGTCAGATCCTGCACCGGCTGCAGGTACAGCGCGATGCCGGTGACGTTGCGCGAGGACTTCTGCAGGCGTGCGATGACCGTTTCGACGTCGTCACGCGTGCCGTGCTTCTTGAGGTTGATCAGGAAACGCCCGCTGTTCAAGGTCGTGTTGGTGCCGTCGACGCCGATGAACGACGACAGCGATTCGACCGCCGGATCCTTCAGTATCTCCTTGCCGAGCGCCTGCTGGCGTTCGGCCATCGCCGCGAACGAGATCGACTGCGACGCCTCGGAAATACCCTGGATCAGGCCGGTGTCCTGGATCGGGAAGAATCCTTTCGGAATGACGATGTACAGGATCACGGTCAGCACCAGCGTGCCGATCGCGACCAGCAGCGTGGCGAACTGGCGGTCGAGCACCCAGTTGAGCCAGCGCCCATACGCGGCGATCAGCCGGTCGATGAGCTCGTGGCTCTTGCGTGCGAAGCGGCTTTCCTGCTCGGGCGTGCGATGGCGCAGGATCTTCGCGCACAGCATCGGCACCAGCGTCAGCGACACCACTGCCGAGATCAAGATCGTCACCGCCAGCGTGATCGCGAACTGGCGGAACAGGCGGCCGACCACATCGCCCATGAACAACAACGGGATCAGCACCGCGAGCAGCGAGATCGTCAGCGAGATGATGGTAAAACCGATCTGGCTCGATCCTTTGAGCGCGGCATCGAGCGGCTTGTCGCCCTCTTCGAGGTAGCGCGAGATGTTCTCGATCATGACGATCGCGTCGTCGACGACGAAGCCGGTCGAGATCGTCAGCGCCATCATCGTCAGATTGTTGAGGCTGAAGCCGCACAGGTACATCACGCCGAACGTGCCGACCAGCGACAGGGGCACCGAGAAACTCGGGATCACGGTCGCCGGCAGGTTGCGCAGAAACACGAAGATCACCGCGACGACCAGTACGACGGCGAGGAACAGTTCGAACTGCACGTCGGCGACCGAGGCGCGCACCGTGATCGTACGATCGGTCAGCACGGCGATGTCGACCGACGCCGGCATCGACTGCGTCAGCTGCGGCAGCTTCTGCTTGATCAGGTCGACGACCTGGATCACGTTCGCACCGGGCTGGCGCTGGATGTTCATGATGATGCCGGGCGCCGTGTCCTCCCACGCCGCGAGCTTGTTGTTTTCGGCACCGTCGACGATGTCGGCGACGTCACGCAGGTGCACCGGCGCACCGTTCTTGTAGGCGATGACGATGTCGCGATAGGCGTCGGCGGTCTTCAGCTGGTCGTTCGCGTCGATCGTGTACGAGCGCGTGGGCCCGTCGAAGCTGCCCTTGGACGAGTTGACGTTGGCGCTGCTGATCGCGTTGCGCAGGTCCTCGAGGCTCATGCCGTAGGCGGCGAGCGCGGTCGGATTCGCCTGCACGCGCACGGCCGGACGCTGGCCGCCGGACAGCGTGACCAGGCCGACGCCGTCGATCTGCGAGATCTTCTGCGCCAGGCGCGTATCGGCGAGGTCCTCGATCTGCGTCAGCGGCAATGTCTTCGAGGTCAACGCCAGCGTCAGGATCGGCGCGTCGGCCGGATTGACCTTGCTGTAGATCGGCTGCGACGGCAGGTCGCTCGGCAGGAACGTGCCGGCCGCGTTGATCGCCGCCTGCACTTCCTGCTCGGCGATGTCGAGTGTGAGATCGAGGCTGAACTGCAGCGTCACCACCGATGCGCCGGCCGAGCTCGTCGATGACATCTGGTTCAGGCCCGGCATCTGGCCGAGCTTCTGCTCGAGCGGCGCGGTCACGCTCGAGGTCATGACTTCGGGACTCGCGCCGGGATACAGCGTCGTGATCTGGATCGTCGGGTAATCGACCTCGGGCAGTGCTGACAGCGGCAGGTAGCGGTAGGCAAGAATGCCGACCAGCAGGATTGCCAGCATCAGCAGCGACGTGGCGACCGGGCGCAGGATGAAGATGCGTGACGGATTCATCGCGTGCGCGCTTCGCGCGAGGGCTGAGGGCCGAGGGCTGGGGGCCGGGTCGCCGTACCTCTACCTTTATTGCGACGGGTCTGGCTTCGCGACGAGCGCGCTCCCTCTCGCCCGACAGCGTCACCGTCGGGGAAGAGGGCTGGGGTGAGGGGGGGACCCATCGCACTTCGACCGCGCTGCAGCAATACGCTGGGTTTCCCCCTCACCCAACCCTCTCCCCCGAGCGAACTTGGGGGAGAGGGGTTGTCATTTACTTGGCGCGCGCGAAACATCATTGCTTGCCACTATCCGTCGACTTCGCGTCGGTGCCGGCTGGCTTTGCATCTGCCGGTTTCGCCGGCGCGCCATCAGCCGGCTTGCTGCCAGACGCACCCGTACTATTGCCGGACCCGTCGCGGCGCCGATGCTCGCCCTGCCCGCGACCTTGTCCCTGCTGACCCTCGCCGCGACTTCCTGCGCGCTTCGCGGCATCGCCTTCGGCCGGTTTCGCGGTCGCCGCTTTTTCTCCGTTCGCTTCCGCGCTCTGCGGATTCTCGCCCGGCAACTCGACCTTGCTGCCCTCGCGCAAACGATCGGCGCCGCTGGTCACGACCTCCTCGCCGACCTTGAGGCCGTCGGTCACGGCAACGCGTTCGCCTTCGGTCGGACCGGTCTTGATGTTGCGCACCGCCACCGTGTGATCGGGTTGCACGACGTAGACGAACAGACCGCCGGATCCGCGCTCGAGCGACGAGGTCGGAATGACCGTGGCGCCATGCATCACGTCGAGCTGCAGGCGCACGTTGACGAACTGGTTGGGAAACAGGCTTTCGTCGGCGTTGGCGAATTCCGCCTTGGCCTTGACTGTTCCGGTAGAGGTGTCGATCTGGTTGTCGAGGCTTGCCAGCGACCCGCCGCCGAGCTTGGCCTGGCCGGAGCGGTCATAGACATCGACGCCAAGCGCCGTTCCGGCATGCTGCTTGGCCAGCACGGCGGGCAGGTTGTCCTCCGGTATCGTGAACAGCACGTCGATCGGCATCAGTTGCGTGATGACCACGATGCTGCCGCCGTTCTGCACGTTGTTGCCGGCGTCGACCTGGCGCAGGCCGACGCGCCCGCTCACCGACGCGACGATCTTCGTGTAGCCGAGATTGACCTTGGCGGTTTCGACCGGACCGCGATCCGAGCTCACCGTGCCTTCGTACTGGCGCACCAGCGAAGCCTGCGAGTCGAGCTGCTGCTTGGCGATCGAATCCTGCTGGAACAGCGTACGGTAACGCTCCAGATCGATGCGTGCGTTGGCGAGCAGCGCCTGGTCGCGTGCCGCGGTGCCTTCGGCCTGGGTCAGCGCCGCCTGAAACGGACGCGGATCGATCTCGGCGAGCAGGTCGCCTTCCGCGACGCGCTGACCCTCCTTGAAGTTGACCTTCTGCAACTGCCCGCTGACCTGCGCACTGACCGTGACGACGCGCAATGGCGTGACCGTACCGAGCGCGTTGAGCACGATGTTGATGTCGCCGTTCTCGACCTTGGCGACACCGACCGGCATCGGCAGGCCACCACCGGGCCCGCCCTGACCGGCACCGCGTGCGCCACGGAAACGGCCGCCACCCGTTGGCTGTGCCGGTGTGGCGTGTGCGAACCACCAGGCGATCGCGGCAATGACCAGGGCGGCGGCGACGACGATCAGGAACGGCATCCGCCGCGTCTTCGCCGGCCGCGGGCGGCCGAACGTGGGATCTTTGGAGTCCATGCTCATGGGCTTTTCTTGTTGTAGAGTCGAAGGATTGTGCCGCCGGAACCGAGACGAGGCTCGCAGCACGGCGCCGTCGGACAAAGGTTATCCGGCGCCAGGTCAAGGATATCGGAATTCCGTGAGACAGCCGCAACTTAGCCCGCGAGTCGTTTAACCGCGGTTGCGCGCCGGTAAAACGCCGTAAAACGATGTAAAGCATGAAATGCACCGCGATGGCAGAATACGTGGCGCCTCGAGTCGGCGCATCCGGGCGTGGTCTTTCCGTGGCGGCGCGGTGAACCTGCAAGCCCCTTTGGCGAATCCACACGCTCATGCCTTTCCCAGAATCCGTCCATGCAGAAATTTGCACTCAGCCTCGTCGTCCTTCTTCTCGCCGGCGCTCCGCTGCGCGCACTCGCCTGTTCCGCGTGCGGCTGCACTCTGAGTTCGGACTGGGCCAGCCAGGGGCTCGCCGCGAGCGGCGGCTGGCGCGTCGACGTGCGCTTCGACTATTTCGACCAGGATCAGCTGCGCTCCGGCACCGACACTGTCGCGCGCTCGAGCCTGCAGCTGCCGAACGAGAGCGAGATCCAGCAATACACCATCAACCGCAACTACGGCTTCGATCTGGACTACAGCCCGAACAAGGACTGGGGCGTCAACTTCATGCTGCCCTGGTACGACCGCTCGCACGCGACGGTCGCCGAGGGTGATACACAGATTTCGACGTCGCACGATACCGGCATCGGCGATCTGCGCGTCATCGGCCGCTACACCGGGCTGGATGCACAGCGCACCACCGGCATCGAATTCGGGTTGAAATTGCCGACCGGAATGTTCGGCAGCGATTTCCGCAGCGGCCCGCAGGCCGGCGAGTTGCTCGATCGCGGCCTGCAACTCGGCACCGGCACGACCGACCTGCTGCTCGGGGTATACAAATTCGGCATGTTCGCGCCGGACTGGGGCTATTTCGCCCATGCGCTGCTGTCGCAGCCGCTCGATTCGCGCGAGGATTTCCGCCCGGGCACTGGCATCAACCTTAACTTCGGCACACGCTACACGGCCAGCGCGACGTTCCAGCCGCTACTCCAGATCAATGCGCGTTTCGAGAAGCGCGAGAGCGGCGCCAATGCCGACGTCGAAAACGGCGGCGCGTCGCTGATCTACCTGAGTCCCGGCATCAACTGGAACGTTTCGCGACGATTTTCCGCCTACGCGTTCGTGCAGGCGCCGATCTACCAGCGCGTCAACGGCCTGCAGATCGAAGCGACCTGGCTCGCCTCGGTCGGGCTGCATTACATCTTTTAGAGGGCTGAGGGCTGACACGCGCGCGGCGCCCCACCCCGGACTACTTTTTCTTCTTGCCCCCCGCGACGGCCGAGTCTTTCGCCGCTGCCGCTTCGTCCGGCTTGTAGTCGCCGATGACGCCCTTGACCGGGCAGACGTTGAAGATCGGACACCCCTTGCAGCCGACGGCCAATGCAACCGGACACAGAACCATGGCTTTCTCCCGCCCTGCAAAACAGTCACTGTACGCCGATTGCAGCACAATGAACGGGTGCGCCGGAAAATATCCTGCCGCCCAGGGCTGACAGGCCAGTCGGGTTACGGTCAACCGCGTTCGATGCGCCGCCGATCCAGCGCTGTTCGCCGTCGCCGCCGCTGCCTTGGCCGATCGCGACGAGCAGCGCCAAGGTGCCCCTGGTGCGTTAGAGCTATTTTTTCTCGGCGAAGATCGCGATGTGCATCTTGCCGTCGCGGTCGACCCAGCCGCGGTACATGCCTTCGGTGTTGAACGGCGTGGCGAAGTTGCCGTCGGCATCGAGCGCGATCACGCCGCCGTCGCCGCCGAGTTTCGGTATGACGTCCATCACCACATCGTCGGCGGCCTGCGCCAGCGCTTCGCCCTTGTATTCGACGCGCGCGCAGATGTCGTGCGCGGCATTGGCACGGATGTAGAACTCACCCCAGCCGGTCGCCGACACCGCGCACCTGGCATTGGCGTAAGTACCCGCGCCGATGATCGGTGAATCGCCGACCCTGCCGAAACGCTTGTTGTTCATGCCGCCGGTCGAAGTGCCGGCCGCCAGATGCCCGGCCATGTCGAGTGCGACGGCACCGACCGTGCCGTGATGGGGCGCCTTGGCCGGATCGATCACCTGCTGCCGTTCTTCCTTCAACGCCTTCTGCAGCTCCTGCCAGCGCCCTTCGGTGTAGAAGTATTTCGGATCGACCAGCGTCACGCCGATCGATTCGGCAAAGACCTCGGCGCCGTCGCCGACCAGCATGACGTGCTGCGATTTCTCCATTACTGCGCGCGCCAGCAGGATCGGATTCCTGATCCTGTGCACATTGGCCACACTGCCGGCGCGCAACGTCGCGCCATCCATGATCGACGCATCGAGTTCATTGCGGCCGTCGTGATTGAACACGGCACCCTTGCCGGCGTTGAATAGCGGCGAGTCCTCCATCAGCACGATCGCCCTGCTGACTGCGTCGAGACCGCTGCCGCCGGACATGAGCACGGCATAGCCGGCCTCCAGCGCCTTCTGCAACTCGGCCCGTATCGCTTTTTCCTTCTCCGCCGTGACTTGCTTTGCAACCACTCCGGCGCCGCCGTGGATGACGAAAACCGGCGCGGCGGCGCGCGCCTGCTCCGGCCACGTCAACGGATTCATCGCCAAGACCAGCGCGGCGGAAACCAGAAGTCGTGCAGGGTGCAGCATGGCGAAAAATCTCCGGTTCGGGACATCGGTCGAGTATAAGCGAGCGCGCCGGCCGCGCGCCTCACTGCGGTGGCAGTGGCTGCGGCTGGGCGCGCGGGAAGCGGATCGTGACGATGGTGCCGATGCCCAGCTCGCTGGTGATTTCGACCGGCCAGCCGAAGCGGTCGGACAGGCGCTTGACGATGGTAAGCCCGACACCGTGACCGCCACGCTGGCTGCGGCCGCCGCGGAAATAGGCCTGGAATGCCTGCGCAACTTCCTCGTCGCTCATGCCGATGCCGCTGTCCTGCACCTGCACGAAATCGTTGCCCACGCTGACGCAGACTTCGCCGTATTCGGTGTACAGGCAGGCGTTGCGCACGAGGTTGCCGACCATCACCGCGAACACACGCGGCGACGCGTTCAGCAGGAAACTGCCCTCCTCCTCGATGCGCAGGTCGATCGGCCGGCCGGCAACGAGTGGCTGCGCGCGCTCGACTTCCTCGCGCGCAATGTCGTTGGCGAGGAATTCCTCCTCGGGCAAGCCGGTGTCCGATTCACGCGCGAGCAGCAACAGCGCTTCCATCAGTGCTTCCATGTCGCGCGCGGAACGCTCGATGCGCGTCAGCGTGCGATGCGCGAACGGCGTCAGTTCTTCTTCCTGCAGTACTTCGGCGGCGACCTTGATGACGGTCAACGGACTGCGCAGCTCGTGGCTGGCGTCGCGCGTGAAATTGCGCTCGCGTTCGACGAAATCCTCGATGCGGCTGGCGAAGCCGTGCAGCGCGCGCGCGAGCGTCTCGACATCGCCGTCATGGTCCTGGTTCGCTCCGGGATCGAGCGCGGCCAGGTTCGGCTGTTTCGGGTCCCAGTCGCGTACGACCTCGGCCAGTGCGATCACCGGCGACAGCGCTCGGCGCGAAGCACGATAGGTCAGCCAGGTGGTGATGTAGATGATGATGAGTACCAGGATCAGCGGCACGAACCCGAACAGGAAGGCGAGCCGTCCAACCTGCTCGTGGTTGAAGACCAGATACAGGCGCCCAGCCGGCCCGTCGGACACGAACACGACGATCTCGCCGGCGTCACCGGCGACACGGTGATAGCCCGGCAGGAGTGAGCGCAACGGCGGCGAAAGTTGCGCTCGCTCCTGCTCGCTGTGCGCCAGATAGCCGGTCATGTTGTTGGTCTGCGGCAACGGCGCCTGCGGCTCGCGTGCGAGGCGCTGCCAGTAGAATTCCGCCTCGCCGGTCAGCGCGCGGCGGATCAGCACGTCTTCGAGCACGGTGGCGGCGCCGTAGACGCCGAGGATCGTCGCAAAACTGATCGCTGCGACCTGCAAGACGAAGACGACCCAGAGTTTGCGGCGAATGCCGGAGCGCAGACGCATCTTTGACACCCCTTTCTCGTCGGCGCTGAAGCTCGGCGGTACGCAGAGCTTAAGGATTCACCACAAAGGACACAAAGGAAACGAAGGCAAGGCGATCCGGGGATTCACCGCAAGGACGCAGGACAGCAGAAGCAAAACGAGAAACGTGACGCGGACGTGGCTTCCCTCTCGACTCCTATTGGCCTTTGTTCCTGTCGGTGCTGTTTGCGCCGGCTTTCGTTGCAACTCCTTCAGGGGCACATGCTGGCCCCTGCCTTCAGCCGGCGCGGCTCGCCGCGATCTCGGCGTCCAGATCGGCCAGACGGTAGCCGGCGCTGTGGATCGTGTGCAGCAGCGGCTTCTGGAACGGCTTGTCGATAATTTTGCGCAAATTATACAAATGGCTGCGCAGCGTATCTGAATCCGGCAACAGGTCGCCCCAGACCTCGCGCTCGATGTCGCGGCGACTGACCACGCGCGGCGATTCGCGCATCAGGATCATCAGCAGGCGCAGGCCGATCGGCGAGACCATCAGTTCCTGGCCGGCGCGGGTCAGGCGCAGGCTCGCCGTGTCGAGCACCAGATCGCCGACGCTGAGCAGTTCGGCGCTGACCTGGCGCCGGTCGCGGCGAATCAACGCCTTCACTCGCGCTTCGAGCTCGCGGATCTCGAATGGCTTGATCAGGTAGTCGTCGGCGCCGGCGTCGAGGCCGACCAGTTTGTCTTCGAGCGTGTCGCGCGCAGTCAGCATCAGCACCGGCGTCGATTTCTTCGCTTCGGCGCGCAGCTTGCGGCATAGCTCGATGCCGTCCAGACCCGGCAGCATCAGGTCGAGCACCACTACGTCGTAGCTGTTGGTCACGGCCAGATGCAGGCCGGTCACGCCGTCGGCGGCGTAGTCGACGCTATAGCCGCGCCTCTCGAGGAATTCGCCGACCATTTCGGAAATGCCCCGGTTGTCCTCGACCAGGAGGATCAAACCCGACTGTTCCTCGCGCTGTTTCATGCTTGTGTCCCTGCCGCCCTAAGCGACCGACGCCATTTTTCACCTATGTGAAGAATGCCTCCAGTCAGGTGACAGCCACGTGAAGGGACGTGACGGACGCCTCTGGCGCAACCGCGCGGCACCGAACACTGCCAGCAACGCGCCGAAAGCGGCCAGCACGCCCGTCGATGCGACCGGCACGTTGACTGGCGCCGCGCGCGGAACGACGAATCCTTCGAACGCACCGATATCTGTCGCTGCACCGACGATACGCGGGAAGCCGGCACCACGCTGGTCGTTCGCGAGGCCGGCAAGATCGTTGCCGGCGTCGAGCGCGGGACTGTCCGGCGACAATGCGTGCGTACGCGTCGGACCCCCGTTGTCCGCCAGCGGCTGCAGCTTCGGATTGGCGTGCAGCGTATCGTTCGGCAGCGTGATGGAACCATCCGCGGCGACGACCAGATTGTTCACACCGGCAACTGTCACGGCGAAGACCGCGCCGAGGTCCGGGCCGGCGCCGGCCGCGCTGTTGCCGGCAAGAAGAGTGCTCAGCAGCGTGAATGTGCGCGGTGCGCCACGCAGGTATACGCCGCCACCGGTCGGCGCCTGATTGGCCGTGATCGTCGTGTTGGCAAGCAACCCACCGTAGAACACGCGCAGGTCGAGACCGCCGCCGCTGCGCGTACGCGCGATGTTGCCGGAAATCGTGCTGTTGATAACGCCGGTATAGCCGCCGAACGCCGCGATGCCACCGCCGAAGCCGTAGGAATAATTTCCGCTGATTGTCGACGCGACGACATAGCCGCCGGTGTTGCTGAAGATGCCGCCGCCGGTATCGTAGCTGGTCTGGCCGTCGTTGAGGTCATGGGTGGCCTGATTGCCGCTGACCGTGCTGTCGACCAGATACATGGTGTTGACGTAGGCACCGCCGCCGAACGTCGCCGTGCCGGTGCTGCTGTTGGCGGCACGGCCGATGTTGCGCGAAAGCGTGCTGGTATACATCAACAGCTCGTAGGCGAAAACGCCGGCGCCGTAGACGCCCTCGGCCGACGCATAACAGTCGCGCACCACGCTGTGATCGAGCACGACGTATCCGGCCGACGCGATGCAGCCGCCGCCGGTGATATGGAATCCGCTTGCACGCGCGGCACCGTTGCGCACGGTGAGGCCTTGCAGGATCAGCGCGCCGCTACCCGGATGCAGGAAGACGCGGTCCTTGCCCGCGCCGTCGATACGCAGCGCATCGGCGCCTGGGCCGGTGATGTTCAGGTTGTTGAGCAGCACCGGAATCGCGCCGTGGCTCAGCGTGATCGCACTGCACCTCAAGTGGCTCAGGTCGACCGTGTCGCCTTCGCCCGCCGCCGCCACTGCGCCGCGCAGCGTCGAGGTCTTGTCGCTGTCGGCGCAACTGGTGACCGGCCAGGTCGTCGTCGGAACAGTCGGCGCGGAGCGCTGTGACGGCATCTGCGCCAGCAACTGGTTGCGCAGTTCGATGGCGCCGGGACGCGTCATCGCGGTGTTACCGGGGCTCGCCTGCGTGGCCTGCGCTGTCGCGGCGATGATCGCGACTACGGCAGCAGTCAGTGGCGCGGTCCGCAGGCCCGGCCGTCTAATCCATTGCATTCGGCGTGTCCCCGACATTGCCCCCACAGGCGACTCTATAGCATCGGCCTTTCATCGGTCCAATGGAGTACGCGGGACCGGACCCGGACTGCAGTCGGCGCTTTGAAGAATCGTCGCCGATTGCGCTAGGCTGCGCGCAATCTCCAGGGATTGCGCTCATGCTGAATTACCTTGCCCCGATCCTGCTGCTGTTCGGTTCGAACGTCTTCATGACTTTGGCCTGGTACGGCCACTTGAAATTCACCGACCGTCCGTTGTGGATCGTCATCGCGGTCAGCTGGGGCATTGCGTTCTTCGAGTATTGCCTGCAGGTGCCGGGCAACCGCATCGGCTATCGCGTTTACAGCCCGGCGCAGTTGAAGACCCTGCAGGAAATCATCACGCTGCTGGTGTTCGTCGCGTTCTCGACGACGTATCTCGGCGCCGCGATCCGCTGGAATCATCTGGTCGGTTTCGCGCTGATCGCCGTGGCGGCGTTCTTCATCTTTCTCGATTGAACGCGACCTAGACGCCGAGCAGCGTGCGCACGACGCCGATCGTGGCACCGAGCGCCAGCAGAATGACCGGCACGATGCTCAATCCGTAACCGAGACTGCGCTGGCGCGGGTCGCGCACGTAAGCGCGGAAATAAACCATGCGTCCGACCAGGTACACGGCGCCGATCGCCGCAACCCAGACCGGATTCCAGCAGGTGGCCGCGATCGCGAGCACCGGCAGGAACACGACCAGCAGCTCGAGCGTATTCTGCTGCACGCGGAAGTAGCGCTCGAAGATCTCGTTGCCGGTGATCGCCGGCGCCTTGATGCCGTGGCGCGTGCGCGCATTGCCGACGGCGGCCCCGAAACCCATGTATTCGAACAGCGCCAGCAGCGCGACCAATTGGACCCAGGCCATCAAACTCCCCTTGTGTTGTTGTGATTGGCGGATGAACGAGCCCTACAAGCGAATGCGCCCGGTGAGCATCTGCCAGTACATGACCCAGTCGCCGGCGAAACTGTAGAGCGGATACCTGAAGGTCGCCGGTCGATTGTGTTCGAAGAAGAAGTGGCCGACCCAGGCGAATCCGTAGCCGATGACAGGCAGCAGCCACAGCAACATCCAGCGCTGCGAATAGCAGGCGACCGCAAACACGATCAGCACGAGCGAACTGCCGGCGAAATGCAGGCGCCGGCAGACGCGATCCGAATGCTCGGACAGATAGAACGGATAGAACTCGCGGAAGCTCGCGTACTGCGTGTTCATCGGATGGCGGGCCGAAAGTCTTGGGCTCGATGATTCTGCCGATCCATTCTGCGCGAGGCAAGCACGACGACGCCTCGGTTCGCTTTCCTTTCCGGCGCGCAAACGCCGGATTCAAGCGTGGACCGAGGCTTCGAGTTCGCTCGCTCGCGAACCGCGCTCAACGCGAACGGACGATCGAACGCGAGCGGAACCGCAATCAGTCGTCCTGATGGCGCTTCGGCACGTCGACCTTGCCGGTGACGTTGTGATGGTGCAGGTCGCCGCTGCCGGCCGAATGCACGATGAAGTTGCCGCCGATGCCGTCGACCGTCACGTCGCCCGAGCCGATCGAGCCGACGACCACGTCGCCGCCGGTGCGGTCGACGATCACGTCACCGGAACCGACCGATTCGATCTGCACGCCGCCGTGGACGTCGGCAAACTTGATGTCGCCGGAGCCGATGCGGCCGACCTTGATTTCGCCGCGCACCTTGCGCGCGCGGATGTCGCCGGAACCGACGCGCTCGATATTGACGCTGCCGACATCCTCGACGGTCGCGTCGCCGGAACCGACCTTGATGGCAACGGGCCCGGCAACACGGTCGGCCTGAAGGTCGCCGGAGCCGGAGCTGAAGTCGAGCGTCGCGATGTCGGCGACGATCGCGTCGCCCGAACCGGCGTCGACCGCCAGAGGCAGATCGACCGGCACGCGCACTTCGAGGTCGATGTAGGCATAGTTCGAGCCGAACCAGTTGATGTGCGTATCGTGATCGTTCTTCGTCGCGACGCGGACGCTGTCGCCAACACGCTCCTGCGCGACGGTAAGATCCTTGAGCCATTCCTCTTCGGACGCACAGGCCTTGCCGCGTACTTCGATGCGTTTGAGACCGGCGATTCCGTTGACGTGCGCATCGCTGGAGCCCAGCACCAGCTGCAGGCTCTTGAGGCCGGCCGGATCGATATCGAGATTGCGTTCAGCGGAGAACTTGCAGTCGTGAGACGCCAGCGCAGCGCCGCTCGTGGCGAACAGGACCAGGCCCATCAAGATGCGCATCGGTGCTTTCTCCAATTGGAAACCATCGTTGGGATGCCGGCCCGAAGATAAAGGTTTAATTGCTCAGGCCGTGCTTGCCGGTTCCTCGGCCTTGGCGCGCTGCCAGTAGGCTTCCTGTCCGGCCAGATCCAGTCCGGCCAACGGCGTCCCGTCTGCTGCCGCCAATGCCTCCATGCGCCGGAAGCGCCGTTCGAATTTGGCGTTGGCACCGCGCAGCGCCTTCGAGTAGTCGACACCGCTCAGGCGCGCCAGATTGACCGCCACGAACAGCACGTCGCCAACCTCGTCCCCGATGCGGACCGGGTCGGCGTCAGCCGCCAGCTCGTGGCGCACCTCGTCGAGTTCCTCCTGCAATTTGTCGAGAACCGGTTCCGGCGATTTCCAGTCGAAGCCGATCGCCGCGGCGCGCTTCTGCAGCTTCAGCGCCCGTTGCCACTCAGGCAATCCGCGCGGAACGCCGGCGAGTGCGCTGGCATCGGCATCCCCGCCGGCTTGGCGCTCGGCACGCTTGAGTTTGTCCCAGAGTGCGGTCTGCTGCCCGGCATCGGCAACCGCAGCGAGCTGGCCGTCGGCATCCGGAAACACATGTGGATGGCGGCGGATCAGCTTGTCGCAAATTGCCGAAACGACATCGGCGAAGTCGAACAGCCCGCCCTCGCGCGCCATCTGCGCATGGAACACGACCTGCAACAGCAAGTCGCCGAGTTCATCGCGCAGCCCGGCGTGGTCGCGGCGGTCGATCGCGTCGGCGACTTCGTAGGCTTCCTCGATCGTGTACGGCGCGATCGAGGCGAAATCCTGCTGCACGTCCCAGGGGCAGCCGGTCTTCGGGTCGCGCAGCGCGGCCATGATTCGCAGCAGATCGTCGGTGGTGTAGTGACTCATCGCGCTCTAGCTCCGACAAAGTCGGGATTCTGCCCCGAATCGCGCCGCGCCAAAAGCGCTGCCTCCGGCCGCCGAACTCGGCGACCGCACGACACCTTCGGCATGCTCCTGCTCCCATGCGCCGAACCGCGCGGCGCCGAAGACTGTAATCGAGGCCAACATGCACCGTAGAAGGTACCCGAATCCGCCGTGCACGGCCTCGTCCAGATCATTACGGAGCACATCATGCGCAATCTTCCGATCGCGGTCCTGCTATTAATCGCGTTGCTAGGGTCTGCCGCCGCGAGCGCGCAGACGCCGCAAGGCACCGCCTTCACCTACCAGGGCGTGCTGAAGCAGAACGGCAATGCGATCAACGGCAACACCGACATGGTGTTCGACTTGTTCGACGCTGCGGTCGGCGGCAACCTGGTGGGCCCATCACTGTCGTTCACATCGGGCAACGGCAATCCGGTCAATGTCGTCAACAGCGTGTTCGACGTGACGCTCGACTTCGGGCCAACTGCGTTCATGACGCTGATCACCGACCAGCGCTTCCTGCGCATCACCGTCAACGGCACCGCGCTCGCGCCGCGCACGCAGATCCAGAGCGAGCCGTATGCACTTCAGTCGCAAACCGCGGAACTCGCCTACAGCGTATCGAACGCGAGTATCGGTACGGCGCAGATCATTGCCGCGCAAGTGCAGCGGCGCGTCAGCGGTACCTGCACGAGCGGATCGGCGATCAGCACGGTCAACCAGGACGGAACCGTAGGCTGCCAGAACACCGGGCAAGGCACGATCACCGGCGTAACGGCCGGCAACGGGCTGAGCGGCGGCGGATCCTCCGGCGGCATCCAGCTGAGCGCCGACACGACGGTGCTGCAGAAGCGCATAACGAGTTCCTGCGCGGCGGGTTCGACGATCAGCGCGATCGCGGGCGACGGAACGGTGACCTGCCAGCAAGACAACATCGGCACGATCACGCAGATCATCGCCGGCATCGGTCTGACCGGCGGCGGCAACAACGGCGTTGTCCCGTTGGCCGTTGCAAATCCCTTGACACTCTCGAACTCCTCCGGCAGCAATACCATTCAAGGCACATCGACGTCGGCGAGCGGCTTTGGCGTTGCCGGCAACAACACGGCCAGCGGCGGCGTCGGCGTGGGAGGTACTGGGGAAGTTGGCGTAAATGGTTCGGGAACGGTGTATGGCGTCAAGGGTTTCGGAACGAATGCAGGTGTGATCGGCGTTTCATCGCTTGCGGCCGGTGCCGGCGTGTACGGTAGCAATTCAGCGTCCGGCGGGGTTGGCATCCATGGTGACGCGGCCGGTTCATCCACGGGTGTTTACGGCACTGCCACTTACGGCAACGGTGTCTCCGGCTTTGCCTCCGGAGCTGGCGGTTCTGGTGGAAACGGTGTGTACGGCGCCAGCCTTGCGGTAGCTGGAGCTGGTGTCAGCGGGCTCAATAATGGCGGCGATGGCGTATACGGCAGCGGCAATGTGGGCGTCTACGGAACCGGCACGACGTACGGCATCTATGCGACCGGGCCGACAGCACTCTATGCCAATGTCCCGGCGGCTACGACCAACGGCTTCGGCGTCTACGCCTACTCGCACGCCACGAGCGGACCCGGCAACGGAATCTACGGCCAGAGCGATTCGTCCGGTGGCGTCGGCGTCAGCGGCTACAGTGGCTCCGGCATCGGCGTCGCCGGCTCGACGTCGAGCGGCCTGGCCGGCAAATTCATCGGCAACGTCAACGTGACCGGCACGCTGAGCAAGGGCGCCGGCAGCTTCAAGATCGATCATCCACTCGATCCGGCGAACAAGTATCTGTACCACTCGTTCGTCGAATCGCCGGACATGAAGAACATCTACGACGGCGTCGCGATGCTCGATGCGTCCGGCTCCGCCTGGGTGACGCTGCCGACATACTTCGAGGCGCTGAACCAGGATTTTCGTTACCAGATCACAGCGCTCGGCAGGCCGGCGCCTTCGCTGTACGTCGCCGACGAGATCGCGGGCAACCGCTTCCGTATCGCTGGCGGCGCACCGGGCCAGCGCGTTTCGTGGCAGGTCACCGGCACGCGACACGATGCATTTGCGAACGCCAATCGCATCCCGATCGAAGTCGAGAAGACGGATGCAGAGCGCGGTAAATATCTTTATCCGGCTGCGTTCGGCAAGCCGGCAGCAATGGCCGTCGATCGTGAGCTGGCACAACCGAAGGAGCCCGGCACAGCGCCACCAAGCCCAACTGCGACAGAATCATCGGTGCCGCGATGAGCTTGCGTCGGATTATCGCTGCGCTACTCGCGGGCTCAGCGACTGTGCTGTCGTTCGAAGCAAGCCCGGAAACCTCATCGATCGGCGGCAGCTATGAACTGCAGGCGCAGATCATCGGTGCCGGTGGCGCAACGCTGAGTGGATCGACCGGACTGAACGTCGATGCCGCTGTCGGCCAGAACAACGCGACAACGCTGAGCGGCGCGAACGGTTACACAGCCGCGACAGGATTCTGGAGCGTGCAGGTCCAGGGAGGCGCCAGCGATCGAATCTTCCAGGACGGCTTCGAAGCATCAATCCCGTAACAACGCTGCCCAGTCGACCGACGCGTCACCGAACGCGACAAAATCCGGATTCAGCAGCGATTCCTTCGTGTTGTATCGCAGCACTTCGCCGCTCGTGAGCGTGACGCCGCCGCCCGCCTGTTCGAGCACGCACTGCCCTGCAGCGGTGTCCCATTCGCTGGTCAGGCCGTAGCGGATATACAAGTCGACCTGCCCCTGCGCGGCGCGGCAGAACTTCAGCGACGAGCCGAGCGGCTTCAGTTCATGCGGCCCGAGCTTGTCCAGTGCGGCCAGGGTGCGCGGATCGGCATGCGAACGGCTGCCGGCGACGACAAGCGGCGTGGCGCGCGACCGCGTGCGCAATTCCACTTTTCCACTTTGTTCATACTGGCCGAAGGCGTGGCCGCCGCGCCAGGCCCAGAACATTTCGTCGAGCACCGGCGCGAACACGACGCCGAGCACCGGACGATGGTCCTCGATCAGCGCGATATTGACCGTGAACTCGCCGTTGCGCTTGACGAATTCGCGCGTGCCGTCGAGCGGATCGACCAGCCAGTAGCGGACACGCTGGCGGCGCTCGCTCCACGGCACCTGTACGGCCGATTCCTCGGACAACACCGGGATTTGCGGCGTCAGGACATGCAGGCCGTCGACGATTGCGCGATGCGCGGCCAAATCGGCCGCCGTCAGTGGCGAATTGTCCTGCTTGCGTTCGACGTCAAAATCGCTGTGGTAGATGTCGAGGATCGCGTGCCCCGCCGTGCGGGCGATCGCGCAGCAACCGCGCGCGAGTTCTGCAAGGTCCGTACTCACGGCTGCGGCACGAAGCGGCCGGCGAGATATTCCCGGGCGATGAACAGCGCGGCGATCGAGCGCCCCTCGGTAACGTCGGGACGACCGATCAGCTCGTGCAGCTTCGACAATTTCCATTCCACGACTTCGAGTTCTTCCGGCTCGTCGCCCGGCAGGCGTTCTGGATACAAGTCACGCGCCAGTACGACATGAGTCATGCTGGTCATGTAGGCCGGTGACAGCGACAGCGTCGTCAGGATGTGCAGCTCGCGTGCGCCGAATCCGATCTCCTCCTTCAGTTCGCGATTCGCGCCCTGCTCGACGGTCTCGTCGCGATCAAGCCGGCCCTTGGGCAGGCCGAGCTCGTAGCGGTCGATGCCGGCACCGTACTCGCGCACCAGCAGCACCGTGTCGTCATCGCGCATCGGCACCATGACGACAGCGCCGAGCCCCGAGCCCATCAGGCGCTCGTAGGTCCGGCGCTCGCCGTTCGAGAATTCAAGATCGATCAACTCGACTTTGAGGAAATGGCTGCCTTCGGCCAGCCGTGTGGAATGAACGATGGGAGGTTTGCGCATCGCGACATTGTAACGCGCCCCGCTTTTTTGTTCGCTCCTCCTGTTTCCACAACTCTTCGGCACTACATCAAGGCAAATCGCAGCGAGTGTCGGCTTCTGCGGCAGCATGGAGCACCTATGGCACGGGGAGGATGC
Source organism: Rudaea sp. (assembly GCA_036496665.1). Taxonomy (GTDB): domain Bacteria; phylum Pseudomonadota; class Gammaproteobacteria; order Xanthomonadales; family Rhodanobacteraceae; genus Rudaea. Next base: position 70,008 of record DASXKR010000001.1, on the reverse strand, counting down.
GCCCGGTTCATTCCGGAGGACCCGCGCATCAGGCGCGGCCGATCGCTGAATGTACAGGGCGTAGATCCAGCGGCCCGTAACGCTGTCGGGAAGCCGGAAGGCATGGTGCTCGGAGACCGCGCAGCCAGGGTGCACTAATGACGAGATTGAGGGACAAGCACAAGCAGGAGCTGCACCATCCCCACCCAACCCTCCTCTTGAAGGGGAGGGCTAAGGGGTCTACCGCTCTGGGAAAAACCAGGTCAGCCCGGCGCCAACCCCAACGCCAGCGCCTGCGCATGCAGCGCCTGAGTTCCCGCGAGCACGCTGGTCGTTTCGAGCGTCAACGCTGCGCCAGAAAGGTCGGTGAAGACGCCGCCCGCCTCGCGCACGATCACGGCGAGCGCGGCGACGTCGAGGATGTTGACATCGGACTCGATGACGAGGTCCATGCTGCCACGAGCGAGCAGATGGTAGTGGTAGAAATCCCCATAGCCGCGGGTACGGCCGCAACGCTGGATCAGGCCTGCGAGCGCATTCCAGCCGGTCCCGTGCGTGAGGGTCTTGACGTTGCCGAAAGAAATTGCGGCCTGCGCGTCGAACGCGCATGTGGCGGCTACCGTGATCCGATCGCCGTTGAGGTACGCGCCACCGCCGCGTCGCGCCCAGGCGATTTCGCCGAATTGCGCGGCAGCGGACACACCGAGCACGAGTTCGCCGCGATGCATCAGCGCGATCTGCGTCGAGAACATCGGGTAGCCGCGCACGAAGCTGCGCGTGCCGTCGATCGGATCGATCAACCAGAGCAGGTCGCCGTCGCCTTCGCGACCTTCCTCTTCTCCGAAGTACGCATGATCCGGGAACTTCGTCTTGAGGACGCGCTTGATCGCTGCTTCGGCTTCGCGATCGGCGATCGTGACCGGCGTCTGGTCGGCCTTGGTCTCGACCGCGAATGCACGGCGATAGTGGCCGGCGATGACCCGGCCCGCGGCATCGGCTGCCGCGCGAGCGGCCTCGAGTGCTGCATCGAGGAATGTGTCGGTCAGCATTGTATACAATGATGCATTTTTACGAACCGAACGGGTTGATCTGACGACCGCGAATTTCCAGGTTGCGCGATCCGTCGGCCTGGGGCTGGCCGACGAACTGCAGCGCCTCGTTCACCTGCGGATCTCCAGCGCGCGCTGCCAGCCGCGCCTGTGCCTGATACGCGCCGGGACTGGCCGAGAACGTCCCGGCAAGCTCGAGCGGCCCGCCGAGATCGCGCGCCGTGCCGGCGATCGCGCCATCGGCGGTCGAAGCAAACGACGCCTGCAGATCGCCGAGTCGCGCCTGCGCCGCGCCAGCAACCGCGGCGTTGCGCCAGCGTATCGTGCCGGCGGCGTCTTCGAGCCAGAGCCCGCTCAAGCGCGCGTGGGCGACGTTGAGTTCGAGCGTACCGAGCAGTTCGAGTGCCGGGATCGCCAGCACCGGCGCGGCGACTCGCGCCGGCAGGTGCAGCGTTGCATCGCGAAAGGAGATCGTTCCGCTGGCGCGATCGACCGTGCCGGTGCCGCTCGCGATATCCCCGGTCAGCGTCACCTGCGCGAGCATTTCGCCCTGCAGCAGCGGCGCCGGCTGCAGATTCCAGTCGATAGAGCCGAGGTTGATACCGAAAACGTCGGCGCCGCCGGCATGTCCCTGCCACAGCGTACCGGTCAAATCGTGCAGACGCAGCGGCGCGAGCGAATCGGCGGCGACGCGATAGGCCAGGTCCGCCGGACAGGTCCACGCCAAGACACCGACAATGGCTGCAAGCGCCAAGACGACAAGCGCGAGTGCACGAACGACCTTCATCCGGCGGAGGGTCGGCCGCGCGTGTCATGGCCGTCACTGTCCGCGATGATCACGGTTCCTCCAGAACCACGCGCGCGTTGACCAGCCCGATGCCCTCGACGCGGTCCGCGGACAGGTCGGTCGGCTGCACGCCGTAGTCGCGGCCGAGGCCATCGACCCAGCCGATCAATGCGTCGAAGTTGGCGCCTTCGAAGCTGACCCGCACACTTTTCGGTCCTGTCGGCTCGACACGCTTGAGTGCGGTGGCCAGTCCCGCACCACGTGCCGTGACATCGGCCAGCGCGAACAGTGATTTGCCCTGACGATCGACCTGCCCGCGCGCGCCGCTTGCATGCAGCGTGACGAGTTCACCGGATGTCTGGCGCATCCAGGCCAGGTCGCTGCGCTGTCGTTCGACGCGCGCCTGCAACTGTTCGCGCGCACGCGTCAGCGGGAACCAGACGAATGCCCAGCCGAGCAGCAACGCGACGATGCCGATGCCGACCGCGAGCACGTGCCGGTCGCGCGCGGAAAGCCCCTGCCACCAGGCCCCGATCACGGCTTGACCCCACTGATGCGCAGGCGCCCATCGACGCCCTTTTCGCCGGTGCTGGCCGAAGTCACCTCGACATTGAGGCCGAGATTCGCCAGTTGCTGCTGGACCAGATCGAGTGCCGGCACGTCCGGCGCGCGCAGGCCGAGTTCCAGCGTCGCATTGCGATATTCGATGCCGCGCAGCGATACGCGCGTCGTGCTGGCGAGAATCGGACCGATGCGATCCAGCAACGCGAGCAGGCCGCTGCCGCTGCCTGCGCCGCCGCGCATGCGCATCAGAGCGCTCTCCATCAGCTGACGCGGATCACCGGCCACGTTCGCCAGATCCGGCAGGCCGGCGCGCAGCACCGTGCGTTGCTCCGCGTCGAGGCGATCCGATTCGCGGCCCAGACGCAGCCAGTCGACCGCGGCGAAAACCAGCGCCAGCACCACGGCAGCAGCGGTGAACAACGCGGCGCGACGCCACAGTTGCTGCGCCGGCAGATGCCGGTGGCTCGGCGCAAATTCACCCTGCAGCAGGTTGAGCTGCGGATCGCGCTGCATCTGCACCGCGAAGAACGCCAGCGTGTCGGACTGGTGTTCGTGATAGCTGGCGACGGCCACCGGCAGGTCCTGTCGCAAAACTGGACGAAAATCGAAAACCTGCACCGGCGGCAGTGCCACCGCGCTGAGCCACTGTGCGAGCGCCGGCGTATCGCAGGCGATCGCGCGCGACGGACTCCAGCGCAGCAGCGACCGGTCGGGCTCGATCACCAACGTGCCAGCGCCGTCGTTCGCCGCCAGCAGCAGCGCTTCCGGAATCATCAGGTCGGCGCGAATGCCTTGTGCCGCGAGTGCGTCGATCCAGTCGCGCAGCGTCGCGCGCGCGACGACGGCGACTGGAATGCGGTCACCGGAGATCGTTTCCGGCAAGGCGAAATGCAGCTCTTCCACCGGACTGGCGAGTTGGTCCTCGAGCGCAAACGGCACGGCTTTGGCCAGCTGTGCGCGCCGCGTCGACAGCGCGTCCGCCTCGAGCAGGACGACCTGTTCGGACGGCACCAATACGATGATGCGCCGTGCCCCTGCCAGCGTCGCCACTGCCGGCGCACCGGCGTTCGTAGCGGACAGCACGCGGCCGCCAGCGTCCTGGGCAAGCCAGGTCAGTCGGCCATCGGGATGCAGTCGGATCAGCAGGCGTTCGGACATGTTGCGTGGCGCGGCTTCCGCTTCAGGCGCTTGTTGCGGCATTGTAGCAGCGCCAAACCGGCCGGCCGGATCAAAAATCGTGCATCCTGCGACAGACTTGCGCAGGAACGGCGAAAGCAAGCCTGCTCACTCCTCGCCACCGCGGCTGCGAGCGATCACGCGGATGCCGCCGTCGCCGCCGACACCGAAGCGCCGTTCGATCAGGCTGTAGAACGTGAACGGCAATCCGTCCAGTGTGATGTCGCCGCGTGCCTGGAAATAGGTGCTGCGCACGCCGTAATAGCGGCTCTCGCTCTGCACCCCGGGCAGAATCGCGGCCAGGTCGCCGAGGCTGGCGTAGTTGGCGTGCCCCTCCTGCCAGATGCGCTGCGCGATCTCGAGCGTGCTGACTCCGTCCAGCGTCATCAGCACCGGTGGCGTCGCGGTATTGACGTTGATGCGCGTACCGGGAGGCAGTGCACAGACGTGCGGCGCGAGTGCCGCATAGACGTCCCCGCTGACGCCCTTGACCAGCCGCAACTCCGACACATGGACAAACCCGCGCTTGGCTTCGCGGTAAGGCACCGGCTGCGCCAGGTAGTACGGATCCTCGACGCCGGGCTGCGGATTCATCCAGGCGATGACCGCATCGGCGATATTCGGGTCGAGCCGCAGTGCACCGAGCAGGCGCCGGAACTTGTCCGGCCACGGCGCGTTGGCCACACCGTCCGCATCGACCAGGTTGTTGAGATTGAAGCAACCGTTGCGGTCGCGCATGGTCGCCGAGATCAATCCGTTCGCTACCGGCGTCGGCGGCAGCGGCACCGCCCACACACTGGCGTTCGAGTCGCTTCCCGAGCCGTTGTTCGCCGCCCAGTCCTGCTGCAGCACACGCGCGGCGTAAGTCTCCAGCCCACCCGCGTAGGCTTGTGCCTGCGCAGCAAGCAGCTGGTTGCGCGCGCGCGCGAAACCCAGTTCGCCGCGGTCGATCAGGCTGGCGATCAACACCGTGGCCAGCGCCACTACGAGCAACGCGACCAGCAATGCGATTCCGCGTTGTCCGGATCGATTCACGGCTGGACGCCTTGCGCCTCGACCGCTTGCGCGGGCCAGGACGAGACCAGTTCGATGACCCGCGTGATCTCGCCGTAGTCTTTCGTGTCGATCCGGAACTCGACGGCGCGCGGCAGCGCCAGCGGTGCGGCGTCGGTTTCGCGCGGTGGCCAGCTATCGCTCCAGCGATTGGACGCGTCGAGGTAGCGCAGCCGGAATGCTTCGATGTGATCGCGCAACGTCGTCGCCTGCGCGCTGCTGCCGGGCGCGCGGTCGAGCATCGGATAAACACCGCGCTCGAGCATGTCGCCGTCGAGTGCGTAGCTGACGCGCTCGAGGTTGGAGCGCTGTTCGGCCTGCGGATTGGCAAATCCGGCGCGCGTGAACTCGACCCGGTCCGGCAATCCGGCGAACGCCGCTTGCGGCTCGCCGTAGTTTCCGCGCACCGGCCGGGCCGCGGCCTGGCGCAGATCGCGGTCGAGCACCGCGATGCTGCGCATCAGTCCGTTGAACGCAGCCTGTTGCCGGCCCAACTCGGCGCGCGTGCGCACAACCGAGTCGAGGCCGCCGTATGCCAGCGCTGCCATCGATGCGAAAACGGCGAGTGCGACGAGCAACTCGATCAGGCTGAAGCCATTGAATCGGGACTGGGGACTCGGCACTCGGGACTCGGAAGGACTTCTTTTCCGGTGGGGCTCTGCCGTTGCAATCACGACGGCACTCTCGACACAGGGCGAAGAGGCTCTCACCAGTCCCGAGACCCGAGTCCCCAGTCCCGATTTCGGCTTCACGGCTGCAGATCCTCTCCGGCAAACCCGGTCAGCTGCGCCAGCACCGTTTCGGGATCGGTCGCGGCGGACACGCGCACGTCGATGCGGCGGATCGTGGCGACATCGGTCGCCTGCACGCGCGCATCCCAGTGCCAGTCGCGCGCACCGAAGCGGCGCGTGCCGCTGCTGCTGCCGGCCGCGGGAAACGGGCTGCCCAGACGCGTCTCGGCGAGAACGTCTTCGGCCAACCAGCCGGCCAGCGTGCGTCCGCGCAACGCGGCGAACTGGCTTACCTGCAGTCCTGCCGTGCGTGTCAGGGCGAGCAACGCCAGTGCCAGCACGAGCAGGCCGACCAGAACCTCGAGCAGCGTGAATCCACTCGCCGCGCGCGGCGACCGGCGATCAGTGCGCACGGCCGTCAACGCTGCTCGCGACGATGTCGCCATCGGCGCGACCATCGAGCCGGTAGCGGATCGCCGAATCCGGCAGCGCGAGTTCGAGCCGGAACGCGGTCAACTCGCCGGAAGAAAAACAGACCAGCTGCGGCTTTTCGGGAAACTCCGCGCCGACATCGACGCGCAGCCCGTCGCGCGTCAGCAGCGCATCCGCGGCGACACTCCATTTGCGCGGCCGCAATTCGCCATCGCGCTCCGGCAACCAGTCCGCATGGTTGCCGCGGCTGAAGCGATAGCCGTCACGATCGACGCTGAGCCCGATCTGGCGCCCGCTCAGTTCGGCCTGCTCGCAGGCATAGCCGATCAGCGCCTGCAGACGCTCGGCGTCGCGCGAAAGGCGCCGCTCGCCGACGTCAGTGACCGCGAGCGTTGCGGCGGTAGCCGTCACGGCGAGAATCACGATCACGACGAGGATTTCGATCAGGCTGAAGCCGGTGGAGAGCCGGAAACAGGGACTAGGGAGTAGGCAATGGTGGGGATCAAGCGCAACGGAGTCGTCCACCGGCATGATCCACGAGCGTCTACGTGCCATTTCTTTCCGATTCCCTATTCCCTATTCCCGCTCGCTCTACTCCCAGTTGCCCATGTCCGCGTCCTCGCCTTCGCCGCCCGGCTTGCCGTCGGCGCCGTAGCTGAACACGTCGACGTCACCATGGCTGCCGGGATGCAGGTAGAGGTACGGATGATTCCACGGATCCTTCGGCGCCTTGTCGAGGTAACCGCCCTTGCGCCAGTTCGCCGCCTCCGGGCTGCCGCTGGGCTTGTTGACCAGCGCGTCGAGACCCTGCTCGGTGCTCGGATAGACAAAATTGTCCAATTTATACATGTTCAGCGCGGTCACGATCGCCTGGATGTCCTGCTTCGCGCGTACCTGGCGCGCTTCGCCCGGATGCTCCATGACCTTCGGCACGACGATCGCCGCGAGGATGCCGAGGATCACGACGACGACGAGTATTTCGATCAGCGTGAAGCCCCTGATGTAAAGCTGGGCTGAGGGCTGAGGGCCGAGGTCGAATGCGGCTCGCTCACACGATGCGTTGACTGCACGCGCCGGGAGCGGCGCGCGAACAGCGCAGCTGGCCCGTAGGGCGAGCGCCAGGGACGGCGTGAGTAAGCGCATCGCGTGCGCCGCGTGAGGGTGAGACAAGGACGTTGATCGGAAGGCACGCCAGGGACGGCCACTAGAATTGAGGGCTAACCGCTGCATCATCGACACCTTGTGCTCAATGGCCACGGCGCCGATCATAGCAAAGCATGAACGCCCTTCCCGCTCACGAACTGCAACACGGCAGCAGCACGGACCCGGCATGGAGCCGGCGCGATCTCGCCGCACTGTGGCATCCGTGCACGCAGATGCACGACCACGCTGCCGGCGTGCCGATGATCCCGATCGCGCGCGGTGAGGGCGCCTGGCTGATCGGCCATGACGGCCGGCGCTACCTCGACGCGATCAGCTCATGGTGGACCAACCTGTTCGGTCACGCCAATCCGCGCATCGGCGCCGCGCTGAAGGACCAGCTCGACCGGCTCGAGCACGTGATCTTCGCCGGTTTTACGCACGAGCCCGGCATCCTCCTTGCCGAGGAGCTGCTCCGCGTCGCGCCGCCCGGTCTGGCACGCGTGTTCTACGCCGACAATGGTTCGAGCGCGATCGAAGTTGCGCTCAAGATGAGTTTTCATTACTGGCGCAACATCGGCCGCACCGGCAAGACCCGTTTTATCGCCCTGACCGGCGCCTACCATGGCGAAACGCTCGGCGCGCTGTCGGTGACCGACGTGCCGCTGTATCGCGCGACCTATGCGCCACTGCTTGGCCAGCCGGTTTTTGTGACCTCTCCGGATTGTTACGAACGGGAACGCGACCAGCCATGGCGCGATCATTCGCTGCAGCGCCTCGGCGACATGCGCGCCGCGCTGGAGCACCACGCCGAAGAGATCTGCGCCGTGATCGTCGAGCCGCTGGTGCAGTGTGCCGCCGGCATGCGCATGTACGATCCGGTCTACCTGACCGGTCTGCGCCGCCTGTGCGATGAATTCGGCGTGCACCTGATCGCCGACGAGATCGCGGTCGGCTTCGGCCGCACCGGCACCCTGTTCGCATGCGAGCAGGCCACTGCAGAGACCGTGCACGAAGGCGTGGCGGAAAAGCGCGGCATCACGCCGGATTTCCTGTGCCTGTCGAAGGGGCTTACCGGCGGCTTCCTGCCGCTGTCGGCGGTACTGACCACTGCGCCGGTCTACGCCGCGTTCTACGCGGAGTATACAAGTGGAAAAGCGTTCCTGCACTCGCACAGCTATACCGGCAACCCACTCGCCTGCCGCGCCGCGCTGGCGACGCTGGAGATCTTCCGCAACGAGCCGGTGCTCGAGCGCAACCATACCCTGGCCGAGCACCTGGGCCGGCGGCTTGCCGCATTTGCCGACCACCCGAACGTCGGCGAGGTGCGCCAGACCGGCATGATCGCAGCAATCGAATTGGTGCGCGACAAGGCCGCGCGCACGCCTTTTCCGGCCGTTGAACGGCGCGGCCTGCGCGCCTACCTGCATGCACTTGAGCACGGCGTGCTGTTGCGGCCGCTCGGCAACGTCATCTACTTCATGCCGCCGTACGTGATCGCAGCGGATGAAATCGATTTGATGGTCGACGTTGCCGCAACTGCAATCGCGGTGGCTGTGAGTGAGACGTGAGGTCGCTCGCTGTGCGAGCTTGTGAGGGCGCCCGCTGCGCGGGCTTGTGAGGGCGCTTGCTGCGCAAGCTTGTCAGGAGTGAAAGCGCTCCTCACGAGGCCGCACGGCGGTCGACCTTACTCCTGACGAGGCCGCGCAGCGGCCGACCTTACTCTTTACAATATGTTCATGCGCATTCCACGCGTCCATGTCGAACAACCGCTGCAGCCCGGCCGCGAAGTGCTGCTGCCGGAGCAGGCCGGCGAACACATCTCGCGCGTGCTGCGGCTCGAGCGCGGCCATCCGCTGATCCTGTTCAACGGCGACGGCAACGAGTACGACGCGATGCTCGCATCGCTGGCGCGGCGCGCAGTCAGTGCGGACGTAACGGCGGTGCGCCCGGTCGACCGCGAGTCGCCGTTGCCGCTGACGCTCGCGCAGGGCATCGCGCGCGGCGAAAAAATGGACTGGATCCTGAAGAAGGCGACCGAGCTCGGTGCCGCGCGCATCGTACCGATCGTTACCGAGCGCACCGAGGTCAAGCTCGACGAGGAACGTGCCGAACGCCGCCTGCTGCACTGGAACGGCGTGATCAGCGGCGCCTGCGAACAAAGCGGACGTACGCGCCTGCCGCTGCTGGAGCCGCCGCAGCGGCTCGATCGATGGCTCGCCAGCCTCGATGCGGATTCCGCGCTGCGCCTTGCCTTGCTGCCCGATGGCGACATCGAGGCACGCGCGCTGCCGACGATGACGAATGGCGCGATCGTCTGCGTCGGGCCCGAAGGCGGGCTGTCGGAAAACGACGTCACGATGCTGCGCCAGACAGGGTTCCTCGGCCTGCGCCTCGGTCCGCGGATTCTGCGCACGGAAACGGCCGGCATCGCTGCGCTCGCGGCACTGCAGGCTCTGCAAGGGGATTTGTGAAGCAATGAGGGAAGGTCGAAAGGAAAAATCTTGAACGCGGATCAACGCGGATCAAGGGCGATCAAGGCGGATCAAGCAAGAGAAATGTCTTGAAAAGCAAACTCAGCGTGAATTCTCTTTGCTATCCGCGTAATCCGCGTTCAAAGCTTTCTTCACGAAGCCAATGCCTGCGCGACGAGGGTTTCGATCTGGTCCAGGTTCGGGATGACCGCCTGATCGTCGCGCACGAACACCTGTGCGTGCACGCCGAGCGGGCGCTCGCCTTCGTCGCCGCTCGGGATCAGCAGATCAGGTGTGATCGTGGTCAGGCGCGGAAAACCCTGCGCGAGCATCGCGATGAACGGCATCTTCGGATTGCCGCTCAGTGCCTTGAGCACGGCGACCTTGGCGTTGCCGACGGTCTCCGGCTCAGCGCGTCCGGTCAGCATGGCGAACGAGAACAGCGGCAGACGCCAGCCGCGCCACGACAGGCGGCCGAGCAGCCAGGACGGCGCATCGGCGATCTTCTCGGGCACCGAATAGGTGATCACCTCGGCGACCGTCGCGTTCGGCAGCAACACCCGCGTCCCGGTTACCGGGATCATCAGGCCGCGAATTTCGCGACTGGTAATGTCGGCCAAGGCCATCAGTATCCCCTCGTCATTCCGCGCCGAAATCGGCCATCATCTTGGTTGCCAATTGCTGCGGCGTGCCGACGTAGGCGACCGCACCGGTCTGGCGAACCGAATCGACCATCGTGCTGATCGTGCAGGAATCCGGATCCTGCACCCACACGGCAGCGCCTTGAGCGCGCATGTACTTGCTGCCTTCGATGGCGTCCTGCGCCATGCCCGAAAACACGATCGCTGTCGCGCGCGCGCCGAACTCGTCCGCGACATCGCGCAGCACCTGGTCGATCGACGGACTGTAGGCAGTGCGCTCGATCAGGGGCGAGAGCGTGATCACGCCCTCGCTGTCGATCTGCATGCGCTGCCGGGTCGGCACGATGACGACTTCACCGTGCCCGACCCGCTCGCCGTGGGTCGGCGTGCGTACCGTCAGCTTCACGGCCTTGGCCAGCTGCGCCGACATCAGATCGAGGAATTCGTCACCCATGTGCTGGGCGAGCACGAACAGGGCCGGGAAATTCCGCGGCAGCGCGCCGAGGAAGTCGCGCACCGCCTCGGGTCCGCCGATCGACGCGCCAAGCACCACCACGTGGCGCAACGGCGCACCGGTCCCGACCTTCAGGCGCGCGTCGGTTCGGCTGGAACCGTCGCGCATGCCGGCGCTAACCGGCACCGCAGCAGCGTACGCCTCGGGCGCGACCGCGTCTTCCATCGGCATCAGTTCGAGCGTGAGGCCGGGGGTGATCTGCGGCGGTGGCGCAGGTTCGTCGTCTTCCGGCGCGAGATAGTCGCTGGCCGTCATCGTTTCGATGCCGAACGCGGCGGCCTTGCCAGCCGGCGGCGTGAATTCGGTGTTCTCGTCGAGCGGTTCAAGCGACCACTCTGGCGGCAGTAGCGGCTCGCCCAGACCCGCAGTCGCCGATTCCGCCGGTCGGACCGGCAATGCCGCCGGCTTGAAGCTGCCGTCGAGCGCCTCGGGAATCGAAGCGGCCGCCGAATCGAACTGATCGAAGATGGCAGGAAACTCGGCCATGCCGTCGGCGGCTGCGGCGTCGGGCACAACCGGATCCACAGGGCCGGCGGCATCGTCGGCGCGCGCCTTCGATCCACGCGTGTCGGCGAACAGCGCATCGAGCTGACTGGTGAATTCGTTCGCCGTCGGCGCGTGATGCTGGTGCGCCGGCACATGCGCCGCGAAATCTTCCAGCGCGCTGGCAAAATCGCTCTCCGCCGCGGCTTCCGATGCCGCAGCGGCATTGCCGCCCGGATCCATCTCGACATCGGTCAGATCGAATCCATCGAGCACCGGCAACTCGAGGGTCGGCACTTCGCCAAGCGGCGATGGTGCGCTCGTGGCGGTAACCGGAGTGAAAGCCGGTTTCTCAGTCATCGCTTCAAGCTGCAGTTCGGCGGCGGGAGGTGCGGGTGGCAGATCCGCCGGCAACACCGGGCTCGCGACCGGCGCGATCGATTCGACGGCGGCCGGAATGACGTTTGCCCGGACTCCCGGACGCGGCACACTTTCGGCCCAGGCCGGGCGCGGCGGTTCGGCGATTTCGGGCTTGTGCAGGATCTTGGCGGCCAGGTGCCGCGCCCAGCGTGCGTGGTCGGAACCAGACAGCTGCGCCGACGCGTCGGCGTCGTTGAACACCACTTCGTAACCGCCCTGGTTGAGCACCTCGTAGACCTGGTCGATCTGCGCTTCGGATTCCGGATCGAGGTTGAACACGACGATGCGCGCACCAGAGCCGGCAAGCGCAGCGCGATCGAGGTTGCTCGCCATCGACTCGTAGACGATCGCCGCGCCGAGTTCGTTCAGCGCGTCCTTCAGATGGCCGCCGCGATCGCCCGCCTCGTACAGCAGTGCGACCGGGACCGATTCGGTGGGCATGACCTCATTCTCAGGCACGGCTCAGCCTCAGCGTTTCCTGCAGATTGCGCAGCAGATCGGCTTCCTGGTAAGGCTTGCCGAGATAGCGTTCGACACCGATTTCCAGCGCGCGCTGGCGATGTTTTTCGCCGGTACGCGATGTGATCATGATGATCGGCACATTCTTCAGGCGCGTGTCGTTCTTCATGTAGGTAGCCAGTTCGTAGCCGTCCATGCGCGGCATCTCGACGTCGAGCAGCACCACGTCCGGCACCTTGTCCTGCAGCTTTTCGACGGCATCGAGGCCATCCTTCGCCGTGACCACTTCCATGTCGTTGCGCTCGAGCACGCGCGTCGTGACCTTGCGCATCGTGATCGAATCGTCGACGACCATGATCAGCGGATGCCGGCGCGGGTCGGCGACGGGGACAACCGGCAACACCGGGACGACCGGCATGTCGAACGCCTCGCCGGAATCGGCGCGCGCGCGCAATGCGGCGTGGCGGCGCACCAGCGGTGCGAGGTCGAGAATCATGACGACCGAGCCATCACCCATGATCGTTGCGCCGAATATTCCCGGCACCGAGCTGATCTGCGGGCCGACCGACTTGACGACGATTTCGCGCGAGCCGATCACGGCATCGACACGCACCGCGGCACGCTGGTCGCCGGTGCGGGTCATCAGCAGCGGCATCTGGGTTTCGTCGGCGATGCGTCCCTGCGGCACATTCAGCAGGTTCGACAACTCATGGATCAGGAATTCTTCACCGGCGTAGACGTAGCTCGGGTTCGCTTCGCTCATGCGCCGCTCGAGATCGCCGCGCGCGATACGCACGACGCCCTGCACCGACGACATCGGTACCGCGAAGGTACCTTCGCCGAGGCGCACCAGGATCGCCTGGGTAACGGCCAGGGTGAACGGCAGGCGGATGACGAAGGTCGTGCCGGTGCCGTGAGTCGAGTCGATCGCGAGCGACCCGCCGAGCTGCTTGATCTCGCTGTGCACGACGTCCATACCCACGCCGCGACCGGCCAGCTGGGTCACTGTTTCGGCGGTCGAGAATCCGGTTTCGAGAATGAAGCCGTACAGGTCGCGGTCGGACAGTTGCACGTCGGGCTTGAGCAGGCCGCGCTCGATCGCCTTGCGCCGGATTGCGTCGCGATCCAGACCGCGGCCGTCGTCCGAGACGCGAAGCACGACTTCCGTCGCCTCGCGGCTGACCTGGATGCCGACCGTGCCGTCGAGCGGCTTGCCGGCGACAAGACGTTCCTCCGGTGTTTCGATGCCGTGTGCGAGCGCGTTGCGCATCATGTGCTCGAACGGCGCCTTCATGCGCTCGAGCAGGTTGCGGTCCATTTCGCCCTGTGCACCTTCGACCTTGAGCTGGGCGCGCTTGTTCAGTTCCTGCGCGGCCTGGCGCAGCGTGCGGCGCAAGCTCGGCACGAGCGAATCGAACGGCACCATGCGCGTACGCATGAGGCCTTCCTGCAAGTCAGAGCTCACGCGTGACTGCTGCAGCAGCAGCGTTTCGGACTGGCGCGTCAGGTCGTCGAGCAGACCCTGAATCGAGGTCAAGTCCGATACCGACTCGGCCAGCGCGCGCGACAGCTGTTGCAGCTGGCTGAAGCGGTCGAGTTCAAGCGGATCGAACGTCGACTCGGTCGATTCGGCTTCGCGCTGGAAGCGCGACAGGATCTGCGCTTCGGTCTCGAGCTCGAGCTTGCGCAACTGGTCGCGCAGGCGGCTGACCGTCGTTTCGAATTCGACCAGGTTGAAACGGAACGTCGAGATCTGCTGCTCGAGACGCGACCGGTAGATCGACACTTCACCGGCGTAGTTCACGAGCGAGTCGAGCAGATCGGAACGTACGCGGATCATTTCCTGCGGCGCGCGTGCGCTGATGTCGTCTTCCTCGAAACGCGGCAGCGGACGCGGCGGCAAGCGCACCGGCGGAGCGGCCGATGCCGCTTCTTCCGGCCCGGTGGTTGCCGGCGCCAACGCCTCGGCGGCGTCGGTCGTTCCGGCGGACAGCAGCGGTTCAAGGGTCGGCGCGGCCGGTTCGCCATTCATGGCCGGCACATCGCCGGAAACCAGTCCCTCGAAGCGGGTGATCGCATGGATCGGCATTGCAATCGCCTGACGCCTCGCCACGCGCTGCACGAGTCCGTGCAGGCGATCGAAGCCGCGCTCGAGCGACTCGACCGTGATGCGGTCCATCACGCGCCGATTGTCGCTGACCGCATCGAGCAGCGATTCCATGGCGTGGCTCAGATCGCCGATCGGCGCGAGTCCGGCCATGCGCGCGCCACCCTTGAGCGTGTGCAGATCGCGCTGCAGGCCGCCGACGATTTCGCGGTCATGCGGCGATGCACGCAGGTTCGCCATCAACGAGTCGGAGTGATCGAGGATGTCGGCACCTTCCTGCACGAAAATCTCGAGCAGGTCTTCGTCCATCTCGCCCAGCTCGAGGCGTCCGGCCGGTTGCGGATCGTCGGCCAGCGACGGCATTTCGGTCCAGGTCTCCGAAAGGCCCGAGGCAGCCACCATCGGCGCCGGCTCGGACAGCGCCGGCAATTGCGCGACAAACGCTTCGGGTATCTGCGCGGCAATCGGCGTGTCGACGAACTCGAGTACGTCTGCCGGCGAAATGTCGCCGAGCACTTCGTCGACCAGCGGCTCGCTTGCAGCCGCTTCGACCGGCGCGGCCACCGGTTCGCTCAGCGGATCGGATACATATGCGGTCAACTCGTCGCCGCTCAGTGCGAGGACATCGACGTCGGCCGGTATGTCGATCGCGAACACTTCGGGCGGTGCCGGCATCGCGTCGGGTTCCGGCGCTTGCGCTTCAGCCGGCACGCTCGCGATATCTTCCGTCGCCGCAAGCGGCATCTCTGCTTCAGGCACCCCTGCTTCAGGCACTTCTGCTCCAGGCACCTGTGCTTCAAGCGTCGCTGTTCCGGGCACCGCCGCTTCAAGCATCCCCGCTTCAGGCATCGCTGCCTCGACTTCGTCGAGGCGCGGCGCCGCCGCCCCTGCAGTCTCCTCGACCGGCGCCGTCTCCTCGACTGCCGGCAACAGGGCGTCGAGCCAGTCGGTACGCGATGAGACCGCGCTTTCGACCGGCGCCTGCACGGCCGGCTCCGCGTCGACATTCTCGACCGCTGCACTGACCGCCGGAGCGATCTCCGCTATCGCAACGTCGCTGCTGTCCTGCGGCGCTACGGCACGCGAGAACAGCGTGTGCATCAGCTGCGGTTCCGGCAGCGAGTCGCGCAGTTCGGCGATACGCTGGGCCAGGTCGTCGGCGTTCGGCAGGTGCGTGGCACCGCCGTCGAGCGCTGAAAGCACGCTCCGGATCAGTCCGCCGACCTCGCTCAACGCCGTCAACCCTTGCGGTGACGGCGGCTGATATCCGGCGCACAGGCGCTTGATGTAGTTTTCCAACGGCGCCAGTACCTGCGTGATGACCGGAACATCGACCATCGCGACGGCGCCGTTGAGGGTATGCACGGCGCGCAGCAGAGGTTCGCTGGCCGGCAGCGGCGCATGGGCTGCCTGGGCCTCGGCGACGAATCCATCCATCACCGCAAGGTGGGAAGTGACTTCGCTGGTGAAGATGTCGTAGAGCAGCGGATCGATATGCGGCAGCGGACTACTGTCCGCCGGGCGCGCCGCGAACTGCAATTCGCGTTCGAACTGCGCCTCGATTGATTCGCCGCTCTCGGCCGTACCGATCACCGGCGCAAACGGCGCCGCGATGTCGACCGACTCGACTGCAGCAAATGGCGCCTGCCGCGGCACCTCGTCGACCACCGGCACCATGCGCCGCACGATGCGACGTACCTTCTTCATGCTTACCGGCGCTTGGGTCCTGACCCAGACTTCCTCGCCGGCCGCGATGCGGTCGGCGCCATTCATGATCGCGCCGATGTCGGATCTGGGCGCGCCTTCGCCACGCAATCCGGCCAGCAGCTCCGGCAGCACCCCGATGGCCTGCGCGGTCAGCGTCTGTGCCGCCATGTTCGGCGGAATCGTCTTGTCGAGAACGCGATTGAGCAGGTTCTCGATCTTCCAGCTGAAGTCGCCCAGCGCCAGTGCGCCGACCAGGCGGCCGGAACCCTTGAGTGTGTGGAACGAACGCCGGATCGGCTTGAGGCGCTCGAAGTCGCCCGGATCGGCCTGCCACAACGGCAGGGTGCGCGCGAGGTTTTCGATCTCCTCGTGCACTTCGTCGACGAATACCTCGCGGATTTCCGCGTCGATCTCGTCCGAGGCGCTTGTGTGGAAACTGGTATCGGCCAATGACGCCGGCGCATCGGTGTCCGGCACCTCTTCCTCGATCTCCTCCTCGACCTCGACGTAGCGCACGGTCGGCGCTGCGACCGATTCGACCGGCGTGGCCGGCGGCGTCGTCGCTTCGGTTTCCGTCAGTGCCAGGCCGTGCAGGTCGTGCGCCACGGGCTGCTGTTGCGGCGCCTCGCCGACCACGAGATCCTCGACGCCGCGGCCCGGCGCAATGTCGACCGCGTAACGCAGATCAACTTCGGGCAATACCACCTGCGCGGCCGGCGCCGCTTCGCCCGGCGCAGCGGGCTCGCTGCGCTCGAAACGCGCGATGAAATCGTCGATGCTGTCGCCACCCGGCAGTTCGATGCTGGGCAGGTGCGCGTCATCGGCATGCGTGGCGTTGGCCTGCGCAGCGCCGCGATCCATCGACGCGTGATCGCCTGACGCATGGTCGCCCCAGTCGGGAAATTCGCTCCCGCCGCCAGCACGCGCGGCCTCGCTCATTTCCGCCGCGATGCCGCGCGAGAAATCCGTCCGCGTCGCGGCAGCGTCGGCATGCGGCACGGGCTCGACCGCGGCCGGGCCACCATGCGCTTCGAGCTCGACGCCGCCGTCGTCGCGCGGCACCGGCCAGTAGCCGAGCGATTCCAGGCTGCGCCGCGTGACGTCGAGAATCTGCTCGCGGCCGCCGCGCTGTTCACGCGTGGCTTCCATGAAGTACTCGATCGAAGCGAGCGCATCGGCCAGCTTGTCCATCTGTTCGACGGTCGGCACGCGCCGGTGGCGCAGCAGCTCGACCTCGACGAAACGGACGATGCCGCCCATCAGCGCCGCCGGCTCGGTCAATCCGAGCATGCGCAGCGCACCGGAAATTTCCTCGAGCAGGCGCGGAATCGGTTCGACCTTGGCGTGATCCCACGGCGACTCGACAAACGCGACGATGTCCTGCTTGGACTGGACGATGTTGACCGAGGCTTCCTTCATCAGCGCGTCGAGGATCTTGCGCACTTCGGCCTTCGGCAGTTCGGCGTCCGACGGGCCCTCGCTGTGCGGCTCCTGGGCGCCGAGGCGATCGATATGGTCGTCGAGCGACGCTTCGACGTAGAGCAATGCACCGGCGACATCTAGCAGCGTGGCTTCGTCCGCGCTGCGCGACTTGTTTGCCATCTGGTCGACGATCTCGCGCTGCTCGGTGACGACGCGACGCGGCACGCCGAGCCCGAGCATGCCGAGCGTGTCGCCGACGCGGTCGAGCACTTCGACCTGGGCGGCGAGGTCGGCCACGTCGCTGTTCGACGAGCGCAGGAAGATGTCGAGTGCCTCCTTGACGCGCACCAGGTCGTCCTTGATCGCGATCGACACGGTGTCGAGCAGGGCGCGGTTGTGCCCGGAGATCGAACCCTTGGCGTGTTCGACTTCGCGGTCGCTCGGCAGCAGCGTGTCGAGCTGATAGACGCGCGCGATCTCGCGCGCACGCGGACCATCGGCGGCCGAATGCGCGAGATAGTAGAGCAGGTTCTTGGTCAGTTCGGTCGGTGGCTCGACGCTGAAATCCGCTTCACCGCTGTCGACCAGGCGCTTGATCTGGCGGTCGATCTTGCCGAACAGCAGCTTGATCGCGGCGCTGGCCTGGACCGAGCCGCTGCGCACCGTTTCGAGCAGGCCCGAGGCGACCCACCACAGGCGGCGCGCGTCCTCGTTGTTGCACAGGCGGCGCACGCGATCGAGTACGTCGATCAGGCGATCGAGCTGATCACCGGCCGAATCGTCGCGGATCCAGCGTAGCAGCGACAGCTGGAACGCCGTGCGCAGGCGCGCGCCCTGTGCGCGCAAATCCAGCGCCGGCAGCGGATAGGCCGCGCCGGCCGCGGCGGCCGGCAGGTCCGCCGACAGATCGGGTGAGAACAACGCCGACTCGGTCAGGAGCTTTTCGCCGCGCGTGGCGCGCAGGTCGTTGAGCAGCGGCAACAGGACGATCGGAATGTCCTTGTGTCCGCTCTGCAGCCGTTCCAGGTAGTCCGGCAGTTGTACGATGCCGCGCATCAGCAGCGAATAGGTGTCGTCCTGCGGCTTGACCGAGCCGTCGAGCAGACCCTGCGCGACGCGTTCCATTTCATCGACGACCATTGCCGCGCCGTACAGCTCGACCATGCGCAGCGTGCCCTGCACCTGATGCAGATAGGTTGCGCAGAAGCGCATCTGACCGGCATCGGAGGGATCCTCGACGTACGCCTCGAGCGCCTGGTGCGACTTGCGCAGCGTCTCGTCGAGTTCCTGCTTGACCCAGTTCAGGGTGGTGAAGTCGATGTCATCTTGCAGTTTCATGAAAATTTCCCACTGTTCCGGGCTGCCCCGGGCTGCCGCTCAAAGCGTGCGCCTGCGCAGGCCGGTCCCCACGCTGGCGCGAGGATCGGATTACACAGCAGACGACATTCCGGCATTGTTCGCACGACGTTTACCAACCGTATAAATCCAAACTATGCCGGCAACTTGAAGTCGGCGACCGAACGGCGCAAATCCGCCGCCAACTGGGCCAGGTTTCCGATCGATTCGGCGGTCTGGCTTGCGCCGACCGACGTCTGCGTCGTGATTTCCTGAATCACGTTCATCGTCGCCGAAATATTCGTTGCGGCAGCGGACTGCTGGCGCGCGGCGGACGAGATGTTCTGAATCAACTCGGCCAGGTCGTTCGAGACCTTTTCGATCTCGCCCAGCGCCAGGCCCGCGTCCTCGGCCAGGCGTGCGCCGGCGACGACTTCGGACGTGGTCTGTTCCATCGACGTGACCGCCTCGTTGGTGTCGGCCTGAATCGTCTGCACCAGCGTTTCGATTCGGCGTGTGGCGCCGGAAGCGCGTTCGGCCAGTCGCTGCACTTCGTCGGCGACGACCGCGAAGCCGCGGCCCGCTTCACCGGCCGAAGCCGCCTGAATCGCGGCGTTCAACGCAAGAATGTTGGTCTGCTCGGCGATGTCGTTGATCAGTTCCACGATCGATCCGATTTCCTGCGAGGATTCGCCGAGGCGCTTGATGCGCTTCGAAGTTTCCTGTATCTGGTCGCGAATCGAGTCCATGCCCTGAATCGTCTGGCGCACGATGCCGGCGCCTTTCGACGCGATCTGCACCGAGCGCTGCGCGACCTCGGCCGACTCGGCCGAGTTCTTCGAAACCTCGTCGATCGAGACGGCGATTTCGTTGATCGCCGCCGATGCCGATGTGATCTGCTGCGCCTGATGTTCGGCAGCTTCCGCCAGATGCATCGCGGTCGCCTGCGTTTCCTGCGCGGCAGCCGACACCTGCACGGCGGTCTCGTTGATCGTCGTGACCAGTGAGCGCAGCGCTTCGACCGCGAAGTTGACCGAGTCGGCGATCGCGCCGGTGATGTCTTCGGTCACCGTGGCTTTCACCGTGAGATCGCCTTCGGCCAGCGATCCCATTTCGTCGAGCAGGCGCAGAATGGCTTCCTGGTTGCGCTGGTTCAGCTCGGCGGTGATCTGGTAGCGCTGGCGCTGGCTGCGGTACTGGCTGACGCTGAGCCAGCCGACCAGGAAGATCGCGATGGCCGCGGCGACGCCGCCGACCAGCACGCTCGGCCACAGGCGCTTGGACTGCAGTTCGGTGATGCGCTGACCGAGCGGCTCGGCCTTGAGCAGCATGGTCTGCGAGTCGATGGACGCCTGGTCGGCGGCCTGCTTGACGTCCTGCAGTCCGGACGCGGCATCGAGCAGCTTCTTGACCGGGTCAGCCAGGTCGACCCACTGCTTGTTGATCTCGGAAAGGATTTCCTTCGCGCTGGCGTTGTCCATCGCGCGGATGTTGAGGTCCGGGTTGCCGTTGATCAGGCCCGACAGCACGACGCCGTAGAACTGCGCGTCGCGCGCGAGGCCGTCGGCGGCGGACTGTGCATCTTCACCGCCGGTCAGGATCGACTGCACGCGGCGCTGCATGCGGTCGGCCAGCAACATTTCGCGCGACGAGATCATGACCTGGCCGGCCGAACCGTTCTTCTCGGTCAGGGCCTTGACCACTTCTTCCATGCGCGAGTTGAGCACCGGCATCTTGCTGTTGAAGTCGGCGGCGACCTGCGACGTGTTGAGCACCTGCTCCTTGCTGGACAGGATCTTGGTCGCATCGGTATTGAGCTGCGCCCAGGCGCGGTCGATGTCTGTGAGCTCGCGGCTCAGGGCGTCGACGGATCCGTACGCCTCCATGTTGTTCGTCGGATCGCCAGCCTTGAATTTTTTCAGCAAGTCGTCGATCGTGTTGCGCGTCTGTTCGAGGCTCTTGAACGCATCGATGTTGCCGCCGGCCGCGTCGTTCGCCTGCTTCGACAACTGCTGCGAAAGCACCTGCATCTTGGTCACGACAGCGCCAGCCTTGGCGTCCTGGTTGGCCTTGTACGTCAGGAATATGAAATCGGCCAACGCCACGAGAATCGCGACGATAAGCAGAACGATCAGGAACGGATTTGCGCCGCCTGCTCGTTCTTTACCGCCCACTGCGCCTGTTGTCGCACTCATGCTTCACCTCACCCCTTGAAAGCGTTGTTGGCACATGGACGCAATGTCCACGCGCTGCTCAGGCCGAAGCCTGGGCGAAATCCGGCGTGCGCACGAGCGCCGCCATGCTGAACAGGCCCCAATAGACCTCACCCAGCAGATATTTTTCGGGCACGAACCGGTTGTAGCGATCGTCTTCCTCGCCGATCGCGTCGGCGCGCTGTTCCTGCGAGAAGTTGCGCTGCCCGAGTACCTCGTCGATCAACAGGCCGACGCTGCCGCCGGACTGGCGCACCAGCAGCACGCGGCTGACTTCCGACACCAGGGTGCGCTCGCCCTCCAGGTATTGCTTGAGGTCGATCAGCGGCACGAGGTTGCCGCGCACATTGGCCACGCCGAGCAGCCAGGTACGCGTACCAGGCACGAGCGTCAGCGACGGATAGGTCAGGATTTCGTTGACCTCGTTGATGCTGCTGACCAGATAGCGCGAGCCGACGCGAAAGCCGATGCCGCGCCACAGGCCGGGCGCCTCGATCTGTTCCGGCACGCCGGCGACGTGCGCCAGGCTGCGCCGCTCGAATTCGGCCAGCGCATCGAACGGGCTCAGCGTGAACATGTCGAGGGCGGTGGACATGGTGTCGGGTCGGCCTCTAGTTCGGCAGCAGGTTCTGGATGCGCGTCAGCAGTTCGTTCGCGCTGACCGGCTTGGTGAGGAAATCCTTCGCGCCCTGGCGCAGGCCCCACACGCGATCGGTTTCCATCGACTTGGTTGTCACGATCAGGATCGGAATGCTCGATGTATCGTTATCGCGGCTCAGCGTGCGTGTCGCCTGGAAACCGTTCATGCCGGGCATGATCACGTCCATGATGACCAGGTCCGGTCGCTCTCGTTTCGCCCGGGCGATGCCTTCCTCGGCGCTGCCCGCGCTGCTGACACGATGCCCGCTCTTCTCGAGCAGCGTTGTGAACACGCGCACGTCCGTGGGCGAATCGTCGATGATCAGAATGTGCGCCACGTTTTCCCCCTGGAATACAGTCAGCAAATCAAAGTCGTTCAGTGGGCGCGCTTATACGACGCGTGCCGCACCGCCACAGATCCGGCCCTAGCCCGGTTGAATCCGGGGGAGCCAGCAAGTCTGAAAACCGGTACGTGTTCAATGTGCGGCCCTCCGGTCAGCGGTTGCCGACGTGCCGGCGGATGGCCCCGAGCAGTTCCTCGCGGGTGAACGGCTTGGTCAGGTATTGTTCGGAGCCGACGATGCGGCCGCGCGCCTTGTCGAACAGGCCGTCCTTGGAGGACAGCATGATCACCGGGGTCGACTTGAACATCTGGTTGTTCTTGATCAGCGCGCAGGTCTGGTAGCCATCCAGGCGCGGCATCATGATGTCGACGAAGATGATGTTCGGCTGCTGGTCCGAAATCTTGGCCAGCGCCTCGAAACCGTCGATCGCGGTCACGACATCGCAGCCCTCTTTTTTCAACAGCGTTTCCGCAGTGCGCCGGATGGTCTTCGAATCATCGATGACCATGACTTTGAGGCCCGTCAGGCTGCCGTTTCTTGCCGTATCTTCCACGTACTACCCCCTAAACTGCGGAGTTCTGCTTCGACGCTCTTCGCGGCGACGAACGCTGGACGGGAACTCCGAACCGCTCGCACGAGAGCCGGCAATCCGCCTTGCGACGGACCGCACCGAGATCACGCGCCGTTACTGGTTCGCGCCTATTAACCAATACTTAGCAATCCTGTCAAGGCTTTCCGCTAACCCATCGGCAATTCTGGAGAAACTCCCCTTCGGCCATTCAGCTAGAAGGACCGTCCGCGAGCGTCGCTTGAGCCGAAATTCCTCTTGCGAATGCTAGTATAGACCGTGTTTCCTCAAGCCGTCTGTTAACTGCAACCGCTGACCTCCTAAGCACAGCGCGTGCCAATTTCATCGTTTCTTAACCTATTTCCACCTCGCCGGACCGATCAGCATCCATGACCGCCGTTGCTGTACTGATGGATCCGATCGATGCGATCCATGTCGAGAAGGATTCCACGCTGGCGCTGCTGCTCGAAGCGCAGCGCCGTGGCCACGAACTCCTTTACCTGACTCAGGGCGACCTTGCGCTGCGCGACGCCGTGCCTTGCGCGCGTCTCGCCGTGCTGCGCGTGCGCGACGATCCCGACAACTGGTTTTCGCTCGACGCGCCGCGCTGGCGCGACCTGCGTGACGTCGACATGGTGCTGGCGCGCAAGGATCCGCCATTCGATTCTCAGTTCCTCTACGACACGATGGTTCTGGAACTGGCGCAACAAGCCGGTGTGCGCGTCATCAACGATCCGCGCGGCCTGCGCGACGCGAACGAAAAACTGTTCTCGCTGCAATTTCCGCAATGTATCCCGCCGACCGTCATCGCGCGTGACGCCGCCGAAATCCGCCGCTTCGTCGCCGAGCACGGCGATGTCGTGCTCAAGCCGCTCGACGGCATGGGCGGCCGCTCGATCTTCCGCAGCGGCCGCGGCGACCCGAACCTCAATGTCATCATCGAGACGCTGACCGGCGAGGGGCGCAATTTCACCGTCGCGCAGCGCTACATTCCGGAGATCCGCGACGGCGACAAGCGCATTCTGATGATCGACGGCGAACCCGTGCCGTATTGCCTGGCGCGCATGCCGCAGGGAGACGATTTCCGCGGCAACCTGGCGCGCGGCGGCAAGGGCGTTGGCCGGCCGCTGTCCGAGCGCGACCACTGGATTGCCGCCCAGGTTGGTCCGGAACTGCGCAAGCGCGGCATGCGCTTTGTCGGCCTCGACGTGATCGGCGACTACTTGACCGAGGTCAACGTCACGTCACCGACCTGCATCCGCGAGCTCGATGCGCAGTTCGACCTCAATATCGCCGGGATGCTGTTCGACGCCATCGAGGCAGGTTCTGCGTGAGCGCGGCACCTGCCGCCGTCGGCAGCGGCGATCGACTCGGCGTAACGTTGCTGTTTTCCCTTATCGCGCACGGCGTGCTGGCGCTGGGCCTGACCTTCGAATACGAAAAGCCGGCCGCCAGCCTGCCCTCGCTCGATGTCATCCTCGTGCAGTCGGCTTCCGGCACGAAGCCGGACAAAGCCGACTTCCTCGCCCAGGCGCACAATTCCGGCGGTGGCGAAAGCGACAAGCCGGCGCGCCCGACCGATCCGCTGTCGAGCCCGATTCACAAGCCGGACCCGGGCCTCGCGCCGCGACCGATCGAGGCCGGTGCGCCCAAGGCGCACGCGCCGACGCCACACGAAGTACTGACCCGCCAGCAATCGCAATTCTCGGTGCACACCGAGAAGGAAGTTCCCGAGCAGGAGGACTTGCCGCAACCGACTGCGCGCGAACTGATGGAGCGCAAGGTCGAGATGGCGCGCCTGGCCGAAGAAGTGCAGCGCGAGGCGATCGCCTATGCGAAGCGGCCGAAGAAGAAGTTCATCTCCGCAAATACCAAGGAGTACGAATACGCGGCCTACATGTCGGCCTGGGTCGCACGCGTCGAGCGGATCGGTAACCTGAACTACCCCGACGAGGCGCGGCGCCAGCAGTTGCACGGCCAACTTGTCCTGACCGTCGCGCTCAACCGCGATGGCAGCATCAGGAGCACCGACGTGATCCAGAGCAGCGGCCACAAGCTGCTCGACGATGCCGCGATCCGGATCGTGCGCCTGGCGGCGCCGTTTCCGCCGATACCCACCGCAGAAAAAGTCGACGAACTGTACGTCACCCGCACCTGGCAGTTCCTGCCCGACGACGTCCTGCGCAACCGCTAGCACCGAGTGCTGCCATGGCTGGCAAAAGACGGTAGAGATTCAACCACGAAGAACACGAAGAACGACTCGAGGAAGGCCCGATGGATCTGGGCACGCCAGCAGGTTTGCGCAACTGGTGCCGAGCGGCTTTTTCAGCGCCGTGAGTACGCGTACTGTGCTGCCTTCGCGTTCTTCGTGGCTTTCTTCGTGTCCTTCGTGTAACCGCCTTTGGCTCCGGCTCTTGATCCTCGTGCACGGCCAGTGAACGGTGCGCCCCATGACTGGCGGCCATGGCGTACGAGAGCGCGTACAATGAGGCCATGCTGGCGACGACTGCGCTGACCAACAGTTTCCTGATCGCGATGCCTTCGATGCGCGATCCGAGCTTCAAGCGTGGCGTGGCGTTCCTGTGCCAGCACGGCGAAGAGGGCGCGATGGGCCTGCTGGTCAATCGTCTGTCGGAGTATCGGCTCGGCGACGTGCTGGCGCAGATGAACCTCAGTTCGACCAGCGCCGAAGTCGCCGATTCGCCGGTGCTGATCGGCGGTCCTGTGCAACCCGAACGCGGCTTCGTGCTGCATGCTCCGCACGGCCAGTGGGAATCGTCGTTCAAGATCTCCGATTCGATCTGCGTGACCACGTCGCGCGACATCCTCGCGGCGATCGCCGAAGGCCGCGGGCCCGAACGCGCGATTGTCACGCTCGGCTATGCCGGCTGGAGCGCCGGGCAGGTCGAAACAGAATTGAAGGAAAATGCCTGGCTCACGGCTCCGGCCAGCGAGACGATCCTCTTCGACACGCCGATCGAGCAGCGCTGGGATGCCGCCGCGGCCTTGGTCGGGGTCAATATCGCGAATTTGACGAGTTATTCGGGAAGGGCGTGAGCAAAGGGGCGAGGGACGAGGGGCGAGGGACAAGGGGCAACGTCGGCATCGTGCCGGCTCGGCTGCTGTTCCGTCCGCAACTCGCCTCGCGGCGCGTGGCTTTCATGGTTCCCTGCTCGACCGCGCGATGCGATTCGGTACGCGAGGTTTCTCACGCTCGCCCCTTGCCCCTTGCCCCTCGCCCCTTTGGTCGGATTCGTTGATGGACAAACCGGCGACCGTCATGGGCTTCGACTACGGCGCGCGCCGGATCGGTGTTGCGGTCGGCAACGCGATCACCAACCGCGCGCGCGCGGTCGAGGTGCTGGCCAATGGCGAACGAGGCCCGGATTGGCAGCGCCTCGATGCGTTGCTGCGCGAGTGGCGCCCCGACGCGCTGCTGGTCGGACTGCCGCTGATGCTCGACGACAGCGAGCAGCACAACAGTCGCGCGGCGCGCAAGTTCGCCGACGAACTCGAGCAACGCTATCACCTGCCGGTCAGTATGGTCGACGAACGCCACTCTTCGCAGGAAGCGGCGCAGCGCTTCGCGGCACTCCGCGCCGGCGGCGCCGCCAAGCGCAAACATGCTGCCGCACTCGACGCCGTTGCGGCCGAAATCGTCGTGGAGCGCTGGCTTGAACATGCATGACCCCGACCTTGCGATCGAAGCTGGCCTGCAGTACGACAGCTCGGGCCGCTTGCGTCACCTGCTGACGCTGGCCGGCATGCCGCCCGAGCAGATCGGCGCGCTGCTCGACCGTGCCGACGCCTTGCGCAGCGCAAGCCGTGGCGGCACGCGTCCGCTCGACCTGCTGGCCGGCCGCACCGTGATCAACCTGTTCTTCGAACCGTCGACGCGCACGCGCACCTCGTTCGACCTCGCGGCGCAGCGCCTCGGCGCGCAGGTCATAAACTTCGACATCGCCAGCTCGTCGACAGTGAAGGGCGAAACCCTGCTCGACACGGTACACACGCTCGAGGCGATGCACTGCGATGCGTTCGTCGTGCGCCACAGGGAGCCCGGCACGCCCGGATTCATCGCGCGTCACCTGCACTCGCGCGCGGCCGTACTGAACGCCGGCGACGGCAGCCGCGCACATCCGACCCAGGGTCTGCTCGACGTGCTCACACTGCGCCGGCACCGGCCGGATTTTGCCGCGCTGCGGATCGTGATCTGCGGCGACATCCGCCATTCGCGTGTCGCGCGTTCGGATATCCATGCGTTGCGCGCGCTCGGTGTGGCCGACCTGCGCCTGTGCGCGCCGGCGCAGCTGCTGCCGACCAGCGGCGAATTCCCTGGATGCAACATTTTCCACAATTTCGACGAGGCGATCGCCGGCGTCGACGTCGCGATCATGCTGCGCCTGCAGAAAGAGCGCATGGAGCACGCGGCGATTCCGTCCGGGGCCGACTACTTCGAACGCTACGGACTGTCCGTGCAGCGCCTGCGGCGCGCAGCAGCGGATTGCCTGGTGATGCATCCCGGCCCGATCAACCGCGGCGTGGAAATCGCGACCGAAGTCGCCGACGGCGCACAATCGCTGATCCTCGAACAGGTCGCCAATGGCGTATTCGTGCGCATGGCCGTGCTCGCCGACTTGCTGGCGCCATCCATACCGGCATAATTGCGCAATCGCCGCAGCGCGCGGCGCACCACTCAAGGAAGGCCCATGCGTCGAATTCTTCCTCTTGCGGCGCTTGCCGCAATCGCCTGCCTGCTGTCCGCGTGCGGCAAGCCACCCGTCCCGAACGATTCGCCGCTGGCCTTCGCACCGGCCGATACGCCGTACGCGTACGCCAACCTCGAGCCGATGCCGACGGCCGTAACCGAGCAGTGGTCGAGGCCGATGCAGGACTATTGGCCGACGCTGTTCGCGATGTACGAGTCGATGCTGCAGGACGCCAAGCTCGGCTTCGATGAGCGCACACGCCACATCGTCGTGGCGCTGCTCGACGAGATCAAGACGCACGGCAGCTGGGACAAGCTGCGCACGATCGGCTTCAAGCCCGATGCGCGCATGGCCCTGTACGGCGTCGGCATCGTGCCGGTGCTGCGCCTCGAACTTGACGATCCGGCAGCGTTCCGCGCCGAGGTCGCGCGCGTCGAGAAAAACGCCGGCGCAGCCATGCCGATCGCAAAAGTCGGCGACCAGGAATACTGGCAGGTCGGCAGCAACACGATCGCGGCCGCCATCGCCATCGAGGGCAAGCACCTCGTCGTGACGATGTTGCCGCCGAAGGCCGGCGATGCGCTCAGGCAGACGCTGCTCGGCATCACGCGCCCGGCGCAGAGCCTCGCCACAGCAGGCACGCTCGAAGCGCTGGCAAAAGACAGGGGCTATTCACCCTATGGCGAAGGGTTCGTCGATTTCGTGCGCCTGGCCGAACGTCTCGGCAAGCCGCTCGAGGGCAGCGATGCCGAGTTCGCGCGTGCGCTCGGCCTGCCGGTCACTGACAACGATGAAAACTGCCGGCGCGAATATCTGGAAATCGCCCATCGCTTCCCGCGGCTGACGATCGGCGCCGCGGAACTGTCGGCGCAGCGCATGCGCGTCGTCACGCAGTTCGAGATCGAGGGCGGCCTTGCCGCGCGCATCGCCGCGGCTGTCGGCGTCGCGCCCGGCAGCGGCGACGCCAATCTCGGTGTTGTCGACTTCAGCGTCGCGGCACCCGTGCTCAGACTGAAGGATTTCTGGATCGCGCAGGCTGCGGCCGTCGCAGCGAAACCGTATGCCTGCGCAAGCCTGGCGCCGGTCAACGACGGTTTCGCGAAATTTTCGGCCAAACTCGACGTCACCGTGCCGCCGCCACTGAGCGACCTGACCGGATTCCGCTTCGCCGTTTCCCGCTTTGCACTCGGCACCGCGCCCGGAGCCGTGCCGCAGATATCCGGCAAGCTGCTGATGGCGACGAGCAACCCGATGGCAGCACTGGCCATGGCGCTGCTGGCGATGCCGGCGCTGCAGAAAGTGAAGGTCGCGGCCGACGGCAAGCCGGTTGCCATTCCGGCGAACGCGCTGCCGCCGATGGTCCCTCCTATTTCGGTCGCCATGTCCGACAAGGCGATTGCACTCGCCACGGGCGCCGACGACGTCGCGACGCTCAGCGCGTTCCTGGCCGCGCCTGCCGCGTCGCCCGCGGTTTTCATGCGCGTGCACTTCAACGGCGCGGTCTACGGCTGGATGGCGCACTCGTTCGAGAAGATGCGGGCGGCCATGCCGGCTGACGCGCAGAATCACCTCGCGCAACAGGAAAAAATATTTGCACTTTACGAAAAATGGCTGCGCTCGAGCGAGATCACGCTGGCCGCGGCTCCGAACGGCATCGTCATGCGCCAGACGATCGAGTTGAACACACCGCAGGTCAGTCCATGAACACCCGCACTTGATGGTCCTTCCGCCGCTCAAAGCGGCTTCAGAGCAAGAGCTCCCCAGCCATCCTGCTCGCGTGAATGTCCGAGCGTCTGATCCAAGGAGGCCGGTTGGCGAGACCTCGGTCGCCAGAGGTACTCCGGCAAATGTCGAACTGCTATTGCCTCCCCGGCAGAGCCGGGGGATTCTCGGTTTTGTCTAGAAACCCCACTTCTTGCGGGCAATCACCCAGATCGCCGCGCTGAACGCGCGCAGCGGCCAGACGCGTTCGAACACGCGCAGCGGTTGCGCAGCACGAACGGCGCCGCGCAGCACGGCAACTTCCTCGCCGCGCGCGGGCAGTGTGGTCGGCGGAAAATGATGGTAGCCCCATCGCTCGGTCGCAAACCCGTGATCGAGCAGCGTCTGCCGAAGTGATGCAGGCCGGAAGCGGCGCTCATGCGCCATTTCCGGGGCCGTGCGCCGCGACAGCCATTCGCTCCATGACAGCGCGTTCGGCAGGTGCGTCAGCAGCAAGGCGCCGTCGACGCGCACGATGCGCCACAGTTCGGTCAACGACGCGCCGATGTTTGCCACGTGCTCGAGCACGCCGGCGCCGATCACCGCATCGAAGTGACCTTCCGGATAGTCGATCTGCCACGGATGCACGAGCTGGCGGTACTGCATGGCCGAGGCATCGTGGAATTGCCGGTATTGGTCGGCAGCGGAGAAATCCGTACCGTGCAGTTCGAGCGCGCTGCCGAGATCGGCGCGCACGAGACGCGCCGATGCACCATGCCGGCAACCCCAGTCGAGCACGCGCTGCGCACCGGCAAGGCCGGGACGAATCAACAGATAGCTGCGCACACGTTCGGCGCGCACCAGCGGCGATTCCTTCGCGTCGAGATACGTGTCCTGCCCTGGCGGCCGCAGCTGCGAGAATTCCGCCAGTGCGGCGCTCAGGCGCGGCGCCACATCGGCCGGTGGCAGATCAACACCATCCCCACCCAACGTTGCCAGGCCCGGCCGTCCGGGCCTCACCAAGCAACCCGGCGCTGCGCGTCCTGCTGCGCGCGTTCAGCGCCGCGCGAGCCAGTGGCTCGCAAGCGCAGCGCTTCGCCCGTTGAAGGGGAGGGCTGTTGTCGCTGCTCCGTCGGCACGGAAGATCAGGTTTCTACGAGTTCGACGCCGTCCATGCCCTGCGACAGCGTGTGCGCATCGCCGCCCTGCGCGAGTTTGATCTTCAGGCGCACCTCGTTCGACGAATCGGCGAAGCGCAATGCATCCTCGTAGGAAATCTCGCCGGCCTGGTACAGCTCGAACAGTGCCTGATCGAAGGTCTTCATTCCGAGGTTGGTCGATTCCTTCATCACGTCCTTGAGCTTGTGCACCTCGCCCTTGCGGATGTAGTCCTGAACCAGCGGCGTGCCGAGCATGACCTCGACCGCGACGCGACGCGCCTTGCCATCCGGCGTCGGGATGAGCTGCTGTGCGACGACACCCTTGAGGTTCAGCGACAGATCCATGAACAGCTGCGGATGCCGGTCTTCCGGGAAGAAGTGGATGATGCGGTCCATCGCCTGATTGGCGTTGTTCGCATGCAGCGTGCACAGGCACAGGTGACCGGTCTCGGAGAAGTTGACTGCGTGCTCCATCGTCTCGCGCGTGCGCACCTCGCCGATCATGATGACGTCGGGCGCCTGGCGCAGCGTGTTCTTCAGCGCGTTTTCCCAGGTATCGGTGTCGATGCCGAGCTCGCGCTGCGTGATGATACAGCCTTCGTGCTTGTGCACGAATTCGATCGGGTCTTCGATCGTGATGATGTGGCCGGTCGAATTCTGGTTGCGGTAGCCGACCATCGCCGCGAGCGAGGTCGACTTGCCGGTGCCGGTCGCGCCGACGAAGATGATGATGCCGCGCTTGGTCATCGCCAGTGTCTTGATGATCGGCGGCAGGCTCAGCTCTTCGATTGTCGGGATGCGTGTCTCGATCCGGCGCAACACCATGCCGACGTTGTTGCGCTGGTAGAAACAGCTGACGCGGAAGCGGCCGACCGCGGACACGCCGATCGCGAACTGGCACTCGTGCGTCTTTTCAAACTCTTCGCGCTGCGACGGCGTCATCACGTTCAGCACCATGTCGCGCGACTGCTGCGGCGTCAGCGGCGACTGCGTGATCGGCGAGATGCGGCCATGCACCTTGATCGAAGGCGCGATGCCGGCCGTGATGAACAGGTCGGACGCCTTCTTGTGCACCATCAACTTCAGGAACGATGTGAAATCCAGACTGCTCATACCTTTACTCCCGAAAGCCGCGGCGCGGTCGGCTTGTCCCCAGATTACGCCTGTCTCACCGACGCCTCCGTGCCCCAGAGCCCATTATGCAACGATCAATTCGTAGTCATGAAATACGCAACACCTCGCGGCTGCCGAAACCCGCGAACAGCAGGCCGCCGAGTGCCAGAGCCATGACCAGCAGGTCGCGGCTGTCGAAAGCGACCGGCGGCGCCGATACCAGCGCGATGGCGCCGATCGCGGCCAGCGCACCACCGGCAAAGAGCAACGCGACCGCGGCAATCCTGTTGACCATGTCGATACCGCTCTCAGCGGAAGATTTCCTTGTTCTTGGCATACCCGAGCGCGCTCTGGCGCGTGACCAGGCCGCGCTTGACCAAGTCCTGCAGGCACTGATCCAGGGTCTGCATGCCATACTGCGAACCGGTCTGGATCGACGAATACATCTGTGCGACCTTGTCCTCGCGGATCAGGTTGCGGATCGCCGGGATGCCGACCATGATCTCGTGCGCCGCGATGCGCCCGCCACCGACCTTCTTCAGCAGCGACTGCGAGATCACCGCGCGCAGCGATTCGGACAGCATCGAGCGCACCATGGCCTTTTCCGCCGCCGGGAACACGTCGATGATGCGGTCGATCGTCTTCGACGCCGATGAGGTATGGAGTGTCGCGAACACCAGATGTCCCGTCTCCGCGGCGGTCAGCGCCAGGCGGATCGTCTCGATGTCGCGCATTTCGCCGACCAGGATGTAGTCCGGGTCCTCGCGCAGCGCCGAGCGCAGCGCTTCGTTGAATCCGTGCGTGTCGCGATGCACCTCGCGCTGGTTGATCAGGCATTTCTGCGCGGTGTGTACGAACTCGATCGGGTCTTCGATCGTGAGGATGTGACCGTATTCGTTCTTGTTGACGTGATCGCACATCGCCGCCAGCGTGGTCGACTTGCCCGAGCCCGTCGGGCCAGTGCACAGGATCAGGCCCTGTGGCTGGTTTATGAGGTCCTTGAAGATCTTCGGGCAGCCCAGATCCTCCAGGCTCAGTACCTCGGAAGGAATCGTCCGGAACACGACGCCGGCGCCGCGGTTCTGGTTGAACGCGTTGACGCGGAAGCGCGCCAGGCCCGGGATCTCGAACGAGAAGTCGACCTCGAGGAATTCCTCGTAGTCGCGGCGCTGCTTGTCCGACATGATGTCGTACACGAGCGAATGCACTTGCTTGTGATCGAGCGCCGGGATATTGATGCGGCGCACGTCGCCGTCGACCCGGATCATCGGCGGCAGGCCTGCGGACAAGTGCAGGTCGGATGCCTTGTTCTTGACCGAAAATGCGAGAAGTTCGGCGATATCCATGCAAAGGCCCCCGTGGTACCCGTTCCGCTGCCGTGCAGCAGCTTTCGCAGCAGTATAGCTCGATAAATTCAAGCCGGCGCAATCCCTTGCCATGACTTCTTCCAACAGCAGCTACGCAGCCATACGCCAGCGCATCGACGCTGCCGGCCGCAATGCCGGCCGCGGCGCGAGCTTGCTGGCCGTCAGCAAACTGCAGCCGGCTGCGGCGGTTCGCGCGCTGGCCGGCCTTGGACAGCGGCGATTCGGCGAAAACTACGTCCAGGAGGCACTGGCCAAGCAGCGTGAACTGGCGGACCTGACGCTCGAATGGCACTTGATCGGACC
The DNA here is from genome assembly GCA_036496665.1 of Rudaea sp. GTDB lineage: Bacteria > Pseudomonadota > Gammaproteobacteria > Xanthomonadales > Rhodanobacteraceae > Rudaea. Next base: position 37,418 of record DASXKR010000001.1, on the reverse strand, counting down.
GCTGCAGTCGAACAAGTGCCGTGACGTTGCCAGCCATTTCGACTGGCTGGAAAGCCTCGACCGCGAAAAACTGGTCGCGCCGCTGAGCCAGCATCGGCCGGACGGCAAGTTGCCGCTGAACGTGCTGATCCAGGTCAATGTCGACGACGAGACCAGCAAGTCCGGCTGCGCGCAGGATGACGTCCCTCGCCTTGCCGCGCTGATCGCGCAGGCACCGCGCCTGCAGCTGCGCGGCCTCATGGCCATACCGCAACCGCATCCGGACTTCGGGCGGCGCCGCGCCGCGTTCCGACGCATGCGCGAATTGTTCGATGCACTGCGCACCGATCATGGCTCCGCCGACACGCTGTCGCTCGGCATGTCGGACGATTTTGAACTGGCGATCGCCGAAGGGGCAACGCTGGTGCGGATCGGCACGGCGTTGTTCGGAAGAAGGCGGAGAGGGGGGAAGGGAAGCGCCGACGCGGCGAATCGATAACGCGCCAATGACATCGGCCGACGCGGCGCAGGTGTCAACATGTGCTGCTATTCTTGAGCGCTTGTCAGTGTCTGATGCACCGAGCCGATCGACTGCGCATGCTCTCTGCCCTCTCTCCTCTCCCCTCTCCCGGTTCCATCGCCTTCATCGGCGGCGGCAACATGGCACGCAGCCTGATCGGCGGCCTTATCCGCGCCGGCACGCCGCCGACGCGCCTTAGCGTCGGGGAGCCCGACACGGTACTGGCAGCCGCCCTGCACAACGACTTCGGCGTAACCGCTTCTGCCGACAACCTCGCCGCGATCGACGGCGCATCGGCCTGGGTGCTTTCGGTCAAGCCGCAGGTCATGAAACCGGTCTGCGACGCATTGCGCGATGCCGCGCAGGCACACCGCCCGCTGGTGATCTCGGTCGCCGCGGGAATCCGCTGCGCGCAGATCGACAGCTGGCTCGGCGACGGCATCGCAGTGGTCCGCTGCATGCCGAACACGCCGGCGCTGATCGGCGCCGGTGCCAGCGGCCTGTTTGCCAACGCGGCCGTCGATGCGGAACAACGCGCCCTTGCCGAAGCGATCCTCAACGCGGCGGGCATCGTCGCCTGGGTCGACGACGAAGGCCTGATGGACACCGTCACGGCACTCTCCGGATCCGGACCGGCGTACTTTTTCCTGCTCGTCGAAGCGCTCGTGGATGCCGCCGTCGCACAAGGCATGACGCGCGCCACGGCGCGCGCGCTGGCGGTGCAGACCTGCCTCGGTGCGGGCCGCATGCTCGCCGAGAGCCGCGCCGCACCGGCGGAGCTGCGCCAACGCGTGACTTCGCCGAACGGCACCACGCAAGCCGCTCTCGACAGCTTCGCAGCGGACGATTTCGCCGACATCGTCATGCGTGCCGTCGCCGCAGCAACACGGCGCGGGCGCGAACTTTCGGCACAATTCGACGATACTGATTAGCACCTGAAATTGCGCGGCAACAGCGTCGCCCAGCCAGATGCGACGGCGCGCCGACCTCGCCGCGAACCGATTTCGAACCCCGGACCTGATCGATGAACTATCTCGCCAACGCCGCCACGTTCCTGATCCAGACCGCCTTCGGCTTCTTCATCGGCCTGTTCCTGGTGCGCATGCTGTTGATCGCGGTCGGTGCGTCGTTCTACGATCCGATCTGCCGCTTCGTCTATCAGCTGACCAATCCGGTCATCACGCCGCTGCGGCGCTTCGTGCCGCGTTGGCGCAAAATCGAGATCGCTTCGCTGCTGATTGCCTACCTGCTCGTGTTGATCGAGTTCGGCCTGTTCGCGACGATCTCCGGCGCGGCGATCGGCGTGGGCAGCCTGCTGCTGCGCGCACTGGTCAGCGTGCTCGACTGGCTGATCTGGATCGAACTGATCGCGCTGTTCGTGCGCGGCATCCTCAGCTTCGTCGCCAGCGAGTACGCCAACCCGAACATGCTGTTGCTGGTGCGGGTTACCGAACCGATCGTGCGTCCGTTCCGGCGCGTGCTGCCGCCGATGGCGGGCTTCGACTTCTCGCTGACGCTGGCGATGATCGCGCTGATCCTCGCGCAGATCCTGATCATTGCGCCGCTTAACGATCTTGCAGCGCACGCTTGACACGAAGCGACGCGCTACCGGGTGTAAACTCGGCGCTGCCGGTCGGCAGTGCGTCCGTGACCGATCGGATGGAGGCTGTCATGCGCACCGCCCACAAGATCGGCCTGCTGGTCATCGTGATCGTCGTGCTGCTGCTCGCACTGCTGCTGCCGCGCAGCGGCCATGCCGGCCAGAGCATGGCTTTCGGCAACGTTGTCGTGCGCTACAGCGCGATTTCCACCGACCAGTTGTTCGCCGACAGTGCCCGGCGCTACGGTATCGACCGGTCACCGCGCAATGGCCTGGTCAATATCGCCGTCGAGCGCAAGGAGGGCGGTGAGCTGATCGCGGCATCGGTCAGCGGCAGCGTCGCCGATCTTACCGGCCACGGCAAGCCGATCCGTTTCCGCGAGACACGCGATGAAGGCGCGATAGATTATCTCGGCGAATTTCCGATCGGCGCGTCCGGTACCTACGTGTTCACGATCAAGGTGACGCCGGCCGGAGGCGCGCAACCGTACACGGTGCAATTCAATCGTGACTATGTCCTCGACTAGACCGTTCCGACTGAGAGACCGGCGCGCGCGCAACCGCGCATGTCCGCCGCGTCGTTGAACACGCAAGCAAGCGCGGCGTCTGGCACGTCGCGCGCCGGACCTTCACGACGCGCGCACCTGATCCGCCATGCGCAGGCGAGCTGGGGCAGCGCAGACTACGATCGCCTGTCGTCACTCGGCGAAACGCAGGCGCGGCATCTGGGCGAGTGGCTCGCAGCCGACGCAGTGACCGTGTACAAACACGTTGTGCGCGGCGACATGCGCCGTCACGCGCAGACACTCGACGCGATTGCGGCCGCGTTCGCCGCCGCCGGCCGGGAATTGCCGGCAGCACGTATCGACGCCGGCTGGAACGAGTTCGACCACGTGCCGATACTCGCGGCCTACGCCGCCGCGCATGGCGGCGACGAAAACCTGCGCGCCGCGCAGACCGGGGACGAACGTGCGCAACGCGCCGTCCTGGCAGCGGCGGTCCGCGCCTGGCACGAGGGTCAACTCGACGGCGCGGTGGCCGAGACCTGGGCAGATTTCGGCCGGCGCATCGCCAGCGCGCGTGAACGCGTTGGCTGTGCGCTCGGAAGCGTATTGATCGTGACGTCCGGCGGTGCGATGTGGCGCTGCGCACAGGCGGCGCTCGACCTCGACGATGCCGGCCTGGTCAAACTCGGCATGACGCTGCGCAACACCGGCATCAGCGAATTCGTGTACGGCAGCGATCGCTGGCAGATGCTGAGCTGGAACGAACTGCCGCATCTCGCCGAACCTGCGCTGCAGACACTGCACACCCATTACTGAGGAACGCGACGAAGCCCCATGTCCGATTCGCTGGCACTACCTGCCGCCACACTCTCCGCGTATCTGGAAACCCGATTGACCGGCTTTCACGGACCGCTGACGGCGACGAAATTCAAGGGCGGCCAATCCAATCCGACCTACCTGATCGAGGCGGCATCGGGACGCTACGTGTTGCGGCGCAAGCCACCCGGCAATCTGCTCGCGTCGGCGCACGCGGTCGATCGCGAATTCCGCGTGCTCGGCGCGCTGCATGGCGGCGCCGTGCCGGTCGCACAGCCGCTGCATCTGTGCACGGACGACGCGGTCATCGGCAGCATGTTCTACCTGATGGCCTACATGCCGGGACGCATCTTCTGGGATCCGGCGCTGCCCGAACTCCAGCCGGATCAGCGGGCAGCCCACTTCGGCGCCGCGGTCGGCGCGCTGGCGGCGATTGCGACCCTCGATGTGGCCGCGGCCGGCCTTGCCGATTATGGCAAGCCGGGCAGTTATTTTTCGCGCCAGGTCGCGCGCTGGAGCGGCCAATACCGATCGTCCGAGACCGAGCGCATCGACGCGATGGAAGCGCTGATCAACTGGCTGCCCACCGCAGTACCAGCCGACGACGGCCGTGTCGCGCTGGTGCACGGCGACTTTCGCATCGACAACCTGATCTGGAATGCGCAGGCACCGCTGGTCGCGGCGATCGTCGATTGGGAATTGTCCACATTGGGACATCCGTTCGCCGACATCGCCTACTTCTGCATGGCGCTGCGCCTGCCGCGCAATCCGGTGCTGCCTGGCCTGGCCGGCATCGACCGCGGCGCGCTCGGCATTCCTTCCGAAGCCGACCTGATCGATCGCTTCAGCGCGGCGTCGGGACTCGACCCACGTCCGCACTGGAATTTCCTGCTGGCGTTCCAGTTCTTCCGACTCGCGGCGATCGCGCAAGGCGTGCTCAAGCGCGCAACACAGGGTAATGCGTCGAGCGAACAGGCGCTTGCGGCCGGACGCATGACGCGCACGATCGCCGAGCTCGGCGCTGCGCAGATACCGCGCTAACCCCACGGCGCGATGTTCGAACCCGATGCCACCGTAGCGGCAACAGTTAGCCGCTGATCGCGTCGAGCACACGCTGAAGCAAGGCTTGTCCATCCGCTGGCAGGGTTCCCGGCGCGAGTTTCGCCTCGTCGGATGCTTCCCGCAGAAAGCGCCGGGCGTCGACCGCATTGCCGTTGCGGTTCAGCAGTTCGGCGAGCGCCGCCTTTGCTTCGACGCGCAGCGGCGACAGCCGTGTCGGCGGCGCGGTCATCTTCGCGATCGCCTCACGCAGCGCGCCTTCCGCCTGCAGGTCGTTGCGGCCGGACTCGGCCAGCGTGCGCCCCAGGCCGATCAAGGTTCTGGCGTGCCATTCGGTCGGCCCGGTCTTCAGATAGTTGCGATAGATCTCGTCGGACTGCCGATAGGTCGCCAGCGCTTCGTCGTAGTGGCTGGACCGGCGTTCCAGGTCCCCGAGCTTCTCGAGCGCCGAAGACACTTCGCTGTAATCCACCTCGGGCTGCGCGCGAAAGCGGGCCAGCGCGGACTCGATCAGCTGCCTGGCTTCCGCAAGATCGCCGCCGAGTCCGGTGCTGTAGCCCAGGTCAGCCCGGTAGATCGCAATGCGGCGGTCATTGTCCGGAATTGTTTCGGCGATCGCCAGCGCAGAGCGAAAATGCGCGGCCGCGTTGGCGTAGTCGCCACTCAGCATGTAGGTGAAGCCGAGCGTGTTGTGATCTGTTGCCAGTCCCGTATGGCCGGGCCCGCGCGTCGCCTCGTCCATCGCGATAACGCGCAGACCGAGCGCAATCGCTTCATCGAACTTGCGTGAATCGATCAGCACCTGGCGCAGGCTGTCGAGCGCGCTCGAACGGCGCTGATGCGGATCGGGCAGGCTCGCTTCGACGATCGCCAGCGACTCGCGTGCCAGTACTTCGGCGTGATCGAGCCGGCCGGTGCGGCGATACGCGCGCGACAGCGTTTCGAGCGTGTCAGCGATCTCGACGTGCGGGCCACCGAACAGGCGGCGCTGCAGGTCGAGCGCCTGTTCGAGCACCGGGATCGCCGCCGGTTCGTCGTTGAACGAGGACAGCACGCTGCCGCGCGTCACCAGGGTCATGATGCGCGTGCGGTCGTTGCAGCCTTTCGCGCAGATCGCGACGGCACTGGCGGACTCCGCCAGAGCGCGTTCGCGCTCGAAACGCTCGCTGCCCAGATAGGCCGACGTGCTGAGCAGGCGCGCCAGCAGTTCGCTGTCCGCAGCATGGCGGCCCTTGTCGATCAGATCGTCGAGCAGCAGACGCGCCGAGGCGTGCAGTCCGCCTTCGATCCGACTCTGCGCAAGACCGAGGCCGGCGAGCAGCGTGGCCGGATCGGACGCACCGAGCGTTGCGACTGCGGTGCGATAGTTGTCCTCGAGCAATTGCAGGCTGTTGCGCGTGTCTCCCTGTTTGCGCAGCACGCCGCCGAGCGCGTCGATCAGCTCGATCCGCACCGATGGCTGCAGCGAATGCGACTGTTGTGCCTCGACGATCGACGCGCGCACCACGTCGGCCACGGTCGGCGGACCCAGGCGCGGACCGGCCGGCTCGGCGGCGCTGAACACGCGCAGCAGGAAATCGCGCGTGCTTTGCGCCCGCTGCGCTTCGCGCGCGATGCTGTGCGCCTGCCAGGCGACGATGCCGAGGCTCGTCAGGATTGCCACAATGAATCCCGCGCTGGCCGCCACGCCGCCGCGGTGGCGCGCGACGAACTTGCGCGCGCGATACCAGCTCGACGGCGGCAGCGCGCGTACCGGCTTGCCGACCAGGTAGCGCTCTATATCCTCGGCGAACGCGGCGGCACTGCGATAACGGCGCGAAGGTTCTTCGGCCAACGCGTTCGACAGGATGGCATCGAGTTCGCCGCGCAATCGGCGCACAAGGACGCTGCGTTGCGGCAGCCCGATCGGCAGCCGCGATTGTCCGCCGGCAGCGACTTCGCTGCTTGCGCGCGCGCCGGGCACCAGGCGCATGCCGGTGATCAACTCGCCAAGCAGGACGCCGATCGCGTAGACATCGACTGCCGTGGTCGATACGCCCGGGCCGTACTGCTCGGGTGCAGCGTACTCCGGAGTCAGCGCGATCGAGTGCGTGAGCGTCGCGTCGCGATCATCGACCAGCTTGGCGATGCCGAAATCGAGCACCTTCAATTCGCCGTCACCGGTAACGAGCAGGTTCGAAGGCTTCAGGTCGCGATGCACGATCAGCGAGGAGTGCGCGGCCTCGAGCGTGCGGCACAGCTTCACGCACCAGGCCAGCCGCTGCTCCAGGTTCAAGCTGCGTGCGTCGGCCGCGCGCGTGATCGGCGACCCGTCGACCAGTTCCATGGCGATGTACGGAATGCCCGACACGCTGACGCCGCCCTCGACCAGGCGTGCGATGTTGGGGTGTGTGAGCTGCGCAAGGATCGCCTGCTCGCGGCGGAAGCGGCGCTGGGCATCGGTCGAATACAGTCCCTGGCGCAGCAGTTTCAGCGCGACCACCTGCTCGCCGTCGCCGACTTCGCGCGTGGCGCGGAATACCGTCGACGAACCACCATCGCCAATCAGCGCGCGCAGGCGAAAACTGCCGACGCAGGTTCCGACCATCGCCTGACCGAGCGTCTGATCGGCCTCGATGTCATCGGACTGCTCGCAGTTGGCGGCGGCCAGTCCGGACACATCGGGCATGCAGCGTTCGGCGCCGAGGATCGAGCGCACCTTTTCGGTGAGGCGCGCATTGAGCTCGGCCAGGCGGGGATCGCGGGCGTCTGCTGCCGGCCCGGCGCTTTTTTCGTCGAACGCCACCATTGCCTGCAGGCGGACGCGCAACGTCGGCGGCAGGTCGAGCGCCGCGATCCTGGCCTGGCGCAGGTCGGGCGGCGCTTCAACCACCTGCTCGAACAACCCGCGCAGGCTCGGTTCGGATTTCAAATGGGAGGACATGCGTCGCAGAACGAAAAAGGATGCCGGTTTGCGCCGGGCGGGAGCGCCAGCCGTCAGCCCTCGGCGCGGGCGGCGAGGAAAGCCCGCGCGTAGCACCAGTCGCGATCGACGGTACGCCGTGCGATTCCGAGCGTGTCGGCCACCTGCTGCATGTCCATGCCGGCAAAGTAGTGCAGTTCGAGCACCTGCGCCGCACGCGCATCGTCGCATTCGAGCGCCGTGAGCGCCTCATCCAGTTGCAAGGCCTGCTGCGGATCGACCTGGGCGGATTCGACCGCCGGATCGGTCAGATCGATGCGCGCCTGGTCGCCGCCGCGCTTGGGCTGGATGCGACGTCGCGCCGCGTCGGTGAGGATGTGGCGCATCGCGCGCGCCGCGTAGGCGAAGAACTGGGCCGACTGCTGGTAACGGAAATTCGAGTCGCCCATGCGCAGATAGGCTTCGTGCACGAGCTCGGTCGTGCACAAGGTCCTTGGCGCGCCGCCGCGCAGTCGCTGCCTGCTGGCCATCGCCTTGAGGCGCGAATAGACGTCGTCGTAGATCGCATCGGCGCTCGTGTCCGCCGTTGCCGCCAGCTGCATCTGAACCATACTCCACTCCTTCGGTCCTTTGGTCGCGCGGCAGACTCTGGAAATTTGCATCGCGTGCGCGCATCGCAGTGCAAGTGTCGGCTTCGCCACGCCCGGGAAGTTCCGTTCTGACGGTGCTGGCCAGACCCATGGCGAACCTGCAGCGATTCGGATCGCAACGCTGCGCCTCGAAACTGCTGGGTACCGTGCCGACGCCGCGGGGTTCACGTGCATTGGCCCGCTGCCGGCCGGGCGCCCTTCGCCCTCGCAGCCTGCGAGACTGGAAACGTATCGTGCAGGAAAATGTGCCGCGACACTTGTTCGGCAATCCACCATTCCTTGCTGATCGTCCACTTCCTTGGGAACGCTTCGGACGCGCAATTCGCGCCCTCACCGGCACGGCCCATCGTCAGGCGCCGCCCTGCGCATCGCGGGGCAGCACACTAACCGCCGTCGCATCTTGCCGCCACTGACGAAAGTCAGTGCGTTACATCCTGCCCCGGTTTGGCTGCCTTTGAAACCGGATCTAAGTCGGTGGACGCGGATTGCGCGGATTCAAGGATCACGAACGCGGATGAAGGACGGGTGATCGCTCGGGTTTGTTCGCATGGCTGAACGAGCACATCTCGCACTCTGCGTGCTCCCGGCTGTGCGAAGAACGAAGTTCGAGCGCGTCGTGCGCCACCCATGTGATCGCCAACAGCGGAAAGTATGCCCGCCGCGACGCCCGGCATCTGCCGCCAGGCCAGAGCCGGCATCGACGCGACCCTCAGCGGGTCGAAGCGGGTCCGATTGCGGGTGGTTGCGCGTGCAGCGCCCACGCCGCGATGATCCGGTGCAGCGCATCGAGGCCGTCGAACAGCGCCGCCGGCCCGGGTTGCAGGATGATCGGCGACTTGACCTCGTGCAGCTGGCCGTCGCGCACGGCCCGGATCGCCGCCCAGCCCGGACGCGCCGCGACGCGCTCGGGCCGGAACTTCTTGCCGCACCACGAGCCGATGATGATGTCGGGCGCTCGGCCGATGACTTCGCTGCCGTCGGCAATGATGCGGTGCCGCGCGAGCGATTGTGCTGCGCGTTCCGGAAACACGTCATCGCCGCCGGCGCTGCGGATCAGCTCGGCGACCCAGCGGATGCCGCTGATCATCGGCTCGTCCCATTCCTCGAAATAGACGCGCGGCCGTCGTTCGAGCCGGGATGCAGCCTTTTCCACTTGTGCAATATGTTGTTCGGCACGGCACGCCAGTGCATCGGCCTGTTCTGCCGCGCCGACCAGTGCACCGAGACGGCGAATGTAGTCGAGGATTTCAGCAACCGAGCGATGGTTGCTGATCCAGACCTCGATGCCGGCCGCGATCAGTTCGCGCGCGATATCGGCCTGGATATCGGAAAAACCGACGACGAAGTCGGGTTTCAGTTTCAGAATCTCGCCGATCTTCGCGCTGGTGAATGCCGAGACCTTCGGCTTTTCGCGGCGTGCCCGCGTCGGCCGCACGGTGAAGCCGGAGATACCGACGATGCGGTCCTGCGCGCCGATTGCATACAGCACTTCGGTCGGCTCCTCGGTCAGGCAGACGATGCGTTGCGGACCGATGGCGCTTGCCACGATGCTGTGCGCCTAGACCGCGGCGAGGTGCTTGTGGAAATAGACGACGCGCTCGGTCTCCTCGAAGCCGCAGGCGACATGCGCGCGCTGGCTCGGAATGCTGTCGAGCCAGGTGTCGGATGCCAGCTCCGTGCAACCCTGCTGCCGAGTCCAGCGTTCGACCGCCGCGACCAGAGCGCGGCCGACGCCGCGCGCGCGCCAGTGCGGCGCGACGTACCAGCCTTCGAGAAACCCGACCGGCGACGTGTCGGTGCCGTTGACATAGTCGCGCCGCAGTGTCGCCTCGGCGAATCCGACTGCGACGTCACGCTCGTCGCAAGCCACGAACGCGATGCCGCGACTGCTGCCCGCCAGATGCTTTCGAACATCGTTCGCGAGCGCTTCGCGCGACTCGTCCGGCCAGAGCGCCGCGCGCAGCGCGACCCAGACCGCGGCATCGGCAGTGCGAACTTCGCGGATCGTCCAGCCCACGCTCACCAGTCTCCGGTCACGGATAGAGCAGGCGCTTGGTCCACGTGCCATCCAACGGCTCGTAGCGCACGCGGTCATGCAGGCGCGCGCGCTGGCCGTACCAGATCTCGATCATGTCCGGTATCAGCCGGTAGCCGCCCCAGTTCGGCGGGCGCGTCACGCTCGTACCGTCGAAGCGGCGCTCGAATTCGGCGACGCGCGCATCGAGTTCGGCGCGCGCCTGAAGCGTTTGTGACTGGTGCGATGCCCAGGCGCCGATCTGGCTGGCGCGCGCGCGGTTGGCGAAGTACGCGTCGGACTCCGCCCGGTCGACTTTCTCGACCGCACCCTCGATGCGCACCTGAATGCCGTCGCGCAAGGTCTTCCACAGCAGGCACAGCGCTGCCTGCGGATGCGCGGCAAGTTGCGCGGCCTTGGCGCTGTCGTAGTTGCTGACGAACATGACGCCGCGTTCCTCGACGCCCTTGAGCAGGACGATGCGCGCCGACACGCGTCCGGCCGCGTCGGCGGTGGCCAGCGTCATTGCTGTGGGCTCGGCTTCGCCGGCGCGCGTCGCCTCGTCGAGCAGCGTGCGGATCGTCGCGATGGCTTCCTGATAAAGTTCGTTCGCTGCCATGGCAGAAAATGCAAAAACAATGCGCGAAGATGCTATCACGCGACACGGCTATGCCGACGCCGTCGTCGCTGCAGTAGTCGAGCTGGCCACGCGCGGCGGGCGACGCCGGCCATGGCTGGTCGGATTGTCCGGCCTGCAGGGCAGCGGCAAGAGCACGCTGGCCGCGCAACTCGTGGCGGCCGCGCGGCGCGAGCGCATCGATGCGCTGGCGATGTCGATCGACGATTTCTATCTCGGCCGCGCCGAACGCCTGCGCCTCGCGCGCGACGTGCATCCCTTGCTCGCTACGCGCGGCGTGCCCGGCACCCACGACGTCGGTCTGCTGCTCGATACGCTCGATGGGCTGCACACTGCCCGGCCGAATCGACCGGCATGCGTGCCGCGCTTCGACAAGGGCCGCGACACGCGCCTGCCGCCGTCGCGCTGGCGCCGCGTCGAACAGCGACCGGATCTGGTGATACTCGAAGGCTGGTGCGTCGGCGTACCGCCGCAGTCGTCTTCCGCGCTGCGCCGGCCGCTCAATTCACTCGAGCGCGACGAGGACAGCGATGCGCGCTGGCGCAACTGGGTCAACATGGAACTGTCGCTCACCTACGTCCCGCTCTGGCAGCACCTGGATCGCCTGGTCATGCTGCAGGCGCCGAGCTTCGACGTGGTCTTGCGCTGGCGCGACGAGCAGGAGCGCGCGCTGCGCACGCGGCATGCGCCGCGTGCCATGTCGCCTGCGGTTCTGCGTCACTTCCTGATGTACTACGAGCGTCTGAGCCGGCAGGCGCTGCGGACGCTGCCGGCGATTGCCGATTTGCGCGTCGTCCTGGATCCGGATCGGTGCGTGCGGCGCCTTGTCAGGAGCAGTCCCAGCGCCGAGGGCGGTCATTCGGCTTCAAGCCCTCTCCCTCGAGCCCGCTCGGGGGAGAGGGTTGGCTGAGGGGCGGCGAAAACAGTGCTGCGTCGGGATGACGCGGGTCCCCCTCACCCCAACCCTCTCCCATCGATGATGCGGATGGGGAGAGGGAGCGAATCCTGGCTCGTCGAGGCGAAGTTACAACCGCGCGCTTCAGGCCCTGTCCCCATCAGTACGCTGGGGCGCGCACCCAAGATCCCTTCTATACCGGCTGGACGACGACGGCGGTGCCGTACGCCAGAACCTCGGTGATACCGTCGGCGACTTCGTTGGCGTCGTAGCGCATGCCGATGACCGCGTTGGCGCCATGCTCGGCGGCATGTTGCAGCATCAGCTTGAATGCATCGTCGCGCGCCTTCTCGCAAAGTTCGGAGTACAGCGTGATGTTGCCGCCGACGAGGCTCTGCAGCGCCGCGCCGATGTTGCCGACAATGCTGCGCGAACGCACGACGATGCCGCGCACGACGCCGAGATTGCGCACGATCTTCTGGCCGGGGATGTCGAGCGCGGTGGTGACCATTGCAGTCGAAACAGATGCCATTTACCGGTTCCTTGTGCTGGTTGAAATCAATAGTTGGTGCGCGCGTGCAACAGATGCATCCGGGCCCGTCCAAACGTAGCGCGAGAAGGCCTGATTTCGGGCGCGATCAGGCGTGTCGGTAGCGCGCAGGAACCGGAGTGTACTTGAGCGTACATGACGATTACTCGCCGCGTCCGCGGCTCGCCCTTCAGGCCCTTGGCTTCGTGAATGTTCGCTCCGGCATCCTGTCTGCGCAGTCCGAGCACCGCCGGCGCGCCTGATTTGATATCGGATCAGGACGAGCGCAGTAGTTTGGACGGGCTCGGATCAGTCGAGCACGAAATTGATGCGCAGGTTCACGCGCCAGTCGGTGACCTTGCCGGAATCGTCGGTCACAACCTTGATGTCGTTGACCCAGGCGCCCTTGATCTTGTTGATCGTCTTGGAGGCGCGCTTCAAACCATCCTGAATCGCGTGCTCGATGCCTTTCGGCGACGACGAACTGATTTCGATGACTTTGGCAATACTCATGACTTCCCTCCGCATGTTGAGCGTGAGCCGGCGTGGTTGGGCTCTCGCCGGCCCGAAGAGTCTAGCAGCGCCGCGTCAGGCGGGTCTCGCCGCGGCGGCGTCGCCCGGCGCCGGCAGCCAGCGCAGCCATACCAGCCAGAACACCAGCGCGTCAAGGATGATCAACGCCTGCCACAGGTACAGGTGAAACCACTCGAACCAGACCGTGTTCCAGCGCTGCAGGTAGTACAGGCTGATGATGCGAACGAGATTCAGGGCCTGGATCGCGATGAAGCCGAGCCCCATGCCGATGGCCTTGTGCCTCCACGGCGCCGGGAACGCGAGTACCGCGCTGACCAGGATCAACACCGCTTCGACGCCGTTGCAGCCCGCGACGATCTTGATGCCGCCGCCGTGCAACGCGTCGACGATCGCGTCGCCCTGCGCGACCACGGCCGGATCGAACAGACGCATCAGCCAGACACTGGCGTGCGCCAGCCCGGTCGTGAACGGAACGATCACATGAGCCTGCACCGGCTGAAGCAATTCGACGGTGAACAGGATTGCCAGGCAGCTGGCGAACAGGGCGATGAAGCGGAACATTTGGAAGGGCTGCGGGAAGAGGGGTGAGGGGTATGTGTTCGCAAGTATCGTACCCGTTGGTGCGATTGCTCAACCAGTATCCGGAGCCGCCCCTTCTTGCCTCGGCGACTTTCTCGCCTGGCGCTTCATAACGCTCGCATTTTCTCGTCGCTCGCCCCTCGCCCCTGCTCTGCTAGCATTCCCCCATGAATCCCGCACCGAACCTGTTCTTCGTCGGCCCGATGGGCGCGGGCAAGACGACGATCGGCCGGCGTGTGGCCGACCTGCTCGGCCTGCCGTTCTTCGACCTGGACCATGAGATCGAGTTGCACACCGGCGCCACGGTTCCGCTGATCTTCGATGTCGAAGGCGAGAGGGGCTTCCGCCACCGCGAGCAGACGGTGCTGGCCGAGTTCACGGCACGCTCGGCCGTCGTGCTGGCGACCGGCGGCGGCGCCGTGCTGCTCGAGGAAAACCGTCGCGCGCTGCGCGAGCGCGGATTCGTCGTCTACCTCGAGACGACGCTCGAGGACCAGCTCGCGCGCCTGGCGCGGGATCGCAAGCGTCCGCTGCTGGCCGCGCCGGACCGGCGCGAGCGCCTGCGTTCGCTGGCCGCGATCCGCAACCCGCTCTATCTCGAGGTTGCCGACATGACCATTCCGGCCAGCCACCACCGCAACGCCCCGGCAATGGCCCGGCAGCTGGCATCCGAACTGACCCATATCTGGCAGCGTGGCAATGCGTCGGAGTTTGCGGCGTGAACGCAGTGCGTCAGTTGCGCGTGGAGCTCGGCATGCGCGGCTACCCGATCTGGATCGGCGCCGGCCTGCTCGACGATGCCGCGCGTTGGCGTGACGCGATCGGCGGCCGGCATGTACTCGTGGTGAGCGACGAAAATGTCGCGCCGCTCTACGCGCGCCACGTCGCCGCCGGGTTGCCGTCCGCCCAGTTGGCATACCGGGTTTTCCCGCCCGGCGAAGCCCACAAGACGCTCGCCTCGTGCGCCGCGATCTTCGACGCGCTGGCGGCCATGGGCGCCAGCCGCGACGCAACCATCATCGCGCTGGGCGGCGGCGTGATCGGTGACCTGGCCGGCTTCTCCGCGGCCTGCTGGATGCGCGGCATCGCCTTCGTGCAGATGCCGACAACGCTGCTGGCGATGGTCGACTCGTCCGTCGGCGGCAAGACCGCGGTCGACCTGCCGCAAGGCAAGAACCTGGTCGGCGCGTTCCATCAGCCGCGCGCCGTCGTCATCGACACCGATACGCTCGAGACATTACCGGATCGCGAACTGCGCTCGGGCCTGGCCGAAGTCGTCAAATACGGCGCGCTCGGCGATGCCGGATTCTTCAGCTGGCTCGAAACAAACGCCGATTCCTTGCTGGCGCGCGATCCGAAAGCTCTGTCGGCCGCGATCGAGTCGAGCTGCGCGGCCAAGGCCGGCATCGTCGCACGCGACGAAACCGAACAGGGCGAGCGCGCATTGCTCAACTTCGGCCACACCTTCGGCCACGCGCTGGAAACCGCAGCAGGTTACGGAACGCTGTTGCACGGCGAGGCGATCGCGATCGGCATGGTGCTCGCTGCGCGGCTGTCTGCCCGGTTGCGGCGGGCCGGCGACGACGATGCAGCACGCCTGCAGGCGCTGTTGCAGCGCTGCGGCCTGCCCACGGCCGTCCCGGCCGGTACCGATGTGCGACGCGTGCTCGACCTGATGCGTCTGGACAAGAAGAATCTCAGCGGTCGCCTGCGGCTGATCCTGTGGCGCGCCATCGGCAACACTGAAATGGTGGCGGATGTCGACGAGGCGGCGGTGCGCGAGGTGCTGGAGCGAGGCCTGAGGGCTGAGGGCTGAGGGCTGGAAGGGCCTTGGGTGGTCTGCTTCCTTCGGTTTGCCGTGTTCAGCCAGGCATTTCGCCGCTGCCGCTGCGGCTGCGACAAATGCCTGATCTGCGACGGCGGTCGCAGCCCTCAGCCCTCAGCCCTCAGCCCTGTACAATAGCGGCATGCGCGTTTTCATGCAGACCAAACCGCTCGCGGCCGAAGCGCCGAAGTACTACCAGATCGCGCTGCAGCAGGATCTGCTCGGCGGCTGGACGCTGACCCGCGAGTGGGGCCAGCAGGGCGGCCGCGTCAGCGTGAAGCGCGACCTGTATCTCGAGCGCGACGATGCCCTGCTCGCGTTCGAACACGCACGCGACGCGCAGGTGCGACGCGGCTATCACGTCATGTTCAGCCAGGGAATGGAGTCGCCGTATGCGGTCGGTTGACGCGGCGCTCCGCGCGTTCGCGGTTGCCATGCTCATCGTCGGCAGCGTACAGGCTGCCGAGCTGCAATACGGCCAGGTCGAGACGTTCGAGCCGGGCAAGAAGTATACCTGCCTTCCGACTGCGGATCGGAAAGGCTGGGACTGCCGCGAAGCCGCGTCGAAGGACGCGTCCGCTGCGGCGAAGCCTGCGGCACCGGCGGTGCCGGTATCGGCTGCTGCAGCGCAGGCGCCGTCGGCACCCGCTGCGTCCACGGCCGCCGCGCCACAGGCAAGCGTCGAGTCGCAGCCATCGCAGCCGCGTGCAGATGCGGCCGCACCAACGACAGCCTCGCCGCCTGCAGCAGCGCGAGACTCCGGCTTGCCGTCGTATCTACGTGCGCCGGGTGCCAGGACGCCTTCCGCAGCACAGCCCGCGACCCGGCCCGAAGCGCAAAAGCAGGCTGCTGCGCCTGCTGAGTTTTCTGCGGCGAGAGCGGCGCCGGAGCCGGTCGCCACTGCGCCACCATCATCCGCGCCGACGCGCGCCGCCGCAGCGCCTCCGGTAGCCGAGCCGGACCGGACGAAAGTCGCCACAAGGACGCCCGTTGCAGCGCCGGCAGTCGAAGTGCCACCGACGCAACCCGCCGCGGCGCACGAGCCGGCAAAGGTCGAAAAAAATTCCGCGCCGTCGCCTCCGTCACACGACGCCGACGCCCCGATCCCGGCGACAGTTGAAGCCAGGCCCGCACCGACACCCTCCGCCGCAAGTGAGCCCGTCGCTCCTGCGCCGGAGCCGGCGCACGCGACAACGAGACCTGCAATGCCAGCGACCAGCGTGCCCGGCGGCGCAACCGCCGATTTCCTTGCCCTGCCCGGTTCTGCCTACATCGTCGAACTGGCACACGCGGCGAACAAGTCCGACCTCGACATGCTGCGCGCGTCACTGCACCCGGCGCGCGGGCACCTTTATGAACTGCACCTGCTGCGTGACGGTGCCGACTGGTGGCTGCTGGTGTGGGGAACATTCGACAGCGTCGATGTCGCGCGCGCGGCGCGCAGCGAGCTTCCATCGGACGCACCGCTCAACGCCGGCTGGCCGCGGCTCGTGGCGCCGTTGCAGAAGGAAGTGCGGCACGCGGCCGAATAGGACCTCCAGGAATTTGATTTGTCTGTGGCCGGGTGTCGCCTATCATGGCATCCCATGTAGCGAAGCAATGCCTTGCGCGATCAGACTTGGTTTGCACGGAACGCCCCCATCCGCCTTCGGCACCTTCCCCGCAAGCGAGGGAAGGAAAGGCACGACCCGGCGATCCACGAGTCCTTTGCGTGGAGGGGCACGACTCGGCAGTCCACGAGTCCTTCCCCACCTGTGGCAAACATCGGCGGAACTGCCCGAAGGGCGAGCCACAGGAATCTGGCGAGTACGAGGTGGCGACAGCCGCAAGGGGTGGGACGCACACGGCGAAAAATAGACCATGCCGGCATTCGCGCCTCCATTATTCGGGCGGATGCACTATGAAGACAAAAAGGAATCGATGAACGATCACCGTTTCTTGCGCGCCGTGCGGCGCCAGCCTGTCGACTGCACGCCGGTATGGATCATGCGCCAGGCCGGCCGCTATCTGCCCGAATATCGCGCAACGCGCGCACGCGCCGGCAGCTTCATCAAGCTGTGCAAGACGCCGGAACTGGCCTGCGAAGTCACGCTGCAGCCGATCACTCGTTTCCCGCTCGACGCGGCGATCCTGTTCTCGGACATCCTGACGATTCCCGATGCGATGGGTCTGGGCCTGTCGGTGAACGAAGGCGAAGGTCCGCGTTTTGCGCGCACCGTGCGCACTCGCGCCGAGATCGAGGCGTTGGGCGTGCCCGATCCGGAAACGGACTTGCGCTATGTGACGGACGCGGTACGCTTGATCCGGAGCGAACTGCACGAGCGCGTGCCGCTGATCGGTTTCGCCGGCAGTCCGTGGACGCTGGCCTGCTACATGATCGAGGGCCAGGGCTCGTCGAGCTTCGCCCGAGCGAAAGCGCTGGCCTGGGACGATCCGGCGACGATGCACAAGCTGCTCGACGTCGTGGCGCGCAGCGTCGCGTCTTACCTCGCCGCACAGGCGGCCGCCGGCGCGCAGGCGCTGATGGTGTTTGACACCTGGGGCGGACTGCTGCCGCCGGACCTGTTCCGCGAATTCTCGCTGCGCTATCTGGCGCAGATTGCGCAAATGCTACAAGGCGACAATGTCGCATGCGAGCTGCCGCTGATCCTGTTCAGCAAGGGCGCCAACGGCCATCTCGAAGCGCTGGCTGATACCGGCTGCGCCGGATTGGGCCTGGACTGGACGATCAGCCTCGCCGACGCGCGCGCGCGCGTCGGCGCGCGCGTCGCGCTGCAAGGCAACGTCGATCCCGCGGTCTTGCTTGCCCAGCCCGAAACGATCCGCGCCGAGGTCAGGCGTGCGCTCGACAGCTTCGGCCGGCACCCGGGCCACGTGTTCAATCTCGGCCACGGCATCACGCCCGAGGTGGATCCCGAGCATCTCGGCGTGCTGATCGATGCAGTGCACGAACTCAGTCGGCTGGCCTGAGGCTTTTGTAGCGTGGGTTAGCCGCGCAGCGGCGTAACCCACAACTGGCGGTCATTGAGTGCCTAGCGGTCGTGCGTTACGCGCCTGTGGCGCTAACCCACTACCTGCCCGATGCCATGTGATGGCCTGGCGCACTTGCCCCGTGAAAAGCGTTCTCCGCAAAGATACGTATTGTGAACCTTCGCCGCGACCGGTTCCACTGACGCTGGCCGATCAAGCCAGGCGCCCTTGCGGAAATCCAGCCTTCATGAAAATCACGCTCATCCTTCTTGTCATTCTCGCCGGTGCGCTATCGGTCGTCGAAGCAGCGGCAACGACGCACGTGGCCTGCGTCGATAGCGCAAATCAGTTGGCCGATGCCTTGTCGGCGCTGTCGGTATCGACCGGCAACTCCGATGCGGACGAGATCCGCGTACAGGTCGGAACCTACATTGCCCCCGCGGGCGGTTTCATCGCCTCGGTCACGAATCACCACAATCTGACGATTCGCGGCGGCTACGTCGATGCGACCTGCACCCAGCAAGTGGCGGATGCGGCGCTTACCGTGCTCGACGCCAACCATGCCGCCGGCGTACTGACCATCAACACCATCGAGATTCCGGACAGCGACATCGAAGTAAGCGACCTGACGTTCCAGAACGGCAACGCAAGCAACGCATCCGGATCCAACGCGGGCGGACTCAAGATCGGCGATCCGAACCCGATCAGTGGCGGCAGGATACTGGTCGAACGCAATATCTTTCGCAACAACAGTTCCGTGAGCAACGGCTTCAGCCAGGCAGTTGGCGGCCTGCTCGCGGCGACGGACGGCACATCGCTGGTTGTGCGCGGCAACCTGTTCGTCGACAACAGCTCACCGAATGCGGCCGCCGCATCCTTCTATTCCGACAACGAAATCGATGTCGCAAACAATACGTTCGCCGGCAACCATTCGACCAATGCGCTGCTGCACACGCGCGTCACGATCGACTACACAACCTTCACCGGCCTGAAACTGAGCGACAACATTTTTTGGGGCAACAACATCGGCTCCGGCATATTCGACGTAAACCTGAGCCCAGGAGGTCCCGGGCAAATCGGCGCGACGCTGGCGAACAATGACATCGAGGCCGCGACCGGAACGGCGGTCGCCGCAACGAGCATACTGCATGTCGATCCGGCCTTCGTCGGCAACGACGATTTTCGTCTCTCGGCCTCCTCGCCGCTGATCGGCGCAGGCATCGATGATCCTCCCGGCGGCCTGGCCAATATCGATCTCGACGGCGCGCCGCGCATTGACGGCACAACCGTCGACCTCGGTGCCTTTGAAAGCAGCTTCATCTTCAGCGACGGTTTCGACTAAGCGGCCAAATCATCCCCGGTCCGGACTGCCTTTCGCAGTCGACGCGATTCGCGCCGATCAAAGCGGCAACGCTGCAGGTCGCCGGGTTCGGCGCGATGCGTTCATCCGTATTGCTCGCACAACCGAAGCGATCGGCACCGAGGCCAGTTGCACTGGGCAACTAACCCGCCGCTGCGGTCATCGCGTGCAAGCGCTGGGTTGCGTACCTGTGGCGCTCTAGAGCATTTTCGATTTTGTGATTACCGGCTTGGTGTTTGCGGAGAGGGACCATGCACGACTCTCGAGCCCCTCTCCCCTTGCGGGAGAGGGGTTGGGGAGAGGGGTTGCGCCGAGCAGAAGTCGCGCGTGTAAAATACCCGGACCAAAGTGCTCTAACCGAACCTACTTGCTGCAAAGATTCGCGGTCCCAGGCGTACAGCCAGACTCTTTGCGCGACTCCTCAATCACGGTAAGCTCTGGGGACGCAATTGTCGACTCGGATACCCTCGGTCGCAAACGGACTTGAAAAACTGTGCTGCCATCTCCGCGTAACGTGAATCCGCGCAGTCGCCATGTTCTGGCTGTTTTTCTTGCCGCCGTCGTCTCGATCGTTGCGTTCGAGTTTTCAGGAACACGCAACTCTCGCCCAGTCATGGATCACGCCGCGTTGGCAACGTCACGGGCGGCGTCTGCCGATGCGACCCCCACCGTTCCTCCATCGGAAACGGGCGGGCATCCACTGTCCCATTCGGCGTCAGCATTTTCGACCAAACCGAAGCTCGTGCACTCGAAGCCGGAGCAGGTGCCGGACGGCAACTACGCTGAACTGTTACCGGACCTGAAGCGGAAAGCCGGCGCTGGCGACGCGGTCGCGGCGTACCAGATTGCGACGATGCTGGAAGAGACTGCAAGCGCATGTTCCGCGGCGATGACAACGACGCAACGAATCGGAAGCGGCTCGACAAGTGCAACCGCGTAACCCAGCAAGAGCTCGACGACGCGGTGAAGTGGCTGCGGAAGGCAGCTGACGCAGGATCGGCGCAAGCGATGGCTGCCTATCCTCTCTACGGCAGCCTAGACCTCACCATGACAGACGCGATCCGCGAACCGCAAGCCATCCAGGATTACAAGGACCGATCGAAACGCTACCTGGAAACGCTGGCAACGGCAGGTTCTCCGGCAGCCATGTACAACCTCGCTCGCGATTACTACAACGGAGTCATGGCTCCCCAGAACTTTGAGCTTGCCTATGCTTATGACTTTGCCGCGATGATGCTGACGGGCCAGGGAATGAACGATGGCATGCTGCCGACCTATTCATCGCATCTGAACGCGGCTCAGATCGAAGCGGCGCAAACCCTCGGGCGCCGGATGGTGGCGGCATGCTGCCCGAACGGGCCGCCTTCCGAGTTCTGGCATGCGGAACAAGGCGACTCCGAGTAGACGCGATCCGGATCTGCGAACGCTTCGAAGGCGCAGCGAAGCCCGTCGCGCTGAAGAATGGATCGAACGAAAAATCAGCGACGCCACTATGCATCGTAAAAAAAATGGCCCGCTCACGCGGGCCCGGACGTCTCCGTTGAGCCGGTCAATGCACTGACGTTCTTCGGCGCGGGGAAATCCTCGTCAATCGTTGTGGCCGCGATCGTTGTGATGGCCGCCATAGTGCGCGACCACGTATTCGTTGCGCTCGTAGGGCCGCGCCGTATCGAGCGTGATCTCGACGCCGCCACTCTGCACGAACGGTTCGATTTCCGGCGGCAATGTGGTGCCCGATAGCCAGCGGCCATCGCTCAGCCAGTAGTACGTTCGTGTCAGTGGCGCGTAGTAGACGCCCCGATCACTGTAGTAGACATAACGATACTTGCCCAATTCGGCATTCGAACGCCCGCCGTCATTGCCCAGCGTTCGCCCACCGATGAAGCGGTCCGACGCATCCGGTACAGGCGTCGCCGGTCGGTAGTGCGCGACGACATAGTCGTTGCGTTCGTAGGGCAGGTCCGTGTCCAACTCGATATCGATTCCTTTTCCACTCGCATAGGACCGTTCGTCCTGCGGCAGGCTGGCGCCGGATTGCCATTTGCCGTGTTCGAGCCAGAAATACGTTCCCGTGTCCGGCGCGTAGTAGATACCGTGGTCGCGATAGTAGACATAGTGGTGTCCGCCATTCGCGACCACGGTGGTGTCGGCCAAGACCGGCAACGCAAGGGAAATCGCTACTACCAGCGCGGCGGCGTTGGTGATTCTGCGGAGCTTCATCATGGCCTTCTCCTCAACGGCGAGCTTCAGTCGTCATGGCTCGATCATCACGTCTCAATCGTCGTCATGGTCGCGGCGGTCGCGATCGTGGCGATGGCCGTAGTGCGCGATCACGTACTCGTTGCGCTCATACGGCCGCGCCGTATCGAGTTCGATGTCGACGCCACCGTTGCGAACGAACGGCTCGATTTCGGTCGGCACCGTGGTGCCCGACTCCCAGCGGCCGTTGCTCTGCCAGTAATACGTGCGCGTATCCGGTGCGAAGTAGACATCCCTGTCGGCAAAGTACGTGTAGCGGTGCTTGGTCGTCGTCGTCGTGGTCGTCGTCGAACCATCGGGGTTGGACGAGCGCTCGGTCGTCGTCGTCTCGCGCGTTACCGGTCCGTTGTCCGCGATCGGCGCATTGCGATAGTGCGAGACGACATAGTCGTTGCGCTCATACGGACGATCGGTGTCCAGATCGATGTCGACGCCGCGCGTCCTGACGAACGCCTGGCGGTCTTCCGGCAAGGCGCGGCCGGAACGCCACTGGCCGTTCTCGAGCCAGAAATAGGTCTTGCTTTCCGGCGCGTAGTAAATGTCGTGATCGCCGAAGTAGACGAAGTGATGCTTCCCGGTTGCGACCATCGTGTCGGCCATCGCGGGCAGCGCAGCGGAGATGGCGATCGCCAGGGCGGCAATCTTGATGAGGCTGCGATGTTTCATGGTGTGATTCTCCTCGTTCGCTTAAACCGCTGGGTCGTGCAGACACTGCGGACCGTAGCTGGATGCAGCAGAATGTGCGGTGCACGGACTACTGCGTGGCGGGTTGCGGCAACCGGGCTCGAGCCCGGCATTCTTCGTCGGAGGGCGCGCGGCGCGGATCAAGGAGTCCGGCGCCGTGGAGTGTGCGCATGCCGCAACCACTCCAGCAGCCAAGCTAGCGCCCGGCCGATGAACGAGGTGGAAATATTCCGCCAATCTGAATCGATCGATGTGGCGGGTTCAGCGCGTCGTCAAATTCATGAACGAGCCGCCATGCAAATGTGCGGCCGCGCGTTGTCAGTGCTGATGGGATACCGGCGGTGGCGGAACCTGCGCGTTGCGCGCGCGCAACGCACGCAATTCGTCGGGCCGGTATTTCCACAGCAGCGCGAACAGGGTCGCGACAGTCTGCGCGTCTGCTTTGCCGCTGCGCCGCTGCGGCAGGAAGTGGCTTTGAAACGCGGACAGCACTTCGCGTGTACGCAGGTCGGCATTACCGCTCGCTTCGACACCGTAGCCATAGGCCGACAGTGCCTCCTGCACGGTCTTCAACGACGGCACGACCGGCGCGTAGTTGAGCGGACCCTGCGCCGCCATCGCCGCACTCGCGGCGAGGTGACCGCGGTACCAAGCGACATCGGCGTCGTCATACCATGCACCAATCCCGGCGGCGGCAAGCTGTCGCCACGGAAAGCGTGGCCCCGGGTCGGTCTTGTTCTCGGGCTGGATGTCGGAGTGGCCGACCACACGCGTCGGCTCGATCTGCGGATGGCGCTTGAGAATTCCCTGCACCAGCCCGATCACGGCACCGATCTGGTCGGACGGATACGGCGGATAAGGGCACATTGCGTCGACGTCCCACGGCGATATTCCGGGTCCACTGCCGGAGGGTCCGCGCGGGCAGTGCGATTCGTACACGATTTCAATGCCGATCGACTCGCCGTTCAGCGGCTCGTGGCCCTGCCAGCGGCTCGGCCCGGCGTGCCAGGCGCGCTGCGATTCATCGACCAGGCGCAACACGGTCGGTGCGGCACGGCCGGCGTATTCGCCGGCGCGGCTGACGAGATAGTGCGCGCTGACCGGGTTGTCGTGCGGATTCGTCAGCAGGTCGAGCGAGCGCTCGAAGTTCTCGTCGGTAAAATGCAGCACCAGGAAGCGTACGCGGCCGTCCTGGTTGGCGGATGGATGATCGATGATCGCCGGCACGGAAGCGCAGCCTGCGCATGCCATCACGGCCAGCACCGACAACCACACCCTCGGATTCACGCATCGGTTTTTGCGCATCGCCACACCTGTTTCATCCGATGCGGAATATAACCGGTTGCGCGTGGGCGATCGACAGCGGATGGCGGGCCGACCCGCGGGCAAGTCCGCTGGATTGCGCGTGCGACGACCAAAGGGAACAGATCATGCTGAACGTCATTGCGACCATCCGTGCGCAACCGGCGCACGGCGACGCAGTCGCCGACCTGATGAAAACCCTCGCCATGGCGGGTCGCGCCGAGCAGGGCTGCCGCCGCTATCGCGTGTTTCGCTGCGCCGAAGATGCGACCTTGTTCACGACGTTCGAGCAGTGGGCCGATGCAGCCGCAGAAACGCGGCACATGGGTTCGGCGCATATCGCCACGGCATTCGCCGCCGCCGGGTCGTTGCTGGCCGCGGCACCGGACATCCGCCACTTCAACGAAGTCTGAAATATCGGCCGTGTCGGCCGGTCACGGCGATGGTGCCGTGGTCAGCCAGCCCGCCGCCAGCGCGATCGACATGGACGCGGCGTTGTGCGCCATATGCGTCAGCGTCGATGCCAGCAGCGAACGATAGCGCAGGTACACCCAGCACAGCACGATCGAAATCAGGAAGACGAGGACCGCGTAGGCCGAGGTTGACGCGTTGTCCGGATCGCCGATCATATGCATGCCGGCGAAGCTGAGACTGACCACGACGCTGCCAGATCTCGCCATTCCGGCCGCGACGAAATCGCGCAGGAGCCAGCCGCGGAACAGCGACTCCTCGCAGAACGGGCCGGCCAATACGAACAGAAACAACAGCCACGGATCGGCCCGGATCATCGCAAGGACCGACTCACGCTGTCCGCTCTGAAGATCGATGCCAAAAAGATCGTGCAGCCCGTGTGCGATCAGCATGACCACGAACGTAGTCATCAAGCCAAAAGCGAGCCAGCTGGAATACGCGCGCCAGCCATATCGGTAGCCCGGGTCGCGCTCTGCCGTCCTCCTGCGCAAAGACCATCCGACCAGCACGACGATTGCCGCGTACCAACTGGCCAGCAGGAGCACCGGCAAAGTGGCGGCGCGCGCAGAGACCGGCAGCCACCAGTTGAATGATCTTGGCATGCAGTTCCGGCGGAACGCTGGCGGAAACTGCAGATCGAGATCCGTGGCCGCAAACAAGCGAAGGTAGCCAAGTCCCGTCAGCCCTGCATGGGTGACCTGATAGGCCCTCGTCGATCCATCGAGTCCGGCGACGCTGGAAGGAGTTTCGTCGCGTCTGACCGACACATCCCATCCAGCTTGCCGGCGCGCGGCCACCCATCCGTCGATGGCTTCCTGCGCACCTGCGTCACATCGATCGACGGTCGCGTCGATCCGCCAATCCAGATTCGTTACACCCGGAATTGAGGCAAGCGCCGAAAAAAGAACCAGGCCCAGAACGATCGAGGCGGCCAATTTTGCTTCGACCCGGGCAAGAACAAGCATTCCACGCAGCAGCTGGCTGTGTGCAGTACTCACAGCGCCTCATGCATCGCGGTTTTCCTCTCGTCAACAGTCCGTGTCGAATTTAGCATCGGTCTGCGAACACGCCTCGGCAAGATGCATCGGGAAAACCCTATTTACATTGATTTACGGCTGCCAATTGCGCAGCCAGCACTTCGCCCGTCAGCGGCTTGCGCAGAAACGCGTCCATCCCGGCGGCAAGGCACAGCGCTTCCTCGTTGCCGGTCGAGCGCGCGCTGATGCCGATCAGCGGCAGGCGCGTCGTTCCACTTTGTGTCTCGCGCGTGCGCAGCAGGCGCGCGAGGGCGAGGCCGTCGACCCCGGGAAGATCCAGGTCGATCAGCGCAAGATCGAACTGCGCGCGATCGCATTCGCCGAGTGCGGCAAGGCCCTGCGCGGCGTGCACGACCTGGTGACCCTGCAGCAGCAGTTGTGCGGTGATGACCGCCGCAACCGTCGCGTCGTCTTCGACCAGCAGGATGCGGCGCGGCACCGCCGCTTGCACATCCGCGGCCGACTGCGCCGTGGCTTGGCCGGCCGGCACTGCGGCGGCGTCTGCAGCCGCTTCCGGCAGCGGCAAATGCACACGAAACGTGCTCCCGCGACCCGCCTCGCTGTCGAGCGTGATGCTGCCGCCCATGCGCGCAACCAGTTCACGACAGATCGCCAGGCCGAGTCCGCTGCCGCCGTGACGCTGCGCACCGTCGGCCTGTTCGAAGCGCTGGAACAGCCGCGCGCGCGTCGACTCGGCGATGCCCGGACCGCTGTCGCAGATCGCAAATTCCACGCCTGCGCCGGGCGCCCGGCGCGCATCGAGCGCGACACTGCCGCTTTCGGTGAACTTGATCGCGTTGTTGACCAGGTTCAGCAACACCTGCTTGATGCGAACCGCATCGCCGCGCAACCAGCGTGGCGCGTCGTCTGCGACATGTGCTGCCCATTGCAGGCCCTTGGCGAGCGCGAGCGGTTCCGCCACGGCGCCGATCTCTCCGATCAATGCCTGCAAGTCGAATGGCGCTTCGTCCAGATCGACCTTGCCGGCTTCGATCCGTGCGAGGTCAAGCGAATCGTTGACCAGGCGCAGCATCATGCGTCCGGAATTCTGGATCGTCTGCGCGTAGCCGCGCTGGGTTGCGTCGAGCGGCGTGCGCAGCAGCAGCTCGGCCATGCCGAGCACACCGGTCATCGGCGTGCGGATCTCATGACCCATCGTGGCGAGAAACTCGGTCTTGGCGGCGCTCGACTGTTCGGCGTAGCGGCGCTGCTGCTGCACCAGTTCATACTTGTGCCGGCGCCTCGCGTAGCGACGGGAGCCGCGAAACACAGACAACAGGACGAGGATCACAAGCACCGCGTAACCGGCATATGCCGCAGGCGTCGCCCACGGCGGCGCCCCAACGTGCAACCTCAGCGGTTCGATCGCGGCACTCCACGCCGATGCCGCGGCCGAGGCGCGCAAGCGCAGCAGATAGTTGCCCGGCCGGAGCTGCGAAAATTCGCGTTCGCCGCGGTTGCCGGTATCGATCCAGCCGTTGTCGAAGCCGGCAAGCTGCCACTGATAGCGATTTGCCGAAGGGTTGATGTAGCCCAGTGCGCGCGCCGTGATGCGCAGGTCGCGATCGCTCCAGCGCAGCGCCAGTTCGGCGATCGTGGGATCGATCGCTTCGTCACGGCCGTCGCGGCGCAGGACTACGCTGTCGATGACCAGTGGCGGCGGCGCCATCGGTTCGACGATGCGGTCCGGACGGAAACCGACGACGCCGGCGAGCGTACCGCCGAAGATGGCGCCGTCGGCGCGCCGCACCAGCGGCAGCCGGTTGAATTCGGAATTGGCAAGGCCATCGCGGTGATCGAACAAGCGAATCGCACGCGTAGTCGGCTGGTAGCGCCACAGGCCGCGCGTGCTGCTGACCCAGATTGCTCCTGCGGCATCGACCTGCAGACCGCCCGCAGTGAGCGCAGGCCAGCCTCCGTCTCCATCGACCCGATCGAGCAGCGTGAGGGCCAGCGCTTCGACGCGGTAGTGTTCCAGTGCGCCGAGCCGATGCAACCATAGCGAGCCATCGGCAGCAAACGCGAACGCATAGACGCGCTGTCCCGGCGTACCGGCCACCGCGACGAAGTGCCTGTTCGCCGGATCGAAGCGGTCGAGGCCGGCGCCGCTGGCGGCAAGCAGGTTGCCTTGCGGGTCGAAACCGATCTGGTCGACTTCCGCATTGCGCAAACCGGCGTTGGACGCATCGAAGCGCTCGATGCGATGGCTGGCCGGATCGATCCGATGGATGCCGCCATTGACATCGAACGTCGACACCCATACCGGACCGGCCGGGTCCTCCACGATGTGATCGACGAGGCCGGGGGCCAGGGCGTCGCGGCGTTCGCCATCGACCGGAAGATCGTAAAATTGTCCACTTTGTAAATCGTATACCCGCAGCCCGTGCGAATGACCCACCCAGAGCTGCCCTGAATGGTCCTGCAGCACCGACCACAACGTTTTCTCTGGAACGGTCAGGCGTCCGGCCATACGCTCGACGCGGCCGGTGGCAGGATCCAGGCGGTCGATGCCACCGTCGATGTTGACGACCCAGAGCGCGCCATCGGCAGCCATAGTCAGTCCCTGCGTCCGGTTCGCGCTGAGGCTGCTGGTCGTCGCGGGGTCATTGCGAAACAGCGCAAAATTGCGCCACGAGGCGGGCAGAATCGCCACACCACTATCGCCTGTCGCAAACCACAAGCTGCCTTCGCGATCGCGCATGACGTCGTTCACCGTATCACCGGGAAACGCGCCGGGCAGCGCCGTGTTCTGCAGGTACGCGGTCAGGGTGCCGGCCGACGTTCGCCGATTCAGGCCGTGGCGCGTCGCTATCCACAATTCGCCGGTGTCGCTGCCGGGGACCGCACCGAAGACGATCCGGTCGCTCAGGCCTTCGCCGGCGACCACGCTCGCCGAAAGCGCCGGATCGATGCGCACCAGGCCGCGGCGCGTGCTGGCGAGAACCGCCCCGCCGGCGACTTCGGTCATGCTGTACGCGTTGATGCGGCCACCACCCGGCAGCGTCGAGACATCGACGCGGCGAATCGAGCCATCCGTCGCAATTACGTCGATACCGGCATCCGTGCCGACCCACAATCGACCATCGCTTGCGGCGAACAGTCCGATCACGATGTCGGAAGAAATTGTTTTCGCGTCGCCGGCATCGAAGCGATGGTGAACGAAGCTGCGCGCACCGGGTTCAAGCTTGTCCAGGCCACCGGCGTACGTTCCGACCCAGATCGCACCGGCCTTGTCCTGCGCGATCGACCACACGTCGTCACTGCTCAGGCTCGCCCCATCCTTGTCGTCATGCCGGTAGTGCGCGAACCGGCCGCGATGCGCGTCGAGCTCGTTCAGGCCCGATTCCTCCGTGCCGCACCACACACGATTGTCGCGATCGACGAACAATGCACTGGCAACATTGCCGGCGAGTGAGCCCCGATCCTTCGGATCGTAGCGATAGACACGGAACGCGACGCCGTCATAGCGCGCCAAGCCGTCGTGCGTGCCGAGCCACATGTAACCGTCGCGATCCTGGACGGTCTTGTAAACGTGGCTGGCGGGCAGTCCGGCAGAGATGTCGAGGACGTGGAAGTACGGCGTTGTATACAACTGCGCCGCGCTTTCCGGCGCGTGCGCGACGGCGGCCATGCTCGAGGCAAGCGCCAGTCCGATCCACATGGGTTAGCTCCTTCTATCCCGCTAGTTCCAACGCGCCGATGATGCCAGAAAACCGGCCGGCGTTCCCGGGGGGCCGGTAGCGCAAGAGCCTCGGTTTGATTGCGTCGCCGCCGCGACGGCACGCCGCCACCCCATCACCGCCTAATGCATAATCGGCCGTCGCACCGACTGCGTACTTTCGATGCCGAACGCAAACCGCCCGCTGCGCCTGATCCTGCTCGCCGTGCTCGCCCTGCTCGCGGTCGCACTGCTGTGGGCGTTGCTTGGAGTGCTGCACGGCGCGATAACGTTGTGGCGCGAATGGCAGGCTCTCGCCGTCTGGGCGCAGGCAGTCATCGCAATCATCGTTGCCGCGGCCGTGGCGGCGATCGTCCGGGCCGGATTCTGGTTGCTGCGTCCGCGCCGGCGCCGGATCGTGGTCAGCGCGCCGCCGACGCGCGCGCAGGTCGAACAGCGCATCGACGTGCTCAGGCAACGCAGCGCCGATACCGCCGCGCTGCAGGCCGAACTAACCGAACTCGACCGACGCGCGCGTTCCGAGGAACTGTATATCGCGGTGTTCGGCGAGATCAGCGCCGGCAAGTCGAGCGTGATTCGCGCATTGGCGCCGGATGCGTCGGCGCAGGTCGACGTGCTCGGCGGCACGACGCGCGCCGTGACGCACTATCGCACGACGCTGACCGACGGCGCGGTGCTGACACTCGCCGATGTGCCAGGCACGCACGAAATCGACGGCGCGCAGCGCGAACAGCTGGCGCGCGACGAGGCGCTGCGCGCGCACGTGGTGCTGTACATCTGCGCCGGCGACCTGACCCGCGACCAGGATGCCGAGCTGCGCTGGCTGCGCGGTTTCGGCAAGCCGCTGGTGCTGGCGTTGAACAAGGCCGACCAGTTCGAAGCCGCCGACCGCGCCGCGCTCGAGCGGGCACTGCGCGAGCGTTACGCCGGCATCACCGACGCCCGTATCGTGATCAGTGCCGGCGGCAGCGAACGCTTCGAGCGGCGCCTGGCAGACGGCCGCCTCGAACACGTGCAGAGGGAGCGCACGGCGGATATTGGCGCGTTGTCCGCCTTGCTGCGGCGCTACGCCATGGCAGGCCCCGCCGCTTTCGAGCCGGCGCGCGAGGCCGCGGTGCTGACCGCGGTCGCCGGCCAAGCCGACCTATTGCAGGCGCAGTCGCGTGAAACCGAAGCGCGGGCGATCGTCGCGAAGTACACGCGGCGCGCCGTGGTCGGTGCGATGGCTGCGGTAATTCCGGGCAGCGACCTCGTCGTGCAGGGCGTGCTCGCGACGGCGTTGATCCGCGAACTGTCGAAGCTGTACGAAGTGCCGGTACGCGACATGGACATCGATGCATTCCTTGGCCAGGTCCGGCTGACCGTGCGCACCAGCGCGTCGATCGTGCTGGCGATCGCCGGTAATGCGGCGAAGGCGTTTCCCGGACTCGGCACGCTCGGCGGCGGCGTGCTGCATGCGATCGCCTACGGACTGATCTTCGACAGCCTCGGCCACGCCGTCGCACACAGCCTGCGCGATCAACGCAAACTCGACAGCGCACAAGCCAACGCCTCGCTCGCCCGGTTGCTCGCCGATAACAGCACCGAACGCCTGCGACGGATTGCGGCGATGGCGTTGGGCGCCAAGGGCGAATAGTGCGGCGGTTCCTTCCTGCGTCTTATCTGTCCCTGGAATCGGCGATACCCTCGTTACGCCGTTTTTGCTGTACGGTAAGCGGCGCACAGTCCCGATATCGAACAGGGGTAAGACGATGCATCGGTTTCATCAGATTCTTTTTTGCCTGGGGGTTTTCGGCATGGTTGCGGCGGTGGCGCCCGCGGCAAACGCTCAAATACTCTGCGGCGGCTATAGTGCTCCCGCCGGTGGACTAACCTTCTCAGATCCGCAGACGCTAACCTGCGATGCGACGATGACCGCCAGCGGCAGCGGCGGCTTCGTCGACTTCACTTCCACGGTGGACGGTGCGCACAACCTGGCGGTGAACACCGGTGGCCTGACCACATTTGGTGGCGTGGTGGGTGGTACGGCGGCGCTGACCAGCCTGACCACGGATGCGGCCGGCAGCACCATGCTGGCTGGCAATGTCAGCACGACGGGTGCGCAGATCTACAACGATGCGCTGACCCTCGGCGCAAACGCAACGCTGTCGAGCAGTGGCGGCGGTGCGATCGACTTTGGTTCGACGGTAGACGGTGCGCACAACCTCGCGGTGAACACCGGCGGCCTGACCACATTTGGTGGCGGGGTAGGCGGCACGACGGCACTGACCAGCCTGAGCACGGGTGGGGCTGGCAGCACGACGCTGGATGGCAATGTCAGCACGACGGGTGCGCAGATCTACAACGATGCGCTGACCCTCGGTGCAAACGCAACGCTGTCGAGCAGTGGCGTCGGTGCGATCGACTTTGCTTCGACGGTGGACGGTGCGCACAACCTGGTCGTGAACACCACCGGCGTGACCACGTTTGCAGGTGCGGCCGGCAGTGTCACGCGACTGGCAAGCCTGAACGTAAGTAGTGCGGCCGGCAGCACGATACTGAGTGGCAACGTCAGCACCACGGGCGCGCAGACGTACGGCAATGCGGTGAACCTGGGCGGCAATGCGGCGCTGGCGACCAGCGGCAGTGGCGCGATCGACTTTGGGTCGACGCTGGACGGGGCGCATAACCTGACGGTAAACAGCAGTGGTCCGACCACGTTCGGAGGCGCCGTGGGCGGTACCACGGCGCTGATCAGCCTGGCCACGGATGCGGCCGGCAGCACGATGCTGGATGGGAACGTCAGCACCACGGGCACGCAGACCTACAACAATGCGCTGACCTTGGGCGCAGATGCGACGTTGACCAGCACAGGCAATGGCGCCATCGACCTGGCCGGCACAATCGACGGTGCGCACAGCTTGACCGTGCATACCGGCGGCGTAATCACGTTCGGCGCTGCCGTGGGCGGCGTCACGGCATTGACCGGTCTGACGCTGACGAGCGGTACGCTGGCCATCAACGCCAACAGTATCCCGATGAAAATATCCGGCAATGCCCACATCGGTGGAACGTTGTCAGTAACTTTCGACTCCACGCCAAGCCTCGGCCAAAGTTTTACCGTGCTGACTGCCGGCAGTCTCACCGGCACGTTTGCAACGGTCAACGCTGCCGGCCTGACTGCCGGCACGGTCGCAGCGGTCACATACAGCGCCACAAGTGTGACACTGACGATCGCACAGACAGCGCCGGACTTGACGGTGAGCATGACGCACGATCCGACCCATGTGCCCTATGGCGGCCTGGTTACCTACACGATCACCGTGCACAATGTTGGCAACATCGGCGTGGCGAATGCGCAAATCTCGAACACCCTGCCCGCCGGCCTGACTCCGGCAACGCCGAGCTGGACCTGCACCTCCGCCGGAGGCGCATCCTGCACGGCCAGTGGCACCGGCGCGTTGGCGGATTCACTGAGTATTCCATTGAACCCCGCCGCCAGCGTCACCTATCTGCTCAATGCCTGGGTAGACGCGACTACTGCCAGCGAGTCGATTCAGAATACGGTCACCGTCACCGTACCCGGCGATGTGAATCCTGCCAACAACACGGCCAGCGACACGGTGCAGATCGTGTTGTTCCGCGATGGCTTCGATCCACAGCAATAAGCAAAGCGTAGGCGACTGATCTGTATGCGCCCCTTTTGGCACGCTCGTCGCCGCCCGCGGATAGTTCGCATACATCACGGTCTGCCATAATATCGGCGCCATGCCATGTGCTCGTCGCCACGCAACTGTCTCGTGCATCGCCTTGCTGCTGGCGTTCTGCGCACCGCTGCGCGCGCTGGCCAGCGACTACCGCATCGACGCCGTGCATTCGCAGATTTTCTTTTCGGCCAGCCACGACGGCTACACGAATCCGAGCGGGCGCATGCACGTGAAGAACGGCACGTTCCGCTTCGACGAGGCCGACTGGACCAAGTCGCAGGTCGACGCGACGATCGACATTGCCTCGCTCGACATGGGCGACGCGCCGTGGAACAGCAAGCTGCTGACCGGGTACTTCGACGCGCATACGTATCCGACGGCGCGCTTCGTCAGCACGCGGGTCGAGAAGACCGGCGAGAAAACCGGGGTGATTCATGGCAACCTGACCCTGCTCGGCCGCACCAAACCGGTCGACCTTCAGGTCACGTTCAACCGCGCGGCATTCAACGGTTATACGCTGCGCTATGTCGCGGGTTTCTCCGCAACCGCCGCATTCAAGCGCTCGGCGTTCGGGATGGACCGCGAGACGAAGAGCGTCGGCGACGACGTCAGCGTGCACATGGAAATCGAAGGCGTGCGCGACGGCGATGCCAAGCCGCAAGCCGACGCAGCGCCGAAGTCCGGACCGTAACCGATGCTGAAAAGCGATGCCGACCACTGGGGCAGCCTGGCCAGGTTTTTCCACTGGACCATCGTGCTGCTGATCATCGTTCAAGGCACGATCGGCCTGGTCATGGTCGACCTGCCAAAGAGCCCGCGCGTGATCCCGGTGTTCAGTCTGCACAAGTCGCTGGGACTGACCATCCTCGCGCTGGCGCTGTTGCGACTGAGCTGGCGCGCACTTGATCCACGCCCGGCCGAGCCGGCCGGCATGCCGCGCTGGCAGGCCAGCGCGGCGCGTGTCGGCCATGCGCTGTTGTACCTACTGCTGTTCGCTGTGCCGCTGAGCGGCTGGTGGTTCGACTCGGTGTCCGCGCTGCGGCCGCTGTACTGGTTCGGGCTGTTCGAAGTTCCGCACCTGACCGGACCGGACAAGTCACTCAAGGACCTGGCCGCCGCCACGCACCAGGCGCTGTTCTGGCTGCTGACCGTGGTCGCCGCCGGCCACGCCGCGATCGCGCTGATCCATCAATTCGTCGTGCGCGACAACGTGCTCGGCCGCATGTGGCCGGCGTCGCTGCAACGCAAGCAAAGATCCTGATGGCCACCGGAGACTACTGATGCCGCGCCCGATGTATCGTCAAGTCATGCTGCCGCTGTTGGCGCCGCTGATGCTGACTTCGCTGCCCGCGATCGCGCGTGACTGGCAAGTCGACGCAGCGCATTCGTCACTTACCTTCAAGGGCACCTATCAGGATGGTCCGTTCGCCGGCCGCTTCGGCAAATTCGATGCCGCCATTGCATTCGACGACAGCGATCTGTCGAAGGACAAGTTCGACGTGAAGGTCAGCGTCGCCAGCGTCGAAACGGAAAGCTCGGAACGCGACGACACGCTGAAGACACCCGAGTTCTTCGACCCGGCCAGATTCCCGCACGCGCGTTTCGTCACCGAATCGTTCGGCAAGGGGAGCGACGGCGGCCTCGAAGCCAAAGGCACGCTGACGATCCGCGATGTGTCGAAGCCGGTAACGCTCAAGGTGAAGTTCACCGGCAGCGGCAACGGCGCGACGCTCGACGTCGATACGACCTTGAACCGCCTCGACTTCGGCCTCGGCGCCGGGGGCGACTGGGCCGACATCGGCAAGGACGTGCCGGTGCACGGACACCTGACGCTGACCGCGAAGTAGGTACTTCGCAGCGCTTCGGCGCAGCATCGCTCTGGCTGCCACACGCAAGCACCTTCGCCACACGTCGGTGCGGCATCAGTTAGGCCTGCTTCGCGACGGCGTCGGCAAACATTCTCCCTCCCCTCAGACCATGTCGCGGTGAGGGATAGGTGATGGGTAACGCCCGGGCCATCGCTTCGCGTTGTGGGAGTCGCTCGCCTCCTTCACCCTACCCTCTCCCCATCGCATGCGATCGGGGAGAGGGTTACTGTGTGGCTCCGCGTATAGAGTGCAGGCGTTCCCATGCGTGATCTCGGCGAATACTGGCGGAGCCTGCGCGCACGTTTCGCGCAGGCTCCAGATGTGCCTGCAGCAGGACCTGCTGCGACACACACTTCGCAAACCAGCGAAGCGTTGCGGGCGCTGCTCGACGATCCGGATATCCCGGCATCAGTGCGCGGCGAACTCGGCGCCGACTTCGCCCAGATCGAGGCCTTGCTCGACAAGCTGAAGACCGGCGAGTTGCATATCGCGGTGTTCGGCCGCGTCAGCGTCGGCAAGTCCGCCCTCGGCAACGCGCTGCTCGGCCGCGATGCGTTCGCCACCGGCGTGCTGCACGGTACGACGCGCGCACGCGATGCGCAGCGCTGGCAGGAAGTCGCCGGGCAGGGTCTGCACCTGATCGACACGCCCGGCATCAACGAACTGTCTGGCGAGGAACGCGAACGGCTCGCGTTCGATGTTGCCGGCATCAGCGATCTGGTCATCTTCGTCGTCGACGGCGACATGACCAGTGCGGAAATTGCTGCGCTGGCAACCCTGGCGAAAACACAGCGGCCGCTGTTGCTGGTGTTGAACAAAGCGGACCGCTACACCGACGACGAACGTGAACGGCTGCTGGCGCGCCTGCGCGAGCATGCAGCCGGGCTGGTCCATGCCGAGGATGTGATCGCCTGCGCGGCCCGTCCTGCAGACCGGCGTGTCGTCCAGTTCGGCGCTGACGGCCACGAGACCGAGACACGCAACCCCCAGCAGCCCGATGTCGCCGCACTTGCCGCGCGCCTGCGCGCGATCGCCGAACGCGAAGGCAAGACGCTGGCGGCACTCAATGCCGGCCTGTTCGCCGGCCAGCTGTCCGACCGCGTCGCCGAGCGCGTCGCTGCCGCGCGGCGCGAACTGGCCGACCGCGTGATCCGCAACTACTGCCTGGCCAAGGGTATCGCGGTCGCGCTCAATCCAATCCCGGTTGCCGACCTGCTCGCGGCCGCATCGCTCGACGTCGCGCTGGTCGTGCATCTGGGAAAAGTATACGGACTGCCATTGACGCGCAGCGAAGCCGGCACGCTGATCGGCACGATCTGCGCGCAACTGGCCGCGCTGATGAGCGCAGTCTGGGGCGTGCACCTGGTTGCCAGCGCACTCAAGGGCGTCAGCGCCGGCCTGTCGACCGTCGTCACCGCCGGCGCGCAGGGCGCGCTGGCCTGGTACGCGACCGAACTGGTCGGCCGCGCCGCCGAACGCTATCTGCTGCAAGGCAAGTCATGGGGCGAACAAGGGGCCAAGCGCGCCGTCGCCGACATCGTCGCGAGCCTCGACCGCGACTCGATCCTGCGCGAGGCGCGCAGCGCGATCATGGCGCGGCTGCGCCGCTGAAGCCGCGTTTTCCGAAGTCGATCCAGGGCCTTCGGACACGACGATCGCTGTGCCGCGCGCGTGGCGCGTGCCGACTTT
The DNA here is from genome assembly GCA_036496665.1 of Rudaea sp. Lineage (GTDB taxonomy): Bacteria > Pseudomonadota > Gammaproteobacteria > Xanthomonadales > Rhodanobacteraceae > Rudaea. The sequence goes on along the minus strand of DASXKR010000001.1, from coordinate 1,368 downwards.
AGCCATCCATAACAGCCATCGCGATAGATTCGCCGACGTCGGACGACGCACCTGACGCATCGCAGTGACGCTGCCGTGCGCAGGACAGTCGATACGCCAGCGCGGGGCTTGCATGAGACTCGGCTTACTGTTGTTGTTGTCTGCCTGCGGCGCATGCCATGCGGCGCCTGACGCAGCCGGTGATGCCTGGCTGCTGGATCCGGTCGGCGCTGTGCTGGCGGCAGCGGACAGTTCCGCATCGACACCACCTGCGCCGGCGCCGGACGGACCCGAGGGCCTGATCTCGGTCGGTTACCTGAAGGTGATCTGGTCCGACACGAAGGAAATCGCGACGGCACCGTGGCATTGGGATCGCGACGACTGGCGTGATTTCGGCCTGATCGGCGGCGGACTGATTCTGACCGGGGCATTCCTCGACAAGCCGATCCGCGACGCCGCGCAACGGAATCGGACGTCATCGTCCGACAACTTTTTCAAGGATGTCGAGAGATTCGGCACGAAGCAATACGGGTTGCCGGTGCTGGCCGGCTTTTACCTCTACGGCCAATTCGCCGACGACTATAACGCGAAGACGACCGCGCTCGACGGCCTGTCCGCGAGCGTGATCAGTTCCGTGCTGGCTTCGACAATCAAGGGCATCGTCGGCCGGGCGCGGCCGAACACGGGCCTCGGTCCGCATCACTTCAATCCCGGCGGGGGCGACTATTCCTTTCCGTCCGGCCACGCGACCGGCGCATTCGCCTTTGCTTCGGTGATCTCAGCGCACTACGACGACGTCTGGGTCGATACGACCGCGTACACGATCGCCTCGCTGGTCGGCGTCGCACGCATCCACCTTGATGCGCACTGGGCGTCCGATGTCATCGCCGGTGGTCTGATCGGCGGATTGATCGGCCATCATCTCGTGGAATTCAACCGCACGTTGCGGGCCAATCACGACTTGGCGCCAACGATCGGCACCGACGGCAACCAGTTGACGTTCAGCTGGTCTTTCTGAGCATGCCCGCCGTCATGCGGCGATCCAGGCCGATACAGCCGCATGGTCGAACGGCCAGTTCAATTCGCGCCCCGAATCGACGTCGCGCAGCACCGGCACGCGCTCGCCATAACGTGAATCCAGCACGGGATCATCGTCGATGAACACGCTCTCGAACTCGGCCACGCGCGCACGCGCCAGCACGTCGAGCGCGAGGTCGCACAAGTGACAGTCGTCGCGTTGGTAGAGGATGAGGTGCATGAGACGTGAGACGTGAGACATGAGACGTGAGACGTGAGACGTGAGACGTGAGACGTGAGACGTGAGACGTGAGACGTGAGACGTGAGACGTGAGACGTGAGACGTGAGACGTGAGACGTGAGACGAGAGAC